>NZ_JAHQRN010000009.1:0-158416 GCF_024895295.1 Brevibacterium sediminis | reverse complement strand
TTGTGTCACCCACCCAATCGCCTGAACCCTCGGATCAAACCGTGTTTGTCCTGGTCAGACCCGGTGGAAACTCTGTCTCGAAGACGGTGTTTCCGGCGGGGCAACGAGATATAACTCTAGACCACCCCAGAGCCACCGTGCAACTCGAAACCGGAAATTCACCTGTGACACCCGTCACCAGCTCCAGATGCCCGGTTTCGCACCTACTTCCACAAGCACAAACGTACGGCTGCAGAACCCCGCCATGCTCTCGCCGGCGGCAGCAGATTGCCCTCATTGTGCAGATGATTCCCAGCGTTTCAGCGCGTCCCGACCCCTACACTGACGGGATGACTCAGAAAGAGCAGCGAGAACGACTTGGCCGCAACGAACTCGATCTCGAAGACGCCCTCATCGACGAGGCGGCCAATACAGTCACTGAGGGCGCCAAGCGGCTCAACCGGAAATGGCCGGAACTCATCGTCACCGGGCTCTTCGGCGGCATCGATGTCGGGCTCGGCATCTTGGCTATGGTGCTCGTCAAGCAAGCGACCGGGTCGACGATCCTCGCCGGGATGGCATTCGGCATCGGCCTTCTGGCATTGAAGCTGGCGCACTCGGAACTCTTCACCGAAGAATTCCTCCTTCCGATCAACGCCGTCATCGCCGGCCAGGCGAATTGGATCCAGGTGCTCCGCCTCTGGCTGACCACTCTCGTGACGAACCTGATCGGGGGCGCGGTCTTCGCCTGGCTGATCGTTATCGCCCTCCCGGATTACCACAAAACGATTGCGGATATGGCGCTCGGCTATATCAACCAGTCTTCACTCATCGTCATGCTCGCCCTCTCACTACTGGCCGGCGCGACGATCACATTGTCGACACGGATGCAACAGGGAACGTCGAACGACGTCGTCAAGGCGATCGTCTGTATGATCACCGGTCTGTTGGTGATCGGCGTCAGCATGCTGCACGGAGCTATCAATGCGATCGTCATCTTCGCCGCCATGATGACGGGCGCGGACATTTCGATTCTCGATTTCCTGCAGTGGTTCGGAATCGTGATCCCGTTCAACATGCTCGGCGGACTGCTGATCATTACCCTGCCCCGAATCGTGCGCACTCGCCGCGTGCTCTGGGCAGTACGCCAAGGCCGCATCTCTCTCGAGGAACTCGAAGAGCAGAGCTCCTAAAGCGGTGACTCAGGCTCCGCGGTAGCCGGGCATCAGCCGGTCGCTGTCGACGATCTGCTTGCCCAGCGGCATGAGCGAGACGGGGATGAGTTTGATGTTCGCCCAGCCGAGCGGGATGCCGATGATCGAGATGAACAGCGGGATCGACGTGACGACGTGTCCGATGGCGAGCCAGACGCCGGCGACGATGAGCCAGATGATGTTGCCCAGGGTGGTCGCCACACCGGCCGGGCGGGTTTCGATGACCTCGCGGCCGAAGGGCCAGAGTGCGTAGTTGCCGATGCGGAATGACGCGATGCCCCACGGGATGGTGACAATGAAGATGCAGGCGATGATGCCGGCGGCCCAGTATCCGAGTGCCAGCCAGAGGCCGGAGAAGATGAACCAGATGATGTTGAGCAGAGTGCGCATGATCTCCTCGTGCGTTCGTCAGTCGGTATTCGTTCGGTTGTCCGTCATCTGCCAGTCTGCTCGATGACCGCATGCTTTTCCATGGTGATGCCCCCACATCGGCGATACGGTTGACCGCAGTCTGCCAGAGCGCACGCTGATTGACCGCGTTCCGTTGGCCGCAAAGCTGCCGCTGAAGCCGCCTCTACAACTCGGCTTTTTGTATTCGCGGGTGACAAGGTTTCCCATTGTCGAACGGGCCTAACCGGAGTGAATACGACAATGCCGCGCCCTCCGGGAGCGGAGGACACGGCATTATCAGTGACGGAGGTTGCTCAGCCGACGATGTCGACAGCACCCAGGGTCTTCTTGCCTCGGCGCAGGAGGACGACTCCTCCAGCTTCTGTCGAGAGCACATCATCGGAAGTCAGAGTCTGCTCCTGGTCGGCGACCTTGACGTTGTTGACGTACGCTCCCCCATCCTTGATGGCGCGACGAGCCTCGCCCTTGGACTTGACGATGCCGGCCGTGACGAACGCATCAGCAACAGGCAGGCCTTCGGCCAGCTGGGTCGCCGACACCTCACCACGCGGCAGCTCGGAAGTTGCGGCACCCAGCGTCGAGGCATCGAGACCGGCGAGCTCTCCCCCGCCGAAGAGGGCGGAGGCCGCGGCGATGGCCTGTTCGTAAGCCTGGCGTCCGTGGACCAAGGTCGTGACATCCTCGGCGAGGGCCTTCTGCGCCACACGGGTGTGCGGGGCAGCGGTGAACTCGGCTTCGATGGCTTCGATCTCCTCGAGCGGGCGCAGCGAGAACACCTTGAGGTACTTCACCACGTCGCGGTCGTCGGCGTTGAGCCAGAACTGGCTGAACGCGTACGGGCTGGTCAGCGACGAATCGAGCCATACGGTGCCGGATTCGGTCTTGCCGAACTTCGTACCGTCAGCCTTCGTGATCAGCGGGGTCGCCAGGGCATGGACGGACTTCTGCTCGACGCGGCGGATGAGGTCGACGCCCGAGGTCAGGTTGCCCCACTGGTCGGAGCCACCGGTCTGCAGGGAGCAGCCGTAGCGGCGATTGAGCTCGAGGTAGTCGTTGCCCTGGAGGATCTGGTACGAGAACTCGGTGAAGGAGATGCCGGCTTCGCTGTTGAGGCGAGCGGAGACGGATTCCTTCGCGAGCATCCGGTTGACCGGGAAGTGCTTGCCGATGTCGCGGAGGAAGTCGATGGCCGACAGCTGCGAGGTCCAGTCGAGGTTGTTGACGATCTGCGCGGCATGGGGGCCATCGAAATCGAGGAACTTCTCGACCTGAGCGCGGATCTTCGCCACCCACTCCTCGACGACCTCACGCGGGTTGAGCGTCCGCTCCCCCGACATGCGCGGGTCGCCGATGAGGCCGGTGGCGCCGCCGACGAGGGCGAGCGGGTTGTGTCCGGCCCGCTGGAGGCGGGCGGCGGTGAGCAGCTGCACGAGGTTGCCCATGTGCAGGCTCGGGGCCGTCGGATCGAAACCGACATAATAGGTCAGCGACTCCTCGGCCAGGGCTTTCTGCAGGGCGGTCTCGTCAGTAGATACTGCGACGAGCCCGCGGGCCTTGAGTTCGCTGAAGATGTCGGTCACTTCGGTCCTTTCGAATCTGTGGTCTGTGCCGGCGCGGAGCCGACGGGGTCAATTCTACGTGGTCGCCGAGGCGGCCGTGCCCTTGGTCCGAGACCGCAGAGTTTCCCTCATCGATAGTTGCCGCGATGACATCACTGGAGCCATACCTTGAAAGCGGATGCCAGAAAAAGTATCGCCCAGCTGTCGAAATCTTCACTTCAGCTCCGATGTCACACTAGAAGGGCCGAGAGGCGGCCCTCGACGAAAGGCAGAACAATGAAGTACGTCATTCTCATCCACTCGAATCCCCAGCCTTGGGGTCACCCCACCGGCGACTATGTTGCCGAGGTACAGGCCCTGCCCAAAGAAGAGCGGGAAAAGTTGGATGCTGACTTCGAGAAACTCCTGGGCGAACTTCAGGAGCGAGGCGAACTGGTCGGCGGCGAGGCTCTGGGCGACCCCGCAACCTCCACGCTTTACCGGTGGAAGGCCGGTGAGCCGACATCGAACGACGGCCCCTACGCGGAGTCGAAAGAGCACCTCGCTGGGTTCTTCAAGATCGACGTCGAATCGCAGGAACGCGCCGAGGAAATCGCCGCCCGATTCGCCGGCCCCGGGGAGACCGTCGAGCTGCGACCGATCATGGTCTTCGGTGACGACGGAGAATGACGATGACGACCAGTGAGGATGTGTGGCGCCGCGAGTCGCCGCACATCCTCGCTGCTCTGATGAGGCGATTCGGTGACTTCGCCGCGTGCGAGGACGCCGTTCAGGAAGCACTGTTCGAAGCATCCCAGCAGTGGCCGACGAAAGGTGTGCCGGACAAACCCCGAGGCTGGCTGCTGCGGGTCGCGTCCCGTCGCCTCATCGATGTCAAGCGTCAGGACGGCGCGCGACTCGAACGCGAGCGGAGAATGTTCGCACGTGATCGCCCCGATCAGATTGTCATCGCCGAGGTGGCCCTTGAGAACCGTGATTCCTCACTTCAGGTCCTCGCTCTGTGTTGTCATCCGTCGCTCAGTTCCGAGGCTCAGGTGACCTTGACCTTGCGGGCCGTCCTCGGCTTGAGCACGAACCAGATCGCCGCCCTGTATCTCATTCCGTCCGCCACTGCGGGACAGAGAATCAGCAGAGCCAAGTCCACGATCGATGAGAACGGTCGGCACTTCCCGCGTCCAGAGACTACGACCGAGCGGCTTCCCGCGATGCTCCATGCCCTCTACCTCATGTACACCGCCGGTCACAGTCGCCCGAACAGTGACGACCTATTCGACCAAGCGGTCACGGACGAGGCCATCAGGCTGGCTCGTCTGCTTCATGCAGCACTGCCCGATGAGACCGAGACTGCGGGATTGCTTGCGCTCATGCTCCTCAGCGAGGCACGCCGACCGGGCCGCAGGACCCATGCCGGTGAGTTGGTGACTCTGCGCAATCAGGACCGCAAGCGGTGGAATTCGACGCTGATCTCCGAGGGAGTCCGCCTTCTGGAAGCCGCACTCCCAACCGGACCTGTCGGGGCCTACCAGCTGCAGGCTGCCATCTCGGCGGTGCATTCAGAGGCAGCGACCTGGGAGGAGACCGACTGGGCTCAGATCGTCAAGCTCTACTCGATGCTCGCGCGCGTTGCACCGTCGCCGACTGTCACCCTCAACTACGCGGTGGCCGTAAGTGAGGTCCACGGATCCCGCGCCGCCCTGGAGATGCTCGAGCCACTCCTCGCTGACAAGCGCATGAGCCGAAGTCACCGACTGCATGCCGTCCGAGCACCGATACTGGAGGCCCTCGGAGATTCCGCCGAGGCACTGACTGCCTACCGGACCGCCAGCAGACTGTGCACGAACGTCCCTGAGCAGAGATACATCAACGCTCAGATCACTCGGCTGTCGGCCGGCGCAGACTGACGAATCTATTTGCCGTGAGTCTGAGCAACTGGCTCGATGTCGAGTTCTGCGACTGATGCCGCTGGATTCGGGGCACTCTCTGAAAAGGGACGGCTCGCCATTACAGCAATCGCCCCGACTACGGCGAAGAGTGCCCAGACCCCTCCGATGAGGTAGGAGCCGACGCCCGGCACCAAGATTAGAGCGGACGCGATCATCGGCGAGAGTCCCGCTCCAAGCGCTGCAGCGAGCTGATAGCCGACGGACGCACCGGTGTATCTCACTGCTGGAGGGAAGAGCTCCGAGACATAGGCCGCGATAGGTCCATAGCACAAGCCCTGGACGATTCCATTGCCGAGAATGATTGCGGCTGCATACTGGTTGAGCTCTCCACTGACGATGAGCAGCACGATCGGAACCGCGAGGACCGCGGCCACGACATGGGCACCGACGAGAGAACGTTTGCGCCCGATCCTGTCGCTGAGTCGGGCGACGATGAAGGTGACGATCAGGGTCGTCAACGCTCCGACGGCCTTCCAGTTGAGGACATCGGATTTGTCCTCACCTGCTGCGACTGCGACTGACACTCCCCAGACCGTCGTCAGGCCCTGAGTGACATAGATGGTCATCGTAGCGAAGAGAGCGATCACCACCTGGCGCTTGTAGTTCTTGAACACGGTGAGCAGCGGGACCTTCCTCTCTTCGCTCTCTTCTTCGAGCTGTTGGAAGGCAGGTGTTTCACTGACTTTGAGACGAATGATAAGTCCAACGACGATGAGGATTGCAGAGAGCAGGAAAGGCAGACGCCAGCCCCACGTCACAAAGTTGTCCCCGGTGAGCGTCGCAGTCAGTGACAGAATGAGCGTCGCCAGGATCGCTCCCGCCGGACCACCGGCATTGGCGAACGCCGCAGCCAGCCCGCGCCGGGCCTTCGGCGCGTGCTCGAGTGCCATGAGCGCAGCTCCGCCCCATTCTCCGCCCACGGCGATGCCTTGGATGATCCGAAGGGTGAACAGGGACGCGGGTGCGACCATCCCAATTGACGCAGTCGGCGGCATGAGGCCGATGATCACGGTGACGGCTCCCATCATCACCATGGAAACGATCAATGCTTTCTTGCGCCCCACCTTGTCGCCGAAGTGGCCGAAGATCACTCCGCCGAGAGGCCTAGCCAGATAGCCGGCCGCCAAAGTGCTGAATGAGGCGAACAGCGACAGTCCCGGCCCGAGTCCTGCAAAGAACAGATTTGCGAACACAATCGAGGACGCCGTTGCATACAGGATGAAATCGTAGAACTCGATTGCCGAGCCGACGAAGCTCGAGGTGAGGATTCGTCGCATCTCCGGCGTCTTCAGGGAGGTCTGGAGACCGTCCTTGTCAACAACGTCTTTGTTGTCATTCATCGTTGCTTCAGCTCCTCATCGCGGCTTGTGCAGCTGTGGTGATGTTGATGGTGTCGAGGTCTTCTGGAACCAGGAATGTTCCATCGAATCCGGTGTGTCCCTTGTGCCAGACGGTGTCATCGGCGGACCCGGGAACAAGGTGGTGCAGGGCCAGTGCACGAACCTGTGCCGCCGAGGCAATGCGAATAGCCCCATTGACCGAGGTATGTGACTTGTAATGGTGGTCGCGCGAGGCGCTGCCCTCATCGTCGTCACGGTGCGCATACATCTGGTCGACCCAATCGAAGTCGATCGCTTCGTGGAGAAGCAGGTCCGTTCCCTGCGCAAGTCTGACGAGGTTGTCGGTTTCGCAGGTATCGCCCGAAATGGTCACCGAGCCGTGCTCGCTGTCGAACCTGAAGGCGAAGGCTGGTGCCACGGGCGGATGTTCGACGAGGATCGCAGTCACGGTGACAAGATCATCCTGGAAGATGACGAAAGGCTGCATTTCCGGAGTCGCAGCCGTGTTCGGGTGATATCCGATGCCCTCTGGGATCTCGATGTCGCGGGGGTCGAAGAGAGCTTCAGGTGACGGACGCAGCGAATCGAGCACGCGGTCGTTGAGGTCTGTGGCAAACGCCCCGACGATACTTGTGAACATGTCGGCGATGCCAGGGGTGGGGTTCGCAGGTGCCACAGGTCGAGGCGGGACGATTGCCCGCGGAGAGATCGGAGGCAACGCGCCGCGATCGCCGGGGCCGAGGAGGGGAACCGGATTGTCGGCTCTCTGCTGGAGCTCATGCATGCCGAACACCACAAGTGACGGCAGGTCGATGGTGTGATCAGAATGCAGGTGAGTGATGAAGATACCGCCCAGATCAACAAGCTCGAGGCCAGCCTGACGAATGCGACGCCCGACGCCGTGCCCGGCGTCCACGAGATAGAAACGATCCTCAACGACGATCGCGGTTGAGATACCCGCTCGATCCTTGGAATCGCCCTTCCACCATCGCGGGCCACCTGCGGTTCCCAGGGTGACTGCTTTCATCTTCGAATCGTTCATTACCCGGCACTTTCACGTTGTTGCGTCTTTGACCTCCTCAGTCTTTCCCGTTGACATCAAAAAGAAAAGCAAATTTTTACTGGCTTCAATATAGACTCTGGCTATGACTGACCTCACACTCCGCCAGCTCGAGTATTTTCTCGCCGTTCTCGATCGCGGTTCGGTGAGCGACGCGGCAAAAGATTGCCGAGTGTCACAGGCGACGGTTTCTGCGGCTCTCGCCCAACTCGAAAAGCAGCTCAAAGTCACGCTCATTGCGCGTGGTCCGGCTCGGCGTGCCCGCCCGACGAGCGCTGGCAGGGAATTCGGAGTTCGCGCCAGAGAGATCCTGTCTAATGTCTCGGACGCTGTGGAATCTCTTAACGACGAGTCGGCTGCCTTACAGGGACCCTTGCGCATCGGTTGCATACCGACGGCGGGCCCACGGATGCTTCCAGCAACGGCTGCCCAGTTCATCAAACACCACCCACAGGTTGACGTCAGCTTTGTCGAAGCCCATCCGTTGACCGTTCAGCAGATGGTTCTCAATGGCGAAGTCGATGTTGCTGTCATGTACCGCAAGCAGATCCAGATCGAGGGAGTGACCAGGCACGACCTCGCCGAGGTGCAGCTGCATGCCATCGTCTCTGCGGATCATCCTGCAGCAGACCAGGACGGCGTCGATATCGCCGAGCTCATCGACGACCCGCTCATCCTGCTCGATTCTCCGCCGACCGCGGACCTCTTGATCAGTCAGATCCGCGGAATCGGTTTTGAGCCATCTGTACGATGGTTGATCCCCAATGCGGAGACAATCAGGTCGATGGTAGGTCTAGGGCTCGGCTTCTCCCTGGCCAACGCTGTTCCTCACCCTGACACCCTGACCTTTCAGGGCATGCCAGTGCGATATCTGCCGGTGACGAATCTGGAATTCTCCAACACGATCGTGGGAGTGACGATGGCCGGAGCGCGGTTGTCGAAGAAGCTCACTGCAGCCCTCGACATCCTTCGTAGGACTGCAGCTGAGACCGATCCCCACCGATGGAACCGCCAGAGCCGAAAACCGAAGCGGACGTAGCGCTAGGCCGGAACATCAGCTTCCGAAAACTCGCGGTCGGCCGCGAGCAGCGCACAACACAGTCACGAAAGACGGACGGTGCTCCGATCGCCGAACGATCAGAGCACCGCTGACACAGTTCCGAGCAGCCGACCGGAAGCATCGGTCGCAGGGACGAGAAACTTACACGCTGCGAGCCGACCCTGCGAACTCACGCAGGCGTGTGACCTCGGCCTTCGCATTCGCAATCTGCTGATCGACGGCCGAGCGAGCCGTGCCGCCCTTGCCGTTGCGTGAGTCGATCGAACCCAGCGTTGTCAGCACCTCACGCACCGCCGGCGTCAGGTGCGGTGAAATCCCCGCGAAGTCCTCATCGGAGAGATCCCACAGCTCGACGTCCCGCGACTCGGCCAGCTGCACGCACGCGCCCGAGAGCTCATGAGCCACACGGAACGGCACACCCTCACGCACGAGCCACTCGGCGATGTCCGTGGCCAGCGCGAATCCGCGAGGCGCCAGGTAGGCCATCCGCTCGGTATCGAACTTCAGTGTCGCCACCATCCCGGTGAACGCCGGCAGCAGCAGCTCGAGAGTATCGGTGGCGTCGAAAACCGGCTCCTTGTCCTCCTGCAGATCCCGGTTGTACGCCAACGGCAGCGCCTTGAGCGTCGACAGCAGACCGGTAAGATCACCGATGAGCCGACCGGACTTGCCACGAGTGAGCTCCGCAACGTCCGGGTTCTTCTTCTGCGGCATGATCGACGACCCGGTCGAATACGCATCATGCAGAGTGACGAAAGAGAACTCCTTCGTCGCCCATGCGATGACCTCCTCGGACAGACGCGAAAGATCGATGCCGATCATCGTCGTGATGAACAGATACTCGGCGAAGACATCGCGCGAGGCCGTGCCGTCGATGGAATTCTCCACCGAATCGTTGAACCCGAGGTCCGCGGCCACAGCCTGCGGATCGAGCCCCAACGACGACCCGGCCAGAGCACCCGAACCATACGCAGAGACTCCCGCCCGCGCATCGAAATCGACGAAGCGGGCGACGTCGCGCAGCAGCGGCCATGCATGAGCGAGCAGATGGTGAGCCAGCAGCACTGGCTGTGCGTGCTGGAGATGTGTGCGACCGGGCATCGGTGCTTCGGGATGCTCTTCCGCCTGAGCGATGAGCACCTCGACGGTGTCGAGCACGAGACCGGCGACCTCACGAGCATGGTCGCGCAGGTACATCCGACCCATCGTCGCGATCTGGTCATTGCGGGACCGCCCGGCACGCAGCTTCCCACCGAGCTCGGGTCCGGCGATCTCTATGAGCCCGCGCTCCAACGACGAATGCACATCCTCATCGGATTCGGCCGCGACGTATTCGCCGGCGTCCACCCGACGCAGCAGCTCGTCGAGAGCCGAATGCATTCCGGACAGCTCGTCATCGGTGAGCAGTCCCGCGTGGTGAAGGACCTTCGCGTGGGCCTTGGATCCCGCGATGTCGTACTTCGCCAGGCGCCAGTCGAAGTCCGTGGACTTGCTCAGCGCGGCTAGCGCATCGGCCGGACCGTCGGAGAATCGTCCGCCCCACAGGCTCAGTCGTTCGCTCACAGATCGTCCTTTCCCACCAGCACGGATGCGCCGGCCCGTTCATTGAAATGATGAAACTCAGTTGTCATTGTTCCAGTTTTCCCTCGCCGAGGCGGCCGTCCGTCCCGTGGAATCCCCACCGAGGCGGCGCGCCCAGTTCCAGGGCCCACCGACAGAGGCTCACCCCTCGGCCAGCCCGCCCGCCGCGTATTCGAGGAAGGTCTCGGCCAAGGCCGCTCCCCCGACCGCGGCATCGGCGATGACAAGCACGGTGTCGTCCCCGGCGAGGGTGCCGAAGATCCCGACCATCGACGACCGGTCGATCGCTGAAGCTAGATACTGCGCGGCTCCCGGCGGGGTACGCAGCACGACCGTATTGTCCTGAGACACCGCGGAGACCAGCAGCTCTTCGAGGATCCGCGGCAGCTTCGCGTCAAGGCTCTCCCCCGTCGACTGCTGCAGGGACCGGTCCCCGCCCTCACCGGGAACGGCGTACACGGATCCCGCGGTGGACCGGATCTTCACGGCCCCCACCTCGGCGAGGTCGCGCGACAGTGTCGCCTGGGTGACGGTGATGCCCTGCGTCGCGAGCGCCTCGGCGAGTTCGATCTGGGACCGCACGGACTGGCGTGTGATGAGATCGATGATCTTCTGCTGTCGGGCGGTCTTCGTCAGCGGTGCACTGTTATTCGTCTCGGCCATCATCGCTCCAGGAGGAAGGTCATGAGTGCCTTCTGCGCGTGGAGGCGGTTCTCGGCTTCGTCGAAGACCACCGAGGCGGGGCCGTCGATGACCTCGGCCGTGACCTCTTTGCCGCGGTAGGCGGGCAGGCAGTGGAGGAAGATCGCGTCGTTGCCAAGGTTCATGAGTTCCTGGTTGACCTGGAACTTCGTGAACGGCGAGGCCTCGTCGTCGCGGCCGGCGGCCTCTTGGCCCATGGACACCCAGGTGTCGGTGACGAGGACGTCGGCACCGGTGGCGGCGGCCACGGGGTCGTCGGTGACGGTGAGCGATCCGCCGGTCTGAGCGGCGAGGGCTTCGGCTTCGGCGACGATCGCGGCGGCGGGCTGGAAGCCTTCGGGGGCGGCGATGCGCACGTGCATTCCGGCGTTGACTCCGCCGAGGGCGTAGGAGTTGGCCATATTGTTCGCCCCGTCGCCGTAGTACGTCATGGTCTGGCCCTTGACGTCGCCGCGGTGTTCGCGGATGGTGAGCAGGTCGGCCAGGATCTGGCAGGGGTGGAAGTCATCGGACAGGGAGTTGATGACGGGCACGGAGGAGTGCTCGGCCATCTCTTCGAGGCCGGCCTGGGCGTAGGTGCGCCAGATGATCGTGGAGACCATCCGGGACATCACCTGGGCGGTGTCGGCGATGGATTCCTTGTGCCCGAGCTGTGCCTCACCGGGGTTGATGAGGAGGGGCTGCCCCCCGAGCGCGGCGATGCCGGCGGCGAACGACACACGGGTGCGCGTCGAGGTCTTGTCGAAGATGACAGCGGCGGTCTGCGGGCCGGCCAGCGGGGTCCGCGAGTAGGGGGCGGCCTTGAGCTCGACGGCGAGGTCGAGGACCTCGGCCTGCTCGGCCGGACTGAGGTCCGTGTCCTTGAGGAAGTGGCGTGTCATAACGTGTCCTTCGAAAGTCTGGGTGGGGTGATGCCGGCGCCGAGGTGGTCCGCCGTTCCGTGCGAATGCTGGCTTGTCATTCGTGCCGGGTTCGCGGGGCGGCTGAGTTCGCGGCTCAGCCGGTGATGAGTCCGGGCAGGGCGTCGATGAACGGGGTGAGCTCGTCGGTGGTGATCGTCAACGGCGGGGCGAGGCGCAGGCGCCCCGGAGCGACGGGGTTGATGATGAACCCGGCTTCGAGTGCGCGGGCCGCGACGGCCTTCGAATCCGGGATCTCGTCTGCGACACTCGGCAGCAGTCCGATGCCGATGAGCAGTCCCTGACCGGTGATCTCGCCGATGCCGTCAATGGCGGTAAGTTGCGGTGTCAGCCAGTCATTGACGTCGAGAGCATGGTCGAGCAGCCCGTCCTTCTCGATGGTCTCGAGCACCGCGAGCCCTGCCGCGCAGGCGATCGGGTTGCCGCCGAAGGTCGTGCCGTGCTGACCGGCCTCGAGCAGCTTCGTGTTCGCGTCACCGACGGTGATGGTCGCGCCGATCGGCATGCCGCCGCCGAGGCCCTTCGCCGAGGTGATGATGTCCGGGACGACGCCTTCGCCGATCGACCAGTCCTGGTGGGCGAACCAGTATCCGGTGCGCCCAATGCCTGACTGCACCTCATCAAGGACGAGAAGCGCCCCGACCTTCGTCGTCAGTTCGCGGGCGGCCTTGAGATAGCCTTCCGGGTGCTTGCGCACGCCGACTTCGCCTTGGATGGGTTCGATGAAAACGGCGGCGGTGTTGTCGTTGATCGCTGCGGCCAGTGCCTCGACATCCCCATAGGGCACGTGCACGACGCCGGGGACGCCCGGAGCGAAGGGTTCGCGGTAGGCTTCCTTCGCCGTCAGCGCCAGTGATCCCATGGTGCGGCCGTGGAAGGCGCCCTCGACGGCGATGATGAATGGACGTCCCCCTCCCCCGGCGCGGCGGGCCATCTTGAAGGCCGCCTCGTTGGCTTCGGTGCCGGAGTTCGAGAAGAACACGGCGGACCCGGCGGGCAGATCGAGGACTTCGTGGAGTTTCTCGGCCAAGCCGATCTGGGGCGGCGAGGTGAAGAAGTTCGAGATGTGGCCGAGCGTCGAGGCCTGCTCGGTGATGGCGTTGACCCATGCAGGGTGGCAGTGGCCCAGGGCGTTGACGGCGATGCCGGCGAGCAGGTCGAGGTATTTCTTGCCCGCCGCATCCCACACATAGGAGCCTTCACCGCGCACGATGTCGAGCTGCGGGGACCCGAACACCGGGGAGAGGACGCGGGAGAAGTCATCGCGCCAGGTCTGTGCCTGGTCCGTTGTGGCTTGCTGGTGCGTGGCTTCACTCATTGTCGTCCTCCTGTGTTCCTTTGTGCCCGTCGCCCAGCGGTGCGGGTTCGACGATGGTGTCTTCGACCATGGTGCCGATGCCCTCCGAGGTGAAGACCTCGAGGAGGAGGGAATGCGCCATCCGGCCGTCGATGATGTGGGCCTGCTTGACCCCGTGCTCGATCGCCTCGAGCGCCGCGGTCATCTTCGGGATCATCCCCGAATCGAGCGACGGCAGGAGTTCGCGCAGCTTATTCGGGTCGATGCGGGAGATGAGCGAGGACGTGTCCGGCCAGTTCGCGTAGAGGCCGGGCACATCGGTGAGCATGATGAGTTTGTGTGCTTTGAGGGCTTTCGCCACCGCCGAGGCGGCCAGGTCCGCGTTGATGTTGAGCGGCTTCCCCGCCTCTCCCCCGATCTCGGAAGCGATGGAGCAGATGACGGGGACTCGGCCGGCGTCGAGGAGTTCGGTGAGCACGGTGGTGTTGACCTGGGCGATCTCGCCCACTCGGCCGAGGTCGATTGTCTCTCCGTCCACCTCGGCGGTGGTTTTGTGCGCGAGGAGGAGGTCCGCGTCTTCACCGGACAGACCGATCGCGGCGTCGCCGTTCTGGTTGATCCGGGACACGATATCGCGGTTGACCTGGCCGGACAGCACCATCCGGATGACCTCGGCGGCTTCTTCAGTGGTCACCCGTTGCCCGGCCTTGAACTCGGACTCGATGCCCAGGCGCTTGAGCATGGCTGAGATCTGGGGGCCGCCGCCGTGGACGACGACGGGGCGGATGCCGGCGAAGCGGAGGAACGCGATGTCATCGGCGAAGGACTGCTGCAGCTCCGGGGAGATCATGGCGTTGCCGCCGTATTTGATGACGATCGTGGCGCCGGCGAAGGTTTTGATCCACGGCAGTGCTTCGGTCAGGGCTTCG
Source organism: Brevibacterium sediminis (assembly GCF_024895295.1). Classification (NCBI taxonomy): domain Bacteria; kingdom Bacillati; phylum Actinomycetota; class Actinomycetes; order Micrococcales; family Brevibacteriaceae; genus Brevibacterium; species Brevibacterium sediminis. The sequence goes on along the minus strand of NZ_JAHQRN010000009.1, from coordinate 144,421 downwards.
GCCTTGACCTGGGCGGCTGCGAGCCGGGCGGCCGTGGATTTCGTGGACATGTCTACGGGGCTGTTCATGAGGAGTAGGCGCTGTTCTCTTCGACGTAGTCGTGGGTGAGGTCCGAGGTCCACACGGTGGCGATGTCGTCGCCGGCGTGGAGGTCGATGGTGACGTCGACAGTGCGGTCGAACGTGACGTTCGTGGGGTCTTCGTCGGGACCGGAGGCCGTGCACACCTGGACGCCGTTGATGATCACGTCGATCTTCGTGGGATCGAAATCCGCCGAGGTGGTTCCCACCTGAGCGACGACGCGGCCCCAGTTCGGGTCCTCCCCGAAGATCGCAGCCTTGAACAGGGCCGACCTGGCCACGGAGCGGGAGACTTCGACCGCGTCTTTCTCGCTGGCTGCGCCGCGAGTGGTGATCGCGATGTCGTGGTGCGCACCTTCGGCATCGACGTGGAGTTGGTGCATGAGGTCGAGGCAGACGTCTTTGAGTAGGGTGGTGAATTCTTCCGCGTCGACATCGGCGTCGTGTGCGCCGGAGGACATGAGGATGACAGTGTCGTTCGTCGACATGCATCCGTCAGTGTCGAGGCGGTCGAAGGACTGGCTCGTCGAGGCACGCAGTGCCTCGACGAGCACGGTCTGGTCGAGTTTTGCGTCGGTGGTGATGACGACGAGCATCGTGGCCAAACCGGGGGCGAGCATGCCCGCACCTTTGGCCATGCCGCCGATGGTGAACCCGGTGGAACCGGTGCGGCTAGCGGTCTTCGCGACGGTGTCGGTGGTCATGATCGCCTCGGCGGCGGACTGACCAGCTTCGACGCTGGTGTCGGCAGCCGCAACGAGCGGGGCGAGGTTGCCCACGATGGAGTCGCGGAAGTCCTGGCCGCCGACGCCGATGAGTCCGGTCGAGCAGACGAGGACATCCTCGGCCGGGGTGTCGGTGCCGGTCTCGGTGAGGAGTTCGGCAGTGGTCTGCGCGGTCAGCGTAGTTGTCTCGTAGCCGAAGTCGCCGGTGTAGCAGTTCGCTCCTCCGGAGTTGAGGACGACGGCGCGGGCCTGCCCGTTGGCCGAGGCCTTCTGGGACCAGAGGACGGGGTTGGCCTTGCAGCGGTTGGAGGTATAGACGGCGGCGACGGCGGTGTCGGGGCCGTTGTTGATGACCAGGGAGAGGTCTTTGGTGCCAGAGGGCTTGAGTCCGGCGGTGAGTCCGGCGGCGGTGAAGCCGAGTGGTGCGGTCACGCTCATGGGGCGACTCCTTCGAGGGGAAGTGCGGTGACCTCGTCGAGACCGAGGGCCAGGTGGATGGATTGGATGGCTTGTCCGGCCGTGCCGCGCACCAGGTTGTCGAGTGCCACGACGACGAGGATCTTCTCCGCGCGTTCGTCGACGGTGAACTGGATCTGCGCGACGTTCGATCCCGTGGTGGCGGCGGTCTGCGGCCACTGGCCCTCGGGCAGGACCCGGACGAAGGGTTCGTCGCCGTAGGTCTGAGCGAAAGCCGCGGCCAGCTGGTCCTTGAGTGCGGCGGCGTCGAGGAGTCCTTCGGCCGTGCGCGGTGCTGTTTCCCCGGCGTCGGCGGTGATGGTCGCGAGGATTCCGCGGGCCATGGGCACGAGCGTGGGGGTGAAGGAGATTCGGGTGGGTCCGTCGGCGGCGTCGGCGCCGAGGACTCCGTTGAGGTTCTGTTCGATCTCGGGCACATGCCGGTGGGTGCCGCCGGTGCCGTAAGGCGAGGCATTGCCAAGGATCTCAGCAGCGGTGAGGTGAGGCTTGAGCGCCTTACCCGCCCCGGAGACGCCGTTGGCGAGCACCGCGTTGAGCCCGGCGGGGGCAGCAAACCCGGCTTGGATGAGCGGTGCGAGCCCGAGCGTCACCGCGGTGACGTTGCAGCCGGGCACGGCGATGCGTTTCGTGGACTTCAGTGCTTCGCGTTGTTTCGTGCCGTCGGCGGTGAGCAGCTCGGGCAGACCGTAGGTCCAGGTGCCCTGGTGGTCGGAGCCGTAGAACTTCTCCCAGGCGGCGGCGCTGATGAGGCGGTGGTCGGCGGCGAGGTCGACGATGAGGGTGTCTGGGCTCGTGGATTCGAGTTCGGAGGCGATCTGTCCGGACTGACCGTGCGGGAGCGCGAGGACGACGACATCGTGGCCGGCGAGCACCTCGGCGGTGGACTCCTGGACCACGAGGTCAGAGAATCGGGGAAGATGGGGTTGATGTCGGCCGAGCTTCTCACCCGCGGTGGAATGTCCGCACACCGTCGTGACGTTCAAGTGGGGGTGAGTGCTCAGCAGCCGGAGGACCTCTCCCCCGGCATATCCGGTGGCACCGGAGACGGCAACCGTAAGATCGTTCATATGTATAACCATACCAGGCAATTAATTTATATGCAGGAGGCGTGATGACCCAGGCAGTGCGTGCGATGCAGGCTGGTGGACCCGAGGTACTCGAGTTCGGCGAGGTTCCGACCCCGAAGCCGGGGGCTGGCGAGGTGCTCGTCGATGTCGAGGCGGCGGGTGTGAACTTCATCGATACGTATCGTCGATCGGGCGTGTATCCCATGGAGTACCCTCATATCGTCGGGTCCGAGGGCACGGGTCGGATCGCCGAGGTGGGCGAGGGTGTCGAGTCCTGGCAGGTCGGCGACCGCGTCGCCTGGCACGAAGGCCCGGGTTCGTATGCGACGCAGGTCGTCGTGAACACGGATAACCTGCTGCGGGTGCCGGAGGGGGTGTCCGCCGAGGTTGCTGCGGCGATGCCGCTGCAGGGACTGACTGCCCAGTACCTGGCGACGAGTTCGCACGAGATCAAGCCGGGCCAGACGGCGCTCGTCCATGCGGGTGCCGGTGGTGTCGGGCTGCTGCTGACTCAGATCATCAAGCACCTGGGCGGCAATGTCATCTCGACGGTGAGCACCGAGGAGAAGGCGGAGCTGGCCCGCAAGGCCGGGGCCGATAATGTCTTCCTCTACGGTGAGGGCGTCGACATCACGGCGAAGGTCAAGGAGCTCACCGACGGCGAGGGCGTCGATGTGGCGTATGACGGGGTCGGCAAGGACACGTTCGATGCGTCGTTGGCGTCGATCAAGCCGCTGGGGTCGATGGTGCTCTTCGGCGGGGCGTCGGGTCAGGTGCCGCCGTTCGACATTCAGCGCTTGAATTCCTCAGGCGGCATCTTCCTGTCCCGTCCGTCGCTGGCGTGGTTCGTCCGCAGCTCGGAGGAGCTGGCAAAGCGTTCGGCGATGCTGTTCAACGGAGTCGAGCACGGCTGGCTCAACTTCCGCGTCGGCGCCACGTTTGCGCTGGCCGATGCTGCCGAAGCGCACCGTGCGCTGGAGGGGCGGAAGACGACCGGGAAGGTGGTGCTCCTCTCCCGAGGAACCTACTAAACACCAAACCGGCGAAAATAGACAGTGGAGGCTTCAAAGACCAAAAAGACGACCATAGGCAAATTGGACGGAAATGCCATTCGGTACCACCCGACCTGCACGACGAGGCACAAAGCTCTAACATTGGTTGTCTATGAAGCGGTGAGGTTCAGTATCTACGATGCAGCGAGGGTACACCCCGGGTCTTTCCGCGGGTGTTGCCGAATACCGTTTTTCTACACGAAAATCACCTAGAACACATATTCACCACAATAATCGCCAATCATACCCTAAAGGAACCAACTTACAGTAGATGGCAACAGGGCACCCAAAGTAGATACGGTCGAGACCGAGATAAAGCTGCCCCAAACACCTTGACCGCTAGATCAAACATGAAAAACATACGCAAAATAACTCAACCCCAACTCCCAACGGCTGGAATCAGTTTTAGTTGGACGGCGTTCTGGCCATGAAATAATCATGAGCGCACGACAGTCACACGAAACCGGAATGAAACGCAGTACATCGGAAACTTAGACTCTTTGGTAATACTGCAGCGCGCGCTACATATTGGCACCCAAGGCGCAATCTTTTGAATGCGAAGAACTACTATTCCTAAAAATGAAAGTAATAAACCCCCAGCCCCCATAAGCCACAAAAGAAGCTATATGCAAGAAGATATCGGTAAGAAAAAACACAAACGTAAACCAGAAGCCGCCATCTTTGACGTCGACGGGACACTTTGCGACGTACGCTCGATAAGGCATTTCGTCGAAAACACAAACAACGCCAAAGGATTCAAGCGCAATTTCAAGCGCTTTCACTCAGAATCTAGCAACTGCCCCGCCAACGCCCAAGTAAAGCAATTAGCTCAACGCCTAAAAGAGAACGGACTTTTTATAGTAGCAGTAACCGCCCGTGAGGAAAAATGGAGCGACTTAACCGTCAAATGGCTGCAAGACAAAGAAATACCTTTTGACGCCTTTTATTGTCGACCCAACCATGACTATAGGCCCGATAATAGGATTAAATCCGAAATCGCAAAACGAATACAAGAACGGTATCGAGTAGTGATTGCAGTTGACGATCGAGATGACATCATTGATGTATGGCGCAGCGAGGGCATTGAGACGCTCAAGGTACTGCAAAATGGAACATTTGAGCGTGAGAACCTGACGTTCTCAGCCCCCTTGCATCAACACATAATCGATGCATCGAGAGCGAACTAGTTTGTTGCAGTCATCCAGGCGGTCGGGAGCATCCTAAAACAGGAAGGATTCGGCTCCCTTGCTCCGAGCAGAGTCGCCTTCTCTATACAGAAATCGAAGAAACGCCGCGTCAAAAAGAATCGAGAAGACCCGGGTGTTCGGAAGGGGCATTCGGTAGCCCCCGTGTAACGAAGTGGCGTGTAACCTCGCCACATCGCGGACAATGAATCTCACCGTTTCCGGGACACTCGATCTCAGGGCTTTGTATGACCATTCCACGCGTGCTGTATAGAACGGGCATTCGGTAGCACACGTGTAATGAAGCGGTAGCGGCTGTGCGGGTATGTGAAAGCGCCTAATCGGCATTCTGCCCCTGCGTACATAGCCGACCTCACTAGCCGTATGCGGTCGAGGATCTGACGACCAACATCAGCTGCGCACCACCGACAAGCACCGCGGGCTTTGGGACAGCTTACGCTTGGGCTCAACTGCATCGCGAAAGCAAATGCCACAGGAGCTCCTCGGTGGAACTGCTGGTGAACCGGACGATCTAGACATTCTTTCTAGATCCCTGAACGTCGACTACACGGCGCGCGGAGTACCCGCCGACAGGTCACAAGCGCAGTGGCAGTCCGTTCCGTTCTCGCGGATACAGGCGGTGGGCATGGCAGCGTAGAACAACTCCGGCTGATACGTGATTCATCAGGTTTGGTTGCTGCTACCCGGCGTACACTGCTGCTACCGTTTAAGTAAACGCGCGCTACCAGAAACTACTTCTCTACACGCGTGCTGCCAAATACCGCTTCTCTACACTCCAGTCCGACAACTGAAGCGAAGAACCAATCATGAACTGCAAAACGTCACGCGGTAAAATCTGTTAGACCCAGCACTCAGTCGCGCTAACTAACCCAGAAACGATCGCACTATAAGCAGTTGCCGTCACTTCCGGACAATAACAATCATTTAAGCTAACCTAATTGTTGCCTCCCGTTCCACCCAAATCGAAATGATTATGCAGTTCGAGCAGGAATTCATACTCGTCTTCGGTCACAGGGGTCCCACCAGCATGATGTGTCTTTTTCCGAATTTCATTCAAATCAATCACCCACTTAGATCGGTCTTTCCAGCTCGAGTGAGTCTGTTCCAAGGGGAATGTGTAGCGATCGTTGAATACGGCGTCCCAGTTGGCTTTGCTTCCATGTACGAATATATCTCGGTAATTAATCAAAAAAATGCAGTCCCACCAATCAATTTCAATTCCGTCAGCTGCGTCATACTGCTTATCTGCAGCCAACGTTGAAGCGGACTGATAGACCTTGCGAGGTACGCCGAGCTTGAACCAATTCTCGCCAAAATGAGACTCTAAACGTGACCTAACGTCATACTTAAGATATTCTTCGATATCTCTAACCATAATCAACGACTCTTGATCGTACATTTTCTCTTGACTAAGCTTCCACTCGTCATAACCCTCGGGGCTGAACTCTGAGTCTTTGGCTACAATCGCACTTTGAAATTGTCTTAGATATTTCGTTGGAGCGCCGCTGCCGAACCAACTTCTGAATTGGACAATCTCCTCATTCGAAAGTTCGCCGAGATAATCCGCGACATACCCTAGCATCGGACGGACCTGAATAAACACGTCCTTAGCCGGGTCTACCCGAGGATCAATGGTGGACTTTGATACCAGGTGGTCTACTATATCACCGATCAGTCGGAGCACAGCTTCTGTACCCGCATTTGTAAATAGCAGTCCACCCTCGCCTTTCCCAGCACGCCACTGATCTGGAAGCTGATCACGGAGGAATTCAAAGCAAAGCTCAAAAAACTCTACTAAAGGCCGCACCGTTGCTTGATTCGAACCACGGTAAAAACTGCCCACTTTACGCATTTCAGTTTTTGTGAACTCTCCGATGTACCGGCCACTTGCGATACCCCGATTCACAGCATCCAAGGTTATACAAAGAACCTCATCGCTCTTCTCCTCGCCAAGGATTATCCTGCCGCGAAGCACTGAAGTCTTATTGTCGCCAAGCATCTGTGCAACTCGGAGTTTAAGGGCTTGTGCTTGCGATTTTTTATCTGAACTTGTCCATTCAAGATCTGCCTTCAGCGTAAGCCTCAAGTTTTTAGGTACGGCCTGCTGATTCTCATTTATTTGCATAAACAGATCTAATTGATCTTCACCAGGCAAGTCGACGAAAGCAGTTACTGGAATCAGCTCCGTCTCCGCTCGTTCGGAGTTAGCAAACCCATACAGACGGTGCTGGCCGTCAATGACGTAAGCTGCACGATATTTCTGTGGCAAATGTAAAATTCCGAGCTTCGATGAAGACGATGTATCATCTTTATCTTTGTGTGATGGTTCAAAGCGCAGGGACTTGCCACCGTTATCAATATTGATAATTAAGGAGTTTGGAAAAACACCACCCGAATCAACGAAGTCGGAGACTTTCTTGAGGCGGTTCCTCTTTATGACTCTCTGATAGGTTGGCATCCAACTCTTGTTCGCATTATTTCGATGCAGAACATATGCTATCTTCAATAGGCGAGCTGGCTCAATCGAAAAAGAATAGTAAGTGCGTCCGCCCATTTTACCGCGTATTGCCGGGACCTTCGAGTTTATTGCTTCTATCTTCTCGCCCTTGAAGATATTGCCCAATAACTGATATTTCGCAGCCTCTCCAAGGTGAGCGGCTAACTCTAGGTAGTAATCAACAGATTCCTCGTCCATGTACGATACGTTGGCGGAATTCATCCTAGATATCGTCTCATCAGTAACGTTTATGTTATTCGTAGCTAAAACGAACTTGACTTTTCTGTTTGGATAGTGCTTACGCAGATTGCCAATGATCCCGGTTCGGAAGCCTTTTATCGCCTCGATTTCCTGTTTAAACGCATTAGTGGGTGCCGGGTCTCGTTGTGATGACTTGCACTCAAATACAAGAATGACATCGTCATCGATTGCAAGGACATCCAATTGCTTGGTCTCATTATCGCCTTTGGCGTATTTAAGACGAAGGTCTCTATCGGCGTTGAGAACTTTGAAGCCGAGCTTGGCGCACATCTCCCACACTCGGTCCTCGAATGCCACGTCGTGAGGTTTTGGCAGTTGTAGCCAGGCGTCTTTGGTCAGCTCTTTTTCAACTACCCAACCCTCTGTCTGATAGTGATCTATGCTACTTTGGTGTACCTTCATTCTATAGTTCGGATTGGCACGATTCTTTAGCTCGTTCCGAATTTCTCGTCCAGTTAGTAGTTTATTGGTGTCTATCATGAAATATCCAGGTTCGTGAATAGCAGTTCTTCAGCTTTTCCTCTTTTGGCGCTCTTTCCGCCAATTAGATTTTGACGCGTTACGACTTTACGTTCCGCAAGGGGTGAAAATAGATCTTCTATAGATTTATGCGCTGCGTTCGTCATGATGAATTTCGCGCCTCGTTCTGCCGCTAGAGACAGCGCCTCAGCAAGTCGTCGCTGATCTTCGAAATTGAATAAGTGGCGATTATATTTTACAAAGCCATTATTATTATGAGCAACAGTATAAGGCGGGTCGACAAACAGAAAATCGCCCGGCCCAGCTTCAGCGATTGCGACCTCGAAGTCCAACGCTCGAATTTCTGCCGTTCGTAGCTTTGCGCTTACCCGTCTAGCGGCATCAAGATCGAACGGTCTGACATATTTCCGATTTCCATACGGTACGTTATACTTCCCGTTAAGGTTGACCCTGTATATGCCGTTGTACGAAGTTTGGTTAAGGAATATGAACCGAGCTGCACGCAGGCGACTTGTGGTCGGAACATTGGAACGGGCACTGTAATAGCACTCTGCCGTGTTGACGTATTCACCTAATGCCTCGACGACACCATCTGGGTCCTTTTTTACTAGTTCATATACTTCGATAAGCTCTTCGTTAAGGTCGGAGAGTAACGCATCTTTGGTTGAAGTGAGTCCGAAAAATATTGATCCGCCACCTAGGAATGGTTCAATATATCTATTTATTTGGAGTCCGCTAGTCAGTGTCTCAACTTCTGGCAGAAGCCAACGCTTGCCACCAGCCCACCTAAGAAACGGATCCACCCGGTCTCGACTGTCGGATGGTGGCTCGACAGCTGGGAGAGCTTCTTGTGTCATGTATGGAGCTTTCGTTCGGACTCTGGTTGAAGTTCATTCGAGTCTATCTTCTTGCTAGCTGGATTCGTGATCTTGTTCCTGCGAGTCTCCACAGGCTTATCGGCTCGGACGAAGTGTTTGCCACGCTGCCGGTGCCGCTTGCTCCTGGTGGACCGGGCTCGCAAGCGATACTCTCCGTATCTGAGTAGCCTCAAACTATGTCCACCCTGAGTTTGGAGGGGCGTTTGGGAAACTCGATCTTCGGTACGACAGTCAGTCATTGTCCGAGTTCTTGACGCTATAGCTAGCGGCTCGTAGTTGATGCGGTTTTGTTCTAGGTAGACATCGCTATCCGAGTCAACATGAAGTAGTTGGCTTCCTCTATGTCGTTGGCGAAGGGCTTGCACCTTGCTTGACTCGTAAGACACGCTGCCACATGCAGCGGACCTACTTGCACAGTCGTTGTGTTGTGGTGATCAGTCCCGGCTGTGGTCCGACGTCCCTTGTTTCATTGAAGACCATGAAAAACTCACACACCGCTGGCAACTCCCGCCGTGCCTGCGACAGACCCATCCGGTGAGCCGCTGCCAAACGTGAGAGGTCACGAGTGCTGTTATCGACAGGCATGTGCTCTGGCACGAATACGTGTGCCTTGCCTTCAGCTTCGAGAGCAAAGCTGCGCTCAAGGGTCTCGTTGTAGCGCTTTTACCTGGTCAGCAGTGCCTCCCCCCCCCCCCCAGCGCTAGATACCTGCGAAAGATCCCACGAAAGACTGCGGGGAATCGTTGTGGTGCCTTTTTGTACCCGCGTTCCTGGGTGAGGACGATGACGAACTTCTCGAAGCCCTCGCGCTGAGCCTGGCTGAGAGCGATCCCGCCGTCCTCCCCCATGGCTCCGTCGACGTAGACGTGTCCGTCTAGGTGCACCGGAGGCATGAGCCCGGGCATCGTCGACGACGCACGGAACTGTTCGACCGTGGAGACAAGCAGGTTCTTGATCGTAGAGATGTTCAGACCACTGGTCCCGACATCGAGTGTGCCGTCCTGCAAGTGGCCAGCGATACGGGAGAGCTGTCCGGGCAGTTCAGCGATCTGCGGGGCAGTCGCGGCCGCGTAGAGAGCAAGTTCATGTCGGTCGGTGCCCAGTCCCCCGACCTCACGCAGCAGCGTCTTCCCGTTCTGGGTGACCAGAGAAAGCAGATTGAGTTCAAGGAGGAGACGTGTGATCGATCCCCCGAGGGTGCTGATCGCCCGGAAGGCCGTGGCCACGGAGGCCGGCATCGGAAAGCCGAAGTCGACGACGAAGTCGATGAGCTCACCGAACAGTGCGGCGGAGGTGGAGCCCGGCAGTCCGTCGCCGTATTCAGCATGATCTGCCCGATCTCGCGCTGGAGTTCACGCAGGTTCACGTCACTCGGTGTGCCAAGAAGCTCAAGGATCGCGGCCGTCGCTGCCTGTGAATTTTGGGAGTCGAAGGCCATGAGAAGCAGCGCGATGGCTCGGCGGTCACGTTTGTCAATACGTCCGACAGCACCGAAGTCGACAAGCCCCGCTCGGCCCGCTTTCGAGATGACGATGTTGCCGGGATGAAGATCTGCATGGAAGATACCTATGCCGAGCACTTGGCGGACGACCATGAGGAAGAGGTCCTGGGCGATCTCTCGGCGAGCGATGTCGGATAGGTGGTCGACCACCTCGGCGGCGTGGGACAACGGAACGCCTTCGACGAGGTCCATGACGAGGACGAATTCACCGGACAGGTGCTTATACACGTGCGGGATATGGACGGTCGAGTCGGTCTTCGCCGTCGACCGGCCGGTCTCATCGGCGAGCCGGACAGCCTCGATATGACCGAGCTCGCCCCGGTAGTCGAGTTCACCCTGGAGGGAGTCGACGAAACTGCGGGCGAGCTTGCCGATGCCGATCTTCTTCGCCCAGTCGGTGGTGCGATCGAGCCGCTCGGCCAGCGTCAGGACGATATCGCAGTCGGCACGGACCTGCTTGCGGATCTTCGGCCTTTGCACCTTCACCGCCACAACCTGGCCTTCCCAGGTCACGGCACGGTGACCCTGGGCGACGGAGGCACCAGCGAAGGGTCTCTCATCGAACTCGGCAAACACCTCGGCGACGGGTCGGCCCCATTCGGCCTCGAGCTGATCTTTGACCTCGGCGAAGGGAACGGGCTTCACGCTGGCCTGGAGGGTGGAGAACTCCTCGACGAATTCGTGCGGGATCATGTCACTGCGGGTGGCGATGAACTGGCCGAGCTTGATGAACGTGACACCTGAGGCGGCCAGCGCGTCTCGGGTGGTAGCGGCGATCTTGCGCAGGGACACTCGCAGGGTCGGGATCCTCGGTTTGAGGTAGCGGGCGAGCCCGAACTTGATGAGGATCTTCTGGATCTGTGCGAGCCGGTTGAGGCGGCGGTACCAGGTGGGGATCTTCGGTGCGTTGCGGATGAGTGAGCTGAGAGTGCCCGAGGGCATGATGAGTTCGATCGCGAGGAGGACGAACATCTGGATGACGATGAACCAGGCGAAGAGCAGCAGGAAGACCATGATGGCGGGAAGCTCATCGACAGGCTCGGATACTGTTCGGATTCGGAGATGCCGAGCAGCTTGCAGATTCACACATCGTCCAAATGTGTAACGGCCCGCTCACATTTTCTAGACGAGCCCGGTACGCCTCATTCTTCGACGCGCTCAACCTTGCCGACGAGGAACACGTACGACAGCACGCCCACGATCGTGATCGCGGCCATGTAGACGAAGGCCGGTGCGAAGTCGATATCGGTGACAAGGAAGCCGATAACGATCGGAGTAGCGATCGAAGACAAATTGCCGATGAAATTGAACATACCGCCGGTCAGTCCCAACAACCGTTCCGGCGCCAATGCGGAAACCAGCGACCACGTGATCGAGGCGAAGCCGTTGCCGAAGAATGCGATCGACATGAACACGATGACCAGGGCCGACGAGTCCGTGTAGTTGGCGCCGAGCATGAACACGGTCATCGCCAGGCCGATGATGATCGGCAGCTTCCGTGCCGTACCCAGTGACAGCCCCTTCTTCACCATAAAGTCGGAGACCCACCCGGAGAGAAGCACACCGACGAGCGCGGCGATGAACGGCAGAGAGGCCATGAACCCCGACTCGATGTAGTCCATTCCGCGGTAGTCAACGAGGTAGGTCGGGAACCAGGTGAGGAAGAACCACAGCGTCGATGTCAGGCAGAACTGGCCGAGGTAGATTCCCCAGAGCTTCCGCCGGGTGAGTACGACCTTGACGTCGGACCACTTGAGCTTCGGCTTGGCCTCCTTCTTCACACCCGTCTCGACATCGACCAATCCCCCGCCAGAGGCAATGAGGTCGATCTCGGCATGGTTGACTCCAGACTTGTCGCGCGGCTCGCGGTAGACGAACCACCAGATCGACGCCCAGATGATGCCGACGACACCGGTGAGGATGAACACCCAATGCCAGGTGAGCACCGTCTGCAGCCACGACAGCACCGGGGTGAGCAGTGCGAGTCCGATGAACTGCCCCGACGTGTAGAAGGCGATGACTCGTCCGCGTTCACGCTCAGGGAACCAGGCCGTGGCCACCTTGTTGTTGATCGGATAGGCCGGCGCTTCGAACCCACCGACCATAAGCCTGAGGATGATGAGGGCGACGAATCCGCCGGACATTCCCATGAACAGTGTGGCCAGAGACCACAGGACGAGGCACGAGGCATAGAGCACGCGTGGTCGCACGCGGTCGACGAGCCACCCGCCGGGCAGCTGCATTGCCGCATAGGTCCAGCCGAACGCAGAGAGCAGCAGACCCTGCTGACCTGTGGTGAGACCAAATTCCTGGGACAGTGCCGGCATTGCGATGGACAGGTTCGCCCGGTCCATGTAGTTGATGACGACGGTGATGAAGAGCAGAACCGCGATGATGTAGCGGATCCGTGTGGGACGAGTGATGACTGCGGTGTCGAGTTTCGTCATGAGGTGACGTCTCCGTTCTCTGGTGAGCTGTCAGCCACCCGGATCGGGGCACGCAGCAGGAGCAGGTAGGCGATTCCCGCAATCACCGCGACGACGGCGCCGAGGATGAAGGGGACGAGGTAGGAATCTGTGGTGGTCACCAGGATTCCGGTGAGCCACGGTGAAAGTGAGCCGGCGAAGTAGCCGCCGAAGTTCTGGATAGATCCCAGCGACGCGACGCGACTGCCGGTGACGACATCAGCGGGGATCGACCAGCCCACGGCGCTCAGTGCCCCGCAGAAGAACAGTGCGAGGCTCATCGCGACCAACTGAAGAACGAAATGGCCGGTGGTGATGCCGACGAGGATCGAGCAGATTGCGAGCGCACCACCGTAGACCGCTGCAATCTGTCGTTTGCAGGCAAGAGGTGCCAGGTGTTCGCGTATCTTCGAGTACTTCGTGGTGAACCATCCGCCGAGGATTCCACCGATGCCTCCGACCGCGAACGGAATCGCGGTGTACCACCCCAGCGCGGCATCGGCGACGGAGTAGATGTCGTTGAGCATGAGCGGCAGAAAGGTCACGAAGATGTTCAGAGTCCACACCACTGCGACGAATCCCAACACCATGGCCCAGGTCTGAGGCTTGGTGAAGAGTTTCAGCCACGGGATGTGACCGGTCGGAGCGTTGTCGTCTTCCTCGCGGGCGCGGATGTGCTCGAGCTCGGCTTCCGAGACCCTGCGGTCGTGTTCTGGAGAACGATAGAAAGCCCAGAATCCTATTGCCACGATGACGCCGAGCACGCCGAGGATGACGAACATCGCCCGCCACCCAAACCCGAGGATGAGGAAGGTGAGGATCGGAGGCGCGACGGCTGGTCCCCATTTGCTTCCGGAATCGTAGACGCCGACTGCGGCTCCTCGTTCTCGGGGTGGGAACCACTCAGCGACGATCTTCGCCGAGGTGGGTGATACCGGGGCTTCGAAGACTCCGAGCAGGATGCGTGACACCATGAAATGCCACATGTGGTGACCGAAAGCCATCAGTGAGGTGGCGATCGACCAGAAGCCCAACGCCATGACGTAAACCGGTTTCGCACCGAGCCGATCGGTCAGCCATCCGCCTGGAAGCTGAAAGAACGCGTAGGTCAGCGAGAACGCGGTACCCAACAGCCCGATATCGGCGGCAGTCAGCCCGAGTTCGTCAATCATGTGCGGGGCTGCGATCGACAGAGATGATCGATCCATGTAATTGATCATCATCGCTGCGAGCAACCACCCAAGGATCCACCACCGGGCGCGACCCGGCGAGGCCGTCTTCTTGCCTGCGGGCAGAGTTGTCTGCGGGTTCTTCATTGAACGTCCCTTTCTCGAACCGGTCCTCTACTTCACCATTCCGCGAAGGAGCCGTCGGTGTGGCGCCAGATCGGGTTGCGCCACCGGTGTCCTTCGGCCGAGCGCTCGATGACGTACTCTTCGTTGACCTCGATGCCCAGACCGGGGCCAGACGGGATGTCGATCATGCCGTCGTCGTAGTTGAACACCGACGGGTCGGTGACATAGTCGAGCAAGTCGTTGCTCGTGTTGTAGTGGATGCCCAGGCTCTGTTCCTGGATGAAGGCGTTGTAGCTGCCGGCATCGACCTGCAGGCAAGAGGCAAGCGCGATCGGCCCCAGCGGGCAGTGCAGGGCGAGCGCCACATCGTAGGCTTCAGCCATCATCGCGATCTTCCGCGTCTCGGTGATGCCGCCGGCGTGGGAGACGTCCGGCTGGATGATGTCGACGGCGCCGGAGGCGACCACTTCGCGGAAGTCCCACCGAGAGAAGAGCCGCTCCCCCAACGCGATCGGCGTCGGGGTGTTCGCCATGACGTCGCGCAGTGAGCCGAAGTGTTCGGAGAGCACCGGTTCTTCGATGAAGAGCAGCCGGTAGGGCTCGAGTTCCTTGATGAGGACCTTGGCCATCGGCTTGTGCACGCGACCATGGAAGTCGACGCCGATGCCGAAGTCCTCACCGGTGGCCTCCCGGATCGCCTGGACGTTCTCGATGACCTGGTCGACCTTGGTGTAGGAGTCGATGAACTGCAGTTCCTCGGTTGCGTTCATCTTCACCGCGGTGAAGCCGCGGTTCTTCGTCTCGAGTGCGGCTGCCGCGGTGTCGCCGGGACGGTCCCCGCCGATCCACGAATACGTGCGGATCCGATCCCGAACTTTCCCGCCGAGCAGTTGATGCACAGGCTGACCGAGTGCCTTGCCCTTGATGTCCCACAGTGCCTGATCGATTCCGGAGATCGCACTCATGAGGATGGGGCCACCGCGGTAGAAGCCACCGCGGTACATGATCGTCCACAGGTCCTCGATGTTCGCAGGATCCTTGCCGATGAGCAGGTCGGAGAGCTCATCAACGGCGGCAGCAACGGTGGCTGCCTTGCCTTCGATGATGGGTTCGCCCCATCCCACGATCCCTTCATCGGTTTCGATCTTGAGGAACAGCCACCGAGGCGGCACTGTGTACGTCGTCATCGACGTGATCTTCATTGGTCTGGCCTTTCGTTCGGGTGTTGTCGTTGATGTATCGGTGTTCAGTTGGTGTGCGCCCACGCCGAGGCGATTGCCTCGGCCCGCACGCGTACGTCGTCGGGGCGGTCGCCTCGGCGATAGAGCGAGGACCCCAGGCCAAGGCCCGCGGCTCCGGCGTTGCGCCATTCAGCTGCGTTGTCGGCTCCTACTCCCCCGACGGGGAAGAGTTCGGTGCCGGTTGGCAGCACCTCACTCCAGGCCTTCATTCCGCTGATCCCCACCGCCGAGGAGGGGAAGAGTTTGACTTTGGTGGCACCGGCTTTGATCGCGGCGAAGGCCTCGGTCGGTGTCGCTGCTCCCGGGTACGGGGTGAGGCCCATCCCGAGCGCGGTCTGGATGACTTCGGCGTCGGTGTCGGGGGCGACGATGATGCGGGCACCTGCCTGCTGGCACTCGCTGACCTGCTTGGCGGTGAGCACAGTGCCGACACCGATCTCCAGGTCGTTGCCGAACCGTTCGACCAATGCAGTGATGGAGTCGAGAGGGTCGGGCGAATTGAGCGGAACCTCGATGGCGGAGAACCCGGCGGCGACGATACCTTCGGCGATGCCGAGGACTTCGTCGGGACGGACACCGCGGAGGATGGCAATGAGGCCGGAGGGGACAGTGTCAGGCATGGGAATACTCCTTGGTCGGTACGAGGCCGGATTGTCCGGCGATGCGGAAGAGTCCGGTGGCCGCAGCGCGCGGATTCGCGTTGATCGTCTCTCGGCCCGCTCGGTGCAGAGCGAGGGTGTAGCGCTTTGTCAGATCTGTGGTTCCGCAGACGATAACGGGGGTGCTCGAATCGGCGACCACGGTGAGCTGGTGAGCCACCTCGGCGCCGATGAGCATGCCCGAGAGGTAGTCGTTGACTTCTTCGGCACGCAGACGTCCGTCGAGAGCCCAGGTTCGGGCCGAGAAGATTGAGGACGTGACGGCGGCGGGGTCGTCGGCTCCGATGCTCAGTCCCCAGTCGAAGGCCTCAGAGTGGAAGCCCGCGGTGGGTTCGGCGAGGCGACCGAGGATCGACGAGGTGCTGAGCAGCCCGAAGAGCTCCCCGCTCATCGAGGTGGTGAAGTCGTTGACACGTTGTCCGTGGCAGCTCACCCATTTGGTGTGTGTGCCGGGCAGGATCACTGTGCTCGGTTCGGTGTCGTCCGCTCCGAGGAGGCCGAGCAATTGGGTCTCTTCCCCGCGGATCACGTCGGGAGGGGTCGCCTCGGTCGGGGCCTTCTGCAGGCCAGGGACGATGTGGAGGTCACCGGTCGTCAGTTCGACCGTCGTCAGTCGCCCACCCATGGCGCTGAGGTCGGCGGGAAGTTCGAGGTAGCCCGCCTCGGCGACTCCCTGGGTTGAGCCGATCATTCCGCAGGCGAGCATCGGCAGGGCCCCGTGTGTGGTGAGCCAGTCGCCGATGGCGGCTTCAGCGATTCGGGAGAAGTCGCTTCGGAGATCTGTGGTGTCCGAACTGACGGCCATGATGCCGTCTGAACCGTTGCGTTCAGCGAGAACCTGTCCGTCGCTGTCGATGAGGAAGGCCCGCAGTGAGCTCGTTCCCCAGTCGAGGCCGATCATCTGTGGGGCCCCGGGTGGTGCCTGTTGTGCCATAGGGTTCACTATTGAGCAGGTGTTCCATCATGCGCCACCGGTGTCCCTATATGTGGGATAGGTGACATACTGAGGTCATGATCGAGGATTCTGGAACCGTTGCTGGCGCAGCCATTCCGCAGGGCACACAGACTCTGGCCAGGGGGTTGCAGATTGTCAGTGCCGTGGCTCATGGCTCGACGACGCTGAAGTCGATCGTTGAGTCGACGGGCATCGGTCGGTCGAGTGCACACAGGATGATCCAGCTGTTGGTGCAGATGGGGTATCTGCGGCATGGGTCGCCGGGAGAGTTCCGGCTCGGGCCGACCCTCATCGAGTATGGGTTCACTGCCCTCAATCAAGACCCGTTGCCAGTGGTCGCCAGGGAGAGCCTGGAGGCTCTGGCTGAACGGACTCAGGACACGATCCATCTCTCGGTCGAGGACGGGGAATCGGTGCTCTATCTCCATAAGATCCCGGGGACTCGCGGGGCCGAGATGCGTTCTCGGATCGGTCATAGGATGCCGATGACGCGCACCGGTGTCGGCAAGGCACTGCTGCTCGGGCAGGAAGAGCGGTGGGAGGGCCTGTTCGTCGCAGAAAACCCCGGTGCCGACTCCGCTGCGGTAGACGCATTCGTGAAGAGGATGGAGGGCTACACCCGCGACGGAGCATCGCTCGATCTCGAGGAGAACGAGCCGGGGATCCGGTGCGTGGCTGCTCCCATTCGTGATGGCAGCGGGGACATCGTGGCCGGCATTTCGCTGTCGGCCACTCGCCCATTCATGCCGAAGGATCGGATGCAGGCGCTGGTGCCTGTGATGAAGGCGGCTGCGAAGGAGATTTCGGTGAAGTTGGGATATCACTGAACGCTTCCGGGCGTGGCCAAGTCTCAGCGGCAGTTGAGTCCTACATCCCGGTTGTGCTGCACGTAGCGCTGATCGTCGCGTTAGCCTGAGACAGTACCACCCATGCTCAGCGACGAGCACACCGCTCACACGCGAAACCCCTGAGGAGACCGCCAATGACGCACGGATCCACTGGCCAGATCGCCGCCTCCGACAGAACATCCGGATCAGGGCCTTACCCCAGGCTCATCCTCCGTAATGCGATGATCATCGACGGAACCGGAGCCGCCGCCTACGGGCCGGCGGATATTCTCATCGAAGATGACAGGATCACCGGAATCTGGGAACCGAACGGAGCAAGCAGCCTTACCGAACGTCCCTCGACCGATGGCGCCGAAGTCATGGACCTCGACGGCTCCTACGTCATGCCCGGCCTCATCGACTCCCATGCCCACATCGGCAAACCCGAGCAGGCTCCGAACGCCGATTACGTCTACAAGCTCTGGCTCGGCCACGGCGTGACCACAATCCGCGAACTCGGGGCCTTCAACGGGCTCGACTGGACCATGGACGAAGCCCGCCGCGCCGAAGCCAACGATATCGCGGCCCCGCGCCTGCACATCTACCCCGCCCTGCGTGCCGGAACCCTCGACGTGCCCACCCCGGTCACCGCCGACGAGGCGACCGCATGGGTCAACGAGGTCGCCGACCGCGGAGCGAACGGCGTCAAGTTCTTCGGCACCTCCCCCACCGTGTTTGCGGCCGCCGTCGAAGCAGCACGGGCTCGAGGACTGCGCACCGCCTGCCACCACGACCAACGCCGGGCCGCGCAGGTCAATGCGCTGACCTCCGCGAGGTGGGGACTGAACAGCATCGAACACTGGTACGGCATCCCCGAAGCGATGTTCCGCGACCGTAGCCTCCAGCACGTGCCCACCGACTACAATCACAACAGCGAACCCCAGCGCTTCAGCCAAGGCGCCCACCTGTGGCTGCAGACCGCCGAACGCGGCAGCGACGCCTGGCAGGAGACACTTAACGAGCTCCTCGATCTCGGCACCGCGCTGAGCCCAACATTCAACATCTACATCGGGTCCCGCGATGCCGCCCGCGTACGCACCTCCGAATGGCACTCCGAGTTCACCTCCCCCACGTTGTGGGAGTTCTTCCAGCCCTCTGCCGACAAACACGGCTCCTACATGGGCGACTGGACGAGCGAAGACGAGATCGCGTGGCGCCACGCCTACGTCAAATGGATGTCCTTCGTCAACGACTACAAGAACCTCGGCGGCCTGGTCACGGCCGGCTCGGATTCGGGCTTCATCTACAAGGTCTTCGGCTTCGGACTCATCGAAGAACTCGAACTCCTGCTCGAAGCGGGCTTCCACCCTCTCGAGGTCGTCCGCGCCGCCACGCTGAACAGCGCCCAGCTACTCGGCATCGACGACGAGCTCGGTTCAGTCGAACCCGGCAAGATCGCTGACCTGCTCATCGTCAAGGACAACCCGCTGAGCAACTTCAAGATCCTCTACGGCCATGGTCACCTCCGCGCCGAGGAGTCCGACCTCAACCGCGTCGGTGGTGTCGACTTCACCCTCCGGTCCGGCATCGTCTACGACGCCCAGGAACTGCGCAAAGATGTGAAGGCCATTGTCGCCGAGGAGAAGGCCACCCAGAACTGACTGACATGGTTCTGCCCCAGCCGGACTCATGTCCGACCGGGGTCGACCTCTTCAGAGGCGAAGATCTCAGTGGCCTGCAGCTGGCTGAGCCTGTCGCTGAGTTGCTGCCGACCGAACGTAGGCACGCACCTGCGCCTGCAGCACGGTGAGCGGAACGCTGCCCAACCCGAGCACCGTGTCATGGAAGTCCCTGATCGAGAAGTCCTCGCCCAGCGTCTCCTCGGCCTCGTGCCGCAGCTTCTGAATCGTCAGCTGCCCGAGGTAGTAGGCCGTGGCCTGACCCGGCCAGGAGATGTAGCGATCGATCTCCGTGACGATCTCATGTTCGGCGATCGCCGTATTGTCCCGCAGGAAGTCCTGCGCCTGCTCCCGACTCCACCCGAGCGCATGCATGCCCGGATCGACGACGAGGCGCACGGCCCGCCACATCTGGAACGACAGCATACCCATGCGTTCGAACGGCGTCTCGTACATCCCCATCTCATCACCGAGCCGCTCGGTATAGAGGCCCCAGCCCTCACCGAAGGCCGAGATGTAGAGCCGCCTGAAGTCCTTCAGCTCGAGCTCCTCCGCCAATGAGATCTGGAACGAATGACCCGGCGCGGACTCGTGAAGGGTCAAAGACGGCAACGAATACAGCGGCCGCGCCGGCAGGTTGTACGTATTGAGCAGGTACCGGTCGGGAGCGCCGCGGCCGAACGTATCGAACTTCGCGATCTCCGCCGGTGTCTCCATGATCGCGAATCGCTGCTGCGGTAGCCGTCCGAAGTACTGATGGACGACTCGGTCGAAGGACTTGCACGTATATGCAGCTTCGGCAAGCAGCTGACGCTTCGTCGTCGCATAGAAATGCGGGCTTGTGCGCATGAACTCGAACAGGCCCGGCAGGTCACCGGGATAGCCGAGCTCGGCAGCGACGTCCTCCATCTCCTCCCGGATCTTCTTCACCTCTGTCTGTCCGATGTCGAAGATCTCCTGCGGGCCGAGATCCGTCGTCGAATACTCCGTGAGCTGGGACCGGTAGAACTCGAGGCCGCCCGGCTGGTCCACCGCGGCGATCGACTCCGGCAGATTCGGCAGATACTCCGTTGTCAGGAACTCGAGCAGCTTCCGGTAGGCGGGAATGACCTCGGCCGAGAGCCCCTGCGCGGCCGCCTCGTAGAGTTCGGTGCGCACCTGCTCGGACACGACCGACGGGATCCGTCGGAACGGCCCGAAGAACGACAGCTCGGTGACGTCATCGGCCTCGGCGATGACCCGCACCGGTTCCTCCCTGCCGCTCATGCACACCCTTGCCGGGCCGAACCCGCGCGCCACCCCGGCCCGCATATTCTCGATTTGCTGGTCGAAGTACCGGGGAATGTCGGCGAGCATGCGCAGATATGCTCTTGCCGACTCCGCGTCCTCCAGCACCAGGCGATAGGCGTCGAAGGCCAGCGAGCGCCAGAACGCTGAATCCGCCGTCGCCGGACGCTCCCACATGCGATTGCGCTGCGCCTCGACAAGGATGGTCAGCTGCTGGTGGTAGACGTCGAAGTCGACCTTCTCGTCAGGACTGAGGTCAGCGGTTCTGAGTGCATCGAGCTCGCCGAGGGCCTTCTCCCATATCTGTCGGCGCCGCAGCTGCGCCTTCTCAGAGACATCGGGCAGGAAGTCGACGAGAGAGGCCCTTTGCGACAGCGACCCGAATTCGGCCTCCCTCCACGACCATTCGGCATCGATGATCTCGGCAAGCCGTCGACTCGTCGCTGAGACTTCGGCACGGCCGTCGTGACGATCATGTTGTCTGGACACTTGAGCACTCCTGTTCTCGATGGGGATCGGTTCGGTATCGTACGGCCCGACGACGGGCCGCACAGCTGGCTCAGAGGGGATTGTTCGACGCGGGTCTGTCTCCGGCTCCTGAGGCCCACGAAATGAAGTCGTCGATGTCGCGCAGCTGATCGACCCTGACCTTCTGGTCGACGTACATCATGTGCCCGGCCGGATAGTAGCGGCGGACGATCTGGTCATGAGACTCATCGGAGATCCGCAGATGCGCTAAGACGTGCTCCGAGGCGGCGAACGGTGTCGCCGAATCGTGATACCCAAAGCCTACGTAGACCTTGAGATGCGGGTTCATCCGCATCGCGAATGCGAGATCCTCGGCGGTGTTGACCGTGGAGTTCTCGAACTCCTTGTACGACCAGGGCTGAACCCTGGCTGTGAGGACCTCATAGGTGAGATCCGATTCGTAGCCAAGCTCGGCTCGAAGCAGGTGATTGATCCCCACCGTGTACGGGTATTGGATCGCCGGATACGACGGGTCGTCGCCAAGCACCTCGGAGGCGACCTTGCCCGGATGCGCGGTGAACCGGGAGTCCAAACGACCGATCCGCAGCCGCTGGTCGCGCAGCAGTTCGGTGAAGAAGGTGAACTCGTCGATGCGCAGATCGGCCAGCGCCACGAACTCCTCATCGATGCCGATGAGCTCGGCCAGTCGCGCGCCGACCCGAGCGCGCTCGGAGTCGGCGAGCCGGTGGCCGCGCTCGAGCGCCCGACTGAAGTCCCCATAGGCGAAGTCCGTGGCCTCGGCGACGACGTCTTCGAGCTCCCGTCCGGGGTGTTTGCCGTGGTAGTGCGCGATGGCGGCGAATGTCGGCAGATAGTGAATGTATGGTGCTTCGTTGCCCTCCGTGAAGTCGATCGTGGCGAAGTCGAGGACGGCCGATATGAGGAGGATGCCGTTGAACGCGATGCCATGCCGCTTGGCCAGGTGTCCGGCCAGGGCCGCAGCCCGCGTGGTTCCGTAAGACTCCCCGGCGAGGAACTTCGGCGAGATCCATCGATTGTTCCGCGTCAGCCACATCCGGATCGCCTCGCCGACGACGTCCCGGTCGCCGGTGAACCCGTGGAAGTCCTCGGGTTTCTCCCCCTCCGCGGTGCGGGAGTAGCCTGTGGTCACCGGGTCGATGAAGACGAGATCGGCATGGGCCAGCGTGGTCTCGAGGTTGTCGACGAGGCCGTAGGGCGGCGGGGTGCGATCGTTGACGTCGTTGGCCACGACCCGGCGGGGACCGAAGAGCCCGATGTGCATCCACGCCGATGACGATCCCGGTCCACCGTTGAAGACAAAGACGACCGGCCGCCCGGAGTCCTGGCCCTCCTCGGTGTCTTCGGCAATGGCTGTATAGGAGGTGAGGAAGATCTGCGCCTTCGGTTTGAGCCCGGCGAAGACCCCGTCCTCGACAACTTCGGAGCCGATGATCATCCGACCCGTCTGGGCCCGGTACTTGAGCACCCCGGTGGGCAGTTCGAGATCGTGGTCGGTGGTGACGAAGTCGTCGACCGGGTGCGGTGGGTTCGTCGGCTGTGGCTGATCCTGTGCGTCAGACATGGTGGGGTTGAGTTCCTTCCCTATGAGGAGATGGTGGAGAGCGGATGAGCGGTGGAGGAACAGAGTTCCATCACCGAGGCGGAGGTACCGGTCAGGTGCGCCGTCCTGCGTCCCAGCGGGGATCGATGGTCGGGACCGCCGAGAGCAGGGTCTTCGTGTACTCGTGCTGCGGATCATCGAAGATCTCATCGCGCGGACCCTGCTCGACGATCCGCCCCTTCTGCATCACGGCGACCTTGTGGGCGATCTGTCGCACGACCGCCAGATCGTGGGCGATGAAGACATAGGAGATGTCGCGTTCACGCTGCAGATCGACGAGCAGTTCGAGTACCTGCGCCTGGACCGACACGTCGAGGGCCGAGACCGCCTCGTCGCAGATGACGAGCTTCGGCTCGACGATGAGAGCGCGAGCGATGCCGATGCGCTGGGCCTGTCCGCCGGAGAACTGGCGCGGATATCGACCCGAATGGTCGGGGTTGAGCCCGACTCGCTCCATCGCCGTCTTGACCATGCTCCGGTAACTGCCGATGGCCTTGCGTTTCTGATAGCGCAAGGGGGCCGAGACGACCTCTTCGACGGTATGCCGCGGGTTGAGTGAGGAGTACGGGTCCTGGAAGACCACTTGCACCCCGCTGCGGAAGTCCCGCAGGGCCGCCCCCGAACGCTGAGTGATCTCCTCACCCTGGAACTTGATCGAGCCGGAGGTGGGGTCGATGAGACGGGCGATCATGCGGGCCGTGGTCGATTTGCCGGACCCGGATTCACCGACGATGCCCAGCGTCTGACGTCGATGGACGTCGAAGGACACGCCTTCAACCGCGGTGAAGACCTCCTTGCGGCCGGTGCGGAACTCTTTGCTCAGACCAGTCGCGGCCAGCAGGG
Source organism: Brevibacterium sediminis (assembly GCF_024895295.1). NCBI lineage: Bacteria > Bacillati > Actinomycetota > Actinomycetes > Micrococcales > Brevibacteriaceae > Brevibacterium > Brevibacterium sediminis. The sequence continues at coordinate 120,837 of NZ_JAHQRN010000009.1, read as the reverse complement.
GTGTGACGGTGTCGCTCATGCTCACTCGCCTCCGGTCGTGAAGATGGGCTCAGGCAGGTCGACGACATCGTCGAGGCGCGGGGTCGCGGCCAGCAGTGCTCGGGTGTAGTCGTTGCGCGAGCTCGAGAAGATCTGCTCCGCGGTGCCCTGCTCGACGGTCCGGCCGTAGCGCATCACCGTGACGTGGTCGGAGATCTGACTGACGACAGCCAAGTCGTGGGTGATGAATAGCATCGCCGCTTGCGTCATCTCCTGCACCTCAGCGAGCAGATCGAGGATCTGGGCCTGGACGGTGACGTCGAGAGCCGTGGTCGGTTCATCGGCGATGATGAGGTCGGGTTCGCAGACGAGCGCCATCGCGATCATTACGCGTTGGCGCATCCCCCCGGAGAATTGATGAGGGTAGTGTCCGACGCGGCCGACGGCATCGGGAATGCGGACCCGATCCATCGCCTCGGCGGCCTTCATCATCGCCGCCGCCTTCGTGCCTCCCTTGTGGGCACGATAGGCCTCTGCAATCTGGAAGCCGACCGTGTAATAGGGGTTGAGCGAAGACAGCGGGTCCTGGAAGATCATCGCGATCTGGTCACCACGGATTCGCCGCATCGAGGCATCGGAGCGGTGCAGCAGCTCATCGCCGTGGAAACGGACCGAACCCGTCGTCGTCGCCTCCTTCGGCAGCAGACCCATGATCGCCAGCGAAGTCATCGACTTGCCCGACCCTGATTCGCCGACCAGACCCATCGTCTGGCCGCGGGCGATGTCGAACGAACTGCCGTCGACGACAACGCCGAGGGGGAATTCGATGCACAGGTCGCTCACAGACAGGACCGGGGTATCAGTAGTTTGTGCACTCATGAGCTGCTCACTCTCACTCGGGGGTCGAGCACCCGGTAGAGCAGGTCGACCACGATGTTGGCGATGATCACTGCGAAGGCGGCCACGAGGGTCACCCCCATGATCACAGGCTGATCGTTCACGGCGATCGCGTCGTAGGCGTACCGGCCGACGCCGTTGAGGCCGAAGACCGTTTCGGTGATCAGCGCCCCGCCGAGCAGGGTGGCGAAGTCAACGCCGAGAAGCGTGACGATCGGTGTCAGCGAGGGCCGCAGTCCATGGCGAATGAGGACGGCACCACGTCCCAAGCCCTTGGCCCGGGCCGTGCGCATGAAGTTCTCGCCCATGGTGTCGATGACATTGGTGCGGGTCAGCCGGGCGTACATCGACGCGTACATAAGCGCCAGCACCATCCACGGCATGAGGTAGGCCTGGAACCACTCCACAGGGCTGTCAGTGAACGGCACCACTGTCGGGAACGGCAGCCATTGGAGTTGGACGACGAGCAAGTACTGCAGAACGAGGGCGACGAAGTAGTTCGGCAGGGAGATCCCGGCCAGGGCGAACATCATCGCTCCTTTGTCCCACCAGGTGCCTTCCCTGACGGCACTGATCACACCGGCGGCCACCCCGGAGAACAGCCACAGGACCGCGGCTCCGACGGCGATGGTCACCGAAACAGGCAGGCGGTCGATGATCCCTTGCAGAACGTCCTGGTTGGTCTGGAACGAGTACCCGATGCACGGGGCGTTGCAGTGAACCGCTGAGGCGCCCGAACCGTAGTCGCGGCCGACGAAGATCGCGGCGAGGAAAGTGAAGAACTGGGTGAAGAACGGTTCGTTGAGTCCCAGCTGGTCCCTGATCGCCTCGATCCTTTCCGGAGTGCAGGTCTGCCCACAGATGCTGGCGGCCGGGTCCGGAGAGAGTTGGAAGAAGATGACGAAGGTGAAGAAGACGACGAGCAACATAATGATGAGCGCCGCGAACAGTCGTTTGACGAGATAAAGGGCCATCAGAGTCCTCCCGCCCAGATCTTCTGCAGGTTGTCCCCGAGCACGGTGAATGAGAGCACCGTGAGGAAGAGGAACATGCCAGGTATTGCGAAGAACATCGGATCACTGGAGTACCAGGTCACCGCCGAAGCGATCATCTGCCCCCACGAAGGATCAGGTGGAGTGATGCCCACACCGAGGAAGGACAACCCGGCCTCGGTGGCGATGAACGTCGGCACCGCCAGGGTAGCCATGACGACGATGGTGCCTGAGAGATTCGGAAGCACTTCGCGGAAGACCAAAGGAACCCAGCCAGCGCCGGAGGTCTTGGCCGCCTCGACGAATTCCCGATTCTTCAGCGACATTGTCTGTCCGCGAATCACGCGAGCCGTGGCCGGCCAGGAGAAGAGACTGAGGACTAGGACGAGCAGGAGCGGCCGGTTGCCCTGGGGTAGGGCAGAGAGTATGGCGATCATGAAGATAAGCGCCGGGAAGGCCATGAGGAAGTCCATGACCCGCGAGATCGCGGCATCGACGATTCCGCCGAGGAAGCCGGCGATGACGCCCATGACGACACCGATGATCATGGTGATGGCGGTGGCGCCGATGCCGATGAGCATTGAGACGCGTGCTCCATATGCGATGCGGGCGAAGAGGTCCCGGCCGTTCTGAGGTTCGACGCCCATCCAGTGGTCGGCACTGATGCCGCCGAGTGGGCCGCGCGGCAGGCCGCCGAGTGCCGGGTCGACGGCTCCTTCGTCGAATTCGTAGGGGCTGTGGCCGGAGAGTTGGGTGATGAGCGGGGCGAAGAGCGCCAGGAGGACGATAAAGACGAGAAACCCCAGGGACAGGATCACCGAGGGTTTGCGGAGGATCCTCTTCAGGGCCCCCGTCCCGGGAGAGAAATCCTCCCCCGGGGCGGGCCGACCGAACTCCTCGACCTGGTTGGAAAGCGAGGCAGTCACGTGTGAACTATCCTTCCGGGTTCAGAAGACCCAGCTGCGAGTAGTCAATGTATCCGGTCTTGGACGGGTTGGCGAAGGCACCGCCGACGTTGGAGCCGACGAGCTGGAGCGGACGCGGACGAACAAGGGGCACGACCGGTGCTAGGTCGAGAACCTGTTCGTTGATCTTCGCGTAGGCGGCGGTCTTGTCATCTAAATCGGGCATGACGGCCGCCTCAGCGAGGGCCTTGTTCAGCGCCGGATCATCGATCTGGGACTGGTTGAGGTTGCCGGTCTTCGTGATCCGCTCGCCGTCGAACAGAGGCCCCAGAAGCGGTTCACCGGAGAACCAGCCGTTTGAGCACCAGCCGGTGATCGCCAGCTCGTTCTGCTGGCTCGGGGTGGCCAGAACCTCGTAGAACTTCGCCTGGTCGATGACATTGAGTTTTACCTCGATGCCGATTTTCTTCAGCGACTGTTGAACCGCCTCAGCTTGTGCCTGCCACATCGGCAGTGCCCGTACATCCATGGTCAGTTTGAGGTTCTCTGCACCTGCTTCCTTGAGCATAGCCTTGGCCTTCTCTGGATCGCCCTTGCTCCCCTCAGTAGCGTAGGGGTCGGTGTCGTCGTACTGTGGGACACTGGGCAGCAACAGGTTCGGTGCAACATCGGCCAGCTGCGAGCCGCCGCTGGCGTTGACCACGCTCGACTTATCCACGCCCCAGTTGATTGCCTGTCTAACCTTCTTGTCACCCAATGGCTCCTTGGTGTTGTTCATCACCATGAAGTAGTTACAGGAGGGCATGCTTTGCACCGTGCGTTCTGAGAGCTTGGGATCCTGGGTGATCTTGGCCAGGTTGGCGGCGACGACTGGGTTGGTCGAAGATGAGACTGCATTGGCGTCATCTCCCTGACCGGACATCATCCGCTGATCGATCGTGTTCTGGTCCAGACTGACTGTGAACTTGTAGCCGTCTGGATAAGCCGGGCGGATATAGTCGGTCTCGGCCTTCCAATTTTCGTTTCGGACCAGAGTCAGCGATTCGCCGCGTTTATACTCTTCAACTTTGTATGGACCCGACGAGATGGGATCCTTCTGGATTTGGTCGACCTTGGTCACCTTGTCCTTCGGGAAAGGAGCGCCCGGCGCCGTAGCGACAACGTTGGGAAAGTCCGCCATAGGCTCATTCGTCTCAATCGTGATCGTGCGTTCATCGACTACCTTGATTGAGTCGAGACCTTCGGGATCTTTGAATACACCTTCATAGTCTTTGGCGCCTTTGACGTAATTCTGTAGGTAGTCGAGCCCAATGGCCAATGAAGGGTCAAAGGCATGCTCGAAGCCGAACTTCACGTCTTCAGCAGTAATCGGTGATCCATCTTCGAAGGTGACACCTTCTTTGAGTTTGAAAGTCCACTCGGTTGAATCCTCGTTCGGTGTGCCGGTGTCCTCGGCGAGGTCACCGACAAGCTCTAGCTCACCTGACTCACGGTTGTACTTGTACTGAGTGAGGTTGCGGTAGAGGAGGTTGTAGAGATTGAGGACATTGCCGTCGCTGCCCATGGCCGGGTCCAAATGGGAAAAATCGACTCCTCCCAGCACTTCGACAACTCCGCCCTTCTGCGGTTCGCCGGTATATGAGGCAAAGCCGGTCTTGTCATCGATTACAGATTGAGCATCGCCCCCATTGCCTGAGTTTCCACTCCCACAGGCGCTTACTAGCATCGTGGCAGCAGCGGCCATCGCAACCATCGATAACGCTCGCTTCGTCATGAAAAGTCTCCTTCGACTGTTCCGTCATGATGTGTGGATCAGAGCGCGCAGGCCACCGCACACTTGCACTTCTGCAGTATCCGTTGCACTTTTGCATTTTCGCAACAAGTCAACACAATTCGCTTCAGGAGCCACTTTTCGAGGCCCCGAAATGAAGTGAACGTGATCTTCACCACACCTCGTATACAATCAGATCGCAACGTTCATTGCAATAGGAGACGTAGAGTGAAAATCATCGCGACATGGCTCGAGCATCTTATGTCTCAACGCAGGCTCTCCCCTGGAACGAAGTCTGTGCTCAAAGCCATCGCCAACGACCCCGAGATGGCGTCATATTGCAGCGCGGCGGCCCTCGCCGAAGTGGCCGGGGTGAACGTCGCCACCGTCGTCAGAGCCGCGCAAGCGATTGACTTCACCGGGTGGTCGGAGCTGTCAACGGAGATCAGAAACCGGTTCCTGTCCTCGCTGGATGCCGACAAGCATTTTGTGCGCAACACCGAGGCCGGCATGGGGCAGCCAGCGACGTCGATCGGCAAGGACATCGAATTACTCGGGCTTCTCGCCGAGTCACTGTCTGAAGATTCAGTGACGACAATTGCAACGATGGTCACCACCGCACCGACGACAACGATCCTCGCCACAGGCGCATATGTAGCTCCAGGAACCATCCTGGCGCACAACGCACAGGGCCTGGGTTATGACGTCTCACTCAGCGACGGTGCAGCGACGCGGATGATCAACGATGTCCGCAAGCTCAAACCCGGCGATTGCCTCATCACCTTCTCTATCTGGAAGACGAGTGCAAGCATCCTACCGCTGTGCGAAATCGCCAAAGAACGAGGCGTCCAGCTCATCGTGATTGCGGATCAGCACTCGCAGCTTGCCGAACTCGCCGATCAGCTCATCCTCGTCCCGTCCGAAGGGCTCGGCCCGATGGCCTCGGTGACGTGCGCTGTCAGTGTCGCACAATGCATAGTCAGGGCAATCGCCAACGTAGACACCACACGATCGGCAGCGATGCTCGAAGAGCTCCAGGCCATGTGGTCCCGCACCCAGGCGGTGATCAGCGACTGACCGCTCCCGCCTACATCACGCACCATCTGCCCAACATCCGGACGGAACCCATCAGTTGAAGAGTCAGCACCCCACCTTGCGACTATGAGTGGTCGCCTACTTTCCGATTGCCTGACCCCTATGAAACTATGATGGCTTTGAACAGTGAGCACGGAGGCGTGGTTTATGACAGATGAGGCTGGCACCAAGAAGTCCAAAGCCCGCCCCAGCATCAAAGACGTTGCTGCGCTGGCCGGAGTGTCCTGGCGGACAGTTTCCAACGTCATCAATGGGCATCGGTACTTGAGGCCTGAGACCAAGGCCAAAGTTGAAGATGCGATCGCCGAACTGGGTTACAAACCCCAGACAGCAGCACGACAGCTGCGGACGGGGCGCAGCAACCTCATCACACTCGCAATCCCATACATCGATCACCCCTACTTCGCCAGCCTGGCACACGCCGTTGTCGAAGCGGCCAAGTCCTATGACTACACCGTGCTGATAGACGAAACTCGCGGGCTGCCGGAGAAGGAAGAACAGGTAGCGCAAGGGTATAAGAACAGCCACGCGGACGGCATCATCTTCAGCCCCCTGACCCTGCCTGTCGACTCGATCCTGGCCGCCCGTGACGAAACGCCACTCGTCTTGCTCGGCGAGCACACACTCGACCCTCGAATCGACCATGTCACCGCAGACAACGTCGAATCGACCCGTGAAGCCACCGAACACCTCATCTCACTCGGTCATCGCCGAATCGCCTTCCTCGGATACCTCACTGAAGGCACGCTCGGCACCGGCGATCTCCGCCTCGAAGGCTACCGTCGAGCCCTGGCAGCTGCCGGGATCGACGAAGACCCGGATCTCATCATCGGCGCCGCCCCACAGTCCGATCCCACCCAAACGGTCAGCGCGGAGCGCGACTACTCGCGCGAAGAGGGTTACGCCCGCGCACGGCAGATTCTTCTGCTGCGGAAGACGGCGCCGATCGATGCGGTTGTCTGCGCCAACGACCTACTGGCAATCGGCCTGCTCCGAGCGTTCAGAGAAGCCAGTGTGCAGGTGCCTGACGACATTGCTGTCACGGGATGGGACAACACCCCGGAAGGCGGATTCTCGGCACCGAGACTCACCACAATTGCCCCCGATATGAATGCGATCGCGCGGTTCGCTGTCGAGGCGGTACATCAACGCATCCTGGGCTCGACAGAAGCTCCTGCAGGGCGCGTAGCCCCGCACCGCCTGATGATCCGCGAGTCAACAGTGGGCGACCGGCCCTAACCACCCCGACCGAGCTTCTGCTCATTGTCTCCAGCCTTCATGGCTTCACTATTGCAACGTTGCAATACGCGCGACGATCTGCTTTGATTTCTCTACAGAGCACCTTCGGAAGTCCGCACTATCGCCGAATCTGCTCACACCTGCTGCTTGTCATCTCAACTGACGACGCCCTCAGATGGACCGGCAAGCAGCACCACCGCCAAATAGGCCGTAGACAGCGAGAGCTGCAACGCCTGGAATGATCAAGGAAGCTCATGCCTGTGAACACCACCGCAAATCCGGTCACATATCGGGACCCCGAGAAGCCGGGGCGCATCGAAGAGCTCGGCTATGGAATGGCAGGCGGTGCCAATAACGTCGTCTGGACCGGAATATCGACCTTCCTCGTCTACTTCTATACCGACGTCGTCGGCATCGCCGCCGGCCTGATCGGCACGATCTTCCTCTTCTCCCGCATCGTCGACGGCGCCAGCGACATGGTCATGGGCGTAGTCCTCGACAAGACCCGGACTCGCTTCGGCAAGGCTCGGCCGTGGCTGCTCTGGCTGGCGCTGCCATTCGCAGTGGTTGCGACCGCGCTCTTCGCGGTCCCCGACGCCAACAGCACCACCCAGATCATCTACATCATCGTCACCTACAACATCGCACTGCTCGTCTACACCGCGGTCGAGATCCCACACGGCACCCTCGGTGCCCTCATGACCTACGACCAGCACCAGCGTTCAGTGCTCAACGTGGCGAAGATGATCGGTGCTTATGTCGCCATCATCGCCATCACAAACATCACCCTGCCGATCGTCGACTTCTTCGGCGGCGGCCAGTCCGGCTGGATCTACACGTTCGTAATCTTCGGACTCGTGGCTGCCGCCATCTATTTCTTCACCTTCTGGTCGACGAAAGAACGCACTGACCCTGTCGGGACTAAGCAGGACAAGGACCGTCCGAGCGTCAAGGCCAGCCTGATCTCGCTCGCGCGCAACAAGTACTGGTTCATCGCGACCCTGGTCCTGCTGCTCATGTACATCTACAACGCCATCACCGCCGGCGTCGCAATCTACTACTCCGAGTACGTGCTCGGCTCACCAGCCTTGGTCGGCGTGGTCGCGACGGCTCTCACACTCGCAACCTTGGGCGGAATGTTCCTCGTCGTCCCCATCACTCGACGCTTCGGAAAACGCAATACAGCAATCGTCGGCTGCCTGATCGCGGTCGTCGGCTCACTCATCATCTTCGCTGTTCCCGACAGCACCGCAGTCGTGGTCGTCGGACAGGTCGTCCGCGGGATCGGCAAGGCCGCAATCATGGGAGTCATCTTCGCCATGCTCGCCGACACCATGGAATACGGGGAATGGAAAACGGGCATCCGCATCGAAGGTCTCATCTACAGCGGTGCCAGTATGGGGATCAAAATCGGCACCGGACTCGGCAGTGCACTCATCGGTTGGGGCTTGGCGGCCAGCGGGTACCTCGGCGGTCAGGAGACTCAGTCCGCAGAAGCCGTCTCCATGATTTCGAACCTCTTCATCTGGGTCCCATCGCTCGTCAGCGTCCTAATGGCAGTGCTCCTGTACTTCTTCAAACTCGACAAACAGTATCCGCAGATCCTCGAGGAGCTGCGGGCCATGAAAGAACGTCAGGCCTGACCGCCGAGAGCACGCCGGCCCCCGTTGAGGACCCCATCGACTCAGCACACCAAACCACGAAATCAAAGGAACCAAATGGAGAAAGAACTTCACCAGCCCGTCGACATGTGCCTCAAGAACGGGACACTCAACGAAGCTGCAATCGGGTGGAGTCGGTTCCCGGTGCACAACGCCAACCTCAAGGGCTGGGGCCGCAGGAAGCGGTTCGACTACTGGTGCATCGTGTCACCGGAGATGATTCTCGCATTCTCCATCTCAGACACGGACTATAAGGCCGCTACCTCTCTGTTCTTCTTCGACAGAAAGACCCAGACCGAGACAACCGCGAGCTCAATGGACTGGTTCAGGTCCAATCCGTCCTCGCGCGCACCGTGGTGCTCACAGCAGATTCGCTCCGGGGACAAAGACGTCGATATCTCGATTACCTTCGGCGATCAGATCATCGCGCTGAATGTCGCCAATGCGAACGTCAACGCCGAGGTGGAAGTCATCGTTCCAGACGACCACCAGTCGATGGGCGTCCTTGTTCCGTGGAACAGTCGACGCTTCCAATACACACGCAAGGACAACTGCCTGAGCGCCAGCGGGCGAGTTCGGGCCAACGGAGTCACCTATCGCCTCGATGAGTCCACAACAACAGCGACCATGGACCATGGCCGCGGCAAATGGCCCTACGACACCCTATGGAACTGGGCCTCCGGCAGCGGCACGACAGACGGGGAAGAGATCGGGCTGCAGTTCGGCGCCAAATGGACTGCCGGAACTCCGTCGACCGAAAATGCGCTGCGGCTGGGCGGCCAGATCGAAAAGATCAGCGAAGAGCTCGAGTGGACCTACAACACCGGTGACTGGATGGCCCCGTGGGCAATCAAGGGCGAACGAGTCGACCTCACCTTCATCCCCGAGTACCACCGGCACTCCGAATTCGACAAGAAGATCGTCAGCAGTCGCGAGGAACAGGTATTCGGCCATTTCTCCGGCGCAGTCTGGTCCCTAGCGGGGCGGGAGTATCGTGTGGAGAACATCTTCGGATGGGCCGAAGAAGTCCACAGACGGTGGTGATGGTCGGCTCCCTACGCTGTGGTCTGCACCCCGAGGAACTCTCGGATGGCCGGCATCTCTCGCCTCGCCTGCGACAACCCCATCCGGTGGGCCGCAGCGAGGCGAGAGAGGTCGCGGGTGCTGTTGTCGACGGGCATGCGGTCGGGAGCAAAGACATGAGCTTTCCCCTCCGCTTCCAGCTCGAAGATACGTTCGCGGGTTTCGTTGTACCGCTTCCAGCGGGTCAACAAGGCGTCGGCCAAAGCCGGATACCTGCGGAATATTCCACGGAAGACTGCAAGGAATCGCTGCGGCGCTTTCTTGTAACCACGTTCCTGCGTGAGCACAATTACGAACTTCTCGAAGCCTTCGCGTTGCGCTTGGGTCAGTGCGATTCCACCGTCCTCGCCCATAGCACCGTCGACGTAGACGTGCCCGTCGAGGTGGACAGGCGGCATGAGGCCTGGCATCGTCGACGACGCACGGACACGGATCATCAGGTCATCGATGCGCGGCGTATCCGCCTTCGACCACACCACGTCTTCACCGGATTCCGCATCGAAGCCGATGATCCGCATATCCCCCTTGCTCGCCTGGAACGCTTCCCAGTCAAAGGGCAGCGCCTCGTTGGGCCCGCCTGCCCGCTGATAGATGTACTCAGCATTGAACATTCCTTGGCCGCGGGCGAAATAGCGGAGTCCACCGAACTGCTCGTCGGCAGCGAACTCCACGAAAGACCGGCGAGCGCGCCATGCATCCCCGGAAAGATAGTTCACGGTGTTCGAAGCACCGGCACTGATACCGGCAACCCAGTCGAATGACAGACCAGCGTCCAGCAGACTGACGACCATCGCGCTGGTGAGTGAGGCTCGCATGCCCCCACCTTCGAAGATGAGAGCCGTATCCCTGATTCGCGTCGCAGTCGAAGGTTCCGTCATGCCCGCCATCTTAACGACGTTCGTTCAATCGCATTCATCGGGCCTCGCAGCGAGGCACTGTGCCGCCATCGAGATATCCCAGCGTCTTCCCGATTTCCAACTGCGAACATCTCTGCTGGTCAGATAGCCAAAAGTGCCATTCTCCCCTTCCCACCCTCGTGACATGAGCACAATTTCTTCTGTGAAGTGCTTCACATTTGCGCCCTCAGCTTTTAGGGTCGAAACACAATGTGGGGAGCCTTCCCACATATGAATGCAAAGGAGCATCAGCATGGGCACATCTCTGCAGAACGAATCCGTATTCACCTGGGCCGCACCGCCTTTGAAATTCGGAAACGGATCCCTCAGCGAGCTCTACTCAGACATCAAGGCATTCGGCGCGCAGTCGTGCCTCATCATCACGGATACTCACGTCCGCGCCACAGGCATACCCGATGACGTTCTCCACGCACTCCAGAACGAAGACATCTCGACCGACATCTTCGACGAAGTGGGAATCGAACCGACCAACGAAAGCATCGACTATGCCGTGCAGTGGGCGCGACAGAAGGACTGGGACTGCTACGTCGCCATCGGCGGCGGATCCGTGATCGACACAGCGAAAGCCGTCAATCTGCTCACAACCCACCCCGGCGAACTCCTCGACTACGTGACGCCGCCCATCGGCGAAGGCACCGCTCCCACGCTGCCGCTGAAGCCCCTCATCGCCGTGCCGACCACTGCAGGCACCGGCTCCGAATCAACGACGATCTGCGTCATCGACTTTCTGGACATGCACCTCAAAGCCGCGATCAGTCACGCCCGGCTTCGCCCGTCCATGGCAATCGTCGATCCGCTGACCACCGTGTCCCTCCCCTCCCAAGTCACTGCGGCGAGCGGAATGGACGTCCTCTCACATGCACTCGAAAGCTACACCAGCGTTGCCTTCGATGCGAAGCCTGCCCCCGACGATCCGACGAGACGTCCGGCCTTCTGCGGGTCCAACCCCATCAGCGACATCTGGTGCGAACAGGCACTTAAGCTGGTGGGCCGCAACCTGCGCAAAGCCGTGATGAATGGCCGGGATATCGATGCGAGAAGCCAGATGGCCCTGGCTTCGGCATCTGCCGGAACCGGGTTCGGCAACGCCGGCACCCACCTCCCCCACGCAAACGCCTACCCGATCGCCGGCGCAGTTGAGAACTACCATGCTGAAGGCTATCCGGAGATGGTCATGGTCCCGCACGGCCAAGCCGTCTCCTCAACCGCTCCCGCCGTCTTCCGCTGGACCTACCCGGCCGACCCTGACCGCCACCTCCGCGCCGCAGAGCTGCTGAGCGGTCAGACATTCACCCGCACCGACGGCGCCGAGGCGCTGGCCCATGTGCTCACGGAGCTGATGCACGACATCGATATGCCGAAGGGACTGCGCAGCTTCGGCTACATCGAAGACAACATCGACCAACTCGTCGATGGGACCCTCAAACAGACGCGACAGATGGCCGTCGTGCCCCGTCCGGTCACACGCGAGGCACTGACAGGAATCTTCCGGGAGTCATTATGAACTCGAATCCTCAGCCAACCGACGTCAGCTCTTTTACGAAGAAGGACATCCGCGTCGTCATGATGTCCTGCATCGTCGGGACCACAGTCGAATGGTACGACTTCTTCCTCTACGGAATGGCCGCCGGGCTCGTGTTCAACAAGCTCTACTTCCCCAGTGACTACCCCCTCATCGGCACCATTCTCGCCTTCGCCAGTTTCGCCGTCGGATTCGTTGCGCGACCCGTCGGCGGACTGGTCTTCGGCCATATCGGTGATCGGGTCGGACGGAAGAAGACTCTGGTCACCACCATGATGATCATGGGTATCGCCACATTCCTCATCGGCGTCATCCCCACCCACGCGATGATCGGCTTCGCCGCTCCCCTCCTCCTCGTCATCTGCCGAATCGCTCAAGGCGTCGCCGTCGGCGGCGAATGGGGCGGAGCCGTGCTGATGGCGGTCGAGTACGCGTCAAAAGGCAAGCGCGGCCTCTACGGCAGCTTCCCTCAGATCGGCCTCGCGGTCGGTCTGGTCCTCGGCACAGGTGTCTTCGCGTTCCTCGGCGGGGTGATGTCCGATGATTCATTCCTCAGCTGGGGTTGGCGAGTCGCCTTCATGTTCAGTGCTGTGCTCGTCGGCGTCGGCCTCTTCATCAGGCTGAAGGTGATGGAGACACCGGCCTTCGCCAAGCTCGAGAAGGCAGAAGCTCGCGCAGTCATCCCCGCCGTGGAACTGGCCAAGGACAGGCAGAGTCGACGCAACATCATTCTGGGAATGGGCGCGCGCTGGGCCGAAGGCGTCGCGTTCAACCTCTGGGCCGTATTCATCATCACCTATGCCACGACGAGCCTGGACGTCAGCCAGGGAACGATCCTGACCGCGGTCATGCTCGGCGCGATCATCATGGTCGGAGTCATCCCGCTCATGGGTCGGCTGTCCGATCACTTCGACCGACGGCGCATGTACGCTCTCGGCGTCGTCGCGCTGGGCATCCTCACCTACCCGACACTGCTGCTCATCGGCACCGGAAATCCGCTGCTGATCTTCATCAGCATCGGCATCGTACTCGGTGTCGTCTACCCGGTCGTCTATGCCCCGGAAGCCTCGCTCTTCGCCGAGCTGTTCCCCACGTGGACCCGATACAGCGGAATCTCGGTCGTCTACCAGATCTCTGGAATCGTCGCCTCCGGGATGACGCCGCTCATCCTCTCCTATCTTCTCCGAGAGAGCGACGGACATATCGGGTCGATCGTGGCCTATGTCCTCGCCGTCACGGTGATCAGCGGAGTGTCAGCTCTGCTGATCCGACGCACAGACATGTTCACCGAAGATACGGAAGACGATAAGCACCGTGAGCGGTCTCACAAGGCGCCTGTCGGCCCCTGATAAGCTCACCACCATGGCGAATGGGCATCCAGCAGGCACTCAGGCCGTCGGTCGTGCGCTGAACATCCTCAAGCTTCTGGCCGGCACCGAGGCGGATCTGCCCCTCTCCTCCATCGCTGAGGAGTTGGGGCTGTCCTCCGGAACCGTCTACCGCATTGCGAAGGCGCTTCTTGCTGAAGGCCTCATCGCCCAGAACCCGTGGAACGACGCGTACTACCTGGGCAGCGGCGCGGTGCTCCTCGGCCAGGCGGCGCAGCGGAGCTTCGGTATCGATAAGATGATCCCGTTCTTAGAACGGCTCAATGAGATGACCGAAGAATCAGTCAATCTCGCCATCCGCGACGGCGGCGAATCGGTCGTCATGACCCGCGTCCAATCCACCCTCCCCCTGCGCTTCGTGCAAAGAGTCGGAGCGCGATTCCCTCTGTACGCCACAGCCTCGGGCAAAGTGATCCTCGCGTTCTCGGACAATGCAGACGAGTACTTCGACTCGCTTCCCGATCGGCTCGAACCGGTCACAGCGAACACGCTGGGCACTCGCGACGATGCCCGGTCCGCCGTGCGTGCCACACGCGAACGAGGCTTCAGCATCGACGATCAGGAGAACGTGGACGGAGTTCGCTGTGTCGGAGCGCCGGTCCTCGATGCGACTGGCCAAGCGCAGGCCGCCATCGTCATCCAGGGGCCGACAGTGCGGATGGACGACGCCCGCCTCATCACATTGGGTGCGGACGCAGTCCGAGCGGCGCAGGAGGTCTCTCGGTTCTTGCCCGTCGACCATCCGCTCTCCATGTGAGGAAGACTCCTCATTCGACTGACCTGCGCTTTGTCGACGGTCAGAGGCCTCACCTATAGTCGACTTGGGGCACGGAAGAGCGCCCCAATCAGTTACAGAGCACCAGGTCAAAGGAGACTCAATGCGTTACGTCGTCGGAATCACTCTGGACAGACGCGACAGAGATGCCGTCTCTTTGGCCCTCACTCTGGCACGCTCCGTCGTTGCCCCGCACAGTGTCGCCATCGAACTCGTCCATGTCATTCGCGGGCCGCAGCCCGACCATGCTCAGTCAGCTCAGGAACGCGAGTTCCAACAGCTGCGCAAGGACTCAGCGCTGGAGGGTCTCGCCAAGGTCAGCGACCTCATTCCCAAGTCGATCAGGTCCACTGTCACCGTCCACTTCGCTGAATCGATGGCTGAAGGTCTGCTCGAAATCGCGTCCACCGCGCCCTGCGATCTCATCATCGTCGGCGCAGCCAGCCGCGGCCCGTTCCGACGGTTCACGGTGGGGTCCGTCGCCAATGCCCTGCTCCACTCGGCCTCCGTGCCGGTGGCCCTCGCACCGTCGGGTTACCTCCCTCCGAGCAGACTGACACGACTCACCTGTGCGATGGGAACACGAGTCGGTGCCGACGCAGTCCTCGACGTATCCGTCAGCTCATCGGTCCGACACGACGTCCCGCTGCGACTCATCTCACTCATCGGCTTGGACGCGTCCCCGAACACACCGGACGGACGGTCTCCCGCCGACCACGCGCGAGCGCTGCTGCTGAGCGCGTCTCAGCAGGTCGACGACGCGGTCGAAGTCATGGTCGATGTCGCCCACGGGCGGTCCGTCGACTCCGCGGTCGAAAGGCTGAGCTGGGACGACAGCGAGATCGTCATCATCGGTTCCAGCCGGCTGGCACAACCGAAGTCGCTGTTCCTCGGTGCCACGGCCAACAAAATGCTCCGCAGCATTCCCGTCCCGATGGTCGTCGTCCCCCGCTACCCGGTCGGATACGACAAAAACTCGAACACATTGGCACTGTAGGCCTACACCGCAATGACTCCAGACCCCGACATGGACCACCACCGCGACCAGGCGCAGCTCAGAGCCCCTATCGAAATCTCACCGAAGTCGAAAGAGCCGCTCTATCGGCAGCTCCGCAAGGCGCTCGAACACCAAATCCTCTCCGGCACGTACAGCCCCGATGTGCCACTTCCGTCATCGCGGGATCTGTCGCACGAACTCGGACTCTCACGCAATACCGTCAACGCCGCTATCCAGGAGCTTGTCGCCACCGGACTCATCGAGGCCCGACCGCGCAGCGGGCACTTCGTCAACAGCAGACTGCTCGCCGATGTGGCTGCCGTCAGCGCCGGCACCCGCCGCATGACCGGCCCCATCGATTGGGAACAGAAGATCAGACCTGTCCGCGACATCCACCTGCCGGAGATCACGAAGACGAAGAACTGGCAGACCTACCCATATCCATTCGTCGCAGGTCAGGTCGACCCGGAAGAGTTCCCCCGGCTCGCCTGGGCAAAAGCCCTTCGCACCGCCATGGAACCCGAGCATCTTCAGTACTCTGTCCGCGACGCCATCGACGAAGACGATCCGCTGCTGGTCAAGCTGCTGTGCCAGCGCGTTCTGCCGAGCCGCGGAATCCATGTCGATGCCGAGAACGTCCTCATCACAGCGGGTTCCCAACAGGGGCTCGACCTCCTGGCACAGCTGCTCGTCGGCCCGGACACCACGGCCGGCGTCGAAGATCCCGGATACGTCGACGCCAAACATGCCTTCGCCCGCGTCGGCGGTCAGCTGTTCCCCTTGAAAGTCGACAATCGGGGCATGATCCCACCGTCCGACCGGCTTGACCTCGTCTACGTCACCCCCAGCCATCACAGCCCCACCAACGTCACTCTCGATTCGTCGCGTCGAACCCAGCTCCTGACACACATGCGTGACACGGACTCCCTCATCATCGAAGACGACTACGATTCGGAGTTCCGCTACCGAGGCAAACCCACCCCAGCTCTCAAAGCCCTGCCCGGTTCCGAGCACGTGATCTACCTGGGCTCCTTCTCCAAATTCCTCGCTCCCGGCCTGCGGCTCGGCTACATCGTCGCCGAGCCCGAGCTGATCGGGCGCATGCGCCGGCACCGTCGCTATTCCATCCGCCACGTCCCCGGACACACCCAACGCGCCATGGCGCTGCTCATCGAATCCGGCCAGTACCATCGAACGATCTCGCGTCGCCGCACCCAGCTGCGCAAGAAATGGGAAACCCTCACGGCCGCTCTCGACGCACACCTTCCCTGGTCCGTTCCCTACCCTGCCGGCGGGGTCAGTGTCTGGATCCAAGCGCCCGCGCATCTCGACGCGAGCATCCTCGCTGACGAATGCCTGCGTCGAGGCGTCGTGATCGAACGCGGCGATCCGTTCTTCCTCTCCCCCGACTCCCACCGGAACAACTTCAGACTCGGCTTCGCAGCCATCGACCTCGAATCCATCGAACCCGGCGTGCGAATCCTCGCCGAGGTGATCGACTCGGTTCTCGGAGACCGCTGAACCGCCACTGACATCTGGCACCAAAGAAGTCATATCGGACTGGGTCTTCATTGGGAACCAGATAGTCGCGAGAGTGATGTCAGGCGCTCCAACGACGGAGTTGCCGGAGTCGGGACGCCTCGACGTGCCGACCCAGACAGTTCGAATGGAGGGTTCGCGTGACGATCTCGGATTATGCAAATCGTGCCCAGCAGCATCTTTTCCCCCACTTCACCACCGGCAGAGTGTGGAATGACGACGATCTTCCGATCATCGTCGAAGGGCACGGAAGTTACCTCATCGACGAACGAGGCGACCGGTACCTCGATGGTCTGGCCGGCCTGTTCTGTGCGAACATCGGCCACGGGCGACAGGATATTCCCCGGGCCGCCTATGAGCAGATGAGCAAGCTCGCGTACTGGACGAACTGGGGTTCGGCCCATCCCGCAGCCGTGGATGCGGCGACCCGCATCGCCGGTCACGCCCCGGGCGACCTCGACACAGTGTTCTTCGTCAATTCGGGTTCCGAGGCCGTTGAGTCCGCTGTGAAGTTCGCCCGCCAGTATCACCGTTCCCAGGGACAGTCCCAGCGCACGAAGATCATCGCCAGGGACATGGCCTACCACGGCACCACCCTCGGCGCCCTCGCCGTCACGGGCATCCCCGCCTACAAGGAGCCTTTCGGCGAACTCATGCCCGGAGTATTCCACGTGCCGAACACTTTGGGAGAAGAGGTCCCGGCCGGAGGCACCGCCGCCGACCTGCCCTCGATCCAGGCCATCAGAGAACTCATCGAGCGGGAAGGCGGAGACACCTTCGCCGCGCTCTTCGCGGAGCCCGTCCAGAACTCGCGCGGAGCACTCGTACCGCCGGAGGGCTACTGGCAGGAGCTGCGGAAGATCTGCGACGAACACGGAATCCTCCTCGTCGCCGACGAAGTGATCACCGGGTTCGGGCGGCTGGGCGAATGGTTCGGTTCGATCAAATTCGACGTCGTGCCCGACCTCATCACCTTCGCCAAGGGTTCGACCTCGGGCTACATGCCCCTCGGCGGAGTCATCATCCGCAAGCCGCTCGCAGAGGCCCTTCTCGACTCGCCCGATGCCGGGACTTTCACCCACGGAGCCACCTGGGGTGGTCATCCGGTGGCCACCGCGGTCGCCACCGCCAACCTCATCGCGCTGGAAGAGGAGAATGTCCCCGGCAACGTCCGCAGCCTCGCACCCTACTTCCAGAACGGCCTCGATCGGATCACCGACTCCTATCGCTGCATCAAGGAATACCGTGGCACCGGGTTCTTCTACGCCATCGAGATGATGGCCGACCGAGACACGGGTGCCGAACTCACCCCCGATGCGTCGAAGAAGGTGCTCACCGAGGTCATCCCGAAGGCGATGAAGGAAGTCGGGCTCATCACCCGTCCCGACAACCGCGGTGCGACGATGCTCGTCCTCTCTCCGCCTCTCGTCGCTGACCAGGCCGTCCTCGATGATCTGCTCGACAAGGTCGACCACGTCATGGGATCTGTCGACAAGCACCTCGGCGTCTCCACGCTGTCGGCTGCGGTCTGAGGATCGACCGATGTTGAAGACGCCGGCAGCTCGCGACCGCACTGCGGCCGAGGCCACCGTCGAAGCCGAGCTCGAGTCCGTCTCGATCGACTCGATGCTCCTCGATCGGGTGCTCGACCTGTGCGGAGAGGGACCACGGCCGAGGATCGTCCTCGCCGAGTCTCACGACGAACGTGTCCTTCGCGCTGCCGGCGCCCTCGCCGAGGCGGGCGTCCGCCCCGTCCTGATCGGCGACGCCCATGAGGTTCGCCACCGTGCGAAGCGACTGGGCATCGCCGCTGCCGACGGGTGGTCCGTCGAAGACCCGGCGAACCTCGCGGCCGGTCCAGCCGGCGAACGAATCCGATCCAGTGCGCAGAGGAAGCATCCTGAACTGGCCGCGCAATGGCTGACCGACCCTGTCTTCCTCGCCGCTGCAGCCGTCAAAGAAGGATTGGCCGAAGCCGCCGTCGCCGGAGCGGATCGGCCCACTGCCGATGTCATCCGGGCGGGGTTGGCCGTCGTCGGTCTCGCTCCGGATGCGCCCCTGCTCAGCTCCTCGTTCCTCATGTGCCTGCGCGACGGACGTTACCTGGGATTCGGCGATTGCGCGGTCATCCCGGTCCCCGATGACCAGCAGCTCTCAGCGATCGCTGTCGCCACTGCGCACACGTTCACAGCGATCACCGGCCTGGCGCCCTCAGTGGCGATGCTGTCGTTCTCAACAAGGGGATCGGCTCAGCACTCCGACATCGATCGGGTCAGAGCAGCGACCGAGCACATCCGCCGCAGCCACCCCGGCCTCGATGTCGACGGTGAACTCCAGTTCGACGCGGCCATCGTCGAATCCGTGGCGAAGTCGAAATGCCCCGAATCCGCGGTCGCCGGCCACGCGAATGTGCTCGTCTTCCCGAACCTCGCCGCGGGCAACATCGGATACAAGATCGCCGAACGCCTCGGCGGAGCACACGCCTACGGCCCGCTGCTCCAAGGACTCGCGGCCCCGATCAACGACCTCTCCCGGGGGGCGAGCGTTTCCGACATCATCAACGTCGGCCTCATCACGTGCCTGCAGGCGCTCACTCCTGCGCTGGGTGACCATCGCGGGATGAATTCCACTGCCCATACCTTCACAGAGAAGTGACGAAAGTAAGGTGCCATGTCGAAGTCAATAGAGAATCCGACCGAGAACGTCGCCGCCGCGCCACCTGGAGCACACGGTGAACAGCCGGAGAGGATGGCCAAGACACTCAAGCCTCGCTGGGTCTTCGCCATCGCTCTGGGCTCGGCGGTCGGATGGGGTGCGTTCATCCTTCCCACTGACTGGCTGGCGATGGGTGGTCCCTTGGGCACCCTCGTCGGCTTTGCCCTCGGCGCCGGACTCATGCTCATCATCGCCGTCAGCTACGGCTTCCTCATCCGCACCTTCCCCGTCTCCGGAGGTGAGTTGGCCTACGCCCTCATCGGCTACGGACGCGTCCACGCCTTCTTCGCCGGCTGGTTCCTCACACTCGGATATGTCTGCATCGTCGCACTCAACGCTTCGGCATTGGCTCTGCTGTTCCGGAAGCTCATGCCTTCGATCATGGAGCAGGGGTATCTGTACACCGTCGCCGGCTGGGATGTCTATCTGCCGGAGATCGGCGTCTCGATCACTGCGCTCGTCGTCTTCGCCATCCTCAATATCCGCGGCACCGCGCTGTCGGGGCGGGTCCAATACTGGGCCTGTGTGCTCATGATCATCGCAGTGTCTGCGATCATCATCTCCGTCATCGCGAGCCCGACAACCCATCTCTCCAATATGTCGCCGGCACTGCCCGATGGTGTCAGTCCGGTGGCCGCGATCATCGCCATCGTCGCCATCGCCCCGTGGGCGTTCATCGGCTTCGACAATGTTCCCCAGGCCGCCGAGGAGTTCGACTTCTCTCCGGCCAAGGCGCTGCGCCTCATCGTGCTCGCGATCCTCACAGCTGCCGCCCTCTACATGGCGATGATCGTCTCGGTCTCCATGGCTGAACCGTGGCAGGCACTGGCAACCTCCGGTTCCGCGTGGGGAACGGCTGAAGCGATCACCGGTGTCATCGGCGGTTCGGGCCTCCTGCTGCTGGCCATCGCCATCACGATGGGTGTGAGCACCGGCCTCAACGGCTTCTACGTCTCGGCCAGTCGCGTGCTCATGGCCATGGGCCGAGCACAGATGATCCCGCCGATCTTCGCCCGCCTGCATGCGAAGCACAAGACCCCGCACATCGGGATCATCGCCGTCCTCATCGTCTGCCTCATCAGCCCTTGGTTCGGCAGGGCGGCTCTGACCTGGGTCGTCGACATGTCCTCGATCGGTGTGACCATCGCCTACCTCTACACCTGCCTGTGCGCCTTCCGGATCTTCCGCCCCACTCGTGAGGCTCAGGACCCAGAGGCTCTCCCGGGAATGTACTCGACGACGAAGAAGGTCCTGTCCGGTGTCGGAGCGGTCATTGCGATCATCTTCATGCTGCTCCTGCTCATCCCGGGCTCGCCCGGTGCGCTGGGACCGCAGTCGCTCATCGCCCTGGCCGTCTGGATCGTCATCGGTGTCGTGTTCTTCCTCTCCCGCATCCGGCACAACAGGAAGCTCACCGACCTGCAGGTCGATCGTCTCGTCCTCGGCGACGAGCGTCCCGCCGTCACTCGGTTCAGCGAACGCGCTCAGCTGCGCCGCGAAGGACGCCTGACCGAGGCTGGCTGAGTATCGTCCGT
This sequence comes from Brevibacterium sediminis, assembly GCF_024895295.1. Classification (NCBI taxonomy): domain Bacteria; kingdom Bacillati; phylum Actinomycetota; class Actinomycetes; order Micrococcales; family Brevibacteriaceae; genus Brevibacterium; species Brevibacterium sediminis. Next base: position 99,827 of record NZ_JAHQRN010000009.1, on the reverse strand, counting down.
GGCCCGCAACAGCATAGTGGTCGGCCCGCTGCCAGGATTCACGGCAGCGGGCCGACCGCCGTCATCTGACCGATCGCCGAGATGCGCGGGCCGACGAGCAGGATAGTTCACGACGGCCGTGCCGGCATCGTCGTTCAGCGATGGAGAACGGTGAGAAGTCCATCGACGACCGCCCGCACAGACTCCCGGCCGCCCAGGGACTCGGCACCGAGTTCGACGCCGGCGGGATAGAGGAGCCCCGGGTCTGTGCCGATGCCCACTCCGAGGACACCGATATCGCCGGATCGACGCAGGTCGGCCACCGTGGACTCGAGATCTCGGGCCAGGTAGTCCTCATCGTTGGCTGCGGCTGTCGCAGAATCAGCCGGGAGCCCATCGCTGATGACGACCACGGCTGATTTCGCCGCCTGCTGGCGGCGCAGCCGGCCGACCGCCCAGCGCAGAGCCTCAGCATCGATGCCCTCTCTGTACAGAGAGGTCTTGAGCAGACCACCGAGGTTGTTGCGCGTCCGCCGCCATGAGGACTGTCCGGACTTGATCACGATGTGATGGATTTCGTTGAGTCGACCCGGCCGGTCCGGTGCCCCGGACTTCGCCCACTCGGCGCGGACGCGTCCGCCGTTCCAGGAGTTCGTGGTGAATCCGAGGATCTCGACGGTCACATCTGCACGGTCGAGGGCGGTGGCGAGCACGTCGAGGAGGGCACCGAGCCCGAGCGCATGAGCCTTCATCGACCCCGAGAGGTCGAGCAGAAAAGTCACGGCGCAGTCGGTCTCGGCACGGTGCGACCGTCCGCGGAAGACGCGCGGATCGCCAGGCGAGGTGACCAACCGCGTCAGGCGGGCGGAATCGAGGACACCATCCTCGGAATCGACGAGCTCGTGCGCCTCCTTCGCTGCTTCCACCACGGCCTGGAGCCGAGTGACCAAGGGGGCCAAAGGCACCTGCAGTCGTGCCGTCTCCGCGGCGATCGCGGCACGACCGCTGCGCAGGCTCGCATCCCTGACGTCCTCGGCGATCGTCGAAACCCGGTCGAACCGCTTCGTCCATACCTGATAGCCACGGCAGCGCCGGAGCCCGCTGCTGTCTGCCTGCTCTGCGGGAGCGAACAGGTCCTCGGAGATGTCGAATACCAGAGGCAGGCTCGGGCTGAATCGCCGGCGCCGCGCTCCCGAACCTCGACCTTCTTCGCCTTCGATGTCCGCAATGCGGTCAGCGAGCGTGCGCGCGAGTTCGAGCGCCACCTCGGTGAATACGCGTTGGCTGTGTCGCGCATTGCGCAGCTGGATGAGGAAGGGACCCAGTTCGGGCGCGAGCTCGAACCGGGATTCTTCGATGAGGTCGGAGTCCGCGGGGCTGATGGCCTCCCTGGTGATCACGGAGTGGGTGACGAGGACGACCGTGAACAACAGCAGGCCCAGGCGAGTCTCGTGCAGACGGCTGCGAAGGTATTCACTGCGCCAGTGTGCCTGTCGAGCAGATAGATTGGCTCGGACGCCGGCCTGTCCAGCCAAGGATTCGCAGCGCTGCTGTTCGAGGATTTCGACGATGAGGCGCTCTTCCTGCGATTCCGGCAGCATCTGCCTGTGCAGATGAGGATCGCTCCACTTCCGGCGCATGGCCATGGCATCTGTGGCACCGCGCAGAGAAGTGAGGCTCGACGTTCCGGGATCGGGGTAGAGATGGGGTGCATTCATGGGCAGCAGCCCGTCTCCATCGGCGGGTCGGTGAGCCCACAGGTCGACCGTCGGATCGCCGCTGAGCGCCCTGAACACCGACGCCAGGCGTCGTTCCCGGGCGTGAATCTCACGATCCGATCGACTGATGCCGGGCCGTGCTCTCTGTTCAGCCATCAGCTGGCCGTCGCCGCGTCATCGACGCTGAGTTCACCGCCGAAGCAGCGCTGATAGTACTCTGCAACGACAGGATGTTCGGTCACGTCGCAGCGGTTGAGAAATGAGAACTTGAAGGCCAGCTCGACATCGCCGAAGATCACCGAGTTCTGGGCCCAGGAGATCACCGTGCGCGGTGACATGAGCGCTGATACGTCTCCGGCGGCGAAACCCGTGCGCGTCAACTGAGCGACGTCGATCATCTTTGCGACGGTCTCCTCCCCCATTGCTGAGGCGATCTCTGGGACCTGACCGGTGACGACGAGTCGTTCTTCGGATGGGTCGAGGTAGTTGAGTGAGGCGATGATGTTCCAACGATCGAGCTGCGCCTGATTGAGGCGATGGACCCCATGGTAGAGACCGTTGACATTGCCCAGCCCCACGGTGTTCGCCGTGGCGAAGAGTCGGAAGTGCGGGTGCGGACGGATCACCCGATTCTGTTCGGTCAGGGTGAACAGGCCGTCGCGTTCGAGCAGGCGTTGGATGATGAACATGACCTCCGGACGGCCGGCATCGTATTCGTCGAAGACCAACGCCATCGGTCTGGTCAAGGCATAGGGGATCACTCCCTCTTCGAATGCCGTGCGAGGCTGGCCGTCCTCGATGACGACCTGGTCCTTGCCGACGAGATCGCTGCGAGAGATCTGTCCGTCCAGATTGACGCGCATCAGCGGCCAGTTCAGGCGTGCCGCGATCTGCTCGATATGCGTGGATTTCCCCGTCCCGTGCAGTCCCTGGACCAGCACACGCGAACCGTGGGAGAACCCCGCGAGTATCGCTCGCGTCACCTGCGGATCGAAACGGTAGTTCTCGTCAATGGTCGGAACCAGGTCGCTATTGCCTTCAAGCCTCGGAACCGGCGTATCGGCATCGATTCCGAAAAGCTCCCGGATCCCTGATGGAGTGCTCATATGGACAGTCCTTTCGCAATCGGTCGATGTGGTCAGGCAGTCGAAGCAGTCGGATCCGAACGGTCGATCTCGTCGAGCACCGCCATGCGCTGGGCAGCGGCGCGCACCACCGGAAGCAGCTCGATGAGGTCGTCGATCGACTTCCGCAGCACCGGTGCCTGAATGGCCAATGCCTGATTCGACCGACCGACGTCGGTGGGGATGAGCACCGCCAAGCAGACGAGCCCTTCAAGGTACTCCTGCCGGTCGAGGGCATAGCCGCACTCGCGGACAGATCGCAGTTCCGCCTCCAGCTGTTCAGGATCCGTGACCGTGTTCGGGGTGAAGGCTCTCAGCTCGGTACTGGTGAGCAGACGGCGGCGGGGAGTGTCTCCGTACTGTGAGGTGATCATCTTCCCACTCGCGGAGGCGTGGATCGGCACACGGCTGCCCGCCTCGAGATGCACTCTCAGCGGATGTGCCGTCTCCACGCGGTCGAGATAGATGACGTCATTGCCCGAGACCGCGGTGAGGTTGCAGCTCTCCCCGATCTCTTCGGACAGTTGGGACAGGATCATCCGCCGCGCTCCCTGCCTGGAGTCGTTGAGCAGCACATCCTCGGCCATACGGCGCAGTCGCGCTCCCGTGCCGTAATGGCGTCCGTCGCTGTGGCGGGTGAGCAGGTCGGCGCCCTCCAGCTGCTGGAGCATCCGGTGCAATGTGGGCTTGGGCAGCCCGGTCTGAACGACGAGGGACTGCAGAGTGAAGATCTGGTCGCGGGTGGAGATGAACTCCAACAGCGACACCAGCCGCAGTGCCGGTGTCTCGCCCGCGAGAGAGACCTGCTCATCCCCCGCCGGTTCCGTCAGATCGTCCATGCTCGTCCTCTCCACCTCGTCCTCACCGGACTCGACGCTGTTGCCATCGGCCAGAATTGCCAAGTTCCGTTTTATCGTACCAAATGAAATCTTTTCCGGAACTTCGTTGACACCGAGGAAGGCGATCGCCTAATGTCACAGATGTTCCGCTTTTCGAAGTGAAATGAACAGAAAACCGAGACCACAGAGCTGTGGTCCCCGACGAACAGGAGACGTTACGATGACGGAACTGGCCGATCGAACCGACAAGGCGACACTGAGTGAAGCCGTGAAGACCCAGAAGATCACATCGTCCGAAGCCTTCGTCGAAACGATGGTCGCCAACGGCGTCACCGACATCTTCGGCATCATGGGTTCGGCGTTCATGGACGCCATGGACATCTTCGCCCCCGCGGGCATCGATTTCATCCCCGTGGTCCACGAACAGGGCGCTGCGCACATGGCAGACGGCTACGCCCGCGCCTCGGGCCGTCACGGTGTTGTCACAGGTCAGAACGGTCCGGGCATCTCGAACTGCGTCACCGCGATTGCGGCCGCCTATTGGGCCCATTCCCCCGTCGTCATCGTCACCCCGGAGGCCGGCACGAATTCGATCGGCCTCGGCGGATTCCAGGAGGCCAATCAGCTGCCGATGTTCCAGGAGTTCACGAAGTACCAGGGGCATGTCAGCAACCCGACCCGCATGGCCGAATTCACCGCCCGCTGCTTCGATCGCGCGAAGTCGGAGATGGGACCGACGCAGCTGAATATTCCCCGCGACTACTTCTACGGCGAATGTGCACCGGAGATCCCCCAGCCGCAGAAGATCGATCGCGGACCCGGTGGAGCCGAAAGCCTCGAAGAGGCCGCCGCGCTGCTCGCCGCGGCGAAGAACCCAGTCATCGTCTCAGGCGGCGGAGTCGTCATGGCCGATGGCGTCGATGAGTGCATCCCGCTGGCCGAGCGCCTCGGTTCGCCGGTGGTCAACAGCTACCAGCACAACGACTCCTTCCCCGCCAGCCACCCGCTGTGGGCAGGCCCCCTCGGCTACCAGGGTTCGAAAGCTGGAATGACCCTGATCAACCAGGCCGATGTGGTGTTGGCACTCGGAACTCGCCTCGGCCCCTTCGGCACGCTGCCGCAGTACGAATTCGACTACTGGCCCACCAACGCAAAGATCATCCAGGTCGACGCCGACCAGAAGATGCTCGGGCTGGTCAAGAAGATCGACGTCGGCATCTGCGGCGATGCCAAGGCCGTCGCCGAGGATCTCCTCGCCCGCCTCAACGATCGCAAGGTCGCCTGTGATGCCACGAAGGACCAGCGAGCAGAGCTCATCCGCGCTGAGAAGGAGGCGTGGGAGGCCGAGCTGGATTCGTGGACCCATGAGAAGGACGAGTTCTCCCTCGACGCCATCGAAGAGGCCGAGAAGGAGGACGGCAACTGGCTGCACCCACGTCAGGTGCTGCGGGAGCTCGAGAAGGCGATGCCGGCCGACGTCATGGTCTCCACCGACATCGGCAACATCAACTCCATCGCGCACAGCTACCTGCGCTTCGAACGTCCCCGCAGCTTCTTCGCTCCGATGAGCTTCGGCAACTGCGGCTATGCGCTGCCGACGATCATCGGCGCCAAGCGCGCCGCCCCTGATCGCCCGGCCATCGCCTATGCCGGCGACGGCGCCTGGGCGATGAGCATGGTCGAGGTCCTCACTGCCGTCCGCCACGACATTCCGGTCACTGCCGTCGTCTTCCGCAACCGTCAGTGGGGTGCGGAGAAGAAGAACCAGGTCGAGTTCTACGGACACCGCTTCATCGCCGGCGAGCTCGACAACGGTGAGAGCTTCGCAGCGATGGCCGAGTCGATGGGCGCAGACGGCATCGTCGTCGACCAGCTCGACGAGGTCGGCCCTGCTCTGCAGAGAGCCGTGGAGGCGCAGATGAACGAAGGCAAGACCACGGTCATCGAGGTCATGTGCACAAAGGAGCTCGGCGATCCGTTCCGTCGCGACGCTCTGCGCAAGCCGGTGCGGACCCTGGACAAGTACAAGGACTTCGTGTGAGTCGATGACCCTCAGGGCTCTTCTCGCCTGATGGTGTTCGGGTGCCGACCCCGTCTCGGTGCCCGAACACCATCGTCCCTGGTGACGTCGACGCATTACTGTAGCGCTGGCGTCATTGCCGACACCACTGCACCACCTCAATACTTCCGATCCGCGGTTCGACGACGTTGCCGAGACCGCAGAAAGCTGGCTCCCAGAGATGGAATCCTCCGAGCAAGTCATCTACCCCGCGAAACTCGTGAGAACTCTGGACCCGGCGCGGCCGAGTGCCGAAGCGATCATGGTCCGCGGCTCCCGCATCCGCGCCATCGGCTCGCTGGACGAGGTCAGGGCCTACGGTCCCTCACACATCGACGATCGCTATGCGGACTCGGTGATCTTCCCCGGTATGGTCGAAGCCCACGCGCATGCGAAAAGCGGCGGAATGTGGGAACAGACCTACATCGGCTACTACACCCGGAAGGGACCGGACGGCACGGTCTGGACCGGCTGCAAGAGCATCGAAGAGGTCCAGGACAGGCTGAGGGAAGCCGACTCGAAACTCGCCGACGGTGAGATCCTGAGAGCCTGGGGGCTCGACCCGATCTTCTTCCCCGGTGATCGGCTCGACCGCACTCACCTCGACGAGGTCTCGAACACCCGCCCGATCTTCGTCATGCACCAAAGCGGTCACCTCGCCACAATCAATTCCGAGATGCTCAGTCAGGAAGGCATCGACCGGGACTGCCCTGTCGAGGGAGTTGTCAAAGACTCAGCCGGTGAGCCCACAGGTGAACTGCAGGAACCGCCCGCGATCGCGCTCGTCAAGAGCGCAACGTCCGTTCTGGGTGGAGAATTCAGCGCGTCGGCCCTACGGAATTTCGGTGCCGACGCCTGCAACCACGGCGTCACGACAGCCGCCGACCTGGGCAACCCGTACCTCTTCACCGACGACCTCGAAGCGCACCGGGAGATCATCGACGATGAGTCGTATCCGGTTCGACTCTCCTTGTTCCACCGTGGGGGTGGGATGGGCGGCAACGGTGATGCGGCCGACGAAGCCGCTCGTCTTGCCGATCTGACGAGCACCAGCAGCGACAAGGTCCACCTCGGCGGGGTCAAACTCTTCCTCGACGGATCCATCCAGGGCTTTACTGCCCGACTCCAGGCTCCCGGCTACATCGAAGGTGATGACAACGGCATCTGGCTGTCCTCGCCCGAACAGTTCTACACCGCGTTCCGCGCGTATCACGCGGCCGGTGCGCTCGTTCACGTCCACTGCAACGGCGACGAGGCTACCGAGCTCTACCTCGACACCGTGGAACAGGTGCTCCAGGAGGTTCCCCGCTGGGACCACCGCCACACGGTCACACACAGTCAGCTGTCCACACCGGCGCAGTATCGCCGGATGAAGGCTCTGGGAATGTGCGCGAACATCTTCTCCAATCACATCTGGTATTGGGGCGATCAGCATCGTGATCTCATTCTCGGACCAGATCGTGCCGAACGGATGGATGCCGCAGCCACCGCGTTGCGCATCGGAGTGCCGATCTCGTTCCACTGCGATACGCCGATCACTCCGCTCGATCCCTTGGCGACGGCGTCCTATGCCGCCGAACGTGCCACACCCAGCGGCAGGATCCTCGGCGAACACGAACGGATCAGCGTCCCTGACGCGCTTGACGCGGTGACGATCGGAGCGGCCTATATGCTCAAGCTCGACCATCTCGTCGGCTCGCTGGAGTCCGGCAAATTCGCGGACTTCGCGATTCTCGACCGGGACCCATACGAATGCGAGCCTGCGGAATTGCGTGAGATCACAGTTCGCGGCACCGTTGTGGCCGGTCGACATTTCTCGGCGGTCGGGTGAACCCATGATCGAGCTGACAGTGATCGGCGGCTATCTCGGTTCGGGGAAGACCACCCTGCTCAACGAGATACTCGATCGTCAGGACGGCGAGCGCATCGCCGTCATCGTCAATGATTTCGGAACTGTCAACATCGATGCTGAGATCATCGGCTCCAGAGACGGCCGGACGATGGAGATCGCCAACGGATGCATCTGCTGCGATCTCTCAGACGGGATGGCCGCAGCCGTTGCAGCTGTGCGTCGTGCCGAACCCCCAGTCTCACGGATCTACGTCGAGGTCAGCGGCGTGGGCCAACCCGATATCGTCGCCCGCTGGGGCGATCATCCCGGCTTCTCCAGGGGCGGTGCCGTCGTCTGCGCGGATGTCACGACGATTCGCCGGGACGTCAATCGCAAGTGGGTGGGCGAAACAGTGCTTTCGCAATTGCGCGGCGCCGACAGGCTGCTGCTGACAAAAACCGACCTGGTCGATGACCAGACGGTGCACACGGTCGCGGACTGGCTGATCTCTCGTCCGGGCATCAATGCGGAGGTTGTCGACCGCAGCGAGATCCTGTCCGGGGAGCCGCCTCGGCGGTGGGATGTCCCGGCGGAGGATCCGACTCGTCCCCAGCAGGATTCTGTCTCCGACCATGTCTCACAGGTCCACAGCTCGTGGACGATCACGACCTCCTCGGCGATCGACCCGGACGGGCTCTGTGCGCTGGTGCAGAGACTTCCAGAGACGTTCGTCCGCGCCAAGGGAACCTTTCCCGACAGGCGGCACCCCGGACGCCGGTTCCTCATCCAATACGACGGATCGAGATGCGCGACCGGCCAGGTCGCCTCGGTCGGCACTACCTCGACGGACCCCGGGCACCTCGTCCTCATCGCGGTCGGCAGCCATACCGAAACTCCCGCGCCAGTGAACGAATTGGCACGAGCACTTCACGGACACGTCGGCGGCTAGCCGCCGACAGCCGTGAGAAAGGGAACAATGAAGTTCATCCGGAGAAAGAACGACGCGGACAGACCACGACGGCGTTCGTCGGTCCGCTGGATCATGCCGGCCGTGGCGTTCGCTGCAGCGCTGACAGTCACGGCGAGCGGCTGCGCCGCACCGTCAGCGCTGGTCGGCACGACCGACGACACCTTCATCTTCGGCACCAGGTCGGCACCACGTGTCCTCAATCCTGCTGTCCAATCTGGGCTGGCGACAGCCACCCCTGGTACCCAGCTGTTCGCCAGCCCGATTCGCCTCAACGACAAGCTCGAACCCGAGCCGTATCTCGCGAAGTCCTGGAAGGAATCAGCTGACGGGAAGACGATGACCCTCCATCTGGTCGAGAATGCGAAATTCCACGATGGACAGCCCATCACCTCCCAGGATGTGGCGTTCTCTCTCGGTGTGGTGAAGAGGGAACACCCGTTCGGTGCCAACCTCTTCGGACCTGTCACAAAGGTCGAGACCCCGGATGTCCACACTGTGGTAATCAAGATGTCCCGACGGCATCCCGCGCTGATGTCGGCGATGAGTCCGCCGTTCCTTCCCGTCATCCCCAAGCACGTCTACGGCAGCGATGACACGGTGGCCGACCATCCGCAGAACGCCCACGATGTCGTCGGCTCCGGCCCCTACCGGTTGGCCAGCAATATCGAAGGCAAACGAATCGTGCTCGACAAGGTCGACAACTTCTTCCTGCCCAATGACGATGCGCCGAAGCAGGTGCTCTTCGAGATCATCGGCGACGAGAACACCCTTGCCCTGGCGACGGAGAAGGGCGAGGTCGACATGATGGTCACGAATACCCCATCTGTTCTCTCCCGCCTGGGAAACGTCGATGACATCACAGTCGCGGACAAGGGGTACGAGGGCATCGGCTCGATCTCCTGGCTCGGGTTCAATGTGAAGAGCAAGAATGTCACCGACAAGCGGGTGAGGCAGGCGATCGCCTATGCCATCGATCGTGACTATCTCACCAACAAACTCCACCGCGGACAGTTCGAGCCTGCAACGAGTCCGATCGCCAGCGGCAGCCCCTACTTCGATGAGTCGATGCCGCACTATGATCGCGACCTCGACAAGGCCGCGGACCTGCTGGACGACGCAGGATACCCGATCGGCAAAGACGGCACACGGTTCACCATCCAACTCGACTACCTCCCCGGAAGCGCCGAGATGGCGTCGAGTGTGGCCGAGACCATCAAAGCCAACCTCAAAGAGGTCGGAATCATCGTCCGGATCCGCAGTTCCGCAGACGAACCGACCTGGGGCAGTCGTGTGTCCAACTACGACTACGACATGACGCTCGACAATGTCTGGAACTGGGGCGACCCAGCGGTCGGAGTCGAACGCACTTACCTGTGCAGCAACATCAAGAAGGGTGTTCTGTGGGCGAACATGTCCCAGTACTGCAATAAGGACGTCGACCGGCTATTCAAGAAGGCCGCCGCCGCACCTGACGAAAAGACACGCAAGGACGACTATTCGAAGGTTCAGAAGATTCTCACCGATGAGCTCCCCGTGCTTCCACTTGAGAATCAGACGTACCGCAACATCTATTCGAACGCTGTGAAGAATCCGCCCAATGGCCCGTTCGGCATCATGTCGCCGCTGCTCGACACCTCGATAGAAGGTTGACCATGTCATTGACCGCCCCACCGAAGATCAAGCTCAAGGGACGCAGGAGCATGGCGCTGGCCAGAGGCCGCTCGATTGCCTCCCGCATCGCCCAAGCTGTGCTCCTCCTGCTCGCAGTCATCATCTTCAACTTCATCCTCATTCACCTCGCTCCCGGCGATCCTGCCACCGTCATCGCCGGTGAATCCGGCGGCACGACCCCCGAGCAGCTCGAATCGATCAGAGAAGCCTACGGGCTCAACGATCCGATCATCGTTCAACTCTGGCACTACCTGGTCCAGATCGCCCATTTCGACCTCGGCTATTCGTTCTACTTCGGCCAGGACGTCACGGCTCTCATCGGTGAGCGGCTGTACCCCACGGTTCTCCTCGCCGGAACCGGAATGCTCGCCGGACTCATCATCGGCACGCTGCTCGGAGTCGTCGCCGCGATCAAACCGCAAGGGATCCTCAGCTACTTCGTCACAGTCATCGCCCTCGTCGGCTTCGCCGCTCCGGTGTTCTGGACGTCCGTGCTGCTGCTCCTGGCATTGTCGATCGCTATTCCGATCTTCCCGATCCAGGGAATGAACTCGATCATCGTCTCCCCGCATGCCCTACCTCAGATGTGGGACACGACGATGCATCTCATCCTCCCCGCCACCGCTCTGGCACTCATCTATGTGGCGCTCTACAGCCGCACTGCGCGCACGAGCATGCTCGAGGTCCTCGACTCCGACTACATCCGCACGGCCTGGGCAAAAGGGTTGGGCGGCAAAGTCGTCATCTTCAAGCATGCGCTGCGTAACGCGGTCCTGCCCGTCGTCACACTGCTCGGCCTCCACGTCGGTGCGCTCCTGTCGAGCGTGGTGCTCATCGAGGTCGTCTTCAACTGGCCGGGACTCGGTTCACTTCTGCTCGAATCGATCCTCCGCAGAGACACGCCAGTGATTCTCGGGATCCTGCTGGCCAGCTCCGTACTCGTCATCATCGCCAATCTGGTCACGGACGTGGCCTACCGCATCATCGATCCCAGGATCGCGATCTCAGGAGGGCCACAATGACCGACATCATGTCGGTGCCGGGCACCGGACAGGACCAACCCGAACAATCGCCCGCGGCAGCTGTGCAGACGAGGAAACGTCCCACGACGGCGTGGACTTTGTTCCGACGCAACCGGGTGGCCCTCGTGGGCCTTTCACTGCTCGCAATCATCCTGCTCGCCATCACCTTCGGGCCGATGGTCTATCCGAACAATCCGTTCGAAATCGTCGGCATCCCGATGGAAGCGCCGGGAGAATCCGATGTGCTGCTGGGAACAGACGCCTTGGGACGTGATCTCTTCGCCGAACTCCTCTACGGCGGACGCGCCACCATGCTCGTCGGTGTGGTCGCTGCCATCCTTTCGACGACCATCGGAATCATCCTCGGCGGCTTTGCCGGCTACCATCGCGGTTGGGCAGACTCCGTCGCCGTGCGCATCACCGAGTTCTTCCAGGTCCTGCCGCCGCTGCTGCTCGCGATGGTCCTTGTCACTCTGTTCAGTCCGAGCCTTTTGACCATCACGATCGCTATCGGAGTCGTCAGTTGGCCCGCGACGATGCGCATCACTCGAGCGGAATTCCTGCGCATTCGCGAACTCGACTATGTCAGGAACGATCGTGCGGCAGGCGCCGGCGACTTCTGGATCATCATGAAGACGATCCTGCCCAACGCTCTGCCGCCGATCGTCGTCATGTCCACCCTCGTCATCGGTCAGGCAATGCTCTTTGAAGCAGGATTGAGCTTCCTCGGCCTCGGTGATCCGAACACGATGAGTTGGGGACTGATCCTCGGTAACAACCGCGAACAGATGCTCACTGCGTGGTGGCCGGTGGCGTTCCCAGGTTTGGCAATCTTCCTCGCTGTCCTCAGTGTCAGCCTGTCCGGCGACGGTCTCAACGACGCCCTCAATCCCAAAGGACGTGAACGATGAACGCCACAGCGCTCACCGCTGATCCCGTCAGTGGTCCCACGGCAGCCGGTGGAGATGAGTCACCGATTCTGTCGGTGAAGAATCTGTCCGTAAAGTTCCAAGACAACGTTGCTGTCAATGACGTGTCCTTCGATGTCAGTCCCGGAGAGGTCTTGGCGATCGTCGGGGAATCAGGCTCGGGAAAGTCTGTGACTTCACTTGCCATCATGCGGCTCGTTGAACTCTCCTCCTCAGGGAAAGTCACCGACGGTCAGATGACGTTCTCTCGGGCAAGCGGTGACGTCGTGGACCTGCGCACCGCCTCGGAAGCGACAATGCGCACGATTCGCGGCAATGACATTTCGATGATCTTCCAGGAACCGCTGACGTCACTCAACCCGGTCTATTCGGTGGGCAACCAGCTCGCCGAGGTGCTGCGCGTGCACAAGGGGATGTCTCGCCGAGAAGCGAAGAAGGGCGTCATCGAGATCATGGAAAGGGTGCGGATTCCCGAACCGCATCGGCGTGCCCGCCAGTATCCGCATCAGATGTCGGGCGGAATGAGGCAACGTGTCGTCATCGCCATGGCGCTGGCGTGCCAACCACGGGTCCTGATTGCTGATGAGCCGACGACGGCTCTGGACGTGACGATCCAGGCGCAGATCCTCGCACTGCTGCGAGAACTCAAGAACGACCTCGACGCGGGGATCATCTTCATCACCCATGATATGGGCGTGGTGGCCGAGATCGCCGACCGAGTGCTTGTCATGCGGAAGTCCTATGCCATCGAAACCGGCAGTGTGGAAACGATCTTCCACCGTCCCCAGCATCCCTATACGAAGAAGCTCTTGAGCGCTGTTCCGACACTGGGGTCGATGAACGGCACTGACTCCCCCGCGCTGTTCCGCCTCGATCAGGAAGAGGTCGCCCAATGACGAGAATTCTCGAAGTCGAAAATCTGGTCAAGAGCTTCTCGATCTCGGGCGGAATGCGCGTCCATGCGGTCGAGGACGTGAGTTTTCATGTCGACAAGGCAGAGACTTTGGCGCTCGTGGGTGAGAGCGGTTGCGGAAAGACCACATTGGCGAACTTGGCTATGCGCCTGCAGAAACCCGACAGCGGGTCGATCAGACTGCTCGACACGGATATCACAGACCTGGGGACGAAGGAACTGCGACCGCACCGCCGGCATCTGCAGATGATCTTCCAGGATCCCTTCGCCAGTCTCAATCCGCGCAAGCCGGTGGGCAGGATCGTCGGCGATCCGATGCGTCTCAACCGAACGGCGTCGAATGCTGACGCGGAGGCTCGTGTTGCCGAGCTGTTCGAACTCGTGGGACTGACTGCGGACGATATGCGAAAGTACCCGCATCAGTTCTCCGGAGGTCAGCGCCAACGAATCTGCATCGCTCGAGCACTCACCCTCAATCCGAGTCTCATTGTCGCCGACGAGGCAGTGTCTGCGCTCGATGTCTCTGTGCGAGCCACCGTGCTCAACCTCATGATCAAACTCCAGAAGGAGTTCGACCTGTCGTATCTCTTCGTCAGCCACGACCTGGCTGTCGTCGAACGCATCGCCCACCGCGTTGCCGTCATGTACCTCGGGCAGATCGTCGAGATGGGCCCACGGCGACAGGTATTCGAGAACCCTCAGCATTCGTATACTCAGCGGCTCATGGACGCGGCTCCGATCGCCGATCCGGGGCAGAGGCGCGAACGCGCGCTCATCGCCGGCGAAATTCCGAGCCCAGTGTGGCCAGAGGGTCAAGGGCCGGAAAAGGTGACGCTTAAGGATCTCGGAGGCGGCCACCTCGTGGCTATCGACTGAGCACTCTCACACGCGCACGCCCTGCTCCGAGGCGTCCCTGGGCTCAGGAGCAAGGCGTGCGTCGGCGTGCGCTTCACCCTGCACATTCGGACACCCGAATCGCGATCAGATCTGGTACCGAATAAGTGATCTGGATTGGGTCTTCAGGTGGCACCACCACGCGAGGACAGTGAAGAGGGTCACATTGGCCAACTCTCACCGACACGGGCACCGCCGCCCAGGAGGACACATGACGCAGCTCAACGACGAGCCTATGGATCCGCAGGTATGGCATTCAGAGCACGATCCCGGCACCGATGCACAGCCAACTGAACTCAAACGGACGCTGAAGAATCGGCACACCTCGATGATCGCCCTCGGCGGGGTCATCGGCGCAGGCCTCTTCATCGGCTCCGGCAACCTCATCGTCTCCACTGGCCCCATCGTGATCTTCTCCTTCCTGCTGGCGGGGCTGCTGGCGGCCCTGGTCCTGCGGATGCTGGCCGAGATGGCGATCAACAAACCGATCACCGGCTCGTTCTACGAATACGCTCGCGTCGTCCTCGGCGATCGGGCGGGTTTCATCACGGGATGGACGTATTGGTACTTCTGGGTCGTCGTCATCGCTTTCGAGGTCTCCGCCTCCACGGCTCTGCTCAAGGGGATGATCCCAGGTGTTCCCTCGTGGATCATCGGTCTGGCCATCCTCATCGCACTTACCGTGACGAACCTGTTCTCGACGAAGTCGTTCGCCGAGTTCGAATACTGGTTCGCGATGATCAAGGTCGTTGCCATCACCGCGTTCATCCTCGTTGCCGTCATCTACATCTCGGGGCTGATCAACGGTGCCGACGGCCGACCCTTCGCCGATGGACTCGCGAACTGGATGGCCGGTGCCGATGGCGAACACGGAGGCGGCTGGGCCGGCTTCGCACCGCTGGGCATCATCGGCATGCTCATCGCGGTGGTGCCCGCCACCGGCTTCTTCTCCGGAGCCGAGATCGCGACGATGGCTGCAGCAGAGGCCGAGGATCCTGAGAACTCGGTCAGGAAGTCCACGCGGTCGGTGATCTACCGCGTGCTGCTGTTCTATGTCGGTTCCATGCTCGTCATCCTGACGATCACTCCATGGTCGAAGAAGACCGAGATCGCAGGCAATGTCGTCGGCTGGCTCTCGGCCGATGCACACGGCCCCTATGCCGGGACTCTGATCACGATGGGGATCACATGGGCCGGGATCGCGATCAATATCCTCGCGATCGTCGCTGTGCTCTCCTCGATCAACTCGGCACTCTATGTCACCGGTCGGACGATGTTCGCCCTGACTCGCCAAGGCCATGCGCCGAAGGCGCTGACGACACTGTCGAAGACCGGTGTGCCGCGCCGCGCCGTCCTGCTGGCAACGGTGCTCGGATATCTCGCCGTCCTCATCGATCATCTTGTTGGAGGCGGAGTCGTCCTCGATATCCTGCTGCATTCCTATGGGGCGCTTGCTCTCGTCGTCTATGCGTTCATCGCCGCATCGCAGATTCGCATGCGTCGGCGGATGGAGAAGAAGGGGGAAGTCATCAAGATGAAGATGTGGCTCTTCCCATATGCTTCGTACTTCGCACTGTTTGCGATGATCGCCGTCATCCTCGCGATGGCGATCCTGCCCAGCACCCGGCTCGACTTCACGTATTCGATGGGCTCACTCGCCGTCATCGCGATCGCCTACGAGTTCAATAAGCGGTATCGCAAGAAGCACGGAGTGCGCGAGCACCAGGTCGACATCTGAGGAGGTCGATTGGGTCGGCCCACCCGGCTCATTTTGTGAGTCGGTGGCCGACTACCCCAAGCCTTCCCACGTCATCCTCTGCCGAAGCGCCGGGGCGAGGACCAGGGCAGCGATGACGCTGCCGGCCAACAGCATCCACGCACCGAAATACGTGAAGAGTTTGAGTTCTGGCGCCAATGCCGGGCCGAAGTCTGCGGCCATGAGGATCACTCCACCGAGGATGAGGGCCGTCGAGACGATGACCTGGATGAACTGTTCGACAGTCGAGACAAGCAGATTTTTGATAGTCGCAATGTTCAGCCCGCTGGTGCCGACGTCGAGAGTCCCGTCCTGCAGGTGACCGGCAATGCGGGAGATCTGTCCGGGCAGCTCGGCGATCTGTGGTGCGGTCGCCGCCGCGTAGAGCGTCATCTCGTGTCGGTCGACTCCCAGTCCCCCGACCTCTCGCAGCAGTGTCTTGCCGTTCTGAGTCACCAGCGCCAGCAGGTTGAGTTCGGGCACCAGCCGGGTGATCGATCCCTCGAGGGTGCTGATGGCACGGAACGCCGTGGCCACCGAGGCAGGCATCGGGAACCCGAAATCGACAACGAAATCGATGAGCTCGCCGAAGAGCGCCGCCGAAGTCGACCCCGGAGCGCCGTCTCCGTATTTGAGCATGATCTGCCCGATCTCGCGCTGCAACTCCCGCAGGTTCACTTCGCTCGGAGTCCCGAGCAGCTCGAGGATCGCGGCGGTTGCCGCCTGCGAGTTCTGCGAGTCGAAGGCCATGAGCAGCAGTGCGATCGCTCGGCGATCGCGTTTGTCGATGCGACCGACCGCACCGAAATCGACGAGGCCGGCACGACCCGCGCTTGAAACGACGATGTTTCCGGGGTGGAGGTCGGCGTGGAAGATGCCCTTTCCGAGCACCTGGCGGACGACCATGAGGAAGAGGTCCTGGGCGATCTCTCTGCGCGCGATTTCGGAGAGGTGGTCGACCACCTCGGCGCCGTGGGACAGAGGGGAACCCTCGACAAGGTCCATGACAATGACGAACTCGCCGGAGAGTTCCTTGTACACGTGAGGGATGTGGACGACGGACTCGGTCTTCGTCGTCGACCGGCCGGTCTCATCGGCGAGGCGGAGGGCTTCGATGTGCGCGAGCTCGCCGCGGTAGTCGAGTTCGCCCTGTAGTGAATCGACGAAGCTGCGGGCGAGCTTCGCGATGCCGATCTTCTTCGCCCAATCGGTGGTGCGATCGAGACGGTCGGCCAGGGTGAGGACGATATCGCAGTCTGCCCGGACCTGTTTGCGGATCTTCGGTCGTTGGACCTTGACCGCGACGACGCGACCTTCCCAGGTCACGGCGCGGTGGACCTGGGCGACGGAGGCACCTGCGAAGGGTTTCTCATCGAACTCGGCGAACACCTCGGCGACGGGACGCCCCCATTCAGCTTCGAGTTGGTCTTTCACCTCGGTGAAGGGAACGGGCTTCACTCCGGCTTGGAGGGTGGAGAACTCCTCGACGAATTCGTGCGGGATCATGTCACCGCGGGTGGCGATGAACTGGCCGAGCTTGATGAACGTGACCCCCGAGGCGGCCAGGGCGTCACGGGTGGTGGCGGCGATCTCTCGGAGGGAGACGCGCAGGGTCGGGATTCGTGGCCTGAGGTAGCGGGAGAGGCCGAATTTGATGAGGATCTTCTGGATCTGGGCCAAGCGATTGACGCGGCGGTACCAGGTGGGGATCTTCGGTGCATTGCGGATGAGTGAGCTCAGCGTGCCCGAGGGCATGATGAGTTCGATCGCCAGGAGGACGAACATCTGGATGACGATGAACCAGGCGAAGAGCAGCAGGAAGACCATGATGGCGGGGAAGCTCATCGACAGATTCGGGTATTGGTCGGATTCGGAGATGCCGAGGAGTTTGTAGGCCTGGAGGGTGATGGGCCAGATCGAGAGGCCCATGATGAGGGAGACGATGGTGTTGCGGGCGGCTCCGGTGCCGGTGAGCATCATCCGCCGGACGAGGAATCCGACGATGAGCGCGCTGAGGACGCCCAGTCCGATGGTGTAGAGGATCGTCACCCGTCAGCCCTTCCCACTTGAGATACGTTCCGCGACCAGCCTAGTTGAACCGCTGCTTTAGACCCACGAGATGCTCAGACTCAAGGCGTTCTGTCATCTATACCTGCTGCCCGGTTCTCGAGTGCGTCGGCCAATCTGTCACTTTCACGACTGCCGCTCAGCCCGACTCTTCGAGAAGTGACTGTGCACACGACAGGTCGGTTGCAAGATAATTGACCATTCCTGAGACCAAGACAGCGCGAACGGCTGCCACTTTTGCTTGGCCTCCTGCAATTGCCAGTCGATTTGAAATTCTCCTCATTTGCGCGAGAGACAGCCCAATTACCCGACTGTCTAAGTCTTCGATGGCCGGCTCCCCCGAGGAATCAAAGAAGCGGGCAGAAATATCACCTACCGCAGTAGACCGTGCGATCGCCTCGAGATCGGGTTCACTGGTCTGCTGACGGAACACTGGTGCGACCTGATCAGCAGAACCCACGCCTACAATCAACAGATCAGCTCGCGCCGCCTCGTCAAGAACGTCTGCACACCCTGCTCTGTCCATAAGCGCCCCGTAGACTCTAGAGTCTGCGGCGATCAGCGGTGCTGGCAATTGATAACCTTGACCTCCTGTCGCGGTCGCAACAGTTGCCACCAACTCCTGCGGATTGGATCCACTGGCGCGGCCAGCTCTACCGCCAGCCAAAGGGAAAATCTCAAGTTCTGGAGCCGAAAACTTTGGCAGTTGCTCTGCGCTCGCGCTCACCGCTGCGCTCAGTCCAATTACCACTCGTCTAGTTCGGCTGAGTAGCAATTGCATTGCTTCGGCCCCAGTGACCCCTAGCACTTTTCCGTCAAATGCCTGTCCAGGCGCGTCGACACTATCCACCGGCGGTGAAACCCATACTCCTTTCAGCCCAAATTTTCTAGCAATTGCCCTCTCGACTTCAAAAAACGGTCGCTCATCAGAGTGGACAGTGATCTTCACGATGCCCAGATGCTTTGCTTCCGCCAGCATTCGCGTGACTTTCACTCTCGAGAGATTGAAGAGCTTTGCAATGTCTTGATGTGTCAAGCCGCTCTCGTAATGGAGCCGAGCTACCCTCCCGATCATTCGCCTATCACTCATCAACACCCACCCCTTCGTGACAAACCATTACGGGTTCCTCTTGACTTCGCCCTCGCAATGCTTATCCTACCTTTACGATTGTTCACTTGGGTGAACAAATGTTCAAGCTCAAAGGAGAGACGATGTCCGATCTCACTGCCGCACCACAGCCGAGCGGCTTCTCTCGATTCCTCACCAGCCAAGGAATCTCGTCGAAACTCGCCTGGGGCTTCCTGGCTCTGATGCTTTTCATGGTGGGCGACGGAATCGAGCTAAGTTTCTTGTCCAACTACTTGACCGACCAAGGGTTTGGCGCAGGCAGTATTGCCACACTGTTCTCCGTCTACGGCCTGATCGTTGCTATCGCCGCATGGCTCGCTGGAGCTCTAGCTGAATCGTGGGGTCCTCGGAGAGTGATGATCATCGGAGGCGCGATCTGGATTGCCCTCGAAGTGGTGTTCCTCGTCGGAGGAGTAATTCCGGGCAATTACACGATCATGCTCATCGCATACGCGATCAGGGCTATCGGGTATCCCTTTTTTGCTTATGGATTCCTTGTCTGGGTCACGATGGAAACGCCCAATGAGGTCATGGGCAAAGCAGTTGGATGGTACTGGTTCTTCAACGCGATGGGGCTCGGAGTTATCAGCGGCTACTTCGTATCGGCAGTAGTCGAGCCATTCGGAGCGCTCGGTACTTTGTGGTCTGCAATCGTCTTCGTCATTATCGCGACCGCGATGGTGGCTGTACTCGTCAAAGCCCCGAAGAACGACCGCCGGCCGACTAAGAAGGAAACCATTGACGGCCTGGTCAAATCTGTCACGATCATGGCGGAGAAACCTAAAGTTGCAGTCGGCGGAATCTTGCGACTTATCAACACCATGTCCTACTACTCGTTTGCAGTCTTTCTCAACGTCTACATGGTGCAGACAATTGGTTTCAGCCAGTCCGAGTGGTCCTCGATTTGGGGCACAATGCTTTTCGCGAATGTTCTCGCCAACCTTGTCTCGGGCTACGCATCTGACATCTTCGGACGCCTGAACGTAATTGCCTGGGGTGGAGGCCTTGCCACCGCGATCACCGTGCTCGGCTTCTACTATGTGCCCCAAGCCGTCGGCGCCAACTACTTTGTCGTCATGTTCCTCGGAATCATTTACGGTCTCGCTCTCGGCATGTATGTTCCGCTATCTGCGGTTGTCCCCCTGCTTGCTAAGGAGCACAAGGCCGCTGCCGTCGCCGTGCTCAATCTTGGTGCGGGCGCGTCGAACTTCGTTGGGCCCGTGATAGCAGGGCTCGTGCCTCTCATGGGCGTAGCACCAGTGATTTGGGTGCTCGCAGCGATCTACATTATTGGCCTGTTCCTTACATACCTACTCCGCGCACCAGGAATTGAACCTGAGAAGATTGAGGCTCGAAGGGCTTCACGTGCCATACGACGAACTGAACTCAGCGGTGCGGCAAAGGCTGCGGAAGGCTGATCGAAGTGACCACAGAGGCAATTCTGGGCATCGACGCAGGTACCACAGCCGTAAAATCCGTAGTCATCTCGACCGCAGGTGAAGTATTAGGGTCTTCGCGGACTGAAACGGAGATCAGTCGGCCGACGCATACTCAGGCCGAGCAGGACATGTTGGGAGTCTGGGACGCTGTTTGCTTCACAACCAACAAGGCACTTGCGCAAGCCCCGTCGGCAAAGATTCTTGCCGTCTCAGTCACTGGGCAAGGAGACGGAGCATGGCTGATTGACAGCAACGGCAATCCAACCGGACCAGCTGTGCTGTGGTTGGATGGTCGGGCAGGCGATCGTGTCGATGCCTGGCAGTCAGATGGTCGTGCAGACGCTGTCCGTCGTATCACCGGATCCGCCCTATTCTCAGGAGCGCTACCAGTCCTTCTCGAAGAGCTTGAAGCCTCGGATCCCGAGAGACTTGAGGCATCGGCGCATCATCTCAATTGCAAGGATTGGATTCGTTTTCGACTAACTGGAGAGATCGCTACTGACCCCACCGAAGCGAGTCGAACCTACATTGATGTAGATACCGGAAAGTACTCTGATGAACTCTTCACAAGATTAGGTCAGGAACGATTTCGACGGCTTCTCGCTCCCATAAAGTCGTCAACTAGCCTCGCTGGATCAATCACTTCTGCGGCCGCGAAAGCAACAGGACTACCTTCTGGGCTTCCTGTGGTCACAGGCATGGTTGATACTCCGGTCGGCGGCATTGGGCTTGGTGCCGCAAAGCCTGGGCAGGCATATGCAATCATGGGAACGACTAGCTTCGTCGGTGCAGTACATAGCCAAAAGACTGCCGCGACCGACCTACCGGTCATCACTTTGTCATTTGATGGTGAGGGACAGGTCCTCGAGTGTTTTGCACCGATGAACGGAACTCCTAACCTCGACTGGGCGCGAGATTCTCTCGGGCTGTCCGAACTCAGCTGGAAAGAGATTGAGTCACTTGCAGACACTTCTGGACCAGGCGCCGGTGGAGTCATCTATCTTCCCTATACCAGCACCAGCGGCGAACGAGCCCCTTTTGTAGATACTGCGGCATCAGCCGGTTGGGCGAATCTCTCTGTAAGTACGAAAACGTCTGACATGGTCCGCGCAGTCTACGAGGGATTGGCACAATCCCTTCGTGAGTGCATGGACACCCTCGGCATCGATTCGACCACCACTATTCGCCTAAGTGGCGGTGGCGCACAGTCGGATATGATCTGCCAGATCATTGCTGACGTATCTGGTCGAACGATTGAGAGATCAGACGACTCTGAACTCGGAGCTCGCGGCTGCGCCGCGCTTGCTCTGGTCGCCACAAGACATGCAGACAGCGTCCACAACGCAATGGATGTGTTGATGACTCCAGTGCGACGCTTCGAACCAACCCCGGATGTTCAGCAAATCTATAAAGTTCAGTCGCAAGCATTCCGGCAAGTTCGCGACGCCATTCAACCCACTTGGAAAACCCTGCGTCAGTTACGGGCAGACGCTCACCAGATCAAGGACGCAACCTTGATTCAGGCACCGTAACGGCACTGACAAAACTACTCACTGTTTCAGAAAGGACCCTCATGACCTCAAAACCCAATCTGGTCATCACCGCAGCCTTCGATCCGGCCAAAGCTGAGAAGCTCAGCGAGCATTTCACCGTTCACTCAGTTGAACCTTCTATCGCCGGGGAATCGCTGAGTTCACGAGGAATCGACGAACTACTGTCCACCGCAGAGGTGGTCATCACAGAACTTGATCGTGTCGATGAAGCTTCGCTGGCCAAATCACCACGGCTACGCGCCGTTGTCTCATGCCGAGCTAATCCCGTGAACGTCGACATTCCGTCATGCACTGACCGTGGAATCCCAGTGCTTGCCACTCCAGCAAGAAATGCAGAAGTCACAGCAGATCTTGCCTTCGCTCTTCTGCTCATGACTGTTAGGCACACGAGTCAGGCGGAGCGCTGGTTGCGCGGCGGCAATTGGACACAAGACGATGTCTTCGAACCATATTCACTCTTTCGGGGAATCCAGCTTTCGGGCCGGACGCTAGGCATCCTTGGCGGAGGTGCCGTAGGAAGGGGTGTGCTTCGGCGTGCACTCGGATTCGGTATGGATGTCATCGTCTACGACCCGTTCCTTCCGGAAGATGCCTTTGGTGGGGATGCCCGCGTGGCGCCACTAGACGAAGTCCTCGCTACCTCGGACATTATTACCCTCCACGTCCCACTCATGGAGTCCACAGTCGGACTTCTCGGTGCTCGAGAACTGTCACTCATTCAACCGAATGCATACCTGATCAATGCCGCTCGAGCGGCATTGATCGATGAAGAAGCCCTCGTCCAAGCAGTTACTGAACGACGGTTGGCAGGTGTTGGGCTTGATGTCTTTTGGCAGGAACCGACGGCTACAGATCACCCACTTTTCTCATCAGATATCGTCACCATGACCCCGCACATTGCAGGCGCTTCAGACGATGTCATCCG
The DNA here is from genome assembly GCF_024895295.1 of Brevibacterium sediminis. Classification (NCBI taxonomy): domain Bacteria; kingdom Bacillati; phylum Actinomycetota; class Actinomycetes; order Micrococcales; family Brevibacteriaceae; genus Brevibacterium; species Brevibacterium sediminis. The sequence goes on along the minus strand of NZ_JAHQRN010000009.1, from coordinate 77,009 downwards.
CGAGCATTCCAGGATCGCAGTCGACGGACTTCTGGAGTGGACCCGCAACCAAAAACCTAAGACTGTGAAGAATCCCGAAGTCTTTTCAGACTGACCCTGACGCGATTCATTTCTAACAAGAAAGTACACCCATGAACGAACAGCTGTTCGAACTCGTCACCGAACTCAGCCAAGTCGGTCTGAACGCGGTCCAGAAAGGACTCGCACTTGCGAGCGGTGGCAATCTCTCGGTTCGAGTGCCCGGCGCCGACGAATTCGCAGTCACCGGCGCAGGAACCTTCCTCGACAAACTGACTGTCGACTCGTATGCAACCGTTGACTTAGCGGGGAATCCCACTAGCAGAGCGTCCGCAGTGCGACCGTCTTCTGAGTGGAAACTTCACCAAAGAACTTACGAAGCACGGCCAGATGTCAATTGCATAATCCATCTTCACCCACAGTATGCGGTGCTGCTAGATGCTCTTGGACACAAGGTCCGACTATTCACACTCGACCACGCCTTCTATGTGAAGTCGATAGGTAGAACTGACTTCTATCCGAACGGGTCAGATGAGCTAGCAGACACCGCCGCAGAACAGGCAGGCACCCACAATTGCATCATTATGGGAAATCACGGTTCGTCGGCGATTGGACCCGACATCGAGATGGCGTACCGCAGGGCCGTCAATATGGAGCAGGCTGCGGAGGCGACCTATCGCGCACTACTCCTCGGAGATACCGAAACTGAATTTCCACGAGACCAGTGGGAAATGTTGCACCACGCATGACCTGTGGCCGCACTCAACCATGATTCGAAGCAGACTGAAAACTAAGCCATCGAATACGAACCGGCCCGGCTCAAACTCATGAACCGGGCCGTCGAACTCTATGCTCTACAAATCACTCAGGCCGGTGCTCGGCCATGACCTTCTCGAACAGCTCGTCGCCGAGCTTGTCGTAGTTCGCATCCTCCGGGTACCACTCGTCGAGTGAAGCGAAGTCGCCCTTGTCGTCATAGCCGAGTTCGGACACGGACTTCGCCCACTCAGTTCCAGCGTCACCCAGCGTCTTCGGCGCATCGGTGACGCCAGCTTTCTCAGCGGTCTTGTCCGACAGATCCTTCGCGTACTTCGCCATCTGCTTCTGTACGTCATCATCAAACGGCTGAACTGAACCGTCGTTGTCCTTCGCCAGCTCGACGGCCTGCGCCTTGGCTCCGATGACGACCTCCATCATCGTGGAGAACGTCGTGGACATCGAGTCGAAGATGACCTGCTGGTAAGCCACCGGCAGCTCCGAATACTTCTTACCTGCCGTGATCGCACCGGCCGAACGAGCAATGCCCGCGTCCGAGGCCACACCGATGTTCGGGGCCACCTCGAAGGTGCCCGCCTCGACGTTCGGCGCGAGCTGTCCGAGATCGCAGTCGACGGTTCCGCGCTGCAGCGCCTCATAGGTCTCAGGGAACGACAGGGACACCGGAGTCGCACCGAGATCCGTCACCTGCTTGCCTGCGGCGGCCGAACCGACGCGAACCTGCTTGCCTTTCCAGTCATCAAGTGAGGTCATCGGCTTCGAGCACATCGTCGAATACCCACCGGCGGCAAGCATCGGAATGAGCGGAACGAGGTTCTTCTTCTCAAACTCTTCGAGCACTTCGGGTGTCTCCCACGCGGCCTGGACTCCGGCCGCGTTCGCCGCCAGATCACTGGCCACCGGCGAGGACGGCAGCGTCGACATGGCCGTGCCGATCGCGTCGAAGGCCGGGTACTCGGCCGGGGTGTACGACGGCAGAGTGAATGCGAGATCGACGCGGCCATCGGCCAGAGCGTCATCGACGTCTTCGTAGCTGGCGATCGCCTGACCCCAGACGATGTCGACGGAGATCTTTCCGCCCGAGCGTTCCTCGATGGCCTTCTTCACGTCGAGGCCGTTGGGTGCGAGGATCGACTTCTCCGACATCGCCGAAGGCTGGAACTTGATCGTCACTGGGTCTAGGTCGGCGAGAGCCTCATCGATCTCGTCTTGGGAGGCGTCATAGGCGAAGCCCTCCCCCGCGGAGTCTCCGGAACCTGATCCGTCGCCGCCGACGGATCCGGCGCATCCGGCCAGCAGTGCCAGCGATGCGACCGCCGCGATCGCCTGAGCGGGGCGGGCTGCCGTGCGGATGCGCTTCATGGGACTCCTTTGAACGAAGGCTGAGAATTCCCTCCAATCATATGCCTGAATGAGGTCACCCTAACCATGAGTCCGCTCACACCGTGCGGCAGCCATTCGAACGACACAGGGCACGGATGGGCAGGGCCACCTCGGCGAGGATTACCCGGACATTCCCCCGCTGGTGCGGCTGATGAGGTCGGGCAGCCATTCGGTCATTCCGGGCACGGCGACCATGAGGATGAGGAAGATGACGACGACGGGCAGGAACCACAGCAGGGAGATGAAGATGTCGCGCAGCGTGACCGTGGCACCGAGGTTGACCTCGGGGTTCTTCGCGATCGAGTGGACGATGTAGGGGATGATGCCGACCGGCGGGGTGACCATGGCGAACTCGCCGAGGAGGACCACGAAGACTCCGAACCACAGCGGGCTGACGCCCATCGTCTCGAGGGTGGGCAGGAGGATCGGGATGGTCAGCAGCATCATCGACAGGGTGTCGAAGAACATGCCCATGACGATGTAGAGGACGATGAGGACGAGCAGGAATCCGATCCGCGACAGCCCGAGGTCCGTGATGAGGCCGGTGAGGATGGGGGCGAGTCCGGTGATGGCGAGCAGGCTGGTGAGCATAGTCGCGCCGATCATGATGAAGAAGATCGCCGAGGTGGCCGCCACCGTATTCATGGCCGAGTCCGCGACCTTGCGCCACGGTTGTTCCCCTCGTTTCTCCCATAGGCACAGCAGGAGTGAGCAGAGTGCGGCGGCGGCTCCGGCCTCGGTGGGGGTGAAGATGCCGGAGAACATGCCGCCAAAGAGGACTACGAGGATGACGGCGAAGCCCCAGACGCTGGTCAGGGAGGTGAAGCGGTCGCGCCAGGTAGTCGTCGGTCGGGTGGCGTCTGTTCCGTCTGTTGGGTTTTCGGTGTTCTGGCCACGGCCGACGAGTTTCGGGGCGATGACGCCGATGGCGAAGATGAAGGCGGCGAAGCAGACGGCGAGCAGGATTCCGGGGACGGCTCCGGCCATGAGGGCGGGGCCGACGGGAACGGAGGCGATGCCGGCGTAGACGACCATGAGGATCGAGGGTGGGATGAGGTTGCCGGTCATGCCGGAGACCATGATCGTGCCGACTGCCATGCGGCGGTCGTAGCCGGCTTTGAGCATTTCGGGGATGCCGGCTCGGCCCAGGGCGTAGGTCATGCCGATGGTCGACCCGGTCACGGCGGACAGTCCCGCACCGGCAAAGGTGGTGCCGATGCCGATGCCTCCGTGCAGCCAGGAGAACCAGTGGTCGGCGACGCGGTAGACCTTGCCGGAGAGTCCGGATTGGGTGAGCAGCATGCCCATGAAGATGAACATGGGGAGCACGCTCATCGACCAGTCGGAGACGGCGCTGAATGGGGCGGTGGAGAGGATGTTCATCGTCGCCGGAATGCCTGATACGGCGTAGACGCCAATGATCGACGGCACGGACAAGGCAATGGCCACCGGCACGGAGAGGAAGAGGAGGACGAGCATCATCCCGATGCACCAGGCTCCCCCTATGGCGGCACTTGGGCTGGTGAAGAGTCCGGCGAGGCAGACAGCGACGAGTCCGAACCCGATGGTCAAGGCCAGTGCGCCAGGGCGTTCGCGGCGGGAGCCTGTGGGGAAGAGTGCTGTGGTGGGTTTCTGGGTGGTGGCGCCGGTGATGCTCGCTGTGTTGGAGTCTTCTGGCGGCAGAGGTGCGCTGGTGAGGTCGGTATTGGCGCTCACTGCTCCTCCCCTCCCTGTTTGCGGCGGCGGAGGATGGCGATGGCGTCGAGGATGTACAGCACTGCGAGAAGCACGAACACGATCGGCACAAGGTAGTACACGGGCCACGTGATGACAGCGGAGACGTCGGCAGTCGACCCGATCGCCGTGTTCTCGAGCGCCTTGCTCAGCCCGAACCAGGCGAAGGCGACGGAGACGAGCGCACCGAGGATGCATGCGAACATTGTGAACACCGCGGCGGTGGCGGGCTTCGCCCGCTCGATGGCCATGGTCACGGTGATGTGTTCCTTTTGCAGTTGCGCGGCCGGGATTCCGAGGAGGGCGACAATGGGCAGATACCAGTATTCGACGATCTCATTAGTGCCATAGAGCGGGGCGTGAAAAATCGACCGGGCCAAGGCGTGGGTGACGATGTGGAGCATCATCACGATGATCGCCGCGGCCGTGGTGACGGTCAGCCACTTGTCGAGAACTTTGGTGAACGTGCTCATCAGGAGTCACCAACTTGGAGAGCGTCGAGGAGGTCGACGACTTCGGAGGCTTCTGCCAGTCCGTCGGGGATCATCGCTGTGACGCGGCGGGCGCCGGCCTCAGCAAGGGCGATCGGGTCGATGCCGGGGATCTGGGAGTAGCGGCGGGCGCTTCGAGGCAGCAGTGCGACGCCGAGTCCGTTGGAGACGAGTGATTGGATGGCGCCGGGGTTGTCGGTGATGTGGCGGGTGCGGGGTTCGAAGCCGGCGGTGCGGCAGAGACGTTCGGCGGTCGACCGGCAGCGCATGCATCCCATGATCCACGGCAGTTCGGCGACATCGTTGAGGTGTTGGATCTGCCCGGCACGATTCCAGCGTTCGGGCACGAGCAGGTCCAGGTGGTCGGCACCGAGATCGACGGTCATGTGTCCGGCCAGCTCGGGCGGGGCTTCGTCTTCGTGATGGAAGAGGAAGGCGATATCGATGGCCCCGTCGTCGAGCAGGCGAAGCGCTTCGGGCGGTTCAGCTTCGGAGACTTCGTACGAATGGTGAAGAGGTGAGTCCGTCTGAGTGCCTGCGTTTGCCTCGAGTCGGCCGAGAGCCGCAGCCAGTGGGCCGATGACGAAGCTGGGGAAACCAGCGAGGCGGACATTGCGTCCACCGAGCCCGAAGGCTTTGGCGAGGTCGCTGCGCAGTCCCGTCACCGAGGCGGCCACTTCGTTGGCGCGGATGCGAGCGAGTTGGCCGGCAGTGGTGAGTCGGATACCGCGCGGGGTGCGGTCGAAGAGGGTGACACCGAGGTCCTTTTCCAGGGCGTTCATGTGTTGCGACAGTGCTGGTTGGGACCAACCGAGTTCACGGGCGGCGGCACCGATGCTGCCGGATTCGGCGATTGCGCCGAAGATGAGGAGGCGTTTGGGCTCGCCGAGGTCGAGAGCCTGCTCGAAGACTGTAGCCATAAGTCCAACTTATGTCAGAGTAGAGGGAACTGGGTCTACTGAAGGCAGATGATACGCACCACACTGGAAGTAGTCGCGTTAAAGTCATTGCCGAGTTGAGGAGTTCGAGTATGCGCAGGATCGGTCTGCTGGGTGGAATGAGCTGGCATTCGAGCATCGAGTACTACACGAAGATCAATGATGCCGTGGCGAAACAGCTCGGTGGTCACCATTCGGCGCAGATCCTCCTCGACTCATGCGACTTCGCAGATATCCGGGAGCTACAGGAAGCCAACGATTGGGCGGGCAATGACGCGTCGCTCGTGGCGACGGCACAGCGTTTGGTCGACGGCGGCGCCGAGGCCGTTGCAATTGCCACGAACCTCATGCATAAATGCGCTCCGGCGATCGAGGTCTCAGTCGATGCGCCTCTCATTCACATGGTCGATTCGATCGCGACTATGGCGAAGCGCCAGGGCTATTCGACGCTGGCGGTTCTGGGCACCCGATGGACGATGCTCGAAGACTTCTATACCGGCCGGCTCGAAGCCCAGGGCATCAAGACTCTGGTACCGGATGAGGCAACGTGCCTCGAGGTCGATCAGATCATCTGGGACGAACTCACCCAAGGAGTCTTCACTGACAATTCGCGGGCCCGGTACGTCGAAATCATGAACGACCTCAAAGATCGCGGAGCTGACGCAGTTGCACTGTCGTGCACAGAGATCGGCCTCCTCGTCCCCCCGGAGACCGCTCCCCTACCCGCGATCGACTCCGTCGACGCGCACGTCGCTGCGATCGTGGAGTGGATGATGGCGGAGGAACCCGCACTCGCTCAAGCGTAATTGCTGCCTAGGTCTGGGCTGTCGTCCAAGTCTACCTTCCTGAAAGTCCCCAACTGCTGATTCTCTAGGGGTTACCGCAGGGAGCCTGTCCGAACTACAGTCAGCACATGACAACTCAGGTCTCGCCGAAAGCGGGAATCGATCGGTGGGGCCCACTACTGATCATCTTCGGCGTGTGGTTCGTTGCTTTCGTCATCTTCTTCATCACGTGGCTGCTGGCGTCCGACACTGCGGTCGGCAATCCCTGTCAAGGTGCGGGCTTCGGCTGCTTTGAAACCGAACGACAAGGAATTGAGTTCCTCGGGTTCCTCATCGGCCTGCCGGTGACTTTCGGGTGGCTCGTCCTCGGTCTGGTCGTGACGTCGCTGGTCGGCCTGATCAAAAACTTGCGCTGGTGGTGGAAGGGCTTACTCTCACTTGGCATCTGCCTCGCCCTTGCCACCGCCATCGTCGCCATCATTATTCAGGTTCGCTAGATCCCGCTGATTCCGGCATCCGAGCCTCTTCAATCTTCTTCTGACGGCGTTTGAGATTACTGCGACTTGCGAAATAGGCCAGCAGGACAAGCAACCCAATACGTAAGGTGGTCGTCACCCAGTCCGGGACTCCCAGGGATATGTCCGGGATCCACCCGAACAGCAGATTGAACAGCCACTCGAAAAACTCACCGACCGGAGCCAGCACCGACTGCAACCAGTGAGCGATCGGCTCAAACCACGGCCACAAATGGTTCTTCATCCATCGTGCAATCGGATCTAACAACCAAGCAAGCAAGGCGCCCAGCCCAAGCAACGGGAGAAGCAACCGCACCAGCATCGTCAGCCCCGAGAACAGGGCGTATCTCTCCGGATGCGCCGCACGTCGACGCTCACGCGCCTCTGAACGACTGCCGGCCTCGGGCAGCAAGGGCACAAGATCGAGATCTTTCCGGACCTCGACCTCACCAGCACCGCCCATCGCCGCACTCGTCACGAGAATTTCTTCCCGCGGAGGCATCGATCCAATGTCGGTCCGCCGATGAACTTTGAGCCGAGTCTTCAGCCATCCACTCGCTCGGACGGCTACCTCAGGCTCGTCCTCGGTGCCTGCCGAAGATCGCCGACCGATTGGATACTCGACATCGTCGATAGAGACCGCTGTGACCGTCGTCTTCCAGGGAGTATGTTTCGCCGTTACCGAATACTCACGCTCGAACGCGCTTCCGGAATAGCTGGTGGTCGCGACAAACCTCGAACCTCCGGTCACAGAACTCCCTCACACAGCAAACAAACTTGTCAGTCGGAAAGACAGACTAGCTTGTCAGTTTTCACATGCCCGGAGCGACCTTAATCGTTTCCAACCATTCACGCCAACGACCGAGTCGGACCGCATCCGCACGGTGCCCGCTTCTACGCTTAGTCCAAGCCTGATTCGGCTCGCCGCCGCGCTGCGCACTGTCGTGAAAGTCACGCCCATCAACGAATTCACGCACTCGCCGAATCCCATGGAGCGCGTTGACGAGCCATACCTCGTGCCCGAAAAGTTCCTCGGGCCGCAACCGCCGAAACTCGACCGGTACCGACCGAGCGCGAGCCTCCTCGAGGATCACCGCCGAGGTGACTCCCGGCAGCGCTCCCAACTCCGGATCCGGTGCGCAGAGGGTCTCTTCGTCCCACCACAGCAGGCTCGTCGTTGCTCCCTCGATGACGTACCCGTCCCCATTGATGAGCAATACCTCGTCACAGCCATACTGCTCACGGGCATCCGTCCGCAGCCCCTCAAGCAATGCGATATCCGGACCTTTGCGGCACGGGGTAGTGCGCGGGTCGGAATGTGACGGGACGAGAACCCGCAACTCACGAGTCCGAGGCGGTGCCGGTCGCAATCGGAATGCCAACTCACGATCGGCGTCAGGCGAAACCTCGAGGACGTCCACACGTGGGAACCACTCCCCCGTCTCCGGGATCTCCTCGACCACTGCCGCCCAGAAATCATCGGTGACCGTCTCACCGATTCCCATCTCGGAAGCCGCACTAGCGAACCGTGCCCGATGGCGTTCGAGCGCTCGTACCCGCCCGTCTTCAACAAACCACGAATCGGCAGCCATCAGCGTCGAGGAACTGATGTCAGCCGGTGGCTCCTCGAAACGGCGATCCTGTTGATTCCACAGCCACACGTTCATCGCTCAACTCCACCCGAGTGTTCGGCCACAGCGGTATCGGTCGGTCCGGCCTCCTCGGCGGGAATCATGGTGTGGAAGCCAACATCGCCAATCTGCTCAGTCGAATGGTTATGTGTCCTCAGTTCGGACGGATCGTCCGCATGAACGACCACCTCGCCGGGGAACTCCGTTCCACCGAGCAACCTCAGCACCGGAGCCGCCTTTACCACGGTCTCCTCGTACTCCTCCTCGGAATCTGAGAGTGCGACGATCGCTCCGCCGACCCCATACCTCAACTTCTCACCCTGGACGACGAGCGTGCGGATGACGACGCTGAGATCGACGGCACCGCCGAGCGAGAAATACCCGACCGCGCCGCTGTACACCCCACGCGGGCCGGCCTCGAGCTCATCGATGATCGCCATCGTCCGCAGCTTCGGCGCCCCGGTCATCGACCCCGGTGGGAACGCCGCCCGCACACACGCCACCGGACTGGCGTCCTCGGCCAGGCGTGAACTCACCGTCGAAACCATCTGATGCACCGTCGCATAGGATTCGATCCCGAACAGCGTGTCCACCTGCACCGACCCCAGTTCGGCCGTGCGCCCGAGGTCGTGCCGGACGAGATCGACGATCATGAGGTTCTCCGACCGATCCTTCACCGAGGCGGCCAGCTCAGCCTTGATCGCCTCGTCCTCGTCCGGGTTCGCTCCCCTGGGCCGAGTGCCCTTGATCGGCTTCGACTCCACCCGACCGCCGGCACCGATGCGCAGAAAACGCTCAGGCGAGGTACTGAGAATCGATGCCTCTCGCGTCCGAATGAACGCCCCGAACGGCGTCGGGTTGTCCGCGCGCAGCCGCAGGTACATCTCCAGCGGAGTCTCGTGCGGGTCGGCGGTGCCTTCGAGCATGTTCGTCAGGCAGACTTCGTAGGTCTCGCCATCGGTGATCTTCTCTTGCACTTGGTCGATGAGGTCGAGGTACTCGTGCCGACTGTGCCGTGCCTCGAGGGTTGGATTGCGCCGTTCCTCTGGGGTTGCGGTGTCGGCCTTCGCCGAGGTGGTGCTCGGTTGGTGAGTCCCAGTGACCTCATCAGGGGAGATCGATGCAATCCGTGTGCGTGTGTGGTCGAGCCATTCTTGGTTTGTCGCGCGGTCTGCGGGGTCGTCGTCACGACGCAGTGCCAGAAGGTGAATGCTATTGGTGTCATGGTCGATGACAAGTGCGCGATCAAGGAACATCATGACGGCGTCAGGCAAGTCGGAATCGTGCAGGTTCGGCGAGCCGACCTCGGTCTTGAGCTCGTAGCCGAGATAACCAACCCACCCAAGGCGGAAATCGAACGGCAGATCGTGGTTGTCCGCACGCATGTCGGGGATTTCGGATCCGGCGCTGGGCGGTTCAACCCATGTGCCTGACACTGAGACAGTCGTGCCAGCGAGCTCGACATCGAGCCAGTCGAAGAATCCGGACGACTGAATGATGTTCTCTGATTCGCCACTGGCCGAGCGAACTTCGACAGTCCCTTCCGGCACCGAAGCGGTCGCTACATTGCTCAGCGGACCAGTCGGTGCACCCATGATTGAGAACCGGGACGAGTCGTTGCCAGGTAAGTTTCCGTCGAGCCAGACGGCCTCGGGTTCATCACCGAAGAGCTCGGCGAAGAGACGTTCGTCGGAGACCTTTTGTGGGAGCACATCGGAGTCGAGTATGTAATGGTGTCGAGGGTTAGAGAGACTGGTGGTCCTTTGGGACGGATCGAGTACTCCGCACGTCCCCGCGGGGACGTCGGAACCGGAGGCCAAATCCTTGCCAACCCAATCTTCCGTAGCCGGCAGGTCATTCTCGTGCTGACCGCGGCGGTTCCACGCCTCAGTCAGCTCGGCAAAGTTCTGCAGTAGCGTCCGTGCCTGCTCGGACGCGATCGATTCCGGATGGAACTGAACTCCCCACTGCGACTTGGTCCGATGCCGCAGCGCCTGGATGACTCCGTCTTCCGACCACGCGGTCGCTTCCAAACAGTCGGGCAAGTCCGTCGCTGCGAGCGAGTGATACCGCACCGCCGAGAACGGCGAAGGGATACCGGCGAACAGCTCGTTGCCGGTGTGACTGATCTGAGAAACCCGACCGTGCCGGGGCTCCGGAGAGTGCACCACGGCTCCCCCGTGCACACGAGCGATCCCCTGATGACCGAGACACACGCCGAGCACCGGGATCGGGGAATGTTCGATCACCTCGGCGCAGATGCCGAAGTCGGCCGGCCGCTCCGGAGTTCCCGGTCCCGGGGAGATGACGACGTTGTCGAACTCGTCGAGCACGCTCAGCTCGAATTCTTCCCAGTCGTTGGGCACGAGCGTCGGCGCACACCCGTTGACCTCGGCGAGGAGATGGAAGAGATTGAGGGTGAACGAATCAGCATTGTCGATGAGCAACGTCCGAATCACGCCTGCCTCCTCATACACAGCGGTGTGGCACCTCAACGAATCCAGCCGTCCGTGCGTCGTGGAAGTGAGGCAGCAATCATCGTATTCGACAGACAAGCACAGCTGGTAGCGTCGCTCACGATCACATCCAATGAGACAGGAGAACGGCGGTGTTCACAGTTTTGAAATTGACTGCGTGGATTCTTCTCGGCATCGGGCTGATCGTGAACGTGGCTTTCCTGGCCGACCCGAACAACGGCCGGTACCCGCTGTGGGCATTGCTGCCCATCATCGGTGCACTCGTTCTGATGATTCCGATTCTCCGCAACCGCCGGTCGCAGGACCGACGATGAACGGGCTTTGATGAGCACGCGGCTCAATCGAGAACCTCGCTTGAGTCGCGTGCTCCTCAGCACCTCGCGACGCGGTCAGCCAAGCACGAGCCGGCGGGTCGAATCTGCTAATCCACCGACCGCCTCGGCGATCAGGGACTCCTCCGAATCCTTACCCGCACGGACGTACCGCCCGGTGAACGCATCTAGTGTCCCCGAGGCCAGAGCCAAGGCGAGACCCGTGACCTGCTCGGGTGAGGTCCAATCATCGCCCTGACGGAAATCATGAACCGGCATCGACTTCGTCATCGCCGTCTCGACGACGCCAGGAGCCATCTCGAAGATGCGCAGCCCCTTCTCGTGACCGTAGTGGACGACCGAATCAGCGATGCGGAACAGCGCCGCCTTCGACGCCGAGTACACGGCATACGCTGGCGTTCCCTTAGCCCCCGATCCCGAGTTGAGGTCGATGATCCTGCTGGGACGTCCGGTCGCCTCGGCGCCCGCCATCAGAACAGGTGCAAAGACATTGACCATGAGCGCAACCCCGGTGACGTTCGCGTCGACGACGCCTTTGAGGCTCTCCGGATCGGCATCCCACAGCGGGCCCTCGCTCGACTCGATGCGCCCCGCATTGTTGATGAGCACTTGCAGACGCTTGCCCGTCGACTTCTCGAGCTCGGCGACAGAGTCACGCAGCTGGTTCACCGCCGTGATGTCATCGGTGCGCAGACCGACACCGGTCACCGCTCCCCCGGTCGCCTCAGCCATCTCATCAGCCGCAGCTTCCGCCTTCTCCGCCGACGTTGCCGTCACGATCACGTCATAACCGGCCTTAGCGAACGCCTCCGACAGATGACGCCCGATTCCGCGGGCACCGCCGGTGATGAGCGCGATCGTCTCGGACGGAACCGCGGTCGCTTCAGAGGCTCCGTCGGTCGTCGGCATGTTTGTTCCGTAGGGCAGCTTCTCGGACATGATCGGGACTCCTCGGTGTTGGTCGGGTGTGGGTGGTCAGTTGTCCAGGTGCGCGGAACAGGTGCTCACGCCCGCGCGTTCGGTTGCTCGCGTGCTCGCTGCTGCGATGGTCGGCGCGAATACGACAGAGCCCGGTCGAACCACTGTATCGGTCGACCGGGCTCTGTTACGCACTGTTCTCAGCTGCGGACTTCAGCGCCGTGACGCTCGGCGGCCAACTTCGTCGCCGCTTCACGCATCGCCGAGGCCTCATCGGCCTTGAGCGTACGATCCGGGGCGCGGAAGGTCAGGCGGAACGCCAGCGACTTCTTGCCCTCGGGCAGCTGGTCGCCGGTGTAGAGGTCGAAGGTCTCGAGCAGTTCGAGCTCCTCCCCCGCACCTTCACGCAGCGTCGCGGCCAAAGTCTGCGTCGGCAGCTCGGCATCGACGATGAGCGCCACATCCTGACGCGACACCGGATAGGTCGACAGCGCACCGTCCCAGGCACGCAGGTCATCCTGAGCCAGCAGCGCATCGAGATCGATCTCGAATCCGACGGTCCGTGCCGGCAGGCCGAGGTTCTCGCACACCTTCGGGTGCAGCTCGCCGGCATGGCCGAGAGTCTGCCCGTCGGCAAGGAGGAACTTCGCAGCCCGTCCCGGATGCCACGGAGCGATCTGATCGGCCTCGACGGTGACCTCGAGTCCGTTCGTTTCAGCGATCCGGCGGACGGTGTCGATGACGTCGGCGGCCTCGGCCTTGCGGCCCTTGCCCCAGACTCCGGGCATCTCCGCATTCCCGGAGATGATGCCCGCGTAGTGGTAGGGCTGGTGCGGCACCGATGCGTAGATCTTTTCCAGCTCGTCATCGCTCGGGTGGTATCCGGGCAGGTGACGCGGTCCGGGCCCCTCAGGCAGGCCCGCCGAGGTGGACACGAGTCCGGCCTCGAACAGTGCGACGTCCTTCGCCCCGCGGCCCTGGTTGCGAACCACGAGGTCGACGAGTGTCGAGAGCAGGTTGGTGCGCATGAGCGGCAGGTCTTCGGACATCGGGTTGGCCAGGCGCACGTGCTTGCGGCGCACGTCATCGGCCTCGAGCCGCAGCTGATCGTCCCGTTTGTCGTTCGTGAACGGGTAGGACAGCACCTCGGTGAATCCGTCGGCGGCCAGCAGGTTCGAGACACGGCGACGCGTCTTCTGCGCGACCGTCAGTCCGTTGCCGGCCCGAGCGGCGGGCTGAACGGACGGAATCCGGTCATAGCCGCCGGTGCGGGCGACTTCCTCGATGAGGTCGACGTCGTCGGTGATGTCCGTGCGCCAGCTGGGCACGGTCACGGACACGGTCTCATCGTCCTTAGTCGACACGGTTGCGCCGATGCCCTCGAGCAGTGAGGTCACCTCGGCGACTGAGTAATCGATACCAACCAACGATGCCACACGGGCGACCTTGAGATCGAGCACGGTCGGTTCGGGAGCCTGCCCGATCTGTGTGGTCGCTGGGCTGAGCGTTCCGCCGCCGAGTTCGACGAGCAGGTCCGCGCAGCGACGTGCGGCAACAGGCCCGAGCTTCGGGTCGACGCCGCGCTCGAAGCGACGCGAGGCCTCCGAGGACAGCTTGTGGCGACGCGAGGTGCGGGCAATCGAGATCGGGTCGAAGTGTGCGGCCTCGATGACGACGTCGGTCGTCTGGTCATTGACCTCAACATCGGCGCCGCCCATGACGCCGGCCAGGCCGATGATCTTTCCACCCTTGCCAGTCGCACCAGCACCGCGGTCGGTGATGAGCAGATCCTCGAGATCGAGCTTGCGCTCGACATCGTCGAGAGTCGTGAACTTCTCCCCCGCACTCGCACGGCGCACGACGATCTCGTCGCCGAGCAGCGAAGTGTCGTAGGCGTGCAGAGGCTGGCCGAGTTCGAGCATGACGTAGTTCGTGACATCCACGGTCAGGCTGATCGGACGCATTCCCGCCTGCTGCAGGCGACGCTGCATCCAGAACGGAGTCTTCGCCTGAGGATCAAGCCCGGTGACCTGAAGGGCCGTGAACTGGTCACAGCCGGCCACCTCGTTGATGGGGTTGTTGTCCTCGATCGCAACCGGGAATCCATCGTCGGTGGCGGCGTTGGTGGGAGCCACCTCGGCGGATCCGATGTCGGTGAAGGTCTGACCCTTCATCTGCGCGTATTCGCGTCCGATGCCGCGCATCGACAACTGGTAGCCGCGGTCGGGGGTGACGTTGACGTCGAGGGTGACCTGGTCGAGGCCGAGCAGCGTGATCGCGTCATCGCCGGGCTCACCGGTCAGCCCAAAGTCGGAAAGGACGATGATTCCGGAGTGATCCTCGCCGAGGCCGAGCTCCTTGGCCGAGCAGATCATGCCGTCGGACTTGTGACCGTAGGTCTTGCGCGCGGCGATGGCGAAGTCGCCGGGCAGGACGGCTCCGGGCAGGCAGGCGACGATGAGGTCGCCGGGCACGAAGTTGTGCGCACCGCAGATGATGCCGCGGCTGGGCACCTCGGTTCCGGGCTGCGGGTCCTTCGGATCGTCGAGATCCTCGTTGTGTTCGGGGCCGACGTCGACACGGCACCAGTTGACGGTCTTGCCGTTCGAGTGCTCTTCCTTGACGAGTTCGAGCACACGGCCGACGACGAGGGGGCCGGTGATCTCGGGGCCGAAGAAGTCCTCTTCCTCAAGTCCGATGGCCGCGAATTCGGCGGCGAGGGCATGGGGGTCGGTCTCGGCTGGGAGATCGACATAGTCGGCCAGCCAGTTCAGTGGGACGCGCATATCAAGCCTTCATTCCGAAACGGGCCGAGAAGCGCACATCGCCTTCGACCATGTCATGCATATCGTTGATTCCCTCGCGCAGCATCAGGGTGCGCTCGATGCCCATGCCGAAGGCGAAGCCCTGGTAGACGTCGGGGTCGATGCCGGCGGCTCGCAACACGTTGGGGTGGACCATTCCGCAGCCGCCCCATTCGATCCAGCCGGGGCCGCCGACCTTGTTAGGGAACCAGAAATCCATCTCCGCACTCGGTTCGGTGAACGGGAAGAAGCTCGGGCGCAAGCGGGTCTTCGACTCGGGGCCGAACATTTCGCGGGCAAAACCGTCGAGGGTGCCCTGCAGGTTGGCCATGGTCAGGCCCTTGTCGATGGCGATGCCTTCGATCTGGTGGAAGACCGGGGTGTGAGTGGCGTCGAGCTCGTCGGTGCGGAAGGTCTTGCCCGGGCACACGACGTAGAGTGGCACGCCGCGCTGCAGCAGGGAGCGTGACTGGACCGGTGAGGTGTGGGTGCGCAGGACGAGTCCGGCGTCGGAGGGATCGACGAAGAACGTGTCCTGCATCTGGCGGGCCGGATGGTCGGGTCCGAAGTTGAGTGCGTCGAAGTTCAGCCACTCGGATTCGATTTCGGGGCCTTCGGCGACCTCCCAGCCGAGACCGACGAAGTAGTCTGCGGCCTGTTCCTGGATGAGGGACAGCGGGTGGCGAGCGCCGAGGCGGCGACGATCGGTGGGCAGGGTGACGTCGATGGCTTCTTCGATGAGCACGGCCGCATCGCGTTCGGCTTCGAGCTCGGCCAGGCGTGCGTCGTGGGCCTGCTTGACCTGTCCCCTGGACTTGCCGACGATCTTGCCGGCGGCGGCCTTATCGGCCTTGTCGAGTGAGCCGATGGCTCGGTTGGCGAGCGCCAGCGGGGCTTTGTCGCCGGTGTGGTCGATCTTCGCCTGCTTGAGCTCGTCGAGAGTCGTCGCATCCGCGAAAGCCTTGAGTGCCGCGTCGACGGCCTGCTTCACGGCCGACTCGTCCAAGGGGTCGAGTTGGTCTGTCATCAATGTCCTTTTGTCCGTACTTGCCCGTAGCTGTGGGGACGTCATTCTTCTTCGCCTGCCAGTCTATCGTCTCCCCTGCCGGGACCTGGGGCGGCGTCCGCTGGGTGGGTGGGCCACCTCGGTGATGGTGGTGTGGGGCCGGTCATAGGGACTGAGCGGAGAAAAGCGTAGGGTCGGGAACATGACGACACAACGTGCATCAGATGTCATGGTCAGAGCCTTGGAGAACGAGGGCGTCGAGCGGATCTTCGGCATTCCCGGTGAGGAGAACCTCGACTTCGTCGACTCCCTGCGGAACTCATCGATCGAACTCATCCTCACCCGCCACGAGCAGGCGGCCGCGTTCATGGCCGCCACCTACGGTCGGCTGACGGGCAAGCCCGGTGTGGTGCTCACGACCTTGGGGCCGGGCGCGCTCAACCTGGCGACCGGGGCTGCGTACGCCCACCTCGGCGGGATGCCGGTCATCATGATCACCGGCCAGAAGGGCATCCGCACGGCCGAGCAGGCGGCGTTCCAGATGGTCAATACGGTGGCGACGATGGATCCG
Organism: Brevibacterium sediminis; assembly: GCF_024895295.1. Lineage (NCBI taxonomy): Bacteria > Bacillati > Actinomycetota > Actinomycetes > Micrococcales > Brevibacteriaceae > Brevibacterium > Brevibacterium sediminis. The sequence continues at coordinate 60,629 of NZ_JAHQRN010000009.1, read as the reverse complement.
CTGACGAAGGTGAGCAAGCAGATCACCTCGGCGGCGATGATCCCGACGATGGTCCGGGAGGCGTTCCGCGCCGCTCAGGCCGAGCGTCCCGGACCGGTGCACCTCGAGCTGCCCGAGGACATCGCCGGGATGCCGGTCGACGGGTTCGAGCTCATCGAACCACATACGAACACTCGGCCCGTCGCCGGGGATACGGCGATTGCGAACGCCGCGAACGTCATCAAGGAGGCGAAGAACCCGCTGCTCATGCTCGGTGCGGATGCCTCCCGGGCCTCGTGCAGTGAGGCGCTGTCGCGTTTTGTCGCCCAGATGCGCATCCCCTACGTCACCACGCAGATGGGCAAGGGGTCGGTGACGGGCGCGTCGGATCTGTACATGGGCACGGCGGCGCTGACGTCCGGTGACTACGTCCACGACGCGATCGATGCCGCCGATGTCATCGTCACCATCGGTCACGATACGACGGAGAAGCCGCCGTTCACAATGGACGAGACCGGGCCGACCGTCGTGCACATCGGGTACCGTCCTGCGATCGTCGAGCAGGTGTATTTCCCGCAGTTCGAGGTCATCGGTGACCTGGGTCCGTCCTTGGATAAGCTCGCCGAGGCGCTCGGCGGTCCCGTGCCCACCGCCGAGGCGCTCCTGCCGATGCGTGATGAGATCCTCATCAAGATCCACGAGGGAGCCGATGAGGATCGGTTCATCCCGCAGCGGATCGTCCAGGAGGTCCGAGACGTCGTGCCGACCGATGGGATCGTGGCCCTGGACAACGGAATGTACAAGATCTGGTTCGCCCGTAACTACCGCACGACCCGGGCGAATACGCTGCTGCTCGACAATGCTCTGGCGACGATGGGCGCTGGCCTGCCGTCGGCTATCGGGGCGAAGCTGACCTACCCGGAGCGTCGGGTCATGGCCGTGGTCGGCGACGGTGGGTTCATGATGAACAGCCAGGAGATGGAGACCGCTGTCAGGCTCGGGCTGGACCTCGTCGTGGTCATACTCGAGGACAACGCCTACGGCATGATCCGTTGGAAGCAGGCCGCGGACGGATTCCCCGACTACGGGCTGACCTACGGCAACCCGGACTTCGTGAAGTACGCGGAGTCGTATGGGGCCACCGGCACCCGCGTCGAGGATGTCGACGGCATCAGCGATGCCCTGGAGAACGCGTTCGAGGTCGGCGGAGTGCACGTCGTGGTCGTGCCCGTCGACTACTCGGAGAATAAGCGCGTGCTCATCGACGAGTTGGGCAAGCGGTGAAGCGCTGTCTTTTGGTGCTTCCGACCCTGATCGGCCAGTAGGTCAATTGGTACGGTCACGGCTCTTCACGATTCTGCTAGGGATCTCCACGCTGTGCGCGTGGGGATCCCTCGGCGAGATCGTCAAGGCACTCCTGCGGGACCGGCCGATCGATTCACTGCTCTGGGCCATGTTCGGGGTGGCGGCAGCCTCGGCGATCGTGGTCTGGTCTGTGTTTCGGGCGCGCGGTGTCAGGCTCGAGGTCAGGAGCTTCATCGGCAGCGTTCCGTTGGGAGTTGTGCTGCTGTGCTCGCTGGTGGGCGGGTTCGTTCTGCCGTCGCTGTTGGTCGGCAGAACAGATGTCATCGACGTGGCAATCACCGCGATCGTCATCGCTGCGATCTGCGGTGGAGCGATGCTGTACCTGCGCAGGACCTACTTCACTCCCCCGGATAGTCCCGAAGGGTTGGACGACAAGTGACAGGGGTTGATTTTCAAGTCGGTTGAGACCGGACAATGTTCGAGTGACTGATTCTGACTTGATGCCGATCGGCGCCTTCGCCCGAATAGTGGGTCTGACGGCGAGCGCGCTGCGATTCTACGACGATGCCGGCATCCTCCGCCCTGACCACGTCGACGCCCAGACCGGATATCGCTTCTACAGTGAGGAACAGGTAGTCACGGCACAGCGACTAAGGGAGCTTCGTGAGCTCGGAATGCCGCTGTCCGATGTCTCTCGGTTCTTCGCGGCCGAAGCTGCGTCCGATTCTGCGGAATCGCTGCGGCTGCTGAATGACCATATGCGCAGGGTCTCGACTGAAAACGCGCGATCGCAGCAGGTGGCCGCACGGCTCACCGAGTCATTGCAATCGAAGGCTTCGGCATCGTTGTGCGCTCTTCCAGGGCCCATCTTCGCCGCAGCAGTCGACCAGCTTCTGGCGACTACCACCGACGATCCCAGCTTCCCCGTCCTCAACGGTGTTCGCCTCTGCGTCGAACCGGACGCGCTCACATTGGCGGCGACGGACCGCTACCGATTCACCAGTCGTACCCTGGTGCCGAGCCGGTCTGCAGGAACGACGTGGGCAGGCACCGTATCAGGCGCTACCCTTCGGAACACCGTTTCAGTGATCCGCAGAAGCCCGACAGTGACTCTCGCTGCAGGCGACGGCTTCCTGCGCGTCGTGCTCGAAGATGGCACCGTGTGCCAGTGCACGTTGATAGAAGAGCCTTTTCCGGACACTTCCGACTTCTTAGAGTCCCTACCGTCAGCAATCCACCGCTGCATGGTCGACCGCAGGCAGCTGTTGCGGACGATGGAACAGCGGCCGCTGGAAAAGCTCGGTTTGCGACTCACCTCGAGCGGGATACAGGTTCTGGCTCCTGATGACGTCCCCGATCTCGAAGGCACGGGTGATGACTCTGAGCTGACTCTGTGGTTCGAACTCACGACACTGCATCCGGCGATGACCAATGCGCTCGGAAACGATCTCATCCTCGACGTCTCTGCGTCGGATCAACCCGTCATCCTGCGCTCAGCTGATGACGGAGACTTCACCACCATCATCATGCCGTGCCAGGCGCCCGCCCACTGATACAGACAGGAACAGACCACCATGACCTCTACACCAGCCGCACCAGATCCGACGATGGAGACGATCGGCCGAGCCGTCGAACTCGGGAGAGCAGGTGACGTGGACACGGCTCGGCGCCAGCTAGCCGACCTCTGGCAGGAGGTCGGCCCCTCCGGCGATCCCTTCCATCGCTGCACACTTGCGCACTATCTCGCCGATCTCTACGATCACCCAGCCGAGGCACTCATCTGGGACATTCGAGCTCTCGACGCCGCTGCTTCGCTCAGTGATGAACGCGCGCAGGCACATCACCAGTCGCTTCAGGTCGCCGGCTTTTATCCCAGCCTCCACCTCAATATCGCCGACAACCTCCGTCGGCTGAGTGCATTCGATGCCGCACAGGAGCACATCTCTCGCGCCGAAGAACGCAGTGTCGCATTGCCCGACGATGGTTATGGACGAATGATCCGCACCGCGATCGAGGAAGTAGGTGCTGCCATCGACCTGCGCGATACCGCTCGCCGCGACTCGGCGCCCGGCGGTTCGTAGAACGACCGGCTTCGGGCCCTCCTCACTCCACGGTGATGCCGAGTTCTGAGGCGAAGAGTTCGGCAAAGAGCATGAGCTGGGTGTCGTCGATGGTCGCTCCGCGCAGAGAGTGCACGCCGGAGATCTTGTGCGGTTCCAGTCCCCGGATATCGACGTTGCCGAGCGTGGCGCCTTCGCACTGGAAAACGCCGACGTTACTTCCCGGAAATGCGACCCGGCTGACCTTCGCTCGGGCGAGGTCGATCTCGTCGATCTTGCAGTCGCGGAACTCGACATCGGTGAGCTTCGACCCACGCAGGTTGAGGTAGGAGATACGGCAGTTGGTGAATCGCACCTTCTCCCACACGCTGTCGTAGACAACGCCGGCACCGATCCGTGTTCCAGAGATCGCTGTGTGCAGTAGGTTTCCACGGGACATAGTCCACGTGTCGGCGCGGCAGTCCGTAATCTCAGTGCCGGAGATCCTGGCCTCGGTGAGATCGACCGGCACGTCGACATCGCCGAAATTGACGTTCGACCATCGACAGTCGAGGAACGTCGCTTGGGTGGCGTCCACCTCGGCGAGGTCGAGATCGGTGAATTCCATGCCCTCGAGGAATTCCTCGGGATCGATATCCCCGAGGTAGCCCTGGGCAAGTTCGCCGAGGTTGATCTTCGGTGGTCGCGGCGTCTCCGTGGTCATGGGCCCACCCTAATCGCTGCCGGTGACATACCCCGTCGTTGCGAGTTCACCCGAACGAAAACACGCCTTGTTATCGTCGGGTGCATGGACTCGCGGCCACGCTCACCCAATGACCGCGATGCACCCTACGCAGTTGCGTTTGCAGCAGGCGGGGTGCTCGCTGTTGTCTACCTCGTGGTCCGTTACCTGCACGCTCAGTACATCGGCTGCGGTGGAGCCGGCTTCCAGTGTGGCGGGGCCATCAATGACCTGTTCTTCGGGTACGGAAGCTGGTTTCTTGGATTTCTTATCGTCCTTGGCTGGGTGGCCACGGCGGTGATTGCACCGTCGATGCTGAATCAGCTCCGACCACACACGTCATGGTGGTGGCGTGGACTCACCGCCACTGGATTCTGTTTAGCCGTGACCTTTGTGATCATGGTGGTCTACGACGGAATAGTGACGTATTCGTCATGGGGCTGAGCGATCGACGTCTCCCCCACTAGACTGCAGGCATGAAGCCACTGACAACGATCCTGTCATTGCCCGTCGCCGACCCGCAGTCCACCGCGAACTTCTACGCCGATGGGCTCGGCCTCGAAACCGACGGTGTGGAGGACGGCATCGTCGCCTTCGAGCTGCCGAACCTCTCCATCTTCTTCATCACCGCCGACGAATACGGTCAGTACCTCGAGCTCTCAGGCCAGCCCGGTTCGAAGAATCCGGTTCCCGGCGCCAGCATCATCTCGTGTGCATTCGCCACGCGTGCTGAGATCGACGAGGTACTTGACCGTGCTGTCGCCGCCGGCGGATCAGCCGATCCTGGTCAAGATGTCGATGGCTCGTACATGAGCTACTTCGCTGACCTCGACGGCTACATCTGGGAGCTCGTCGCCAATGAGCAGACCGCGAAGGCCGCAACTGCGGCGGAATAGTTTTTACGTACCTGCTGGACGGTCGCGGAGGGCATTCGCGCACGATGAGCGCACAGTCGTCCGCGTCTCAGCGGCCGCGGGAAGCTGAGACTCCTGCCGTCGCCGTTTTCGGGACATCGACGAAACCGAGTCTCTTCACCGCCGAGGTGTAGACGACATACTCTTTGATGAGTGCAACAGGCACCGTCACCGTGAACAGCAGTTGCGGTACCGACGGAGAGGCCCCCGTACCGAAATCGAGTACCCAGAAAATACACGCAACAGCCGAGAAGACGACCACTGTCTCGATCGCTTCCTTGAGATGATGGCTCCGCAGCGTCGCCAGAGACTTCGGCGCATCGGCAATATCAACCACGCTCGTCTCACCGCCCTGACTGCTGCTGTTAATCGACTAGGTTACTTGTCGCCACAGTAGCGCAGATCACCGCAGAATTGAACCACGCCCGCAGATCAGCCAGCCAGTCGTGAGCACCGTCCTCAACCAACCGAGGCCGCCCAGCCCCTCACATCCGTTGGTTGCGAGCACTCTCGTAGATGCAGACTCCGGCGGCAGTGCCGAGGTTGAGGCTTTCGGCCGAACCGTAGATGGGGACGGCCACGGATGAGTCGCACAGCTCCAGATCCTCGGCGCTCATCCCCCAAGCTTCGTTGCCGAAGACCCAAGCGGTCCGTGCGGTCAGATCCAGACCCGTCTCCCACGGGTGGTGCAGATCGTGGGCTTCGTCGTTCGCGTCGGCGGCGAGCACCTGCAGGCCGCGCGCACGGGCCAGTTCGGTCACTTCGGAGAGTCCGACTCCGGTGACGACGGGAATGTGGAAGAGCGAACCGGCGGTCGACCGCACGACCTTGTCGTTGTAGACATCCACCGACGACGATGTCAGCACGACGGCATCGGCACCCGCGGCATCGGCCAGGCGAATGATCGTGCCGGCATTGCCCGGATCGCGCACTTGCGACAGGACGACGACGAGCTGCGCCTCCTTGTCGAGCACCGAGGTCAGCTCCACATCGAGGGCGTTGCACACGGCCACGACGCCTTGTGAGTTCACGGTCGATGCGAGCTCGGTGAGCACCTCGGGTGTGACGATGCTGCACTGCATACGCCCGTGCTTTGCTGTGGAGACGAACGAGGGATGCTCCTCGGCGGCCTCCTCGGTGATGAAGAGCTCGACGACGGAGCCCTTGCGCGCCAGGGCCTCACGGACGGCCTGCGGACCCTCGACGAGGAACTGCCCCGTGGCCTTGCGATCACGGCGCTTGAGCAGCTTCGCGGCGTTCCTGATCCGCTTCGACTGAGGTGAGGAGATGACGTCAGGGAGTTTCATGAAACCGTGTTCTCGATCCGTTGAATGCTGAGGTAGAAGAAGTGGTGCCGAAGAGACAGCAGCTGATATGGGGACCATGCGAGTCCGAGCGAAAAAACCGACGGCCCCGAACCTGCAGTTCGGGGCCGTCGTCGATCACCGAGGCGATCGGTCAGTCACTTAAGTGACCGGAGTTTAGATAAGACGCTGCTCAGGCGGCGTCGGTCTTCGCAGCGTTGACGTCAGCAGGAAGAGCTTCCTTGGCAACCTTGACCAGGTGCGCGAAGGTGGCCGAGTCGTTCACAGCGAGCTCGGCGAGCATGCGACGGTCGACCTCGACTCCAGCGGCCTTGAGGCCCTGGATGAAACGGTTGTAGGTCATACCGTTGGCGCGGGCGCCGGCGTTGATGCGCTGGATCCAGAGACGACGGAAGTCGCCCTTGCGCTTGCGACGGTCACGGTAGCTGTAGACCAGCGAGTGGATGACCTGTTCCTTGGCCTTGCGGTACAGGCGCGAGCGCTGTCCGCGGTAGCCGCTTGCCCGGTCGAGGATGACCCGGCGCTTCTTGTGAGCGTTGACCGCTCTCTTCACACGTGCCACGTGTTACTCCTTTGAAAAGTTCGTATCTGCCGGCGGTGCCGGACTCTGGTTCAAGCTGTGGGAGCCGCTTTCGACTGCCCGTGGGAGATCCCGGAGACTGTCCGGGAAGGAAAGACCCGAAAGGGGTCTCACCTGCCCTTGAGCTTGCCCAGAAGCTTGCGGGCCATGGCGCGGTCGCCGCCGGTGAGTTCCTGGTCGGTGGACACGCGGCGCTTACGAGCCGAGGACTTGCCCTCGAACTTGTGCTGGTTGTTCACGCCTTCACGCATGATCTTGCCACTGCCAGTCACGCGCATACGCTTCTTGGCGCTGCTGTTCGTCTTCTGCTTCGGCATAGTGCCGTTCTCCTTTGCAATTCGTTGCCCGCGTCAACCGCTGGCAACTACTTCACACGCACAGACCAGGATGGACCTGGAACGCGACGTACTTAATTTCTCACGCGTCCGGGCGAGCTGCGTTCTTCTCTGCAGCGACCCGATCGCGACGGGACTTCACCTCAGCGGACTTGCCCTTGGCATCTGCCGATGCCTTCCGGGCCTCCGCCTTGGCGTCAGACTTTGACTTGTGCGGGGCGATGACCATCACCATGTTGCGTCCGTCGACTCGCGGTGAGGATTCGACGGAGCCAAGGTCGGACACATCTTCGGCCAAGCGGTTGAGCAGCTTGATGCCCATCTCGGGACGGGACTGCTCACGTCCGCGGAACATGATCATGACCTTGACCTTGTCGCCGCCTTCGAGGAAGCGGGTGACGTGGCCCTTCTTCGTCTCGTAATCGTGTTCGTCGATCTTGAGACGGAAGCGGATCTCCTTCAGCGCAGTGTTCGCCTGGTTCTTCCGGGCTTCTCTGGCCTTCTGGGCAGATTCGTATTTGAATTTTCCGTAGTCCATGAGCTTGGCTACGGGTGGCTTCGCCTGCGGGGCTACCTCGACGAGGTCGAGGCCAGCTTCGCCGGCGAGATCGAGTGCCTTGCGAATGGCAACGATACCGACCTGTTCACCGTTGGGTCCGACCAACCGGACCTCGGGAACCCGAATCCGGTCATTGATGCGCGTCTCGCTGATGTGTTCACTCCTTTTGCTCAAATGTGGTCGTGACAACGAAAAAGGCTCCCGTTGACACATGCCAAGGGAGCCTGCACACACGAGCAGTACGGTAGACGTACGTTCAGTGAATACACCTCGATCTGCACCCGATCAGACTATGCCTGACGGACAGATCTTTGGACCCGATCGCTCTTCGCGATCAAGGTGGGAGACAGACTCCGCTTCGCACCAGCTACCAGTGTACTACGCTTCATGACTCTTCGCACATCGAGGCCCTGGTGTGATCGCCGCATTGATTTATATGTCAAGCTTATGGCATGAGTTCTGAAGAATCTGTTCCCGCCGAGGCGATCGCCGACGTTACGCGCGACATCGCCGAGGTCCCCGCTGTCGAGGTCATCACCTCCAGCGCCGTCCACCTCATGTCCGCCGCCGCCGTCAAGTGCGGCCTGGCCGAGGACACCGCCGAAGGTCGCGGCGCCGACCTCCAGGACCTCGATGAGGCCCGCAAGCTCATCACCGCACTGGCCGGCTTCGTCACCGGTGCTGCCACCGTGATCGGCGACCACCACGCCCGCCCGCTGCGCGATGGACTGCGCAGCCTGCAGCTGGCCTTCCGCGAGGCTTCGGAATACCCCGACGCCCCCGGCGAAGGTCCCGGAGAGAAGTTCACCGGCCCCGTCCGCTGACACTCCCCCGCTGACCACTCACGCTACGGCCCTCGATCTTCGATCGGGGGCCGTTGTCGCATTCTCATTCGCCGAGGCGGCGCACTCATTCACGGACTCGACCCTCTGCGCCTTTCTTAGGTCCGCGTCGCCCGAAGGCGATTTCAGGGAGGACGCCCACCACCAGGCCGATTCCCAGATACAAGGTAAGAGTTCCCCAAGCGAAATCGACCTGAGAATCAAGGTCGACTTCTCGACTGCTCACACTGATTCCAGTCAGGACCTGAAATCCGTATAAGAGTCCTGCGCCAATCGCACAGGTGATGCCGGGAAGTAGGGCATGCGTGGCAAATCGTCGCATGGTCAGGTCCTCCATTCGCGTTGAGACCAGGTTGAGAGAGTGCCTTGCTCTTTGGGCTGCAGGACAGCCGTCAACCGACAGCATCACTCGCCGAGGCGGTCGTGTCCTTGCCCGCAGACGTTCACCGATTCACGCGCCGAGGCGGCCGATCACCTCGGACATGAGATCGCCTTCGACGTGGTCGAATCCCGGCCCGAACTGGCCGAACCGCAGACCGTTGATCAGCCCGACGATGGCCACCCAGACCGTGATGGTCTCCAGGATCACGGCATCGTCGTAGTCGAGTCCGAGTTCGTCGAGTCCCTGTCGCAGCGGCTCGAGCGTCGCGCTCAGCTCCTGAGCGTCGGCACTCTGGGCCGTGCCAGCTCCGTTGGCCGCCTCGGTGCCGGTCGCTGACTCCGCCACCAAGGACGCCAAGGCCACCATGATGCGTGTTCCCGGAACCACGGTCTCCTCACGGGGAGCCTCATACCCGTCGATCGGAGTGCCGTAGATGAGCGCCCACCGATTCGGATACGTGCGCGACCAGTCAAGCATCGCCAGCGCGAGCACCCGGACGCTCCGCTCCCCGGCCAAAGCCTCATCGACAGCATCGGCGATCTGCGTGAAGGCGTCGCGGATGAGGATCGTCAGCAGTTCATCACGACTCTTCACGTACCGATACACCGCACTGGAGACTACTCCGAGCTCACGGGCGATCGCTCGCAGCGACAGCCCGTCGACGCCCTCGTCATCGATCATGCGATTGCCGATGGCCGTGATCTGCGCTTCCGTTTCGATGCGGGCGCGCTGCCGCGGGGTCTCAGTCATGGCTTCACCTTACGATCCGAGAGCAATGATGACAACAGTGAGCACTGCTCTTGAATTGTCGGCTGCCGAGCCTTACGCTGATTCGAGAGAGCACCGCTCTCGTTTAATCATCGGAGGCATCGGAAGGGATCCGTCATGAAAACAGCACTCGTCATCGGCAATGGTCAGATCGGTTCGGAGATCGCGACTCAGCTCATCGCATCAGGCACAGATGTCCGCATCGCCACCCGCTCCGGCAGAGGTTCGTCCAGCGCCTCGGGCGGAGCGACCAACACCACCGCCCCATCGGAAACGTCGTCAACGTCTGGCACGACGACAGTCAGCGCTCCAACTCACCTCAAGGCCGATGCGAGTGATCGGGCCCAGTTGGCCGAGGTGGCGGCGGGAGTCGATGCGATCTTCGCATGTGCTCATGCCGCGTACGACAGCCGCACATGGGAGCAGCTTCTCCCCCGCCTCGATGCGGCGATCCTCGATACCGCCGCAGAACTCGGCATCCCCGTCGTCTTCCCTGAGTCCGTCTACGCTTTCGCCGGACTCGACTCCCCGATCACCGAAACCTCACCGTTCGCTCCGGTCGAGGACAAGGGACGAATCCGGCAGCGACTCATCGAAGCCCGTGACTCTCATCCCGCAACGAGCGCAAGCGTCATCGCCGGGGACCTGCTCGGCAGAACCGCGGAAAAGTGGTCGTCGGTCGTGCGGATGTGCATCACCGAACCCGTTTCCGCCGGGCGTAGGGCCATGGTGCCGGCACGGACTGATGTCCCGCACGGAATCACCGTCATCGCCGACCACGCAGCCGCAATGATCCAGGCGGCAGAGGATCTGAAGGACGTCCCCGCAGGGACGCACCAGCTGCGGATCGCACCGGCATCAAATCCGACACTGGCCGAGATCGCCGACTTCACCGCCGACGTCCTGGAGAAGAAGCACAAGCGTCCGCTCTCAGTCCCACGCTGGGCGACCCGTGCCATCGGTGCTTTCGAACGCTCCTTCTATGAGCTCAACCAGTTGGCACCGATCTGGTACGAACCCTGCGTCATCGCCTCCAGCGATTTGGCCGAAACAGTCGGCACAACCGACTGGCGCGAAGGCGTACGGCAGATGCTCTGAGGAATAACGGTCGCGAACGTCCTCTGACCGCGGATGTTCGACAGTGATCCGCAGAACTGCATGGTCGTTTCATGTTTCTGTCACCGATTGGGTTAGGACTCAGTCATGGAAGTCGTTCGGCTCTGCTGGGATGCGCTTCGCCATGAGACAGAACTTGTTGCCGTCCGGATCCGCGAGAACATGCCAGCTTCCGGACGGCACGACATCAGTCTTCGTGGCACCCAAAGCCATAAGTCTTTCGAGTTCGTCCGCCTGGCTGCGGTCAGTCGGACAGAGGTCGAGATGCAGACTGTTGTCCCCAAACGAATCGCTCGAACGCTCGAAGAGAATAGTCGGTGCATTCGACGCCCCGGAGATCGCGACACCGGTTTCATCTGTGGCCGTCACCTCGTAGCCCAGTGCTTCGCACCAGAATCGGCTCAGCCGAGCCGGGTCCGGGGTTTTGACGATAAGATCGCTGATTCGACTCACCATCGGCAATCGAACCTCACAGTCGGATCCCGTTGCCCGGGCCCAACGGCAGGTCGAAGACGAACCAGATGCCCAGCAGCACGGCCCAGGCCAGCCAGAACGGGATGACGAACGGGAACATCCGAGAGATGACTGTGCCCAACCCGGCGTTCGGCTCATACCGGCGAACGAGGCCGAGCAGCACGATCATGTACGGGTTGAGCGGAGTGATGACCTGAGTGGCCGAGTCACCGACGCGGAAACCGGCCTGGATGAACGCCGGTTCGTAGCCGAGCAGGGCGAATAGCGGGACGAACACGGCGGCCATGAGTGTCCACATCGACGATCCGGACACGATGAACAAGTTGAGCACGCTGGCCAGGAGCATGAAGCCGATGACCGCGGCGAACCCTGTCAGCCCGATCGCCTCGAGCCCCGACGCCCCTGCGACGGCGATCCACGAACCGATTCCCGTCCAGTTGAACAGGGCGATGAACTGGCCGAGGATGAACGCGAGAATGAGGAACGACATCATGTCGATGATCGACTGGCTCATCATTCTCACCAGGTCGTTCATCGATCTCACGGTGTGCACGACGATGCCGTAGACGACGCCCATGAGCATGAAGTAGGCGAAGACGATGAACACGATCGACGACAGCAGCGGGGACTCCGGGAGGAATCCGCCGTCCTCGTTCCGCCAGGGTGAAGCGGGGAGCAGGAATGCGAAGAGGAAGACCGCGGTGAGGACGAGCCCCGAGACGACCGCCCAGATCAGCCCTTTCTTCTCCTCCGGTTCGAGTTCGGCCTTGATCTCTGTGGACGACTCTTCGTCCGAGGATTCAGAGGATCCCTCTGTTTTCGCCGAGGCATCTCCGTAGGGGCTGTCAGGTGCCTGGTATTCGCGGGCCAGTCCGCTCGACGAGGCATTCGCGTATTCGCGGGGCACTCCCTTGCGCACCATGTTCGGTTCGATGAGGCGGTCGATGATGAAGCCGGCGATGATCGCCAACACAATCGACGAGGCGATGTTGAAGTAGTAGTTCGATACCGGGTTGACCGCGGTGTAATCGGTGTTCGGCAGGGTCTCCATCACCGAGGTGGTGATCCCGGCGAACAGAGCGTCGAGGCTCGTAGGGACGATCGAGGTCGAATAGCCGGCACCGGTGGCGGCGAACCCGCCGATGAGACCGGCCATCGGATGCCGTCCTGCGGCTTTGAATACGAGCGCAGCCAAAGGCGGGATGATGACGAACGCCGAGTCGGCCATGATCGACCCGACCACCCCGACGAAGCCGACGGCATACGGCAGCAGCCACTTGGGGCTCTTACCGAAGGCGATGCGCACGGCCGCGGCGAGCATTCCCGACTTCTCTGCCACACCGACGGCCAGCAGAATCGGCAGCACCGTGGCCAAGGGCGGGAACCCGATGTAGTTGTCGCCCATCGTCGTGGTCAGCCACGACAGACCCTCCCCGGTGAACAGGCCCTTGATCGCGATGGTCTCGTCGCCGCCGGGAATGGCCACGGTGACTTCGGCCATGGCCATCGCCGTGGAGACGAGGCCGGTGATGATGAACAGCCCGAGGAACAGTGTGAACGGTTCGGGCAGCTTGTTTCCGATGCGTTCGATCCAGTCCAGCGTGCGCTGGCCGAAACCGACTTTCCCATCTGTCGTCGTCGACATGAGCGGTCCTTCTCTTCGATGGCGCGGGTCTGGGTGCGGCGGGACGATCTCAGTCGAAGAAGTGCTCGACGTCGATGGCTCCCCCGTCGCGGGCGAACTCTTCGGTCACCTCGGCGGCGAGGGCATCGTCGACGAGGAAATCCAGGGCGGTGCACGCAAGACCGTAGGCCCCGTCGAGTGCCGCGGATTCGGCGGCAGGGGTCTTGGCGGCTGCGGCGAATTCTCGGGTGTGCAGCGCCACCTCGGCGTCGGCGGTCTTGATGAGCGGATGGATGCCGGGAATCCGGTAGGAGACGTTGCCGAAGTCCGTGGATGCGGCAATCGATTCGTCGAGCACTCCGGCGGGAAGCGGTTGGCGGCCGCGCGTCTGTTCGTGTTCGGCCCAACGAGCGGTCAGCGCCGAATTCGTCCGCACGGGCAGCGACGGCGGATGTTCGTCCCAGTCGACGGTGACGCCGGTGCCGGTCATAAGCGCGGCACCCTTCGCCGCATCCTCGACCCGGTCGGAGAGCTCTTTGAGCGTCTCGGGGAACTTCGAACGGACGTAGCACTGCACGGTGGCGGTTTCGGTGATGATCGACGGCCTCGTTCCGCCGTCGGTGATGACCGCGTGCAGGCGGGAGATCGGCGGCATCTGCTGTCGCATCAAGCCGAGCCCCTGGTAGAAGAGGTTCGCCGCGTCGAGGGCGTTGCGCCCCATGAAGGGCTGGGCCGAGGCGTGGGCGGCGACCCCTGAGTACGTGACCTTGAGCAGGCGGCGTCCCAGCCACACCTGGTCGGCGCAGTCATAGCCGTATCCGTGGACCATGATGGCCGCGTCGATACCGTCGAAGGCGCCGGCGCGGGCCATAACCTCTTTGCCCGAATGGCCTTCTTCGGCCGGGGTGCCCAGCAGCACGACGGTGCCCGGCACGGCGTCGGGGTCCTTCTCATACAAGGCGTGGAGGGCGAGGAAGGCACCGACTCCGGCGGTGGCGATGATGTTGTGTCCGCACGCGTGCCCGATCTCGGGCAGGGCATCGTATTCGGCGAGGATCGCGATCGTGCGACCGTGTCCGGATCCCGTCGTCGCCCGCAGCGTCGTCTTCACACCGTAGAGGCCGGTCTCGACGTCGACTCCGTGTTTCTCCAGCAACGAGGCGATCGCAGCGACCGAATCGAACTCTTCGAATGCGGTCTCGGCGAGGTCATGGATGGTGTGGAGCAGACTCGTGAGGTCGCCTTCCGCAGTGTCGAGGCCCGCGGCGATGCCGGACCGGCCCGCCTCGGGGGCACCGGTGAAGTCGGAGGCCCACTCGGCGGCCTGCTCGGCCCGCGCCCGGGTCTGTCGAGCCATCTCATCGAGGTAGCTGTCGTCCGGTGCGGTCGAGTGGCCGAGGTCACGGATTTCGCTCATGGGTCATAAGCATAGGTGCCCTGCCGATCTGACACGCCCGGAACGGTCAGACTTCGACGAGGCGGATGGCCAGGGAGTCGATCTTCGCGACGAGGTCCTCGTCACCGGCGACGGTTTCCTGGAACCGGCGCACTTCTTCCGGCGGCACCTCGGACTCGACACCGAGCGTGATGCCGAGCTCCGGCCCACCGAGGTGGACGCTGTTGCTGCCGGGGCTCACACCGATCCGAGCCAGCCATGGGAAGGACTCGGCGATGGCACGCAGACGCTGGGCCACCTCGGCGTCGGCCCAGGACGGGGTCCAGGGCTGGGACTGCACGAACGCGAACATGGCGGGGCGGCGCAGCAGGAATGAGGACTCGGCTCCGGGGTCGAGGACGACGAGCTGGGACTCGGCCTCGATCGCCCCGAGGACGAGCCGTTCGGACTCGATCGGGACGGGACGGGCATCGGAATGCCACGCCGTCAGCGGTGGGATTCCGGAGAATCCGGGGGTGCACTCGCGGCCGTCCTCGGCTTGGAGGCGGACCATCGCCATCTCCGAGGAGTTGTCGGCCATGAGCCCGTTCTCTCCGACCTCCTGGTCGACGACCATCGGCACGATCGGGGCATAGAGCCTGGCCCCGGACAGGGCTGTGACGACCTGCTGGTGTGCGGCCGGGTCCAGGGGTGTCTGAGCGACCTGGGTCATGGCCTCCAGCAGGGCCGCATCCGCGAGTCCGGTGTCGCCGGAGAACGGGTTGGGTTTGAGGTCCCGGCCTTCCCACGCCTGTCCGGCGGAATCCGTCGGGGCGTGGGCGTCGCCTGACCGGGCATCAGACGCGGCGGACCGGGGCTCGTCCGGCCCATGGGGCTGGTCCGGCTCGTGCGAGTGCGTGCTCACCGGCTCACCGTCCTGCGACGTCGAGGGCTTCTTCCAGAGTGAACTTGCCTGCGTAGAGTGCCTTGCCCACGATCGCCGAGTCGACGCCGAAGGGCACGAGCTCACGGAGGGCTCGCAGGTCGTCGAGGCTCGAGACTCCGCCGGAGGCGACGATCGGAGAGTCCGTCTTCTGCGCGAGATCCTTGAGCAGGTCGACATTGGGACCCTGCAGGGTGCCGTCCTTGCGCACATCGGTGACGACGTAGCGGGAGCAGCCTGCGGCTTCGAGGGTGGCGAGGACTTCGTAGAGGTCGCCGCCGTCCTTCGTCCAGCCGCGGGCGGCCAGGGTGGTTCCGCGCACGTCGAGGCCGATGGCGACCTGATCGCCGAAGCGCGAGATCATCTCGGCCGTCCACTCGGGGTTCTCGAGAGCAGCGGTGCCGATGTTGACGCGCTCGGCTCCGGTGTCGAGTGCGCGTTCGAGGCTTTCGGTGTCACGGATGCCACCGGAGAGTTCGACCTTGATCCCCACGGCCTTGACGACCTGGTTGAGCAGATCCGAGTTCGAACCGCGCCCGAAGGCGGCGTCGAGGTCGACGAGGTGGATCCATTCGGCGCCGCGGTTCTCGAAGTCCTGAGCGGCGTCGATGGGTGAACCGTAGTCGGTTTCGGTTCCGGCTTCGCCCTGGACGAGGCGGACGGCCTTGCCGTCGGCGACGTCGACAGCGGGAAGGAGGACCAGCTTGTTCGAACTGTCTGTCATTGTGACCTTTCTGCCAGGGTGCCACGGGGTTTGAGGCAACCATAGTCGGTGTGCTCGGTCAGGAGCTGAGTGAGTCTGTGGGGTTGGTGCCGGAGCTGCCGGTGCTGCCGGGATCGCTGCCCGGGTTGCTGTCGGCGGCGAACGAGGCGAGCCAGTTGCGCAGGAGCCTGGCGCCCGCCTCGGCGGATTTCTCGGGATGGAACTGTGCTGCCCAGGTGGTTCCGTCTTCGACAGCGGCGATGAAGTCATTGCCGTGGCGGGCGGTCGTGACCGTCGCGTTCGCCGGCGGCTCGGTCGCGGCGTAGGAGTGGACGAAGTAGAAGCGTTCGTCTCCGATTCCGGCGAACATGGCCGAGTCTGCGGGAGCGTTGACCTTCGACCATCCCATATGCGGGATGACCGGCGCTTCGAGGCCGGTGACGGCTCCAGACCACAGACCGATGCCCTCGGTCTTGACTCCGTGTTCGACGCCGCGGGCGAAGAACACTTGGAGGCCGACGCAGATGCCGAGCAGCGGTCGACCCTGTTCGTGGCGTGCCCGGATGAGGTCGACTCCCCCGACGTTCTCCAGTCCGGCCATCACGGCCGAAAACGCGCCGACGCCTGGGACCAGCAGTCCGTCGGAGTCGTTGATGACATCGTGATCGGCCGTGAGAGTGACCTCGGCGCCGGCTGCGGCGACCGCACGGACGGCGGAGCGCACGTTGCCGGCACCGTAGTCGAGGACGGCGACAGTCGTCATCGCTTCGCCCCCTTGCTCAGCACCGACCAGATCCTCCACAGGGAGAACCCGAGGACGATGGCACCGAGTGCGGCGACGACCCAGGCGATGGTGTTCCCACCCAGGGCCAGTGCGATGCCGAAGGCCATCACGAGTCCGGCGAGGACGGCGGCGATGATCCACAGCAGCGCGGTGCGTGCCATGGCGGCCCGACCCGGGCTCATCGTGGCCGCACTGGCCTGCAGCTTCGTCATCGACGAGGTCGGGATATTGCCTTCGACGTCCTCTGCTGCAACGGTTTCGAGCAGCAGACCTTCGAGCACATCGGGCAGGTTCTTCAGCGCCAGCCCGGCCGGCACATCGGACTCCCGGGCACCGTGGCGGAAGTGGCCGGCGTCGATCTGCTCTTCGCTGCGCACGAGGAGGAGGACCTCATGTTTGCCCGCGAGCTTCGAGATCGCGGCGGCCGCCTCGTTGCCGGCTTTGACATCCGTGTCGGCGAGCACGATTCCGCTGAACTCGCCGATCGGCACGATGGTGCCGGAGATGTTCGACAGCACGCAGGCGGCGGCCAGCTGTTGGGCGACCCCGAACGGGGTCACGATGACGGTCGTGCTCACAGGACTCCCTTGGTGCTGGGAACGGAGTTGCTGCGCGGATCGGTTTCGACGGCCTCGCGCAGCGCGCGGGCGAAGGCTTTGAACTCGGCTTCGACGATGTGGTGCGGGTCGCGACCGCGCACCAGGTCGAGGTGGACGGTCAGTCCGCCGTTGAAGGCGATCGATTCCAGCGAGTGGGAGGTCATCGAACCGGTGAAGTGACCGCCGATGAGGTGGTACTGCTGGCCCTCGGGCTCGCCGTCGTGGACGAAATAGGGGCGACCAGAGACGTCGACGACGCACTGGGCCAGGGCCTCGTCCAGCGGCACGGCGGCGAAGCCGTAGCGGCGGATGCCGACCTTGTCGCCGAGAGCCTCGCGCAGGGTCTGACCGAGCACGATCGAGGTGTCTTCGACGGTGTGGTGGACGTCGATGTGCGTGTCACCGGTCGCGGTGATGTCGAGGTCGATCATCGAGTGCTTCGACAGGGCGGTGAGCATATGGTCGAAGAACGGCACACTCGTCGAGATGTTCGAGGTGCCGGTGCCGTCGAGGTTGACGGACACGGACACCGTGGACTCGGACGTGGTGCGTGAGTTCTGGGCCTGCCTCATGGAGTGCCTTTCGTCGGGACGGCTGATGACGGGGTCGGAGACTGCGGACGGTCCGCGAGGATGTCCGGTGATTCGGCGAGGATATCGTCGATGGCGGTCAGGAACGCTTCGGTCTCTGCCTCGGTGCCGGCGTTGACGCGGGCGTGGCCGGTGATGCCGATATCGCGGATGAGGACTCCGCGGTCGAGAAGCTTCTGCCACAGGTCGGCCGGTGAGGCGATGTTGCCGAAGAGGACGAAGTTCGAATCGCTGTCGTGGACGGTGAAGCCCGCCTCGGCGAGGTGGCTGGACATCCGGTTGCGCGAGTCGATGAGCCGGTCGACGTTGCCCAGCAGCAGTTCGGCATGTTCGAGAGCCGTGCAGGCCAGCACCTGGGTGACCTCGGACAAGTGGTAGGGCAGACGGACGAGGCGAAGGACGTCGATGAGCCCGGGGGCGGCGATGGCGTAGCCCAAGCGCAGTCCGGCACAGGCGAAGGCCTTGCTCATGGTGCGGGAGACGACGAGGCGGGGCCGACCCTCAAGCAGAGTCATCGCCGAGGACTTGGCGGGGCGGGAGAATTCCGCATATGCCTCGTCGACGATGACTATCCCTGCGCAGTTGTCGTAGGCGGCTTCGATGACGTCGAGGCCGATCGAGGTGCCGGTCGGATTGTTCGGAGTACACAGGAAGACGATGTCCGGATTCGCACGAGCCACCTCGGCGGCGACCGTCTCGGCATCGAGAGTGAAGTCGTCCTTGCGTTCGACGTGCTGCCATTCGGCACCCGTGCCCGTGGTGATGAGCGGGTGCATCGAATACGAGGGGGTGAAGCCGAGGACTGTGCGGCCCGGGCCACCGAAGGCCTGGACGATATGGCTGAGCACTTCGTTCGAACCATTGGCGGCCCAGATCATGGAGGGGTCGAGGTCGACGGAGTCTCCGGCGCGTTCGTTCACACCGTCCAGATAGGTGACGAGGTGTTCGCGCAGTGCGGTGAATTCGCGATCGGGATATCGATTGAGTCCGGCGAAGTGATCGTCGACGGCGGCGCGCATGCTCTCGACGACGACGTCCGGAAGCGGATAGGCGTTTTCGTTGACGTTGAGCTGGACCGGCACGTTGAGGTGCGGAGCCCCGTACGGCTTGAGGCCGACGAGGTCTGAACGCACTGGCAGAGAGTCGATGTTTCCCACGACGATCATTCTACCGAGAGGCCCCCGCCGCCCGGGCGGCGGGTCGGGCATCGAGATCGGCCGGTCGGCTCACCCGATCGAACAGGTCACCGCGCTGCCGGTCGGGCCGGCGCCATGCCGGTCGAGCAGGGTTCGACCTCAGCGGACGGGGACGTCGAGGGTCTGTCCCGGGTGAACCGTCGGGGTGTCCAGGTGGTTGATCTCGACGATATCGGCAACGACATCGCGGGTGTCGCGGTCGATGCCGAGATTCGAAGCCACGGTCCACAGCGATTCGCCCTCACCGACGACGACTGACTCGGCGTCGATGCCGATGCTCTCCGTCTCCGATTCGGCGACAGCAGCGGCCGAGAACGACTGGGTGGCGAGGAGGACCGCCCCGCCGATGACGACGAGAGCGACGAGCAGGGTCCGGAGAAGGCGCACAGCCTGGCGTCCACGAGGGGTCAGGTGCAGCTCGGTGTTCTGTGCAGACATCGCATTACCTCTTTCATTCGTACGATTCCACCAGTAATCGGTAGAACGTCTGTTCTATTCAACATGCCAATCGAACAAATGTCCAGTCCAACTCGAACATCTATGCGACAATGAGAGGGAACCAGCGTTGTTGATTGATCTGTCAGAACCATCTCAGTCGGCACTGACACGAGAATTTCCGAAGCGGAGATCACGGCGTTCAGCGGCTGGGAATAGAACGAAGGGGAACGAGCAATGGTTCAGAACAAACGAGGCAGAGGCAGGCCTCGCAACGAAGATGTTGCCAGCGAGATCGCTGCCGCTCGCACCGATGACGACGTCGTGCAGATCCCTGAGGGATCATCCGGTGAGGGCGACTTCCGCCTCACTCCCCGTCAGCGCCTCGTGCTCGAAACCATCGAACGCGCGGTCGTGACCAACGGCTACCCGCCGAGCATGCGCGAGATCGGCAAGGCCGCCGGGCTGGCCTCGCTCTCCAGCGTCGCCCACCAGCTCTCCCAGCTCGAACGCCTCGGCTATGTCCGCCGCGACCCGAAGCGCCCACGTGCCATCGAAGTGGTCAATCCGTTCGAAGAGGAAGAGGCCGAGCGCGCGAAGTACGAGGAGCTGGCCAACAACACCGTGCAGGTGCCGGTCGTCGGACGCATCGCCGCCGGTGGTCCGATCCTGGCCGAACAGGAAGTCGACGATGTCTTCTCCCTGCCGACCCAGGTCGTCGGTTCTGGTGAGATGTTCCTGCTCAAGGTCGTCGGCGATTCGATGATCGAAGCCGCCATCTGCCACGACGACTGGGTGGTCGTGCGCAAGCAGCACACCGCTGACAACGGTCAGATCGTCGCCGCCCTCCTCGACGGCGAGGCCACCGTGAAGACCCTCAAACGCAAGGCCGGTCAGCAGTGGCTGATGCCGCAGAACGAGAACTACGAACCCATCGACGGCACCTACGCGCAGATCATGGGCCTCGTCGTCGCCGTCATCCGCCGCCTCTGACCCTCTGTCGGCTCTCCGCAGTCTGAACACGAAGGCCCGCGACCGATTCGGTCGCGGGCCTTTGTGTCATCCTTCGTCGGTTTCGGCCAGCCTCGCCAGGCTCTTGCGGACGAGATCGGAATTCGTCGTCGGCCACATCCTCGGCATCGAATTGACGAGGAACCCGGCATACCGGGCCGAGCGCAGCCGCGAGTCGAGCACGGCCACCACTCCCCTGTCCTTGGTCGACCGGATGAGTCGTCCGGCTCCCTGAGCCAGACGCAGGGCAGCATGCGTGGCCGACACGGCCATGAATCCGTTGACTCCCCGCTGGTCGGCATCGCGTGCCCGCGCCTGCATGAGCGGGTCGTCCGGACGTGGGAACGGCAGACGGTCGATGATGACCAGGCGGTTCGTCCGTCCCGGCACGTCGACTCCCTGCCACAGGGACATGGTTCCGAACAGGCAGGTCTGATCATCGGCGGTGAACTGAGAGACCAGCGCCGGCAGGCCGTCATCGCCTTGGAGCAGGATCGGGAAGTCGAACTTCGTCCGCAGGTGTTCGGCTGCCGCGTTTGCGGCCGCCCGGGAGGAGAACAGCCCCAAGGCACCGCCGTTCGAGGACTCGACGAGTTCCTCGAGTTCGGTCAGCGCTTCCTCGCTCAGTCCGCTGCGTCCGGGTTTGGGCAGGTGGGAGGCGACATAGAGGATTCCCTGTTTGCCGTAGTCGAAGGGAGATCCGACATCGAGACTGTCCCATTTCGGGGCGTCGGGTCCGAAGAGTCCCAACGAGGCGGCCACCGCGTCGAAGTTCCCACCCAGGGACAGGGTCGCCGAGGTGGCCACGACCGTGGATTCTTCGAAGATGCCGTTGCGCATGGTCCCGGCCACGCTCAAGGGCGCGACGACGAGATTCGTCGTCTCCTTCTCCCGGAAGGTCGAGCGCGACAGCCAGATGACGTCGTTCTTGCCCGGGTCACAGAAGCGTTCGGCGAGTTCGAAGATCTCCTGGCAGCGCGCCTTGGCCATCTGCCGGCCGGCATCGGCGTCCTCGGTCTTGCCGCCGATGTCGTTGATGATCTGACGGGCGGAGTCGCGGATCTGTGCCAGGGCCAGTCCGAGCGCCTCGCTCATGTGGAGGATGAGCCCCTCGGGTACCGAGGTCTGCGCACGTTCGAGTGCTGCCGCGGCGGAATCGAGCAGAGACACGACCCCGTCCTGGACGGTGGTGTGTTTGCGTACGGAACTCGTCGCGGCCGAAAGCATGCTCGTGTTGATCTGCCCGGACAGGGCGCTCGTCACTCGGTCCTTGAGCTCATGGGCCTCGTCGATGATGATGACATCGTGTTCGGGCAGCACGTTCGATTCCCCGAAGGCGTCGATGGCCAACAGGGCATGGTTCGTCACGACGATATCGGCTTCGGCGGCCTTGTTCCGGGCGATTTCGGCGAAGCATTCGGTGAACAGCGGACAGTTCGATCCGAGGCAGTCGAAGGCGTTGACGGACACCTGTGACCAGGCACGATCGCTGACGCCGGGCAGGAGATCGTCCCGGTCGCCGGTGTCGGTGGTCTTCTCCCAGGTGCGGATCCGCTGGATCTCCTCCCCCAGGCCGGAGCGTTCTGTGGGTTTGCGTCCCGCCTCGGCGTCGGCACCGAGGTCGAAGAGCATGCCCTCGCCCTCGTCGGGGTACCCGCCGGCGAGCTTGTGCTTGCACACATAGTTCCGGCGCCCCTTGAGCAGTGCGGCCCGGGGCAGCGGATCGAGGTCCTTCTTCACGGCCTTGAACAGCCGAGGCAGATCGCGGTGGATGATCTGCGTCTGCAGAGCCAGGGTCGCCGTGGACACGACGACCTTCCCGCCGGTGCGGGTGACGTACTCGGCCGCCGGCACGAGGTAGGCCAGCGATTTGCCGGTGCCGGTTCCCGCCTGCACGAGCAGATGGATTCCCTTGTCCAGCGACGAGGCGACCGCCTGCGCCATCTCCTGCTGACCCTCACGTGGCGATCCGCCGATGGCGCCGACAGCGGATTCGAGGAGGGTGTCGACAGCCTTCACTCGTCGATGACCAGGTCCGGACGCTGGAATTCGCGCAGTTCGTCGACGAGTTCGGTCGGCACCTTGGCCTGCAGGCTGGTGCCCTCCGTGCCGTGCGATTCGTGTTCGACCGTGCCGAGGGCGTAGATCTTCGACACGAGGTCACCGCGTTCATAGGGAATGAGCACGGTCATGTCGATGTCCGGGACGGGAAGGCGGTTCTCGATGGCCTCGATGAGGTCATCGATTCCTTCCTTCGAGACCGCGGAGACGAACTGTGCATCGGGATACTCCGCGCGCAGGCCGGTGATCACGGCCTCCTCGGCGATATCAGCTTTGTTGAACACAAGGAGTTCGGGGATGTCCCCGGTCTCGACATCTTTGAGGACGTCGCGCACGGCCTGGATCTGACCGTGCGGATCCGGGTGGGAGGCATCGACGACGTGGAGGAGCAGATCCGAACCGGCGGCCTCCTCCAGGGTCGAGCGGAAGGCCTCGACGAGCTGGTGGGGCAGGTTGCGGACGAACCCGACGGTGTCCGTGTAGGTGAACACGAGGCCGTCGGCGGTCTTGGCCTGCCGGACGGTCGGGTCGAGGGTGGCGAACAGGGCGTTCTGCACCATCACCTCGGCGTCGGTGAGCAGGTTGAGCAGGGAGGACTTGCCCGCGTTCGTGTAGCCGACGATCGCGACGGAAGGCACGTGGTGGCGGGCGCGGTTCTTCCGCTTGGTCTCGCGGGAGGGCGCCATGGCGTTGATCTCGCGACGCAGCTTCGACATGCGCGTACGGATGCGGCGACGATCGAGTTCGATCTTCGTCTCACCGGGTCCGCGGGAGCCGATTCCGGCACCGCCGGCGACACGGCCGCCGGCCTGACGGGACAGCGATTCACCCCAACCGCGCAGTCGCGGCAGCAGGTATTCGAGTTGGGCGAGTTCGACTTGGGCCTTGCCTTCGCGGGATTTCGCGTGCTGGGCGAAGATGTCGAGGATGAGCGCGACGCGGTCGACGACCTTGACCTTGATGACGTCCTCGAGTCCGCGCCTCTGGCTGGGGGCGAGTTCGGAGTCGATGATCACGGTGTCGGCGCCGACGGAGGCGACGACCTCGGCGAGTTCGGCGGCTTTGCCCTTGCCGAGGTAGGTGCCTGGGTCCGGCTTGTCGCGACGCTGGATAAGTGCGTCGAGGACTTCGGATCCGGCGGTTTCGGCGAGTGCGGCGAGTTCGCGGATCGAGTTCTCGGCTTCGGCCTGGGTGGTGTTCCAGATGCCGGCGAGGACGACGCGTTCGAGGCGGACCTGACGGTATTCGACCTCGGTGATGTCTTCGAGCTCGGTGGAGAGTCCGGCGACGCGGGTGAGTGCGGCGCGCTCGGCGAGGTCGAACTGGTCATCGCCCGGGGTGGTGTCGTGATCGTCGAGGGCTTGGGCGCCTCGGGAGAGCACACGGTCGAGCATCGCGTTGCGACGCTCCTTGTCTTCAGACGTCATTCATTCCTTTGTTCTCTGCCGCCCGCACGGGACTTCTCGTGCGGACGTCGTCATGCTTGCCACCGGTCGCGGCGATTCGCACCGACGGTGGTGTCCATCAATTCTCCCACAGCCGTCTAGACTGAAACGGTGTCAGAGCACTATTTCACCGAATCGCCGAGCAGCGAGGCCAAGTCGCGGGTACTCGACCTCGATCTGGCCGGCCGCGCCGTCACCGTCGAAACCGTATCCGGCACGTTCTCGCCCACTCGCCTCGACCTCGGCACGGCTGTGCTGCTGCGGCATCTGCCTCAGCCGCCGGCCGGCGATATCCTCGATCTCGGGTGCGGTTGGGGTCCGATCGCCCTGCACACGGCCTTGGATGCCCAGGACGCCGAGGTGGATGTGCGAGTATGGGCACTCGACGTCAACTCCCGGTCCCTGGAGACCACCGCGGCGAATGCGCGCAGGCTCGGCCTCGATACGATCAACACCGTCACCGCCGCGGATGTTCCCGCCGACCTGCAGTTCGAAGCGATCCGGTCGAATCCGCCGATCCGCATCGGCAAGGAAGCGCTGCACGAACTCTTGGAGACCTGGCTGCCGCGTCTGGCGCCGGGCGGCCGCGCCGATCTCGTCGTATCGAAGAACCTCGGCGCCGATTCTCTGCAGAAGTGGATCGCCGGGATGCTTGGTGACGGGTTCGAGGTCGTGCGCACCGGATCGTCGAAGGGTTTCCGCGTGCTCACGGTCGAGCGCGACTGAGTTCAGCTGATCGTGCCGCTGGCGACGAGGACGGCTGGGCCGGCGAGGCTGACGCGTCCGCTCGTGCCCTCGGCGTTGGGTTCGATCTCGATACGCAGCTGACCGCCGGGCACGTCGACTCTCCACTGCAGAGGCGACTTCTCACCGGCCCAGTGGTGGGCTGCGATCGCTGCCGCGCAGGCTCCGGTTCCGCAGGAGCGGGTCTCACCGACGCCGCGTTCGAACACGCGCATGCGCAGGGCGCCTTCTCCCCCGGCCACATCGGATCGGGCCGGTTCCATGACGATGTATTCCACATTGGATCCCTGCGCCGGGACGGGGTCGAGGACGGGTGCATCGCGCAGTTCGGCTGCGGCGAGTTCGGCGTTCTCGGCCAGGGCGACGACGGTGTGCGGGTTGCCGGTGGATACGCGCAGTCCGGGACGGGCGACGTCGATGCCGCCGGTGGTCACGAGTACGCTGCTCGCGGGGTCGAGTGACCATTCGCCCATGTCGATGGTGTACCAGGCGTCGCTGGCGGATCCGGGTCCGGCTGTACCGGTGTCGACGACGTCGTCTCCGGTTTGGACGCCGAGGGCGGGATTGAGGGTGGTGCGCACGGCTTTGATGCCGTCACGGGTGCCGACGAGGATCTCGCGGGCATCGGCGGGGACGCGACCGCTGGTCAGGAGTGCGTGGGCGAAGACGCGAACTCCGTTGCCGCACATCTCGGAGAGGCTGCCGTCGTTGTTGTAGTAGTCCATGAACCATTCGGCACCGGCTTCGGCCTGTTCGGCGGCTCCGGGGATGCCGCTGGCTGCGGAGCGGACGATGCGGATGATGCCGTCGGCGCCGAGTCCGGCCCGTCGATCGGCCAGGGTGGCGACGGTTTCGGGATGCATCTCCAGTGTGCTGTCGTCGTCGGAGAGCAGAACGAAGTCGTTCTGGGTGCCGTGCCCCTTGACGAAGCTGACATCGGTCCAAGCGGCGAACGGGGTATCCGGAGTGCTCATGGCTCCATCCTATCTGTGAGCGTCCAGTCGGGTCTTCAGTGCCCGTTCAGGACGTCGAGTGCAGTCGCCACTTCATCAGCGATCATTCAGCACATCGAGTGCAGTCGCCAGATTCTGTTCGGCGTCGGCGGCGCTGCCGTCGATCCAGCGGATGCGCGGGTCGCGACGGAACCAGGTGTCCTGTCGGCGTGCGAACTGCCGGGTGCGGATCGTCGTCTCTTCCTTCGCCTCGGCGGCGGTGAGCTCTCCGTCCAGATGGCGTTGGATCTGTGCGTATCCGATGGCACGTGATGCTGTCTTGCCTTCGGCCAGCCCAACGCCGAGCAGACGCGTCACTTCGTCGACCCATCCGTGCTCCCACATGAGGTCGACGCGGGTGGCGATGCGCTTGTGCAGAATGGCCCGGTCCATGCTCAAGCCCAGGTGGATGGTCGGTTCGATCTCCTGGTAGTCCGGCAGTTGGGCGCTGAAGGGACGTCCCGTGAGTTCGATGACTTCGAGCGCTCGTGCGATACGTCGTTGGTCGTTGACGGTGATCTTCTCGGCCGCTTTCGGGTCGAGTTCGCGCAGCTTCTGATGCAGCATCCACCGGTCTGTTGCGACCTCGGCCTCGAGGCGAGCCCGCACCTCGGAGTCGGTGCCGGGAAACTCCATATGATCGACCGCGGCACGAACGTAGAGCCCGGACCCGCCGACGAGGATCGGCCGCAGACCGCGCTCCCGTATGTCCGCAATTGCTGCCCGCGCACGTGCCTGGAAGTCCTGCACGTTCGCTTCTTCGGTGACGTCGAGGATGTCGATGAGGTGATGCGGAATCCCCCGACGCTCATCGATCGGCAGCTTCGCCGTGCCGATGTCCATCCCTCGGTAGAACTGCATCGAATCCGTGTTGATGATCTCCCCGCCGAGGCGGTCGGCCAGATCCAGCGCAAGGTCCGATTTCCCGGTGGCGGTGGCTCCGACGACGGTGATGATCGGCGAAGTGTCCTCAGCCATCGGCGATCACTCCCAGAGTCCGGTGCCGCAGAGTGTCCGGACTTCGTGGACACGTTCGTCGATGACCGATTCCAGAGACGAGAAACGTGCACCCTGGTCGACGGCGTGGCGGATACCAGCAGCCAGCACACTGAGGTTGGCAGCCATGGTCTCGGCTTGGTCGCAGAGGTCGAGCAGTCTTTCGGTGTCGATCGACGTCCCGGAGGTGAGTGTCTCGACGACGGCATGATCGAATTCCGGAGCGCCGTCGATCGGGGCCAGGGGTGCGTCCTCTGTTGCAGCTCCGGACAGGTCGATGGGGAGCAGAAGGTGCTCGCTCGATCCGAGCGGGCCGATGTCGACGCCTGCGGCGTGAGCGTGAAGGATCGCGACGATGACGGCGGGGTCGGCCGCCTCGGCGAGTCTGCGTTCATCCATCGTCAGGGTATCAACGGTTTCGACCCAGTCGGTCCCGGACAGCAGCCGACCGGTGCGAGTATCGACGCCGCGATCGATTCCCCAGCCGCCGAGCCCGGCCACGGGTGGCAAGGTCTCGATGGGCAGGGCCCAATCGGTCTGCGTACTCACGGTATCGCGGGCGGCAGTCCGCAGTTCGGCCATTCGCGCCGTCTCGCTGCGGTCGATGTTCTCGAGCAGCACGGGGGCTGCCGGGATGATGGCGAAGGCGCCCATCTCAGCCGCGGGGGCGGATGGTCGGCATGCCGAGGTTCGTTGCACCGGCGGCGCCCTGTCCGGGGCTCGGTGCGCCGCAGCTGTCGGCCTGAGCCCGGTCGTAGGCGTCACCGGCTCGAGACGGGCGTACGGAGAATCCGGAGTCGGCGAGGAGGAAGTAGGGTTTCGCCTCGGTGACGGTGGCGGTGACGAAATCACC
Organism: Brevibacterium sediminis; assembly: GCF_024895295.1. NCBI lineage: Bacteria > Bacillati > Actinomycetota > Actinomycetes > Micrococcales > Brevibacteriaceae > Brevibacterium > Brevibacterium sediminis. Next base: position 32,918 of record NZ_JAHQRN010000009.1, on the reverse strand, counting down.
GGGTCGCGGCATCTGGGCGCCTTCGGGGATTCCGACGTGGACGAGGCGGTTGTCTTCGGCGCGACCGCTCAGTCGTGGGGAATCGTCGTGGGGCAGCTTGGTCACGAGTACCTCGACCTCACGGCCGATCTGGGCTTTGTTCTCGTCCCAGGCGATCTCGTCCTGGAGTGCGGTGAGGCGTTCGAACCGCTCCTGCACGACATCCTTCGGCACCTGGTTGTCCATCGTGGCTGCCGGTGTGCCGGGGCGGATGGAGTACTGGAAGGTGAAGGCCTGGGTGAAGCGGGCACGGCGGACGATGTCCATCGTCCCTTGGAAGTCCTCTTCGGTCTCTCCGGGAAAGCCGACGATGATGTCGGTGGTGATGGCCGCGTGCGGGATGCGTTCGCGCACTGAGTCGAGGATGTTCATGAACCGTTTGGTCCGGTAGGACCGCCGCATTGATTTGAGGATCGTGTCCGAACCGGACTGCAGCGGCATGTGCAGCTGCGGCATGACGGTCGGGGTCTCGGCCATGGCGTCGATGACGTCGTCGGAGAAGGCGGCCGGGTGCGGGCTGGTGAAGCGGACCCGTTCGATTCCGTCGACGTTGCCGACGGCGCGCAGCAGTTTCGCGAATGCGCCTTTGTCGCGGAATTCGGCGCCGTAGGAGTTGACGTTCTGGCCGAGCAGGGTGACTTCGACGACTCCGTCGGCGACGAGGGCTTCGACCTCGGCGAGGATGTCGCCAGGGCGGCGGTCCTTCTCTTTGCCGCGCAGGCTGGGCACGATGCAGAAGGTGCACGTGTTGTTGCAGCCGACCGAGATCGATACCCATCCGGAGTGCTGGGATTCGCGGCGGCTGGGCAGGGTGGAGGGGAAGATGTCGAGGCTTTCGAGGATCTCGACCTGGGCTTCCTCGTTGTGGCGGGCGCGTTCGAGCAGCGCCGGCAGGGATCCCATGTTGTGGGTGCCGAAGACCACGTCGACCCAGGGGGCCTTCTTCACGATCGTGTCCCGGTCTTTCTGTGCCATGCATCCGCCGACGGCGATCTGAAGGCCGGGGTGGTTCTCTTTGACCTTCGCGAGCTGGCCGAGGTTGCCGTAGAGGCGGTTGTCGGCGTTTTCGCGGACGGCGCAGGTGTTGAAGACGACGACGTCGGCCTGGTCGTCGGTGTTCGCCTGAACGTAGCCGGCATCGTCGAGCAGTCCGGACAGACGCTCGGAATCGTGCACGTTCATCTGACATCCGTAGGTCTTGACCTCGTAGCTGCGAGGGGTGGTTCCGGATGTCGTCGGGGATTCAATCAGTTCAGTCATGGCGCACCCATTCTAGCCGTTCCCCGGGAGCCGTTTCAGTCTTCGGCGAGCACTTCCCGTGTGACCTTGATGCAGATCGCCGAGGGGAAGCCGCGGCGGGCGAGCATGCCGAGGATTCGGCGCTCTCGCACGGCATACTCGAGACGCCGGGTGGAGGCGGCTTTCTTCTCGGCGACTTCGCGGGCGAGTTCTTCCTCGCCGTCGATGTCGGCCACTGCGTCGGCGGCCAGTTCGGGGCTGATGCCCTTCTTGCTCAGTTCGCGTTTGAGCACGGATCGGGAGAGTTTCCGGTTCTCGCGCTGTGCCCGTGCGAAGCGGTGGGCGAACTCTTCGTCGTTGAGCAGACGCGAGTTCTGCAGTTTCTCGATGAGGACATCGATCGCTTCGGGCATGAGGTCGCGTTTGAGGAGCTTCTTGCGCAGTTCGTCGCTGGAGTGATCACGCATGGCGAGCATGTTCATCGCCGTCTTCTTCGCCCGAGCGTAGTCCGCGTCGAAGTCGGGGGCGTCGTCTTCGTCGTCGTCGAAGCTCAGCCCGGGACCGGCAGCGAAGTCAGGCGCGGCATTGCCATCGCTCGCCAGGAAATCTGGACCATCATTCTCGGCTGCAAGGAAATCGGGGACGTCGATGAAATCCGGAGTCGAGTCGGTACCGCCTTCGACCCACCCGTTGTCCGGTTCCTTCTGCTGTCGCTTCCAGCCGCTGGAGTTCTTCTTGCGCTTCGAACCCGAGTTCTTTCGTTTGTCGGTTCGACCATTGCCACCGGTGACATCGTCGTCGTCGAGTCCGGAGAGGCCGGCGAAGGACCCGGCCTCTCCTTCGGCATGACGTTGGTCGATCTCCGAGATCGCACTGCGCAGCTGCGAGAGCGTCTCGGTCTGAGACGAATCGCTCCGACCCGAGTCCCCCGCACCGACCGTCTCGGTCGATGCGGCGGACTCGCGGCCCGGGAATTCGTCGTCGGTCGACGAGGCGTCAGGAGACTTCGACGTCATCCGTCTGTGCTTCTCCGGCCGCCTCGGCGCCTTCCTCGGGTTCGTCGACCTGGATCAGGCCGAGCTTGTGCTTGATCTTCAGCTCGATCTCTTCGGCCAGGCCCGGGTTGTCGCGGAGGAAGTTGCGGACGTTCTCCTTGCCCTGACCCAGCTGATCGCCGTCGTAGGTGAACCAGGATCCGGACTTGCGCACGATGCCGTTGTCGACGCCCATATCGATGAGGCTGCCTTCGCGGGAGATGCCGTGGCCGTAGAGGATGTCGAACTCGGCCTGCTTGAACGGCGGAGCGACCTTGTTCTTCACGATCTTCGCACGGGTCCGGTTGCCGACCGCGTCCTGACCTTCCTTGAGGGTCTCGATGCGGCGGACGTCGATGCGAACGGAGGCGTAGAACTTCAGCGCCTTACCGCCCGAGGTGGTCTCCGGGGAACCGAAGAAGACGCCGACCTTCTCACGCAGCTGGTTGATGAAGATCGCGGTGGTCTTCGACTGGGCGAGGGCACCGGTGATCTTACGCAGAGCCTGCGACATCAGGCGAGCCTGCAGGCCGACGTGGCTGTCGCCCATCTCGCCTTCGATTTCGGCCTTGGGCACAAGGGCCGCGACGGAGTCGATGACGATGATGTCGAGGGCACCGGAGCGGATGAGCATATCGGCGATCTCGAGTGCCTGCTCACCGGTGTCCGGCTGGGAGACGAGGAGCTGATCGGTGTCGACGCCGAGCTTCTTCGCATACTCGGGGTCGAGTGCGTGCTCGGCATCGATGAACCCGGCGATTCCGCCGGCCTTCTGAGCGTTCGCCACGGCGTGGAGAGCCACGGTCGTCTTACCGGAGGATTCCGGACCGTAGATCTCGACGACGCGACCGCGTGGCAGACCACCGATGCCCAGAGCGATGTCGAGTGCGACCGAACCGGTCGGGATGGAGGCGATGGGCTCACGCACACCGTCACCGAGGCGCATGATCGCGCCCTTGCCGTAGTTGCGATCGATCTGGCCCATTGCGGCTTCGAGTGCCTTCGACTTGTCTCCGCCGGTGGGAACCTGAAGGTTCTTGGGTGTACGTGCCATGACGTCTCCTCTTCGTTGCTTTTCCGTTGAGACCAAGGCTAGAAGATGGCACTGACATAACGACAGAGGAAGCGATTCCCCCGTGGATAACCAGCCACTCGTGGTCACAGGTCCCGTGATTCCTCACCAGGATAACCCACATGGGAACAGGTGTTCTATATATTCGGGTGTGTCGCGTGTCTCCGGGAGAGTCAGGCCTGGGCCAGGCCCAACTGCCAGGTGAGGCCGAACCGGTCTCCCACCCACCCGAATGGCCCGAATCCGTAGTCGTCGAGCGGCATGAACACAGTTCCGTCTGCGCTCAGTGCGGTGAAGATGCGCTCGAGTTCCGCGGCCGATTCGCAGTCGACCATGAGTGACACGCCGGGAGTGATGTCCCACTCGTGTGCGACGAAGCTGTCACTGAAGCGCAGTCTCTGTCCGGCAATCTCGATCTCGGACATGATGACCGTGCCCTCGGCGCCCGGACCGTCGGGACCATAGCGATTATCGAGGATCACTCGCCCGTCGGCGAATACCTCGAGGTAGGTCTCCATGGCCTCGGCGGCGCTCTGTCCACGACTGGGCTGGAAGGTGATGAACGGGACGGCCTGATTCATGCGGTCAGTCTACACTCGGCCGACACGGCGCCGACAGTAAAGACCAGCGCTGTTCCGAGCAGGCACAGCCACAGACGGTGCGAGGTAACTCCGATCCAGCAGAACGGCGTCGAGTCTCGGTCAGAACGGCGTCGAGCGCGGCTTTTCCTTGCCGAGACGCCGAGATTCGGGAACGCCCATGGAATCGCAGACGGCAGTCCAGATGTCGCGGGGTTCGACCCCGGCTTCGAACGCCTGAGCTGCGGTCCGCGAACCCAAGGAGCTCAAAGTGAGGTCGGTGTGCAGGGAGGCGGCGCGCGCCTCACCGAACTCCTCGTTCATGAGGATCCAGTACAGCGTGTGCCTCATCAGGGCTTGGCGGCCAGCCGCGGAGCAGAGTATCCCTCGGGGTGACCGAGGACCTTGTCCGAGAGCTCCTGCGGAATGGTGTCGGGGATCTGCACGCCTTCTTCGAGAGCGAAGCGATCGGACACAGACGACAGCAGTGCCGACAGCGGCAGGTCGAGTGCTTCGCAGATCGCCGACAGCAGCTCCGAGGAGGCTTCCTTCTGTCCGCGCTCGATTTCGCTGAGGTAGCCGAGCGAAACGCTGGCCCCGGTCGAGACATCGCGAAGGGTGCGTCCTTGACGACGGCGGGCGGAACGAAGTGCGTCGCCGATTTCGACTCTCAGTAACATAACGCGGCCCTCCCTTTGTCAGCGCGTCCCGTCAATGTAGTTCCAATAACTTTACAACCTGGCCGTGACACAGCACCAACCTGGTGCCCCGAGCGGATGGTATTGCCAGTCCATTCGAAGACTTTGGAGAATTTTCGTCCGATGGTCATCACCCGGTCAACCCCACAGCAGACGAACTTATTCCGTGGCGTCCTCGCCAGTATTCGACGCCTGCCCGGCCTCGGGCCCGAAGGCGAGTTCGCCGACGAATTCGTCGAGGTTGACGGCCATCGCCTGCACCGTCTGGCTGCGGATGGAATCGCGGTCGCCGGTGAACTCGTGTTCGAAGACCTTCGCCTTCCCGCCGAAGGCGATCGCCGTGTAGACGAGTCCGACCGGCTTGTCGTCCTGCGGATCGGGACCGGCGACTCCGGTGCAGGAGATCCCGATATCGGCGACGCACTGCACGGCCGCACCGACGGCCATCTGCGCGGCGACGACCGGGTCGATCGGTCCGGTCTCCTCGAGGTGGTCGGCATCGACTCCGGCCAGGCTCGCCTTGAGGTCGGTGGCGTAGGTGACCAGTCCCCCGCGCACCACGGCGGAGGCCCCCGGCACATCGACGAGTGAGGCGACGAAGCGTCCCCCGGTCAGCGACTCTGCCGACGCCAGCGAGATCCCCAATCGAGTACAGGTGGAGATGATGCGACGCGCGGTCGCCATCAGCTCGGACTCAGCCACGCTGCGCGTCCCCGCCGGTCTGCGTGCTCCCACCGCTCTTCGCGTCCTTGTACAGCTTCGCCGCCTGCACGCAGTAGTCGACGCCGGTGACGATGGTGACGACGATGGCCGCGGTCATGATGATCCAGGCGAAGACGAGGAGGATGACGTAGACGACGGAGGGCACCACGTCCGAGAGCGGGAAGACCAGCAGGAAAAGTCCGATCGCAGCGGTCTGCAGCACGGTCTTGATCTTGCCTCCGCGTGAGGCGGGCATGACGGCGATGCGGATCATGAAGAACCGCAGCACGGTGATGCCGAATTCGCGGACGAGGATGATCACGGGCACCCACCACGGCAGTTCGACGATGATCGCCAGACCGATGAGCGCGGCCGCCATGAGCGACTTGTCGGCGATGGGGTCGGCGATCTTGCCGAAGTTCGTGATGAGGTTGTTCCGCCTGGCCAGGTAGCCGTCGACGAAGTCGGTGAACATGGCCAGCAGGAACACGATGAGCGCCCACCAGCGCAGGGTCACATCGTTGCCGCCGTCTGCCAGCAGAAGCACGAGAAACAGGGGCACCATGAGGATGCGCAGCACCGTGAGTGCGTTCGGGACATTCCACGGACTCGGTTCCGCAGAGGGCTGTTGAGAGGCTCCGGCCTCGACTCGATCGTTCACGCATCCAGCCTATCGGAGTCAGCTGAGCAGATCATTCCAACCTGGACCATCTCAACGACAATCGCCGAGGCGGCGCACCGTCGGTACGGTGCGCCGCCTCGGCGAGGGTTGGGGTTCGGATGAGGTCAGCGGCCGGTGAGCTGCCAGGCGTCCTCTCCGCTGGCTTCGACGACCTCGAGTCCGGTCTCCGGATCGACGTCACCGACGGTGAGGTCGCCGGCATGGCCTACGCCGTTCGCATAGCGGTCGGACGATGCCGAGCTGTACGCCGACGCCGAGCCGTGGGAGGTCTCGCCGTAGTCGTCGTCGAACTCCTCGTCATAGTCCCCGGCTGCCGAGGCGTGCCCGGATCCGGTCTGTCCGGACTCGCCGTGGCCTCCATCGGTCGGGACGTCGGCAGGGGCGCCGCCGGAATCCTCGGGCGGGGTCTCGCCCTTGATGATGGCCAGGGTTCCCGGCAGGTCGTCGGGGCGCACGAGCACGTCGCGGGCCTTCGACCCCTCGGAGGGTCCGACGATTCCGCGGGACTCCATGAGATCCATGAGGCGACCTGCTTTGGCGAAGCCGACGCGCAGCTTGCGCTGCAGCATCGAGGTCGAGCCGAACTGCGTGGTGACGACCTGCTCGATCGCCTGGAGCAGCAGGTCGAGGTCGTCTCCGATGTCCTCGTCGATCTGCTTCTTCGGCGCTTCGACGGCCACGTCTTCGCGGTAGTTCGGGGTGAGCTGGCTCTTGACGTGTTCGACGACCTTCTCGATCTCGGACTCGTTGACCCAGGCGCCCTGGACACGCATCGGCTTGGCCGCGCCCATCGGCAAGAACAGGGCGTCACCCTGACCGATGAGCTTCTCAGCACCGGGCTGGTCGAGCACGACTCGCGAGTCGGCCAGCGACGAGGTCGCGAATGCCAGGCGGGAGGGCACGTTGGCCTTGATGAGACCGGTGACGACGTCGACGCTGGGTCGCTGGGTGGCGAGCACCAGGTGGATGCCGGCGGCACGGGCCAGCTGCGTGATGCGCTGGATCGAGGCTTCGACGTCGCGCGGGGCGACCATCATGAGGTCGGCGAGCTCGTCGACGACGACCAGCAGGTACGGGTAGGGCTGGAGGACGCGTTCGGATCCGGCAGGCGGCTGGATGCGGCCCTCACGGACTGCCTTGTTGAACTCCTTGACGTGCTTGAACCCGTAGTTCGCAAGGTCGTCGTAGCGGGCGTCCATTTCGCGCACGACCCATTCGAGCGCCTCGGCGGCCTTCTTCGGGTTCGTGATGATCGGGGTGATGAGGTGCGGGATGCCTTCGTAGATCGTTAACTCGACGCGCTTGGGGTCGACGAGGATCATGCGGACCTCGTCGGGGGTCGCGCGCATCATGATCGAGGTGATCATGGAGTTCACGAAGCTCGACTTACCGGCACCGGTGGCACCGGCGACGAGGAGGTGGGGCATCTTCGAGAGGTCGGCGACGACGAATCCGCCTTCGACGTCCTTGCCCACGCCCATGACCATGGGGTGGTCGGTCTTGCGGGCGGCCTTCGAGCGCAGCACATCACCGAGGGCCACGTTCTCACGGTCGGTGTTCGGGATCTCGATGCCGATGGCCTTCTTGCCGGGGATCGGCGAGAGGATGCGCACGTCGGCGCTGGCCACGGCGTAGGCGATGTTCTTCGACAGGGCCGTGACCTTCTCGACCTTCGTGCCGGCGCCGAGCTCCACCTCGTAGCGGGTGACCGTCGGGCCGCGGGAGAAGCCGGTGACCTCGGCGTCGATCTTGAACTGCTCGAGCACATCGCGCAGGGCTTCGACCACGCGGTCGTTGGCCTCGGAGCGTTCCTTCGCGGGAGGTCCGGGCTGGAGGTTGTCGGAGGCGGGCAGGGTGTAGGTGACGTCGCCGGCGAGGGTGAGCTGTTCGACGCGTTCGGGCAGCTGCTCCGTGGGCGGAGGTGCGGGTGCGTTCGTCGTCGGCACCGGCGTCGAGGCGGCAGCGGGCTCGGACTTCTTCGCCTGGTTCGCGGCGTCGTCGTCCATCCCGATGGTCTTCTTCAGCTCGGCCATTTCGCGTTCGGCCTTGGTGGGCCGGCGCTGGCCGGGCTTGAGCTTCGGCTCCGGGCTGGTCTCGATACGCGTGGTGTCGGCTTCTTCGTCGCTGACGTCGTCTTCGTGGATGTAGGCCTTGTCGTAGGCCTTCGTGGCGGTGTCGTCGTCGGCGGATTCGGCGTCGAGATCGGGGACCTCGGTCTTCTTCTTCCGGCTGCGGCGCTTGGCGCCCATCACGGGTTTGAGGTCGGAGGTCCGGCCGTTCTCGGCAACGAGGTCGGACTGTTTGGTCTCGGTCGCCTCGGCGTCGGTTTCGGGTCGGGCACCGCCGGTGAGTCGGTAGTACAGGTCGGTGAGGCGACGGGGAATCGCGCGCACCGGTGTCGCGGTGACGACGAGCAGGGAGAACAGCCCGAGGAGGACGAGCAGCGGCACCGCTACGTACACGGTGGTCGCAACGACCAGTGGTGAGGACACGACGAATCCGAGCGCGCCTCCCCCGTTGGCCATGGCCTCGCGGGAGTTCGTGAAGGTCGGGTTGCCGGCGGCGATATGCGCCAGGCCCGAGGCGGCGAGCAGACCGAAGATCATCCCGATGAGGATGCGGTTGTTGCCGCGGTTGTCGTCGCCGCGCAGGAACAGGCGGATCGCGTAGCAGGTGAAGACCACCGGCAGGGCGAGTGCCACCCGGCCGAAGGTGCCTTCGACGATTCCGCGGACGCCGTCGCTGATCGCGCCGGGGATGTTCCACCATTCGAAGGCGGCGATGATGATCGAGAGTCCGATGAGGAAGAAGGCTGTGCCGTCCCGCTTCGTCGGTGATTGATCGGTCGGTTCGTCGCTGAGAGTCTTTCGCGCACGGTTTCCGGCCATGTGGGCCACTCCCCTCCATGCACCGGTGACAACGTTTGTCCCGGGTTCTTCGGTCCCCGCTTGACCGGACCGACCAGCGTTTTTGCGCGCTGTGCGTTTCCCGGAACCAGAAGCGGGGGAAGTCGTTCTGGTCGCCATGTCTCTCATCTTAGGACGATATTGCGCTCCTGCCCAGCAAATCCGCAGGTTTCGGCGTGCCACCAGGGGCGATGTTCGGCTCCGCGTGTCACTGCGGCTGCGCTAGCCCGGAACATGCGATTTTGCGGCCGTGAGCAAGCTAAGTGTGCTCAGATTGCCCGTTATCCTAGACATTCTGGCATTCTGAGCACACTTAACTTGTCATTCGCGGCAGCGCATCGCGCGTCGACATAACTGTCACCGGCGTTATCAGCGGGATCCCGGCCGCCGTCAGCGGTCATGTGGATCGCTCGGGTGCATGGCGATGAACAGACCCCATTGGGTGGCACCGTCCTTGTTGCGCCGGCTGCGGAACTCTTCGAACAGCTCATCGATGCGAGCCCGGAACTCCTCGACCTCATCCTCGGTGAGCATCGCCGCCATCCGACCCATCGTCCGCTCCTCATACGGTGCGGCGGTGAACTCGGCTGTGAAGGCCTCGAGCATCTCGGTCGTCATATCGCCGGTGTTGAGGAACCAGCTCTTGCCCGTGGCGAGGTATGGGATCTCTCTGGACCCGCGCTTGCCGCGCCGCGCCTCCTGAGGTTCGAGGAATCCGGTGTCGGCGAGCATCCGCACATGATGGAGCGAGGTCGCGGGATTGAGGCCGGTCGCCTCGGCGATCTCTCGATTGCTCAATGCCTCGTCCAGACACAGCCGCAGGATCCGAATCCGAATGCTCGACGCCAGCGCCTTGGCCTCGGCATCAGTGGCGTCCCTGCGCTCCACGGCTCGGGCGAGGGCGGCCGCGGCAGGTGTGTCATCGTTCATGTCTCAACGCTAACGAGTGATCGGGAGAAGTCAATCAATCGTCCAAAGTGATTGACTTTCCTCAATCGCTCGTGGAGCATTACTGATTGACAACCCTCAATCACTGACCTTCAATCACCGATCCTCCACCCGCCGTCGCGAGGAAGAGCCATGGCAGCAGCCGACCAACCGCCGTCGAGCGAACCACAACCGCAGCACGGTCCCGCCTCATCGCAGCGGCCGAAACACGTCTCCCTGTGGAGACACCGCGACTTCATGAAGTTATGGGCAGGCGACACGGTCTCCGTGTTCGGCTCCCAGCTCGTCCTCTTCGCCCTCCCCCTCATCGCCGTACAGCTCCTCCACGCCGACGCCTTCGAAATGGGAGTGCTCGCCACCCTGGAATCGGCGGCTTTCCTGCTCATCAGCCTGCCCGCCGGGGCCTGGGTCGACCGACTGCCGAAGAGACTCGTCATCGTCTCCGGCGACATCATCCGCGCCGCCATTCTCCTGACCATCCCGCTGACCTGGGCGTTCGATGCACTGAGCATGGTCCAGCTCTATCTCGCAGCGGCCGGGGTCGGAATCGTCAGCGTCTTCTTCGACATCGCCAATCAGTCCTATCTGCCCGAACTCGTCGACGGCGACGCGATCTCCGACGGCAACGGCAAGCTCCAAGCCAGCCAGCAGACCGCCGGAGTTGCCGGCCCCACCCTGGCCTCCGGCCTGGTCACCGCGATCGGTGCCCCGCTGACCATCGGACTGACCAGCATCTGCATGGGTCTCTCCAGCATTCTCGTCGGACTCATCAGACACCGCGAAACCCCACGACCGGCCGAGGGCCGGTCCGGGTTCGTCGCCGAGATTCGGGAGGGACTCGGATTCGTCCTCGGTCACCCGCTGCTGCGCCGGATCACTGCCTGCACAGGTCTGACGAACTTCGCGTCGTCGGGCATCTTCGCGCTCCTCGTGCTGTACGCCCTCACCACACTCGGTCTTCACCAGGTCGAACTCGGAATCATCATGTCAGTCGCCTCGGCCGGCGGCATCCTCGGCGCACTCACGGCGGCGTGGGTGCAGAAGATCCTCGGCGAAGGAACGAGCATCGCCGTGTCCGCGCTGATCGGCGGCCTCTGCTTCCTCGGTGTTCCCCTCGCCTCCGTCCTGCCGGCGCTGCCGACCGTGCTGATCAGCTGGTTCCTTGTGACCTGGGCAATCGTCGTCTACAACATTGCGCAGGTGAGCTTCCGGCAGCGCCTCTGCCCGAAGCCGCTGCTGGGCCGGATGAACGCGTCCATCCGCTTCCTCGTATGGGGACCGATGCCGTTGGGCGCCTTCCTCGCGGGCATCCTCGGCGACCGGCTCGGAGTGACGAGGACGATGTGGATCCTGGCAGCCTGCGCGCTGCTCGGCTCACTGCCGGTACTCGCCTCCCGCCTGCTGCGGATGCGCGAACTCCCCCGCGAACTCGATCTGCTCGCCGAGGCGACCGACCCGATCTCACCGTCGGCGGAGGCCGAAGGTCGCGGTTGAGCTCTCCTGCCAACAGCGAGATAAGTGTGCTCAGATTGCACATTCTCTTCGCATTTTTGGCAATCTGCGCACACTTAACTTGCCGTTGGCGGCAGAATCACTGCGGCCAGGCAGCGCCGAAGTCGTCGATCGAAAGAGATCGAGAGTGACCGAGACGAACCCGAAACACCTCAGCGGGTGGCGTAGAGGTGTTCGGGGCGGCCGGTGTTGCCGTACTGCAGGGACACCGTGATCGTGCGGGCTTCGGCAAGTTTCGCCAGATGCCGCTGCGCGGTCGCACGGGAGGCACCAACCGCCTCGGCGACCTCGAGGGCCGTCATCGGACCGCTCGCCTCCTCGAGCGCGGCGAGGATCCGGGTCGTCGTCGACGATCCCGCCGGGCTCGCTCCGGTCCCGCCGACGGCCGCGGCATCGTGGAGGTTGCGCAGCTGCCGCTCGAGGTCGGTCTGCCCGACCTTCTCTCGTTCCCAATAGCGGAGGAATCGTGCGTAGCGGCGCAGGAAGTTCTGCAGCACCTCGGCGGCGAAGGGCTTGACGATGTACGTCATCGCCCCCGCGCGCAGCGACGAGCGGACCACCTGCGGATCCGTGACCGCCGAGAGCACGATCGCGTCGATATCGGTCTCGCGGATGAGTTCGACCCCGGTGCCCTCCGGCAGGACGTAGTCGACGAGAAGCAGATCGACCTCGTTCTCGGCGATGACCTCGCGGGCCGTCTTCAGGTCGCGGACGGGTTCGAGTGCCGTGAAGCCGGGCACTTCGTCGACGTACCGGGCGTGGATCTGCCCGACGAAGAAATCGTCATCGAGCACGAGAACGTTGACCATCATCTCTCCTCATCTTGCTGAAATTCATCGAGGGCGTCGGGCAGGCGCATGCCGAAGCTCGCCCCGCCGAGGTCCGGGTCGTGGCCGTCGATGAGCCACACCGCTCCCCCGCCCATCTCCGCGACCCGGCGGCTGAGCGCCAGTCCGATGCCGAGTCCGTGACCGTCCCCGGTGCCGGTTCCGGTGGTCAGCCCGATCCCGAAATCCGGCGCCGAGGCGGCCGTCGAGGTCGAGAATCCCTCGTCGAAGATCTTCCCCGCCACCTCGTCGTCGATCCCGTCACCGGTGTCCGTGACGACCGCGTGGAGCTCCGTCCCGGAGCTGAGCACCTGCACTTCGACCCGGCCTCCGTCCTCGGCGTACCGCCGGCCTGCGACGGCCGCACGGACGGCATTGTCGATGAGGTTGCCGAGGATGAGCGTGACTGCCTCCGGGTCGCGGACCGCACCGACGGCCAGGGAGTCCGGGGTGACGGCCAGGGCCACTCCCGCCTCGGCGGCGGTCGTTCCCTTCGCTTCCAGAACGGCCCGCAGATACGGGTCGGACACGAGGTCGATGTCCTCGACGGGAGTCGTGATCGGCCCGGTGCCCAGGATGGAGGACAGGTAGGTGTGGGCCTCATCGGTGGCGCCCGTGTCGACGAGTCCGAGCACGGTATGCAGCCGGTTGGCGAACTCGTGCCGCTGGGTGCGCAGGGCCCGAGCCATGGCGGTGACGGACTCGAGCTGGCGAGCCATCGTGAGCATCTGGGTCTCGTCGCGGAGGGTCACGACCCCGCCGACGGACACCCCGTCGCGTTGGACCCGCACGGCTGTTGCCAGCAGGATCCGGTCGCCGATCGTGACACGCCGCCGCAGGGCTCCGTCCGCCGGGGCGTCGGCCATGAGCGCGGTGATCTCATCGGGCACATTGACGAGTTCGTCGTCGGAGGCGTCGACCAGTTCGCGGTCGGAATCCCCCGCCGAGGCGGCTCCCCCGTTCGCGCCGGCCGTTTCGCCCGCGCGGTCAACGTGCTTCGCCGAGGAGGCACCGAGCAGCTCCTTCGCGTTCGAATTGCTCAGGGTCAACTTCCCGTTCGTATCGAACCCGAGCACCCCGTCGTCGAGACCGTGGAGCACGGCCCCTTGGTCGCGGGCCATCTCGGCAAGCTCTTCGGGTCCGACGCCGAGCGTCTCCCGCCGCAGACGGCGCCCGAGCATGACGGAGACGACCCCGCCGAGAGCGAGGGCGAGCACCGCCACGGTGCCGAGCAGGATGAGTTCGCGGCGGACATCGGCATCGAGCACGGAGGCGAAGATGCCGACCGAGACCTCACCGACGACGGTCTTGCCGTCCTCATTCGAATAGATCGGCACCTTCGCCCGCACCGTCTCGCCCAGGGTTCCTGATTCGTGGGAGACGTTCTCGCGTCCGGCAAGTGCCTCCTCCGGCGACGTCGAGACCCTGTGTCCGATCTTCGACCGATCAGGGTGGGTGAGTCGGATGCCGCGGTCGTCGGTGATGACGGCGAAGCTGATGCCCGAGCGGTCGCGCAGATCATCGGTGATCGCCAACATCGAGGTCACGAGCTGCTCATCGGGTTTCTCGGCATGCTCGGCCGAAGCCTGGGTGGCGGCGGCGCGGACGTCCGGATCGATCGCCAGCGTGCGGGCAGTGGCCAGCGCCTTCGTCTCGGTCACCTCGGTGACGGTGCGCGCACCCATCCACGCGAACACTCCGGTGACCAGGGCGAGGATCACAATGACGAGCGCGAGCTGAGAGATCAGCACACGCCGGGAGAACGAACGATGGGACCGGGGCACGCGCTCAGCGTAGCCGCGTTTGAGCGCAATGCGCAAAAGGCGCGCAACGATCTAAACGCCATCAGTGCACACAAGCGCGCGCGGCCCGTGATCTGGGCCCTACGGTGTTTCGAGCCTCACATTCGCCTTCGAAGGAGAAGCTCGTGCTTGTCATTCTCGGTTTTGCCATGATCCTCGTCTTCATGACTCTGATCATGACCAAACGACTCTCGCCGATCCTCGCGCTCATCCTCGTGCCCACGATCTTCGGCCTCTTCGCCGGAGCAGGACTGGGCATCGGGGACATGGTCATGGACGCGATCGCCTCGATGTCGTCGACAGCAGCGCTGCTGCTCTTCGCCATCATCTACTTCGGCATCATGATCGACGTCGGCCTCTTCGACAAGCTCGTCGAGTTCATCCTCAAGGTCGCCGGCAACGACCCCGTCAAGGTCGTCCTCGGCACCGCACTGCTCACCGGCGCCGTGTCCCTCGACGGTGACGGATCGACGACGTTCATCGTCGTCACCGCGGCCATGTTGCCGATCTACCAGCGCCTCGAGATGTCACCCGTGGTGCTCACCTGCGTCGCCGGCCTCATCAACGGCACGCTCAACATCGTCCCGTGGGGCGGTCCGACTGCCCGAGCCTCCTCGGCGCTGCAGATCGACGCGAACGAGATCTTCGTCCCCATGGTTCCTTCCCTGGTGGCCGGCCTGCTCGTGTGCCTCGTCTTCGCCTACGTGCTCGGCATCTCCGAACGTCGCCGCCTGGCCAAGAACGGCGTCACCTGGGTCGAGGACCGCGGTTCGAATCGTCGCATGGACCTCGTCGGCGCCGTGGCCGGAGCCAGCACGACCGCGGGTTCGTCCGCGGGCACCACCGCGGGTGGTCACGGACACGGATCCGGCTCGGCCGCCTCGGCGAATGATGACACCACCCCCGAGGCGGGACCCGCCTCCGCGAACGACACAGGCGATTCCGCCGGTTCCGGCACGGGCCTGTCGAACACCGCGCTCGATCCCAACCGCGCAACGCTGCGTCCGAAGCTGTTCTGGTTCAACCTGGCTCTGACCGTGGCCGTGATGGTCCTGCTCATCATCGACATCCTGCCGCTGCCGTACCTGTTCATGATCGGCACCGTCATCGCGCTCATGGTCAACTTCCCGAAGATGAAGGACCAGCAGGAGGAGCTCGCCTCCCATGCGACCGCGATCATCTCCGTCGTGGCCATGGTCATGGCCGCGGGCGTGCTCACCGGCATCATGTCCGGCACCGGAATGGTCGACGCGATGGCCGAGTGGCTCGTCGAGGTCATCCCGAACTCGATGGGCCCCTACATGGCCGTCATCACCGGTCTGCTGTCGATCCCGATGACGTTCTTCATGAGCAACGACGCCTTCTACTTCGGCATCCTGCCCGTGCTCGCCGAGACCGCCTCCCACTTCGGCATCTCCGCGGCGGATATGGCCCGCGCCTCGATCACCGGCCAGCCCGTGCACATGCAGTCGCCGCTCGTGCCCGCGATCCTGCTGCTCGTGTCCCTGTCCGGCGTCGAGCTCGGCGATCACCACAAGAAGGTGCTGTGGCGCGCGCTCATCGTCGCCCTCGTCATGCTCGCCGTGGGTGTCGCCGTCGGCGTCATCGGAATCGGCTGAGCGGAGGACTGCGATGACTGACCTCTATTCGACTCCGCAGCGCCGCTTCCCTGCCCCGTCGCTGCAGGTCACTGCCTCACCGAGCATCAATTCGGCTTCAAATACCGTGGTCCTGGCGCTGCGTCCGGATGCCTCGGATGAGGTGCTCAAGCAGGCGATCGCCGCGGCCCGCCGTGAGAACGCTGCGGTGCAGGCGGTCGTGTTCGGCACGGATACGACGACGGCCCCGTCGACGTCGTCCCTGTCCGAATGCACCAAGTTGGGTGCCTCCCTCGCCGAGGCGGGGCTCGAGTATGCCGTCCACCGTTCCGGGCCCGACCCGGCCGAGCAGATCCTCAGTCTCGCCGACGAGCACGATGCCGCACTCATCGTCATGAGCACGAAGCGACGCTCGCCCGTGGTGAAGCTGCTCCTCGGGTCGAGTGCACAGCAAGTCATCCTTGAGGCCGAATGCCCGGTGCTGTTGGTCAAGTAGAAGTACGGAGCCGGCCGCACGAATTTGGTCGCCCGGCCTCGGTGGCGCGACGCTAGATTCCGGCGATCCCGCGGCCCGGAGCCAGGATTCCTCGAGGGTCGACCAGTTTCTTGATCTCGCGCAGACCCGACCGCCCCGGCTGCGGACCCCAAGCGTCCACCTCGTTCCAGACCGGTGCGGGTGCGTGGATCAGCCGGGCGGCGATGACATGCAGGCCGAAGCTGCGCAGATGCTCGAGGGCCACTCGGGTGGCCACCCCCGGTTCGGATTCCGGTGCGCCGATGCCCAGTTCGAACGTGCCCGTTGCACTGCCGCGCAGCTGCAGCGGAAAGCCAATCGTCGTCTCCAGTCGGGCGACGGCATCGATGAGCGTCGGAATGAAACTCGGCACCACGGATACTCCGATAGTCGCGGCCAGTCGCGCCCTGCGCCCCCACCATTCCGGCTCCCCGCACGGGGTCGCACCGGGGTTCCGATCGACGAGGTGGCCCACTTCGGCCTCGACTTCGTCGGTCTCCCCTTCGATGAGGACCACTGTCGCCGCCAGTGAACCGGGTGGGCGTTCGATGACGACCGCGTCCGGGACTCTGCGGGCGATGAGGAGATCGGCAGCCGCCTCGGTGCCGGGAATCCAGACGAATCTCTGCGCTGCGGGGCGCTCTGTCAGACGGATCTCGGCCTCGGCGATGATCGCTCGGGTTCCCCAGGATCCGGTGACGAGTCCGGGCAGATCGCGGCCGCCCAGGTCCCGGTGGAGCCCATGAGAGGTGCGGGCGATGGTCCCATCGGCACCGACGACGGTCACGGATTCCACGGTCTCGGCCAGGCGGGGACGGCGCAGACTGCGGGGCCCGGTGGCCGCGGTGGCGATCATGCCACCGAGGGTGGCGCCGGCTTCGATGCGGTCGGCGGGAAGGTCGCCGAGGAGCTCCAGATCTGACTGTGCGGCGAACCTGGTCAGGGCGCTGATCCGGGAGCCGGCTCCGGCACGGATGGTGCCGCCGCGAGGATCGGCCGCCTCGGCGATGGATGTCAGGTCGATGAGGAGCCCCGGAGTGGAGACCGGCGGATGATCGTCGAAGGCGGTACCGCCGCCGAACACGGTCACGGTGCGGCGCTCAGTATGGGCGCGGGCCATGAGCTCGGAGAGTTCGGCGATGCTTGAGGGGCTGGCCAGTCGGGGCAGTTCGTCTGTGGTCAGGCTCATCCCCACCTCCGTAGATCCATCCGTCGTCGGCACCTCCCATCTGCGGGTCGAGCTGGAACCCTCACGTGGGAGCGTGTATGTCGAGCTTAGCGAAGAACGCCCCCGAAATCGGTGCGTCAGGCACAGATTTCGGGGGCGTTCGGCTTCGTCAGCGAGTGCCGATCACGGCATGCGGGCGTACGCCGGCAGGGTGAGGAAGTCGACGTACTCGGGGTCGAGGGCGACCGAGGTGAACGTATCGGTGGCGTCCTTCCAGCCTGCGTCGTCACCGGGCAGCTTGGCGACCTCCTCGGCGACGATGCGCTCGACGAGCTCCTTCGTCACCTTCTCACCGGAGTCCAGGGTGATTCCGGCATCGAGCCACTGCCACACCTGGGACCGTGAGATCTCGGCGGTCGCGGCGTCCTCCATGAGTCCGTTGATGGCGACCGCGCCGTTGCCTTCGAGCCAGGCGCGCAGGTACTGGATGCCGACGGACACGTTGGTACGCAGGCCCGCCTCGGTCATCGCACCCGGGGTCGACTTCACGTCGAGCAGATCGGCAGCGGTGACGTTGACGTCTTCGCGCTTGTTGTCGATCTGGTTCGGCTTCTCGCCGAGGGTCTCGGTGAAGACCTCCTTGCAGAGGGCGACCATTCCGGGGTGTGCGACCCAGGAGCCGTCGAAACCGTTGGAGGCCTCACGCGACTTGTCCTCGCGCACCTTGTCGAAGGCGGCCTTGTTCGCGGCTTCGTCCTTCGAGGGGACGAACGCGGACATTCCGCCGATGGCATGTGCCCCGCGCTTGTGGCAGGTGCGCACGAGCAGTTCGGTGTAGGCGCGCATGAACGGCACCGTCATCGTCACGTCCGAACGGTCCGGCAGCAGGAAATCGGAGCCGCGGGAGCGGAAGTTCTTGATCACGGAGAAGATGTAGTCCCAGCGACCGGCATTGAGTCCGGCGGAGTGCTCGCGCAGCTCGTAGAGGATCTCCTCCATCTCGAAAGCCGCGGTGTAGGTCTCGATGAGCACGGTGGCGCGGATGGTGCCGCGGGCCAGGCCGAAGGCATCCTCGGCGTGTTCGAAGACCTGGTTCCACAGGCGGGCCTCGAGGTGGGATTCCATCTTCGCGAGGTAGAAGTAGGGGCCGCGGCCCTTCTCGATCTGGATCTGACCGGCGGTCGAGAAGTACAGCGCGAAGTCGACGAGCGAACCGGAGGTCTCCTCACCGTCGATGAGGATGTGCTTCTCCGGCATGTGCCAGCCGCGAGGACGCACGACGATGGTCGGCAGCTCCTCGTCGGGGGCGAGCTTGTATTCCTTGCCCTCGGGCGAGGTGAAGTCGATTTCGCGGTTGAGCGAGTCGAGCAGGTTGATCTGGCCCTGGATGACCGAGTCCCACTGCGGGGTGTTCGCGTCTTCCTGGTCGGCCAGCCACACCTTCGCGCCGGAGTTGAGCGCGTTGATCGTCATCTTCTTGTAGGTGGGGCCGGTGACCTCGACGCGGCGGTCTTCGAGACCGGGTGCCGGGGGTGCGACCTGCCAGGAGGGATCGTTGCGGATCTCAGCGGTCTCGGGGAGGAAGTCGAGGTCCTTGCCTGCGGCGATTTCGGCCTGGCGTTCCTTGCGAGCCTCGAGGCGCTCGAGACGGTCGCCGTTGAACTTCCGGTGCAGATCGACGATGAGCTCAAGCGCCTTGGGCGTGAGGACCTTCTCAGCCCCGTCCGGCAGCTCACCGGTGATCTCCATCCCGGCGGGGATGTCCAGGTTTTCGATATGAGCGGTCATCGATGGTTCTCCTTAGTCAGCACATCGGTGCTGCGTCCTTATCCACATCTGGTGATGCGATATGTTCGCTGGTCAACGGGGTTTTGACTGCGAAACTTTCACATTGTGAAAATGTTTGTTCACACAACGAAAGAATATGAGGTGATGCACGTCTCGTCAAACCATATCCTGCATTCGAGACGGTGTGTTCATTGACTCTGATCAGGCGGCTGGGGAGGATAAGGGGAACATCTCTCATGGACTCGCCGAGGCGGCCCATCGTCACCGACCACCGCTGGTTCTCGGTCGGCTGAGGAAGATCGTCGCACCAGGTCGGTTCCTTGGAACGATGCGGCAATGACGCCGCGGATCGGACTCATGGTGGACAACCTCGCTGTTGCAGCACTCCTGGCCCTCTCCCCCATCCTCTTAGCCGGAATCCTTCTCATCGGATTCCGCTGGCCCGCGAAATACGCCATGCCTGTCGGACTGATAGCCGCGGCGCTCGTCGCGAACTTCGCCTGGAAGATCGAGTGGGTGACGATCGGCGCCTCGGTCGTCCAGGGCCTCCTCGTCGCGATCGGCCTGCTGTGGATCGTCTTCGGTGCACTTCTGCTGCTGGCCACGATCACCCGGTCCGGAGCGATCGAAACGATCCGCGCCGGCTTCATCGCGATCTCCCCGGACCGGCGGGTGCAGGTCATCATCGTCGCCTGGCTCTTCGGATCCTTCATCGAGGGCGCCGCCGGATTCGGCACTCCGGCCGCCGTGGTCGCCCCGCTCATGCTGGCCCTCGGCTTCCCCGCGATCGCCGCGGTGCTCGCCGGTCTCATCATCCAGTCGACACCGGTGAGCTTCGGCGCCGTCGGCACCCCGATGGTGCTGGGCATCGGCTCCGGGCTGGCGCAGGAGGACGGATCGATGTCGGCCGACGTCGCCGAACGTGCCGGTCAGCTCAGCCTCGGCCAGGCCGAATTCGTCGCCCACACCGCCACGCAGGTCGCACTCATCCACGCCTGCTGCGGCATCCTCATCCCGCTGCTGCTCTCCTGCCTGATGACCGGGTTCTTCGGTGCCAACCGACGCTTCGCCGACGGCCTGGCCATCGCCCCGTTCGCGATCTATGCGGCCCTGGCAATGATCGTGCCCTACCTCATCGTGGCCAATGTGCTCGGGCCGGAGTTCCCGTCTCTGCTCGGCGGGCTCATCGGTCTGGCCATCGTCGTGACGACCTCGCGGATGGGCTTCCTCATGCCGAAGAAGACCTGGGACTTCGCACCGCGCGAGAACTGGCCGGCCTTCTGGATGGGCACCGTCGACCCGAACAAGGAGAAGGCGCAGCTGACCAAGAAGATGTCGCTGCCCCGGGCGTGGTCGCCCTATCTCATCGTCGTCGCCCTGCTGCTCATCACCCGCAATGTGCCCGCGATCAAGGAGTTCCTCAACGGTCCGGCCGTGATCAAGATCGACAACATCTTCGGCACCCCGATCAGCCAGAACATGGATCTGCTGTGGTCGCCCGGCGCGATCTTCGTCCTCGCCTGCGGACTGACGTACTTCATCCACCGGATGACGAAGAAGCAGATCGCAGGGTCCTGGCAGATCGCCGGTTCGCAGATCGCCGGCGCGGCCGTTGCCCTGCTGTGTTCCCTGCCGCTGGTTCGCGTGTTCATCAACTCCGGCGCCGACTACAACGGCGCCGGCTTGGAGTCGATGCCGGTCACCCTCGCCGAGGCGGCCGCCAGTTCCGTGGGCGACGCCTGGCCGCTGTTCGCCCCGTTCGTCGGTGCCCTGGGTGCCTTCGTCGCCGGATCGAACACCGTCTCGAACGTCATGTTCTCGCAGTTCCAGTTCTCCACCGGCACCGCGATCGGTGCCGCCAGCCCCGAGACCGTGGTCGCGGCTCAGGCGGTCGGCGGCGCCGCTGGAAATATGGTGGCCGTGCACAACGTCGTGGCCGCCTCGGCGACGGTGGGACTCATCGGCCGGGAGGGCGAGCTCATCCGTCGCACCTCGATCCCGATGCTCGTCTACTCATTGGCCGCGGGTGCCCTGGCGTTCATCGGACTCAACGGGCTGGGCTTCAACGCGGGCACCGTCGTCCTCACTGCGATTGTCATCGGCCTCGCCGCCGTCGTGGTGATGATCCGCCGCTCGCCGGGCAAGCCCCTGCCGGGCCTTGAAGCGGGCGTCAGCGACCTTCGCACCTCCGACCCCGACGACGAACCGGAGCCCACCGCTCGCGCTTGACGCTCACGCCCGCGCGGATCGTGCCCGCACTTGACGCTTCCGCACGCGCGAATCGTCCCCCGCACCAGGTGTCATCGCCTTTTGAGTCGGGAGTCATCGCCTTTTGATCCACGCATCGGGTTCAAACGCGATGCGCCGATCAAAAGGCGATTCGCCCAGAACGCGACAAC
Source organism: Brevibacterium sediminis (assembly GCF_024895295.1). Lineage (NCBI taxonomy): Bacteria > Bacillati > Actinomycetota > Actinomycetes > Micrococcales > Brevibacteriaceae > Brevibacterium > Brevibacterium sediminis. Next base: position 11,412 of record NZ_JAHQRN010000009.1, on the reverse strand, counting down.
GCCCGCAGAGCCTCACGAGGAGGCATCCGCGGGCGTTCGCAGTTTCGTCGGGCAAGAGACCGACGACGGAGCCGCTCGAAAGCGGAGTCTCAGACGATGACGACCATGGGGACGATCATCGGCTTGCGGCGCAGCTTCGACGACACCCAGCGGCCGATGGTGCGGCGCACCACCTGCTGGAGCTGGTACTGATCGGTGGTGCCGTCACGCAGAGCATCCTCGACGGCCTTCTGGACCTTCGGGACGATCGAGTCGAAGACGTCATCGGACTCGGCCACACCGCGGGCGTGGATCTCGGGTCCGGCGATGAGCGACTTCGTCTGCGAGTTCACGGCCATGAAGATCGTCACGAAGCCCTCACCGGACAGGACCAAGCGATCCTTGAGGTCCGCCTCGGTGATCTCACCGACCGACGAACCGTCGACGAAGACGTAGTTGCAGTCGACGGCGCCGACGACCTCGGCATGACCGTCCTTGAGGTCGACGACCCAGCCGTCATCGGCCAGGACGATGTTGTTCGGGTCGACGCCGGTCGCCTCGGCGTGGCGGGCGTTGGCCAACAGGTGGCGCCATTCGCCGTGGACGGGCATGACTCCGCGGGGCTTGACGATGTTGTAGCAGTAGAGCAGCTCGCCGCCGGAGGCGTGGCCGGACACGTGGATCTTCGCGTCGGCCTTCGAGATGACACGCGCGCCGAGCTTCATCAGGCCGTTGATGACCTTGAACACGGAGTTCTCGTTGCCGGGGATGAGCGAGGAGGCGAGGATGACGGTGTCGCCGTCGCCGACGTCGACGCGGTGGTTGCGGTTGGCCATGCGGGACAGGGCGGCCATCGGCTCACCCTGGGAGCCGGTGCACATGAGGACGATCTGGTCCTCGGGGTAGTCGTCGACCTTCTTGATGTCGATGAGCGTTCCCGCCGGCACGTTGAGGTAGCCGAGGTCCTCGGCGATCTTCATATTGCGCACCATGGAGCGGCCGACGAGGGCCACCTTGCGACCATGGGCGGTGGCGGCGTTGAGCACCTGCTGCACACGGTGGACGTGGGAGGAGAACGAGGCGACTATGATGCGCCGTTCGGCGGTGCCGAAGAGGTTCTCGAGCACGGGCCCGATGTCCTTCTCCAGCGCGGTGAAGCCGGGAACCTCGGCGTTCGTCGAGTCTGTCATGAACAGGTCGACGCCTTCTTCGCCGAGGCGGGCGAAGGCGCGGAGGTCGGTGATGCGGCCGTCGAGCGGCAGCTGGTCCATCTTGAAGTCACCGGTGTGCAGGATGTTTCCGGCGCCGGTGCGGATGAACACGGCCAGGGCATCGGGGATCGAGTGGTTGACGGCGACGAATTCGAGGTCGAAGGGACCGAGCTGGTCGACATCGTCTTCCTTCACCACGCGGGTGATGGGCTTGATGCGGTGCTCTTTGAGCTTGGCTTCGATGAGCGCGATCGTCAGCTGCGAACCGAGGATCGGGATGTCGCCCTTGCGGCGCAGCAGGTAGGGAACGGCGCCGATGTGGTCTTCGTGGCCGTGGGTGAGCACGAGGCCGATGATGTCGTCGAGGCGGTCATCCAGGTAGGAGAAGTCGGGGAGGATGAGGTCGACGCCGGGCTGGTCCTCTTCTGGGAAGAGCACACCGCAGTCGACGATGAGGAGTTTGCCGTGGTATTCGAAGACGGTCATATTGCGACCGACTTCGCCGAGTCCGCCGAGCGCGACGATGCGGACGGCTTCTTTGTCCATCTTCGGCGGGAGGGACAGTTCTTGGGTCAATGCATTATTCACTGAGGTAACCACTCCTGGTCAATTGGGCGGCGACGAACGCCATCTGCTCCTCATCAGCTGGGAGCAGCGGCATACGCACGTCGCGGTTGTCGAGTATTCCTTGGGCCTGCAGAGCGGCCTTCGCCGAGATCACTCCCGGCATGTGGTTCATGAGCGCATCCACCACGTCCGCGGTGTCGCGGGAAAGGGTGCGTGCGGTGTTGAGGTCGTTGTTCGCCACTGCGGAGACCATGGCGGCGAACCGGTCCGAGCAGACATGTCCGGCCACGGACACGAGTCCGAGCGCGCCGAGGGACAGCAGCGGCAGGTTGAGGGCGTCCTCGCCGGAGTAGTACACGAGCGAGGAGTTGTTCATGACGTACGAGGAGGCGAAGAGGTCGCCCTTGGCGTCCTTGACCGCGAGGATGTTCGGGTGGTCCGAGAGTCGCAGCAGGGTGTCCGTGATGATCGGGGCACCGGCCCGGCCGGGAATGTCATAGAGCATGACCGGCAGGTCGGTGGAGTCGGCGGCCGCGCGCATATGGGCTTCGATCGCCGGTTGGGTCGGCTTCGAATAGTACGGGGTGACGAGCAGGATCCCGTCGGCTCCGGCATCGGCCGAACGGCGGGAGAGGTCGATGGTGTGTGCGGTGACGTTGTTGCCGGTGCCGGCGACGATCTTCGCCCGCTTGCCGATGACACCGCGGACGACGCGGATGAGTTCGACCTTCTCGTCGTCGGTCGTCGTCGGAGATTCGCCGGTGGTGCCGGAGACGACGAGCATGTCGTTGCCGAGCTCGACGAGGTGGTTCGCCACCTTCTCCACGGACGCATAGTCGATGCTGCCGTCGCGCTTGAATGGAGTCACCATTGCAGTGCCGACGGAACCGAACGCGTCAATGGCAGTCGCTGCTGCCTGGTCACCGAGAATCGCCATAGAACCAGGATAGCGCCCACGTCCTCTCATGAGTGCAGTGGTCCACCCGCGTTGCGGGTGTCGTTCGCCTCGCCTGCGGCGACCGTGCGGTCACGTTGAGAGACGGATCACACCTGCAGCCGCTCGATCGTCTACTCTTGAGCCCTGCCCGCCACCGAAACAAAGGAGTTTTCGATGACCCGCACCCGCATCCGCGATTTCCATGATGATGACCTCGACGGAATCATCCGTCTCTTCGAAGCCGCCGTCCCGGAATCCGAGTCCGCTCCCCCGCTCTATCCGCTCTCCGAGGTGTTGGCCGCCTGCCAGCGCAATCAGGCCGTCGTGGCCGTCCGCGATGAGGAGATCGTCGGAGCCGCCGTCGGTCGCGCCGCACACGGTCAGGGAGTTCTCGTATTCTTCCATGTCCTGGAGGCGGTGCGTGCCGATCCTGAGCAGGGCACCCGCGCCGAGGCGGGGCTGCTCGATGCACTCGAACGACGCCTCATGCCGCTGGGCTTGGGGAAGCTGTCGATGCTCATTCCCGCGGGGACGTCGGCCTGCGATGGTCTGGTGGCCAACGGTTTCGAGACCCGGTCCGGGTTGAAGTACGTCGAGCGGCATCTGCCCGTCCAACGTCGTGAGCTCGACCGGCTCAAAACGGTCGGGGGACGGATTCTGCCCCGCCACCTCTGGGATGGGGTGAGCGGGATGCAAGAGGAGAAGGACATGCTCGAGGATCGCCTCGTCGTGCCCTTGGCCGAACCGGATCTCGCCGATCATTTCGGGGTCGTGCCGCCTCGGGCGGTGATGCTCTTCGGTCCGCCGGGGACGGGGAAGACGACGTTCGCGAAGGCGGTGGCGTCGCGGTTGGACTGGCCGTTCGTCGAGGTGTTCCCGTCGCGTCTGTCCGGTGAGCCCGGCGGTGTGGCGGCGGGTCTGCGCACAACGTTCGAGCAGATCAATGAGCTCGAGCATGCTGTGGTGTTCATCGATGAGGTCGAGGAGATCGCGTCGAAGCGCGGAGGTGAGCCGCCGTCGCCGACGCAGGGGGTGACGAATGAGCTGCTCAAGCAGGTTGCGGAGTTCCGGGATCGGGAGGGCCGGCTGCTCATCTGTGCGACGAACTTCGTCCGTGCCCTCGATGCGGCGTTCCTGCGGCATGGGCGCTTCGACTATGTCATTCCCATCGGATTGCCGGATGCGACCGCCAGGGAGGCGATCTGGTCGCGCTACATTCCCGAGCATACGATCGCCGGTGTCGATCTCGATGTGCTCGTCGATGCCAGTGACGGGCTGACCCCGGCCGATATCGAATATGCGGCCCGGCGGGCTTCGCAGGAAGCTCTGGCCTCGTCGCTGCGACAGCAGCACGTCGATATCGCCTCCCGGTCTGATGTGCTTTCGACCGATGACTATCTCGAAGCGCTGCGGGCGACGCGGGCGACGGTGTCCGAGGAGACGGCCCGGGAGTTCGGTGAGGACGTGGAGACGATCGCCAGGCTGTGAGGCGGGCCGGGCTATGACCGGACCGGATTGTGCGGACCCGAATGCGTCGCAGCGGCGCCCGGACTCCCACCGCTCAACAGGCCGTCCGCAGTAGCGCCGAGGATGCGCGCCATCGTCGTCGGCTCGGGTCCCTGTCCGGCAACGGCGGCGAGGTCGAAGCCGTCGATGATGGCGATGAACGTATCGACCACCTCGGTGGCGGTGAGCCCGTAAAGAGTGAAATCTCCGGTCCTGATGCCGTCACCGATGATGCGTGAGAACAGGCTGCGCCAACCGGCGAAGACGGAATCGACACAGTCTTGCAGGCTCGTATGGGTGCGTGCCGCGGTGACGAGCTCGATCCAGATCCGCGACCTCTGGCCGTGGTTGCCGACCTCGTGGACGGCGGTGAAGGCCGCGTGCAGGCGGGACCGAGGCGAACCGGTTTCTGTCCCTTCGCCTGTGTTCTTGCCATTATGGTTCGCCATGTCGGCGATGTCCTTGAGCACCGCATCGCTGTGGGCCGAGAAAGCTGCGGCGAGCAGGGCATCGCGTGACCCGAAGTAGTACTGCACTGTCCCGACCGACATGCCGACGGCCTTCGCTACATCGGACATGCGGACAGCCGTGGGGCCTCGGTCGACGATCTGGTCGAGGGTGGCCGCGATGATCGCCGCCTTCTTCGCCTCGGTTTCGGCGGCAGGTTGGGCCGGTCGTGGGCTCACGCCGTGACCGGTGTTCGTCGTTCGGCCAGAGTGGTGGCCGCGGTCAGCCCTTCGTACACGGCCTCTTCGACCGTGCGCGGGGCCAGGGCGTCACCGATCACCGTCACCGAGGCGGCCCCGAAGTCGAGGTCGACCGGAACAGAGCGTGGTGCTCCGGAGACGATCGTCGCGGCGACATCGGCGACCTCGTGGACGACCTCGCAGAGTGTGGATTGCAGGTACCCGGTGTCGACATCGACTCCGACGAGGCGCACGTCGTTGACGAATTGCACCCGACCGGTCCGCAGCGCTTGGGACACGAGCAGGGTGCGCGTGTACTGCTGGATCGCGGCACCGGCGAAGTTCGCCGCCGTCGCCAAGCTCACGTGTCGCCCGGCCTCGGCCAGCCGCAGGGCGATGCCGAGTCCGATCCAATCGCCCTTCCAGTCCGTGACGAGCACGCGGCCTGGCGGCAGGTCCGGGGACTCCCGCAGATAGTCGCGGGCACCGATGACGAATGCGTCGTCGGCGATCTCGAGGGCGGGCATGCGCTGTTCGGCTCCCGTGGCGATGATGACGTGGTCGGGGGCCACCTCGGTGATGAGGTCCTGGGTGGCCGGTACGGAGGTGCGGATGTCGACGCCGGCGCGGGCTGCCTCGGCGGAAAGGTTCGTCGCCGCTCCCCCGAATTCGGATCGATACGGCAGTTCCTGAGCCAGCAGCACCGCCCCGCCGAGGTGGGGCTCCTTCTCGCACAGGACGACGTCATCGCCCTGTTCGGCGGCGACCGCGGCGGCCTTGAGTCCGGCCGGTCCCCCGCCGACGACGAGGATCTCGCGTCGGGTGCGCACCGTCGGTCGGGGAAGGAAGGTGAGTTCCCTGCCCGATTCGGGGTATTGGATGCACGAGATCGGCACGCCCTGTTGGAAGTGGCCGATGCAGGCTTGGTTGCAGCCGATGCAGGCGCGGATCTCGTCGACTTTGTCGGCCCGGGATTTGTTCGCGATTTCGGGGTCGCAGATCATCGCGCGGGTCATGATCGCCATATCGGTGCGACCCTCGGCGATCGCGGTTTCGGCTTCGTGGGGTTGGTTGATGCGGCCGGCGACCATGACGGTCTTGTCGGTGATCTTCTTGACCTGCTCGGACAGGTTCGCGGCGTAGCCGGGGTCGATCTGCATCGAGGGCACGATGTGGACGGCGCCCTGCAGAGTGGAGGAATCGCCGGCGGTGATCGAGAAGTAGTCGAGGCAGTCGACGCCGTCGGTGGTCAGGGAGTCGAGGTGTTCGATGAGGTCGAGGATCTCGGTGGCGACGAGGCCGTCCTCGGTCTTCTCCTCACCGGAGATCCGCACGCCCACCACGACATCAGGACCGACTGACTGGCGGACGGTCTGGGCCACCTCGGTGAGGAAACGGCGACGGTTCTCCGGGCTGCCGCCGTAGTCGTCGGTGCGGGTGTTGACGGCGGGGTTGAAGAATTGGATGGGCAGGTAGCCGTGGCTGGCGACGATCTCGACGCCGTCGATTCCGGAGTCGGCGATGCGTTTCGCGGCGCGTCCGTAGCCGGCGATGATGTCTCTGACCTCGGCGGTGGTCAGAGTCTCGGGGACGACTTTGAAGCGTTCCTGCGGTTCGTCGCTCGGGGCCTTAGCCCGGGGTGCCATGCCACGCTCGCCGTCCATGACTTCGCGGCCGGGGTGGAAGAGCTGGGCGAAGATCGTGGCACCGTGGCGGTGGACCGCCTCGGCGACGTTTTGGTAGCCGGGGGCGGAGGATTCGTCGGTGGCCATGAGGACGTGGCTGGTGTAGCGGGCGGTTTCGTGGACGCCGGAGACCTGGAGGACGATGAGTCCGGCTCCGCCTTTCGCGCGGGCCTCATGGTAGGCGACGAGGTCGTCGCCGATGTGGCCGTGATCGTCGAGGACGGTGTCATGGCCGGAGGAGACGATGCGGTTGCGGATCACCGTGGAGCCGATGGTGATGGGTTCGAAGAGGTGTGGGAACAGCTGAGACATGATCGTCCTTGATCAGATCGTCGGGTGGGGCTGGGTGGCTGCCCTCGATGGGGCTGCCTCAGTTATTCATATCACCGTATGACGAACGGCGGCAAGGGTCGCTGCCGTTGATCGAATGCTTCATTTGCTTCCTGCAGTTACCCTGAAGCTATGCCTGACGCCTGCTTTTCACATCCCCGGCTAGCCCAGGTCTATGACCCTCTTGATCCTGACCGATCGGACCTGGACACGTATGTGAACCTGGCAACCAAATTCGGAGCGCAAACTGTGCTCGACGTGGGGTGCGGCACCGGGGAGTTCATCGCTCGGCTCGTCGACATGGAAGTCAGTGCTCTCGGCGTCGATCCGGCTGCAGCATCCTTGCAGATCGCACAGTCCAAACTGACACCTGGTTCAGCAGAGCTTGTCATCGGCACAGTTTCCGCCCTGGCTGGGGACAACGCTCTGAGAAACTCCTTCGATATGGCAACGATGACCGCGAATGTCGCACAGGTCTTCCTCGACGACGATGAGTGGCTCTCCACATTGCGCACAATCCGTCGGTGCCTTCGTTCCGGGGGAAGGTTGGTGTTCGAAACACGTGATCCAGCGGACCAAGCTTGGGAGCGGTGGACCAAAGAAGCGACTCACCGCACCGTCGACCTGGGAGATTTGGGCGAGGTCGAGGAGTGGATCGAGACGACGAATGTGGGAGGTGAGTTCGTCACCTTCGTATCACCAACGATCTTCCACCTTGACGGAGAACGCATCGATTCGACGTCCACACTGCGGTTCAGACCAAAGTCTGTGCTCGAACAGACTTTATCGGAAGCAGGATTCACCGAGGTCGAGATTCACGATCTCCCCTACGCTCCCGGCCGCGGATGGCTGTTCATCGCCACTGCCGGTTCCTGATGATGCCGGCAGTGGCAATCGGGTCGTCACACTTCGCAAATCTGCGCATCACAGCTGATCGCCGGACACTGCGAAGGTGTCGCAGCTGTTCAGGCCCTCGTTGTATCCGGTGGTGAACCATTTCTGGCGCTGCTTGCTCGAGCCGTGGGTGAACGATTCCGGGTTGACGAAGCCGGACTGCTCCTGGATGTGGTCGTCGCCGACGACGAAGGCCGCGTTGAGAGCGTCGTCGAGCTGCTCTTTGGAGGGCTCTTCGAGATACGGAGTGCCGTTGTCGTCGGTGAGAGTGGTGACCTTGCCCAGCCAGGCGCCCGCGTAGCAGTCGGCTTGGAGTTCGGTGCGCACTCCGTTGCTCTCCGGACCGGTGCCGTTGTTCGGGTGCTCGCTCATCACGCCGGTGATGTTCTGGATGTGGTGGCCCCATTCGTGGCCGACGATATAGAGCTGGGCGAGTTCATCGGCCGAGGCACCGTACTGCTGACGCAGAATGTCGAAGAAGCTCGGGTCGATGTAGACGCCCTGATCGGCCGGGCAGTAGAAGGGTCCGACCTGGTTCGATGCGGTCCCGCAGCCGGTCGAGGTCTGACCGTCGACCAGTGTCATCGCCGGCGGTTCGTAGCCGTCGACCTGCTGTGCCCAGTAGTCATCGAGGACGACCTGCGCGCCAGCCATTCGACAGTCGATGTTCGTGTTCGCGTCCTCACCCGTATCGCACTGGGACATGCTGGTCCCGCTCGACTGGTTCTGGCCGCCGTCGTCCGGGGTGATTCCGCCCATCAGTCCGGTGACATCAACGCCGAGCAGCGGTCCGATGAGGAAGACGAGCAAGCCGACGATCCCCACGCCGCCACCGCCGACGATGGCGGTGTTGCGACCGCGTTTGCTCGTCCTGTTGCCGCTGATATCGGCGTTCGGGTTGAAGGTCATGGCATAAAGATACCCCGGGAGCGTACGCGGGAGGGCGCGCAGAAGTGAAGTCGTGTGAGAATCGTTCCATGAGCTCTCACCCGGCGGAACCTCACCGAGCGCACGACGCGGACTCCACGGCCACCTCGGCGAGGGTTGCCCGTCGGCTCAGCCCCGATGGTCGGCTCGTCGGACTCGATGTCGCCCGCGGGATCGCGCTCTTGGCGATGATGGTCACGCACATCTTCGCGCTCGGCGACGAGACGGGGATGCCGACTTGGGCGGCGGTCTTCGCCGGGCGCGCCTCGGCGCTGTTCGCGGTCCTCGCCGGCTGTTCTCTGGTGCTTTCGACCCGATCGCGGATGGCGGTGTCGGGGCGGTTGCGCGATGCGGCACCGAGCGTGCTCATCCGGGCGGCGGCCATCGTCCTCATCGGGCTCTGCCTCGGGTCGATCTCCGGACTGCTCGCGGTCATCCTCGTCAACTACGGGATCATGTTCGCCCTCGCCCTGTTCTTCCTGCGGCTGCGCGCGGGGGCGCTGTTCACGATCGCCGGGGTCTGGATGGTCCTCTCCCCCGTTGTGTCGATGTGGGTGCGTTCGACGTTCCTCCTCGAACCGAGCTACCTGCCGATGGGCTTCTTCGACTTCGCGACGCCGGGGACGATGCTCACCGATCTCTTCCTCACCGGCTATTACCCGGTGCTGCAGTGGCTGTCATACATTCTGCTCGGCATGGCCGTGGCGAAGCTCGACATCGGGCGCCACCTACTCGCGCTGTTCACCCTCGGGCTCTCACTCTTCGTCGTCGGCCGCGGCGCCTCGTGGCTGCTGCTCAATGTCTTCGGCGGGGATGCCGCACTCGTGGAGGTTGCGCAGATGTGGGGCACGGATCTCACGGCGGCCCTCTTCACCGGCAGCTACGGGGTGACTCCGGCGACCTCGTGGTGGTGGCTGGCGATCGCGGGACCGCATTCGGGGACACCGTTCGACCTGCTCTCGACCGGCGGGACCGCGGTGATGACGATCGTCGCCTGCCAGGCCGCCGCGGTGCTGTTGGGTCGGCGGTCATGGGTGCTCGCCCCGCTGTCGGCTCCGGGATCGATGCCGTTGAGCGTGTATTCGGCGCACGTCGTGCTGTTGGAGATCACGAGGTCTCAGATCGTCGGCGATCCGTTGGAGGAATCCGCAACTGCTGGCGAGCAGACTCTCGAGTTCGTCATCCACGCACTCACATTCGTGCTGCTGCCTCTGCTGTGGAAAGCATTTGTCAGCGCCCGCGGCCCGTTGGAAGGCGGAATCGCGGGCATCATCAGGGTGGCGTCGCCGGGACCTAAGCGCCCTGCTTCTGACCTTCCCGGAAAAGGCTGATCGATTTGCGCATCGTGGCGCGCGCTCGTTTGCGGTCGCCGCTGGCATCGTAGGCGCACGAGAGCCGGAACCAGGACCGCCAATCCTCGGGTGCGGCCTCGGCTTCGGCCTGGTACTTCACGAATTCCCTGTCGGCGGCCTCGCGGATGATCTTCCCGCCCGGCGTCCTGGGCAGGTCGTCGACGGGCAGTCCGCCTTCCTCACCGAGGATGCGCGCGAGCTTCTCCGTACGGGCACCGAAGACGAGTTCGACGATGAGCGTCCACGCGCCGATGACGGGCAGGACGAACAGGGCGATACCCATGATCTTGGGGATCATCGCGGGTTCGCGGACGAGGATCCACGCCCGCTGTCCCATGAGGACGAAGTAGAAGACGAGGACGACGGAGACGATGATCGCTCCGATCTTGGCCTTCGACATCAGAGGTCGAGCATGTTCTCGAGGCCGTGGATGAGCCCCGTGTAATCGGCGATGGACCGCACGGCGGTGACGATGCCGGGCATGAACGCCGAGGTGGAGTGCGAGTCCGTGCGGATGGTCAGGGCTTCGCCGTCGGAGCCGAAGAGGATCTCTTCGTGGGCGTTCATGCCCTGCTGACGGATGGCGTGGACGTGGATTCCGTCGATGACGGCACCGCGTGCACCCTGCGGATCGGACTCGGTGGAGTCGGGAACGGCTGGCAGTCCGGCGGCATTGCGGGCGGCGGCGATGCGCTGGGCCGTGTGGTTCGCCGTGCCGGACGGGGCGTCGAGTTTGCGGGTGTGGTGGATCTCGACGACTTCGGCCGAGTCGAAGTAGGGGGCCGCGAGCTCGGCGAAGCGCATGGCCAGGACGGCACCGATCGAGAAGTTCGGGGCGATGAGCACCGCAGTCTCCGGGTGGTTCTTCAGCGTGGCTTCGAGTCGGGCCAGGCGGTCGTTGTCCCAGCCGGTGGTGCCGACGACGGTGTCGATGCCGTTCTCGACGAGGAAGGTGACATTGTCCTCGGTGGATTTAGGAACGGTCAGTTCGACGGCGACGTCGATGTTCTGATCGAGCAGAGTCTCCAGCGAATCGCTGCTGCCGAGTGCGGCGACGAGTTCGAGTCCTTCGGCATCGTTGATCGCATCGACGGCGTGGGATCCCATCCGACCCTTGGCTCCGATGACGGCTACGCGAATGCTCATATGCTGTGACTCCTTGTGCGATGATCCCTGCGAGGTGTGCCGGTCGGGCCGAGGCGAAACGACCGGAACGATCTCCGCCAGTCAGTCTAGCGACCCTCGGCAGTTCTCTTCACATCCAGTGACCATCCGAACACTCCCAAGTACTACCTGACGGCGGCGCAGCAACCTCGCGCGAGGTTGCTGGGCCGATCC
>NZ_JAHQRN010000008.1:0-165842 GCF_024895295.1 Brevibacterium sediminis | reverse complement strand
AGGTAGCAATTACCAGATGGTGACTCGCTGGTCGGGGGCTAAGTACATGCCGTCGCCCTCTGCCACGCCGTAGGTGTCGTGGAAGGCGGTCATGTTCTTCACGACCTGGTTGCAGCGGAACTCCTCCGGCGAATGCGGGTCGATCGACAGCCTGCGCACACGCTCCTCGGTGCGCATCTTCGACCGCCATGCCTTCGCCCATGCCTCGAAGAACGCCTTCGCCTGCTCGGCCGACGGCGCCACCGGCACGCCCGGAGTGCCCGCCCGTTCGCCGAGTTCGAGCTCGAGCGCCTTCCACCCGATCGACAGACCACCGAGGTCGCCGATGTTCTCACCGACCGTCAGCGCCCCGTTGACGTGCTGATTCGGTTCGAGACCTGTCGGGACCAGCTCTTCGTACTGGGCGATGAGTGCGTTCGTGCGCTCCTCGAACAGGGTCCGATCCGATTCGGTCCACCAGTCGACGAGGTTGCCGTCACCGTCATAGCGCGATCCCTGATCGTCGAACCCGTGACCGATCTCGTGGCCGATGACCGCGCCGATCGCTCCGAAGTTTGCGGCCACCTCACCGGAGGCGTCGAAGAACGGCGGCTGCAGGATGGCCGCCGGGAAGACGATCTCGTTCATCACCGGGTGGTAGTAGGCGTTGACCGTCTGCGGGGTCATCAGCCATTCCGTGCGGTCGATGGGCCCGCCGATCCGCTTCACCTGCCGCACATGCTCGGCCTGCGAGCAGCGACGCACGTTGCCCACCAGGTCGGAGGAGTCGATCGCGGCCGGGTACTCCCGCCACACCTCCGGGTAGCCGACCTTCGGGGTGAACTTCGAGAGCTTGACCAGGGCGCGTTCCTTCGTCTCCTCGCTCATCCAGTCGAGCTCGCGGATCGACTTGTCATAGGCCTTGATGAGCATGCCCACGAGGTGGTCGATCGCGTCCTTGGACGACGGCGGGAACTCAGCTGAGACGTAGAGTTTGCCCACGGCCTCACCGAGGTAGCCCTCGACGAGGCTGACCCCGCGCTTCCAGCGCTCCCGCAGGGCAGGAGTGCCCGAGAGAGCGCGGGAGTTGAAGTCGAAGTTCTCCTCGACGAACTCATCGGAGAGCAGCGAGGCGGTGTCGGAGACTACGACGAAGCGCAGCCACGTCTTGATGGTCTCGATGTCGGTCTCTGCCCACACCTTCGCCATGCCCGTGACGAATGAGGGCTGGGAGACCACGAGGTACTTCAGATCAGACGCATCGGCGGTGAGGATCCCCAGGTAGGAGTCGAAGTCGAACTCGGGTCCGAGGTCGCGCAGCTCGGAGATCGAATACTTGTTGTACGTCTTCTCCGCATCACGGCAGGCCACGCGGTCCCAGTGGTGGCGTGCGAGTTCGGTCTCGAACGTCATCACCTTGGCGGCCACCTCGGCGTCGGAGATTCCGGACTTCTCGCCGAGGCCGGCAAGGGCCGCGATCTTCTGTACGTGGGCGAGGAATTTCGCGCGCACCTCGGCGTGGTCGTCGTTGAAGTAGTAGTCCTCGTCGGGCAGGGAGATGCCGGCCTGGACGAGATAGAGGGCGTAGACGTCGGAGTCCTTCGCATCGGCGGTGACGTACCCACCGAGCAGACCGCCGATACCCTCGGTCTCCAACCGGGCGAGAAGGGCGGCGAGCTCAGACTTGTCCTCGGCGGCGTCGATGGCTGCGAACGTCGAGGTCAGCGGGGCGACTCCTAGTTCGTTGATGCGATCGACATCCATGAACGAGGTGAACAGGTCGGCGACCTTCTGCCCCTCGGAGCCCGGCTCCTGCGGGGCGTCGGACACGGAGGTGATGATGTCGCGGACCTTGGTCTCTGCGGTGTCGAAGAGCTCACGCATGGCTCCGTCGCCGGCCCGGTCATCGGGGATCGTGAACGAGTCGATCCACTCGCCGTTGATGTGCTGGTACAGGTCGTCCTGAGGCCTGATCGAGGTCAGTGAGGTTTCAGAAGTCATGGCCCCACAGTATCGTGATCAGAGCCCCGCACGCCCTGCCCGAGGAGGAGATATGAGTCTGGCATCCGTCGTTTTCGTGTGCACCGGCAACATCTGCCGATCCGTCACCGCCGAACGTGTGCTCTTACATCACCTGGCCGATACCGGCGCCGAGGCGGTCGTCGACTCCGCCGGCATCAGCGACGAGGAGGCCGGCAACCCCATCGACCCACGTCAGGCGCGTGTGCTCGCCGCGGCCGGCTACCGCACCGACGATCACGTCGCTCGGCAGATCACCCCCGAATGGTTGGCCGACCGCGATCTGGCGGTGGCGATGACCGCCCGCCACTATCGTGCCCTGGAGCGGATGATCTCAGGTCTTCCCGCCGAGGCGGCCCCGGAGCTGCGGATGCTACGCGAGTTCGATCCGCGGGTGGCCGGGGTCGAGGGCGACGGTGTTCCGGCGCCGGATGTCGAGGATCCCTGGTACGGCGAATTCAAGGATTTCGAAGAAACTCTTGAGACAATTGAAGTGTCCGTGCCGGGAATCACGGATCGTCTGCGCGCGCTGGCCGCGAAAACTCAGTGATACTAGTAGGCACAAGCTTGCTGACACGACCGACATCGCAGGTACGCCTCGAAGGAGAAACTCTCATGACTCGTCTCATGACACGACAGAACTGGTCCGCTCTCAGGCTGGGCTTCGCCGCCCTGCTGGTGGCCGCGATGAGCGTGTTCGCATTCGCCCCCGCCGCCAGTGCCCATGATCAGCTGGTGTCGTCGAATCCCGAGGACGGTGCCGAACTCGATCAGCAGCCCAAATGGCTCGAGATGACCTTCTCCGGCGACATCCAGGAAGTCGGCTCCGAGGTCAAGGTCGTCGTCGACGGCAAGGATGTCTCCGCAGGTGAGCTGACCGTTGAGGGCAAGAAACTCAGCGTCGCTCTGCCCGATGATCTCAAACCCGGCGACTACAAGGTCACCTGGCGCGTGGTGTCGCAGGACGGCCACCCGATCTCCGGTGACTACTCGTTCGCGATCAAGGATGCCGAAGGCGCCGGCGGTGATGTCAAGGAATCGTCCGGAGAGTCGACGAAGGCCGGACTCGGCGGCGGAGTCGTCGACGAACCCGGCAAGGACACCGAGGATCGCGGCGAGATCGGCGAGTCCACCGGCAGCGACTCCGGAATGTCGACGCCGATGATCGTGCTGCTGTCTGTCGGCGGCCTGGCCATCATCGTCATCGTCGTTCTGCTCATGCGTCGCAAGTCCCAGGGCCTGCCCGGCACCAAGGACAACTGAGCGAGGACTCCCACACAGCACGTCTGACACGAGGCCCCGAACGCGAAGAGCGTTCGGGGCCTCGGTGTATCCGGTCCGTGGTGGAATCGGCGGCGATCTCGTTCAAGCGTCAGCGCGGTTATGGCGAGGTACACCGGCTGATAAGTGTGCTTCGCCTTGAAGGAGAGGCTAGTGAGGCGATCGGGCCGGCACCTCAGGGTGTGAAACGCAGGAGACGGTCGTCGTCCGGGCCGGGTTCTCCGCGACCGTCGGTGTTGTTCGTCAGCACGAGCAGCGACCCGTCGGGCGCTTCGACCACATCGCGCAGTCGCCCATGCTCGCCGCTCCACAGCTCTGACGACGACTTCAGATCGTCGAGCGGAACCTGGTGCAGGCGCTCACCGCGCAGCCCGGCGATGAGGATGCTGTCATCGGTGATGGCCAGGCCGCTGGGGCTCGCTTGGTCGGGGGACCACTGCTGCACCGGGTCGATGAAATCACCGTCCCCGTCACCGGAGCCGCCGTCACTCGCACCGTTGCCCTCGGCGATGCCTTCGACCTCGGGCCATCCATAATTCCCGCCGGCTTCGATGACGTTGAGTTCGTCCCACGTGTCCTGCCCGAATTCCGAGGCGTACATCGTGCCCTCGTCGTCCCACCCGATGCCCTGCGGATTCCGGTGCCCCATGCTGAAGACGAGCGAATCGCCGAAAGGATTGTCATCGGGAACGTCGCCGTCGGGCGTCATGCGCAGAATCTTTCCCGACAGCGCATCCTCGTCCTGCGCACTGTCGCGATCACCCGTATCGCCGAGAGTGGCATAGAGCATTCCGTCGGGTCCGAACGCGAGCCGCCCGCCGTTGTGGAAGTTCGCGGTCGGCAGCCCGTCGAGGATCGTCTTCTCCTCACTCAGGGACAGATTCCCGGCCTCGCCGAGGAGGTCGAACCGTACGACCCGGTTCTCCGTCCCAGCGGCGAAGAAGGCGTAGAGACGGTCATCGTCGACGGCGAGACCGTGGAGGCCTGCCTCTCCCGAGGCCGAGGCATCATCGATCCGGCCGACCTCGCGAGCGTCTCCACCTGCGGAGACTTCGAGGATGCGACCCGAATCGCGTTCGCTGACCAGCATGGTCTGCCCGTGGAAGGCGATCGACCACGGGGATTCGAGTCCGGTGGCGACGACCTCGGGGGAGCCCGCGCCCGGTGCTGACGATGTGGACCCGGTGTCAGATGATCCGGAACCATCGCTCGCCGAGGCGGCCCCCGCCGCTGACTCGTCCCGACCGTCGGTCTCGCCGGAGTCCGAATCGGAGGAACAGGCGCTGAGGACGACGGCCAGGGACATGGCGGCACCGGTGAGGAGCCGCCGGGTGCGGAAGTGTGCTGAGGTGCTCATGATCTCGCCTTCATCGGGGAGTCCGGTGGCACAAGACTATCCGTCGGCCGCTCAAGAACTGAACCGCTTGCCGCCGACTGGGACCGTCTGCACAGGAATAGAACCGTCTGCTCGGACTGTTGCCTCAAATGACTGAAATTCTGCGACTGCATCCCGCAACCGCACCGTACACCCACCGAAGGAGCCTTCCGCCTTGTCCGTTCCGTTGAACATCCTCGATCTTGTCTCCATCCGGGAAGGAGCGACCGCGCGCGAGGGCATCTCCGAGTCGATGACGAACGCGAAGCTCGCCGACGAACTGGGATACAAGCGCCTGTGGTTCGCCGAGCACCACAACACGATGGGCCTGGCTGCCAGCGCCACAGCACTGCTCATCTCTCAGGCCGCCTCGGTGACGGAGAAGATCCGGGTCGGATCCGGCGGTGTCATGCTGCCCAACCACGCGCCACTCATGGTGGCCGAACAGTACGGAACGCTCGCGAATATCCACGGTGATCGCATCGACTTGGGCCTCGGGCGCGCACCAGGCACGGACGGGATGACCGCGCAGGCGCTCGCCCGATCCTCGGCAGAACCACAGGACTTCGCACAGAACATCTATGACATGCAGGGCTGGTTTTCCGAGACAGGGCAGGCGCACACGATGCCGATCAAGTCCGCGGTCTCGGCGGGGATGAACGTGCCCATCTGGGTGCTCGGATCGACGATGAACGGCGCCTCGATCGCCGGCCAATTGGGCCTCCCGTTCTCCCTGGCCTCGCACTTCGCGCCCGACCAGATCGACATCGCGATCAAGACCTACCGCGATTCGTTCACCGCCGATGCGCCGACCGCCCAGATCGACGAACCCTACGTCATGGCCGGGATCAACGTCATGGTCGCCGATACCGACGCCGAGGCGGCCCGCCAGTTCACCTCGGTGCAGCAGATGTTCAACGACATGCGCACAGGCCGCCGCCGCAATCTGCAGCCCCCGGTCGACCCGGCCGAGATCTATGCGCAGGGCGGAACGAGCCCGATGCTGTCCATCAGCGCCGTCGGCTCACCGGATACTGCGACCGCGCAGATGGCCGAGTTCGTCGAACGCACCGGCGCCGACGAACTCATCACCGTCACCTACGCCTACGACCCTGAGGTGCAGCGCCGGTCGCTGGAGCTGCTCGCCGACGCCTGGTTCTGAGGCGACGACTGAGCGGACCCCAGGCTGGGGCGCGAGCCGCCGTTCGGCCATTGGCTGTGGACATCGACGGTGTCGGCGAACCCGTCGAACCGCGGTAGATTGGTATCGTGATGATTGCCGTGCGTGAGGCGACTGCCGCCGATGTCCCCGCCGCCGCAGGAGTGCTCTCCAGAGCCTTTGATGAATACTCCTGGACGCGGTGGTCGGTGCCGGCCGACCGCTATCGCGCGCGGCTGGAGGAGCTGCAGGCGATTTATCTCGCCCACGCGGTCGAGTGCGGGCTGGTGATCGTCGAGGAGAAGTACCGGGGCGTGGCGGCCTTCGTGCCCCCGGAAGCTCCCGACCTTAACTCCGAGCGACAGAACCGCGTGAGCGAGCTGCTCGGTGATCGCCTCGAGGTGCTGATGGCCACACACCTGCCGTCGCGGCCCCACGCCGCGTGGGATCTCGCCACCATCGGTGTGGAACCCGACAGCTGGGGGTCGGGCATCGCGTCGGCGATCCTCGCCGAAGGTCTGCGCCGGATGGACACGATCGGCTCCCTGGTGTCGCTGGAGACGTCGGATCCGCGCAATGTCGCTCTCTACGTCCGATTCGGTTTCAGTACCATCGCCGAGACGCAGGTGCCGAACGGTCCGAAGGTCTCGACCATGGTCCGCACGCTTTCGACTGAAGCATAGAGGCACTCCGTCCTCACCGAGGCTCGACCTCACCCCACCAGGCGCACATGCGCCGCCAGTCCGGGTTCGGTGTCGGCGAGCGTGCGGGCGGTGGACAGGACCGTCGACTCCATCGCCGAGGCGGCCCTGGTCGCCCGCACGTCCGCGCGCGTCGCGAGGCTGACCGTCCGCGTCAGCTGCGGATCGGCCAGGGGCGCCGAGTCAAGCAATGGCCGGTCGACGAGGACCATTGCCGGGACGATCGCGACCCCGAGGCCGCGCTCGACGAACCGCAGCGCCGCATCCATCTCCACCCCTTCGACGACGACTCGGGGGCTCAGTCCGGCCGTCTCGAACGCTGCGGAGGTCGCCTCCCTGAGGTCGTAGCCATGATGGAACAGGACCTGGGGACGGTCGGCCACCTCGGCGAGGGTGATCCCATCGGTCTGCGCACGGTCTGAGTTAAGCAGATCGGAACCGGCGGCGGCGATGACGACGAGATCCTCGGCGAGGATCCCGCGCAGGCTGAGCCTCGGCAGCTGCGGGGCGAGGTCGAAGGTGCGGGTGATGAGCGCGAGGTCGAGTTCGCCGCCGGCCAGTGACTCGATGAGCTCACGAGAGCCTTTTTCGACGAGCTCGAGTTCGACGCCGGGATGGGCCGTGTGGAACCGGCTGATCGCCTCGGCCACGAGGCTCACGCACAGGGTCGGGGTCGCACCGAGCCGGACGCGACCGCGCCGCAGACCGGCGAGCTCGTCCATGTCGCGGCGGACCGCCTCGGCATCGGCGAGCATGCGTTTCGCCGTCGGCAGCAGGGTCTGGCCGGCGTCAGTGAGTGTGATGTGTCCGTGCGCGCGGTGGAAGAGCTCGGCCCCGAGTTCCTTCTCCAACGTCGAGATCTGTCGGGACAGCGAGGGCTGGGCCAAATGGAGCGTCGCGGCGGCTTTCGTGAAATGGCCGGTGGCGGCCACCTCGGCGAAGCTTCTCAGCTGTTCGAGGTTCATCGTGGGTCTCCGTGCAGGTCAGACATGGCAATAGTCTATCGCTATCGACTTGACTCAAACAATGCATTGGACGTATGGAGTGGGTGGTTCCATAGTGGAATCCATGCACACCACACAGGGCGGACCCCGCCGAAAAGAACACTCCATCTCCACCTCGGTGCTGGTCATCGGAACCGGCGGATCGGGCCTGCGGGCCGCGATCGAGGTCGCCGAAGCCGGCGCCGATGTCCTTGCCGTCGGCAAACGGCCGAAGGAGGACGCGCACACCTCGCTGGCCGCCGGCGGCATCAACGCGGCCCTGGCGACGATGGACCCGGACGACACGTGGCAGCAGCATGCTGCCGATACGATCAAGGAATCCTATGACCTCGCCAACCCCCGGACCGTCGAAATCGTCACCCAGGGAGCAGCCGAAGGCATCGCTGACCTGGAGCGATATGGAATGGACTTCGCGAAGGAGGACGACGGTCGGATCTCTCAGCGCTTCTTCGGCGCCCACACCTGGCGTCGCACCGCTTTCGCCGGCGACTACACGGGGCTGGAAATCCAGCGCACCCTCATTCGTCGCGCCGAAGCCTTAGACATCCCGATCCTCGACCGCGTCTACATCACGAAGCTGCTCGTCGCCGACGGCCGCATCTTCGGCGCCTTCGGCTTCGACGTCATCGACGGCACCGGCTACCGGATCTACGCCGACGCCGTCATCCTCGCCGCCGGCGGACACAACCGGATCTGGAGGCGGACCTCTTCGCGTCGGGATGAGAATACCGGTGACTCCTTCCGTCTGGCCGTCGAAGCCGGTGCCCGGCTGCGCGATGCCGAGCTCGTCCAGTTCCACCCCTCGGGCATCATCGAACCCGAGAACGCCGCCGGCACGCTGGTCTCCGAGGCGGCCCGCGGTGAAGGTGGGATCCTGCGCAACGGTCTGGGGGAGCGGTTCATGGAACGCTACGACCCGCAGCGCATGGAGCTCTCCACCCGTGACCGGGTGGCGCTCGCCGCCTACACGGAGATCGCCGAGGGGCGCGGCACCGAGAACGGCGGCGTGTGGCTCGACGTGTCCCATCTGCCGCGCGAGACCATCATGAACCGGCTGCCCCGAGTGTTCCAGACGCTCATGGAGACCCAGATGCTCGACATCACGGCCTCGCCGATCGAGATCGCGCCGACCGCGCACTACTCGATGGGCGGAGTGTGGGTCGACCCGGTCGATCACAGCACCGACGTCGAAGGTCTGTGGGCCATCGGTGAGGCCTCGTCCGGTCTGCACGGGGCGAACCGGTTGGGCGGGAACTCGCTCATCGAGCTGCTCGTCTTCGGCCGGATCGTCGGGCGGTCCGCCGTTGCGTACTCCGATTCGTTGGAGGCGCAGGTGCGGTCGCATGCCGCGGTCGACGAGGCCAGAGCGGAGATCTCCGATCTGCTGGCCTCCGAAGGAACGGAGAACGTGCGGGCGTTGCAGCGGGAGGTCCGCAACCTCATGACCGAGCACGCCGGAGTCGTTCGCGACGAGGCCGGACTGCTCGCCGGGCTGGAGAAGCTCGCCGGCATCGAAGCGCGGATGGCCGACGTCGGCATCCACCCGGACATCGCCGGATTCGCCGATCTCTCCCACGCCTTCGACCTGCGGTCCTCGGTGCTCGCGGCCCGCGCGACGCTCGAATGTGCGCTGGAGCGGCGAGAGACCCGCGGCTGCCACAACCGCAGCGACTACCCGGACCAGGACCCGAACCTGCAGGTCAACTTGGTTTGGTCGCCGTCGGCCGGAGTCATCCGCGAGTCGATCCCAGAAGTGTCTGCGGATGTCGCGGCCCTCATGCACACTGGCGAAATCAGCCAAGAAGGCAAACTCGTCGAATAATTACTACCTGACGGCGGCCCAGCAACCTCGCGCGAGGTTGCTGGGCCGCCGTCAGGTAGTTCTGGGAGGGGTGGGGTCCAGCGATCGGCTTATCCTCCTGCGCCCGTTGGTCCGATTCGTTGGCGGCGTCTCTCCGTGTGTCGTATGCTGACAGGTCAGTCGATGCACCGACGACACCGACATGCAAGTGAGCCACACGAGCGAAAGGTGAAGACATGACTGACAGCGACAACTCTCAGGACCGGAGCCCAGCGCCCGACCAGGCGGAGGCCAACGCCTTCTTCCCGAGCTCGTACTCGCTCTCCCAGTACACGTCGAGCAGGACCGATTTCGACGGCCCCGTCACCGAGGAGACATACACGGGCGGGAAGTGGAAGATCCTCACGATCGCCACCGACGAGCGGTACATGCTCATGAAGAATGGCACATTCTTCTCCACCGGCAACCATCCCGTCGAGACGCTGCTGCCACTCCACCACATGGCCGAGGCTGGCTACGAGATCGATGTGGCCACCGTCAGCGGCGGACCCGGAAAATTCGAATGGTGGGCCTACCCCGGGCAGGACGAGGCCATCGCGTCGGCATGGTCGAGCGCCGAGGCGAAATTCAAGGCTCCGCTGAGGCTCTCCGACGTCATCGCGAACGGCCTCGACGACTACGCCGCGATCTTCATCCCGGGCGGTCACGGTGCCCTGAACGTCATCCCCTTCGACCAGGACGTGCAGGCTGCCCTGGACTTCTTCCTGGACAACGACAGGCTCATCATCACCCTCTGTCATGGTCCGGCGGCATTGTTGGCCGCGGGCCTCGGTCGCTCCACGAATCCCTTTGCCGGCTACCGTGTCACCGCGTTTCCGGACGCACTCGACTTCGGAGCGAACCTCGACATCGGCTATCTGCCTGGCGAGATGCCATGGGCTCTCGGCGAGACGTTGAAGAAGGATGGCATCGAGATCATCAACGATGAGATGACCGGTGCCACCACACGCGACCGCAACCTCCTGACCGGAGACAGTCCGCTCGCGGCGAATCAGCTCGGAAAAGAGTCTGTGATCGCGCTCTTGGAGAGTTTCGGCGGCTGAGACCTTCGCCGTTCAGCGTTCTGCCAGACGACCGCGACGCCACTGAGTACGTACTGCTCTGGGCGCATTCAGCGATGTCACGGTGATTCAGAGACGCGGCCGACGGCGGCCCAGCAACCTCGCGCGAGGTTGCTGGGCCGCCGTCATGTAGTACTGGGGGTCTGGGAACGCGGTCAGTCGGCGATGCTGAAGTTGCCGCGGAAGACCCGACCCGGGTCCCGTTCCTCTTTGAGTCGGCGTAGCCGTGTGAGGGACTCCTCGGGCAAAGCGTCGGCGAGGCCCTCGTGTGGATTGAGGAACGTGACGGGTTTGCGTCCACTGGCAGGCAATGCCCGCGCCAGATCGGCCTGCTTCTGCTCGATCGACTCCGCGGCCGCCTCGGTGACGGGAAGACCGAACATATAGACGCTGTACGGCTCGTCCAGGGCGCCGTGCGGGTTGTCGGTCGGCTGCGCCAACGCGCCGCCGAGGTGCCTGACCTGCACCGACAGAAGCGGGTCGATGGGCGAATCGAGGAGCGTGTCCAGGGTGTCATCGTCAAGGGACGTGAGCAGCTCGGCGCGGGAGCTGCCGACTCCGGGGTCGGTCGGTTCGGCCGTAATCGCACCCAATTCGGCGACGCTCATCTGCGCCCGGGTATCCGACAGCGGCGTCGGCAGGGTCTCGAGTGGGCGCATAAGCTCACGTGCTTCCTCCCCTCCGCCGAGGTACGTCGAGTCGATGGCGACCATCGGCTCCGAGCCTGGGAAATGGAGGAGTTCCAACCACAGGGTCAGCCCCTCGGGAACGGTGTGAGTCATCGTGCGGAACACCTCGGCGACCTGCCTGGCGTGATCGCCGGACCAGAGCACACGCCCGCCGAAGACATCAGGGGCGGCCTGCAGTCCGACCTCAAGACCGGTCACGATGGCGAGCTCGCTTCCACCTCCGCGCAACGCCCAGAACAGGTCCGGATCATCGGTCGCGGAGACGCGGCGAGCCCGCCCGTCGGCGTCGACGACGTCGAATGCGCGGATGCTGTCGCCGACCCATCCGAAGGATCGGCCGAACCAGCTCAGGCCGCCGCCCAGGGCGACCCCGGCGACGGTTACCACCGGGGAGCTGCCCGGCAGGCCGGTCAGCCCGTGTTCTGCCGCCGCTCTCTGCAGTTCGCCGGATTTCACACCCGCGCCGATCGTCGCCGTGCGCTGTGCGGGGGTGACGTCAATGCGGTCGAGGCGGGTCGTACGCAACAAGATCGTGTCGTCGGCCCGCCCGGTCGCTCCGTGGCCGGTCGGCTGGGTGGCGATCGGCAGGCTTCGTTCGCGGGCCCAGTTCACGAGGGTGACGACGTCGGTGACGTCGGCGGCTTCGACGACGGCGAGGACGTTCTGGCCGACGGCCCGGTTCCACGGGCGGTGGACCTCGTCGAATTCCGAGTCGCCGGGAAACCAGGTGCGACCCTGGACAGTGGCGCGAAGCTCGTCAAGAATGGTGATCGGCAGAACAGTCATGATGACTCCTTGGCTGGTGTTGGTGATCAGGCCGACGTGTGCCGGACTCAACGATGAGTCGCAGCTCGGCCCGAAAACGTGACAAGCGTTCGTCGTCAGGATCCCAATGTCATCGGAGACATCACCGCAGACCCTCGCCGAGGTGGCCGACCAGTTCTCCTCGCATCGACCGAAGATGTTCGCCATCGCTCACCGCACCCTCGGTTCCCCGTGGGCCGCCGACGATGCCGTGCAGGAGGCGTGGATCCGTTTGCAGCGAGCCGATATCGCGGCCATCGACAACCTCGAGGCGTGGCTGACGACGGTCATCTCGCGAGTCTGCATCGACGCCATTCGCCGTGATGCCGCAAGACGTGAGGATCTGCACTGGGAAGCATCGGACGACGACGCAGTCCCGGACCATGACTCGACGGGCGAAGCACCCGGCACGGCCAGCACTCCCGGAGGTGGTGGGGGAGGAAGCGGCGTCCGCACCGATCGACCGGAGGACAGCGCCGTGCTCCGAGACGACCTCACGGTGGCTCTGCACGTCATCCTCGACACTCTCGGTCCCTTGGAGCGGCTGGCGTTGGTGCTTCATGACATCTTCGCCCTGGCCTATGACGACATCGCCCCGATCGTCGACCGCAGCCCGGTCGCTGCTCGTCAGCTCGCATCCCGGGCCCGCGCACGCCTGCGCAAAGTGGATGCGGCGGAGGTCCGACACCGGCAGGAAACCGCCATCACCTCCTTCCTCGAGGCGGCTCGCGGAGGGGACTTCGGCGGCCTCCTCCAGCTGCTCGACCCAGAGATCGAGGTGCGCAGCGACCCTGCTGCCGTGAGTCTCGCCCAGGCTGGCGCCGAATTCGGTGCCCCACTCATCCGCCCCGAGGTCGTCGGCCGTGATGCTGTGGCCCGGGTGTTCAACGGGCGAGCGAAGGCCACCGAACTGGTCAGCATCGACGGAGTTCCCGCGGCCGCCTATATCTCCGACGGTGTCGCCCGGGCACTCTATCTGTTCCACTTCGCCGACGGCCGAGTCGCGTCCGTCGACGTCATCGCCGACGACGAGACCCTCCGGCACCTCCTCATCACCCAATAACCACTCCCAGGACTACCTGACGGCGGCCCAGCAACCTCGCGCGAGGTTGCTGGGCCGCCGTCAGGTAGCAATTGGGGTGTTGGGGTTGTGTTGGGAGGTGTCAAGATCGCGTTAAGATCGCCCGCCGTCCGGGGCGCACCGCGGTGAGATGAACGCATGTCACTCACCCCATCGCCGAGGCGGTCGGCCGATCGTTCGAACGCGCGGTCCCGCATTCGCTGCGAACACTCGCGCCCCCACCTCCCCTGCAGGGAGGGCCGCCCATGAGCTGGTTCACCGGCATCACGCAGATCCTGCTCGTCCTCGCCCTCCTCGCCGCCGCTCACGTTCCCCTGGGCACCTACATGGCCCGGGTGTTCCTGTCGACGTCCGACACCCGCGCCGAGGCGCTGCTCTATCGTCTCACCGGCGTCGACTCCACCTCAGAACAGCGGTGGCGGGTCTATTTCCTCTCTGTGCTGACGTTCTCGGCCGTCTCGATCGTGGTCCTCTTCGGGCTGCTCCGACTCCAACACCTCCTCCCGCTGTCCAACGGGCGACCCGCCGTCCCCGACGATCAGGCACTCAACACCGCGGTCTCCTTCGTCACGAACACGAACTGGCAGTCCTACGCCGGTGAGACGACGATGGGCTTCCTCACCCAGATGGCCGGCCTCGCCGTCCAGAACTTCGTCTCCGCCGCCGTCGGCATCGCCGTGGCCGTCGCCCTCATCCGCGGCCTCATGCGCTCGAACTCTCTGTTCATCGGCAACTTCTGGGTCGACCTCACCCGTGCCACCCTGCGCATCCTGCTCCCGATCTCGGTGATCTTCGCGATCATCTACATCGGCCTCGGCGTCACCGACAACCTCACCCCCGACCAGGTCGTCCACACCGTCACCGGAGGAGCCCAGGCAACCCAGACCATTCCCGGCGGTCCCGATGCCAGCCAGGAGGTCATCAAACACCTCGGCACCAACGGCGGCGGCTTCTTCAACGCGAACTCCGCCCACCCGCTCTCCGCCCCGTCCGCCCTGGTCAACCTCGCGAACATCTTCCTCATCCTCCTCATTCCCTCGGCACTGCCGCGCACCTTCGGCATCATGGTCGGCAGCCGCAAGCAGGGGTGGGCGATCCTCGCGGCCATGGCCGCCTTCTTCCTCATCTCCCTGACCGCCGTCATCGTCCTCGAAACAGCAAACACCACTCCCGCCTCCCAGGCGGCAGGTGCGGCGATGGAGGGACGTGAGACCCGCTTCGGCGTCATCCCCTCGGCCTTCTTCGCCGTGGCCACGACGCTGACCTCGACGGGAGCCACCGATTCGGCGCACTCAAGCTACTCCGGCCTCGGCGGCGGAGTGCTCATGCTCAACATGATGATCGGCGAGATCGCGCCCGGCGGCGTCGGCTCCGGCCTCTACGGCATGCTCATCATCGCGATCATCGCCGTCTTCGTCTGCGGACTCATGGTCGGTCGCACCCCGGAATTCCTCGGCAAACGCATCGGCCGGACCGAGATCACACTGGCGAGCGTCTTCATCCTCGTCTCCCCGGCCCTCGCGCTGCTCGGCACCGCCGCGGCCACTCTATGGCCCGGCACGATCGACTCGATCCTCAACACCACCGCCACCCACGCGGCAACCACAACAGCCGCCGCCACAGCCGCAGCCGCCGGCAACACCCCGCAGCTCAACCCCCACGCACTGTCCGAGCTCCTCTACGCCTTCACCTCGGCGGCGAACAACAACGGATCCGCCTTCGCCGGGCTGGACGCGAACACCCCGTTCTTCAACATCGCCCTGGCCATCGTGATGCTGCTGGGCCGCCTCGTGCCGATCGGCGCCGTGCTCGCACTCGCCGGGTCACTGGCCGGACAGACCCCCGCCGAGGCGAGCCCGGGCACCCTGCCCACCCACCGACCTCTGTTCGTCGGGGTCGTCGTCGGCATCGGCTTCGTCATCAGCGCCCTCACCTTCCTCCCCGTGCTCGCACTGGGACCGATCAACGAAGGACTCATGTGAGATGAGAACCATCACCGCCCCCGCCCTGGCCCAGGCGAGCCTCCTCGGACTGAAGAAGCTCGACCCGCGCACCGCCTGGCGCAACCCCGTGATGTTCCTCGTCGAGATCGGCGCGTGTCTCACCCTCATCCTCGCGATCATCGACCCCAACCGTTTCACCTGGGCGATCAGCATCTGGCTCTTCCTCACTGTCGTCTTCGCCAACACCGCCGAGGCGCTCGCCGAAGGGCGCGGCAAGGCTCAGGCCGACTCCCTGCGCGCCAGCCGGGTGAGCGTCGACGCGACCCGCGTGCTCTCAGGCGGGCACACCGAAACCGTGCCCGCCTCCACGCTGCAGGCCGGGGACCGAGTGCTCGTCACCGCCGGAGAGACGATCCCCGCAGACGGCGACGTCATCGAGGGGGCAGCTACCGTCGACGAATCCGCCATCACCGGCGAATCCGCACCCGTCATCCGCGAGGCCGGCGGTGACCGGTGCGCCGTGACCGGCGGGACGAGGGCGCTCTCCGACTCGATCACTGTGACCGTGACCGCGAGCCCCGGCGAGAGCTTCCTCGACCGGATGATCTCCATGGTCGAGGGCGCGAACCGGCAGAAGACCCCCAACGAGGTGGCCCTCGGCGTCTTCCTCTCCGTGCTCACCCTCATCTTCATCCTCGTGGTCACAAGCCTCGCCCCGATCGCCGCGTTCTCCGGTGCCCCGCAGCCGCTGACCGTGCTCATCGCCCTCCTCGTCTGCCTCATCCCGACGACGATCGGCGCGCTGCTCTCGGCGATCGGCATCGCCGGAATGGATCGACTCGTCGCGGCGAACGTGCTCGCGAAGTCCGGTCGCGCCGTCGAGGCCGCCGGCGACGTGTCCACACTGCTGCTCGACAAGACCGGCACGATCACGATGGGCGACCGGCAGGCGACCGACTTCGTCCCCCTCGGACCGACCACCCCGGATGACCTCGCCGAGGCGGCCCGACTGTCATCGTTGGCCGATGACACCCCTGAGGGCCGATCCGTCGTCACCCTCGCGGAAGCGGAGTTCCGGATCGATGCGACGGGTCTCGAAGCCTTTCCCGGGGCCGAGTTCATCCCGTTCTCGGCGACCACCCGCCTGTCCGGAATCGTCCTCCCCGCTGTCTCGGGCACCCGCACCGTGGTCAAAGGTGCGGCGAAAGAGGTCATCGCCTGGGCCCGCGACCGCGGGGCCACCATCCCCGACTCAGCGACCGCCGAGGTCGAGCGCATCAACACCGGAGGCGGCACCGCCCTCCTCGTCGCCGAGGCGGTCGACGACCCGGTCCCGGGGTCAGGATCCGAGGTCGACCGCACGGTCGCCTCGGCGAGGGAATCGGGCACGCCCGCACGGGTGCTCGGAGTCATCGATCTGCGCGATATCGTCAAACCGGGCATGGCCGAGCGCTTCGCGACCCTGCGTCGGATGGGGATCAGGACGGTGATGATCACCGGCGACAACGAACTCACCGCCCGGGCGATCGCCCGTGAGGCCGGCGTCGACGACTTCCTCGCCGAGGCGACCCCGGAGGACAAGCTCGCCCTCATCAAGAGAGAGCAGGCGGGGTCTCGGATGGTCGCGATGACCGGGGATGGGACGAACGACGCACCCGCGCTCGCGCAGGCCGACGTCGGGGTCGCGATGAACACGGGCACGACCGCGGCGAAGGAGGCCGGCAACCTCGTCGACCTCGACTCGGATCCGACGAAGCTCATCGACATCGTCGGGATCGGCAAGCAGCTGCTCATCACGCGCGGAGCGCTGACGACGTTCTCGATCGCCAACGACGTCGCGAAGTATTTCGCGATCATCCCGGCGATGTTCCTGACCGCGTTCCCCGGACTCGGGGCGCTCAACATCATGGGTCTGCACAGCCCCGCCTCGGCGATCCTGTCAGCGGTGATCTTCAACGCGCTCATCATTCTCGTCCTCATCCCCGTCGCCTTGCGCGGGGTCCGGTTCCGGGCGCTGACGGCCTCGGCGCTGCTGCGGATGAACCTTCTCGTCTTCGGTCTCGGCGGGCTCATCGTCCCCTTTCTCGGCATCAAAGTCATCGACCTCGTCATCGCGCCGCTGCTCTGATTCCGCTGTTCTGATTCCTCCTCTCCCGTCCACACAGAAAGGACACCCGTCATGGGTCCCATCCTCGGTCGCCAGCTCCTCACCGGGGCGCGCATGCTGCTTGTGCTCACCCTGATTCTCGGCCTCGCCTACCCGCTGACGCTGGTCGCGATCGGCCGCCTCATGCCCGGTCAGGACGCCGCGATCCGCAACAGCGCGGGCCGGGTCGTCGGCAATGCCCACCTCGCTCAACCGGTCAGCGGGGACGAATGGTTCTACCCCCGGCCCTCGGTCTCGAACTACGACGGACTCGCCTCGGGGGCGTCGAACCTTGCGGCGAACAGTCCTGAACTCGTGGCCCAGATCGCCGAGCGCAGGGCCCAGGTTGCCGGTCGTGAACACGTCGACCCGGCGAGGATTCCTGCGGATGCCCTGAGTGCCTCGGCCTCTGGTCTCGATCCGGACATCAGCCCTGAGTATGCTCGACTCCAGGTCCCCCGCGTCGCGCGGGAGACGGGACTGAGCAGGAAGGACGTGGCAGCCATGGTCGAGAAGAACACCCGGCATCCACTGCTCGGCTTCATCGGCGAGACCCGCGTCAACGTCGTCACCCTCAACAACGACCTCGCGAACGGCACAGCGACACAAGTGGGTGCAGAGTCCTCGGGTGCTGCGCGTGTGAACACGGCGTCTTCGGGCGCGGAAACCGGCGGACACTGATGGGATCACCTCGGCGGGGCTCGCTCACGGTCTTCCTCGGCTACGCGCCCGGGGTCGGCAAGACCGTCGCTATGCTCGAGACCGCCGCCACGGCGAAAGCCAACGGCCGTGACGTCGTCTTAGGCATCGTCGAGGACCACGGGCGGGCGTTCACGCGGACGCTGACCGAAGGGTTCGAGACCCTCGACCGCCGCCACGTCGACTACCGCGGACGGACGTTTCACGAACTCGACACCGAGGCGGTGCTGGCCCGGACGCCTGAACTCGTCGTCATCGACGAACTCGCCCACACGAACGTGCCCGATTCCGGCAGGAACGGGAACTCGCCCGATTCCGGTGTGGCAGGCGAAGTCGGCCCGACTCGTACTAAGCGGTGGGAGGACGTCGAGGCGATCCTCGCCGCCGGCATCGACGTGTTCACGACGGTGAACATCCAGCACCTCGAATCCCTCGGTGACGTGGTCGGGGCGATCATCGGCCGCAACCAAGCCGAACGGGTGCCCGACCCTTTCCTCCGCGCCGCCGACGAGGTCGAACTCATCGACATCACCCCAGCGGCACTGCGCACCCGCCTCGTCGACGGTCGAATCTACGCGGCCTCGAAGGTCGACGCCGCAATGTCGAACTACTTCCGGCTCGGCAACCTCACGGCCTTGCGCGAACTGGCCCTGCTGTGGTTGGCCGACCGTGTCGACGAAGGACTTGAGAAGTACCGCGACGAAAAGGGCATCCGCGCCACCTGGGCCGCACGCGACCGGATCCTCGTCGCCGTCACCGGCGGGCCGGAGTCGACGACGCTCATCCGCCGCGGACTGCGCATCGCCGGCCGCGTCGCCGGCCGCGAACTCCACATCGTCCACGTCATCGAACCCGATGGGACTCGCCGTTCCGGCGCCCCGCACCTGCTGAGTGCCCGGGAACTCGCCGAGGACAACCACGCCACCTGGCACACCGTCGTCGGTGATGATGTGGCCAAGGCGCTCATCGAATTCGCCCGCACCCTCAACGCCTCGCAGATCGTCCTCGGTGTCTCCCGCACACCCTGGTATCGGCGCATATTCGGGCCCGGAGTGGCCAACCGGGTCATCAGCTCTGCGGCCGACATCGACGTGCACATGGTCACCCACGCCCAGGCTGCCGGGCTGTGGAGCTCCGACCGCGAGCGCTCCCGGGCCAATCCGCTCTCGCAGGCCCGCCGCATCCTCGGCTGGATCAGCGGTGCGATCGCCCCGCTGCTGCTCACCGCCCTGTTCGTCGGCCTCGGCCCCGGATCGACTTCGCTGAGCATGAACTTCCTCGCCTTCATCACCGTCGTGGTGTTCGTGGCACTCATCGGCGGGCGTTGGCCGGCGGTGATGACGGCCGTATTCGGGGCCGGGCTCATTAACTTCTTCTTCACTCATCCGGTGAACTCGCTGTCGGTCAAACAGCTCGAGAACATCCTTGCGCTCGTCATCTTCGTCGCGGTCGCCGTGGCCGTGGCCACCGTCGTCGACCAGGCGGCTCGCCGTTCCCGGCAAGCCCAAGCCGCCGAACACGAAGCCGCGGTGCTCAGCGAGCTGGCTGGATCGATGATCGCTGAGGGCGACAGCCCCGAGGCCATGGTCACAGGTATCCGCACGAGTTTCGGTCTCGACGGGGTCGCCCTCTTGACCCGGGGCGGTGGCTTCGGTCGGCTCGATACGGCTGCCGGCCCGGACGGCACCACGCGCACTGACGGCACCACGCGCACTGACGGCACGGGCGGGGCCGACCTCGTCCTCGCCTCGGCGGGGGAACCGATTGCATCGCGGGCGCAGGCCAGCGAGGTCATCGACCTCGACGGCGACACCAGCCTGGCGCTGAGCGGCCGACCGCTCAGCGCCGGCGAGCTGCGGATCCTTGACGCCTACGCCGGTCGACTGTTGCGGGTGCTCACGGAGTCGGCCCTGCAGCGCAGCCGTACCGAGGCTGAGGAGCTCTCAGCCGGCAATGCTGTGCGAACCGCGCTGCTCACCGCGGTTTCCCACGACCTGCGCACCCCGCTCGGGGCGATCACCACGGCGACGTCGACGCTGCTGTTCGACGAGATCGAGCTGACTGAGTCCGACCGGAGGCTCATGCTCGAGACCATCGAACACGGTGCCCTGCGGCTTGAGAAGCTCATCGACAACCTCCTCGATCTGAGCCGCATCCAGTCCGGTGCGGTGGCGATTACGACCGCTCCGGTGCTCGTGGCCGACCTCGTTGCCTCGGCGCTCGACGAGATCGGCGGGGAGGCCCGGAAGACCGGGATCGATGAAACCGGCGGGGAAACTCGGGCCGCCGAGCTCGGCGAGGTCGATGGTGGCCCCTGCCCGCCCATCGCCGTCGACATCGACCCCGAAACCTGGGTCGAGGTCGATGTGGGGCTCGTCGAACGAGTGCTCGTCAACATCATCGAGAACTCCGTGAAGTACGGCGAAGGGGCTCCGATCACGATCGATGCCTCCGCCGGCGCCGACGCGGTGCACCTGCGCATCGCCGACTCCGGTCCCGGCGTGGGAGCGGAGGCGCTTGAGAGCATCTTCACACCGTTCACCAGGCTCAACGAGTCCAACACGAAAGGCCTCGGTCTCGGGATGGCGGTGGCGTTGGGACTGTGCCGGGCGATGGGCATCGAGCTCAGCGCGGAACCGACCCCCGGCGGCGGGTTCACTGCGGTGCTGACCATTCCGTTCCGAGACGGGGCGCCCCTGAAATCGGGAACAGCGAGTCAGGACGGTGCGGGACTGACGGGCAGGGAGGAAGCCCCATGAAGCATGTGCTCATCGTCGAAGACGACACCGACATCGCCCGTGCCGTGAGCGTGGGATTGCGCGGCAAAGGCCACGAGGTCACGATCGCCGGAAGCGGGCGACAGATGAATGAGGCGCTCGCCGAGGCGGCCGTCGACGTCATCCTCCTCGACCTCGGTCTGCCCGACGTCGACGGAATCGAACTCATCACCCAGGTGCGCAGGTGGAGTCAGGTGCCCATCGTCGTCGTCTCCGCCCGGCACGATGCCCACGGCAAGATCGCCGCCCTCGACGCCGGGGCCGATGACTATGTGACGAAGCCCTTCTCGCTCGGCGAGGTGCTCGCCCGGCTGCGCGCGATCGAGCGACGCTCGGGTTCGGCCGCTGATTCGTCTCTCGTACGCACCGGCGACGGGCGGGTCGTCATCGACCTCGCCTCCCACATTCTCACGGTCGAAGGCGCCGAGGTGCATCTGACGCCGATCGAGTGGAACATGCTCGGCGTGTTCGCCAAACACCGCGGCGCCCTCGTCGACGCGACTACCCTGCTCACCGAGGTATGGGGGCCGGAATACGCAGGGGAGCGCGGTTACCTGCGGGTCTATGTGTCCCAGCTGCGGCAGAAGCTCGAAACCGACCCTGCCCGACCGCAGTACCTGCACACGCAGATGGGCATGGGCTACCGCTTCACCCCCTGACCTCCCTTGCTACCCGACGGCGGCCCAGCAACCTCGCGCGAGGTTGCTGGGCCGCCGTCAGGTAGCAGGGACGTACATAACGACGTGCAGGCGGGAGTCTTCGGAGGGGATGAGTCGGTGGTGCTCGAACTCGACGATGCCCTGCGCGTGGTGGTCGAAGACGCGCCGCCTGCTCGCGAATCGCTCCACCGTCTGCTCGGCCCATTGCTCGCGGAAGTCCTCACTCGCCTGACTCAGCCTCTGGATGAGCGCACGGTGCCCCGGCGTGCTCAAGCGCACCCCGGACTCGACCCGGAACTCGGCCAGGAAGTGACGGCTCTCTGCCTCCCAGTCGGGAAGCATCCTGCGCAGAGTGGGATCGGTGTAGATGAGCCAGATGAGATTCCGGTCGGGCTTCGGAATCGACGTGATCGCCGGATACAGCCATTCGTAGGCCGCATTCCAGCCGGCGACCGTCCAGTCAGGGGCGACAGCGAATGCTGGGAAATCGAGCGCATCGAGCAGACGCTGCAGTGACTCCGAGACCTCAGCAGGCTCATCGTCCCGAGCAGCTTCGACTCGTTCGACGAGTCCGAGGATATAGTCGGTCTCGGCGGCGCTGAGGTCGAGGACCCGGGCCACAGCGGTGAGCACCTGCCTGGAGACATTGGTGTCCCGGCCCTGTTCGAGCCACGTGTACCAGGTGCTGCTCACCCCTGCGAGGGTGGCGACCTCCTCGCGGCTGAGTCCGCTGTCACCGCGCCTGGCATTCGGCGGCAGACCAGCCGCCGAACGCTGCCGTTCCCTGCGTCTGCTGGTGAGGAACTCACCGAGCTGCTCACGGCGGGGAGTGCGGGGTCGAATCATGGATTGATAGTACTCCCAGTACTGGTACCAATGGTAGCTTCCGCCGAAGCCACTACCGCGCTGAGATAGATTCCATGCCGACCTATCGTTCTCGTACAGTCACCCACGGCCGCAATATGGCCGGAGCCCGCGCCCTCTTCCGCGCAGCCGGAGTCCCCGGTGCCGACCTCGGCCGCAAACCGATCATCGCCGTGGCGAACTCCTTCACCGAATTCGTTCCCGGGCACACTCACCTCGCCCCGGTCGGGCGGATCGTCTCCGAGGCAGTGACCGCCGGCGGCGGCATTCCCCGCGAATTCAACACCATCGCCGTCGACGACGGCATCGCCATGGGTCACGGCGGCATGCTCTACTCACTGCCCTCACGCGACCTCATCGCCGATTCCGTCGAGTACATGGCCAACGCTCATTGCGCTGACGCCCTCGTCTGCATCTCCAACTGCGACAAGATCACGCCCGGCATGCTCATGGCCGCGCTGCGCCTCGATATTCCCACGGTGTTCGTCTCCGGCGGACCGATGGAGGCCGGGCGGACCACCTTGGCCGACGGCACTGTCCGCTCGCTCGACCTCGTCGATGCGATGTCCGAGGCCGTCAACGAGGCGACCTCCGATGCCGATGCGCTCCGCATCGAGGAGGCGGCGTGCCCGACCTGCGGATCGTGTTCGGGCATGTTCACGGCGAACTCGATGAACTGCCTCACCGAGGCGATCGGACTCTCCCTGCCCGGCAACGGTTCGGTGCTCGCCACGCACACCGCGCGAAGGGCCCTCTACGAAAGGGCGGGCAGCCTCGTCGTCGAACTCGCACGTCGCCTCTACGAGGACGATGACGATTCGGTTCGTCCTCGCGCGATCGCCACCTCGGCGGCCTTCGGCAACGCCATGGCTCTCGACCTGGCGATGGGCGGGTCGACGAACACGATCCTCCACCTGCTCGCCGCCGCCCATGAGGCAGGGGTCGACTTCGACCTCGACGATATCGACGACCTGTCACGCCGGGTGCCGTGTCTGGCGAAGGTCGCCCCGAACGTGGCCGGGGACCGCACCTTCTACATGGAGGACGTGCACCGTGCCGGTGGGATCCCCGCACTTCTGGGGGAGCTGCGCCGTGCGGGTCTGCTCAACGAGGAGGTCCACTCCGTCCATGCTCCGTCCCTGTCCGCGTGGCTCGACGAATGGGACGTCCGCGGTGGCAAGGCCGCATCTGCCGCTGAGGAACTCTGGCATGCCGGCCCCGGAGGGAAGCGCTCCTCGACGGCATTTTCGCAGTCGGCCCGGTGGAACAGTCTCGACCTCGACGCCGTCAGCGGCTGCATCCACGACATCGACCACGCATATTCGGCAGACGGCGGTCTCGGCGTGCTGCGCGGGAACATCGCCGTCGACGGTGCCGTGGTCAAGACCGCCGGCGTCGACGAATCCATCCACGTCTTCTCCGGGCCCGCCGTGGTCTGCGAGTCACAGGAGGAAGCGGTGGAGAAGATCCTCAGCAGACAGATCAAGGAAGGCGACGTCGTCGTCATCCGCTACGAGGGACCGCGGGGCGGACCCGGCATGCAGGAGATGCTCTACCCGACCTCGTACCTCAAGGGCCTGGGCCTGGGGAAGTCGTGCGCGCTCATCACCGATGGACGTTTCTCCGGTGGGACCTCGGGGTTGTCGATCGGTCATATCTCGCCCGAAGCGGCAGCGGGCGGCACGATCGCCCTCGTCGAAGACGGCGACATCATCGGCATCGATATCCCCCGCAGGTCGATCAGCCTCGAGGTCACCGAGGCTGAACTCGACCGCCGTCGGTCCCGCCTCGAGGCGGAGGGGCCCTACCGTCCTCGCCAGCGCAAACGCACAGTATCGACCGCGCTGCGCGCCTATGCCGCCTTCGCTCAGTCCGCAGAC
The DNA here is from genome assembly GCF_024895295.1 of Brevibacterium sediminis. NCBI lineage: Bacteria > Bacillati > Actinomycetota > Actinomycetes > Micrococcales > Brevibacteriaceae > Brevibacterium > Brevibacterium sediminis. The sequence continues at coordinate 141,860 of NZ_JAHQRN010000008.1, read as the reverse complement.
AAGGGAGCGGTGAGGAAGGTTCCCGAGGCGGTCTGACGGTTCGTCGGTAACCGCCCGTCCGTGCTCAGCGTTCTGCCAGCCGGGGCCAGGATAATTGTGACTGGCCGCCCACTTGATCACTTTCGGAAGGACCATGGACGACTATCGAAGTCCCTGCTGGGACATCACACTTCGCACCTCAGAACAATTCAATAATGCGCGGGCAGACGCTCTGCGAGTACAGAGCGCGCGGGCAGGTGGTCGCCGTTGACCTGGCTGCTCTCGCTTCTCGTCGGCCTCCTCGTCGTCCTCCTCATCACGGTGGCCACCGGCTACTTCGTGGCGCAGGAATTCGCGTACATGGCCGTCGACCGCTCCCGACTCGCCGCACGTTCGGCCTCCGGTGATCGCGCCGCGGACAGGGCCCTGTCCATCACCCGCCGCACCTCCTTCATGCTCTCCGGCGCGCAGCTGGGCATCACCGTCACCGGACTGCTCGTCGGCTACGTCGCCGAACCGCTCATCGGCACCGCCGTCGGTGAGGCACTCGGCGGCACCCCGATCCCTGCCGGCACAGGCGTGCTCATCGGCACCGTCCTCGCCCTGCTCGTCTCGACGCTCATCCAGATGCTCTTCGGCGAACTGTTCCCGAAGAACCTGGCCATCGCCCGCCCCGAGGCGCTCGCCACGTGGCTCGCCCGCTCGACCTCGATCTACCTCGCCGTCTTCGGCTGGCTCATCAGGATCTTCGACAAAGCCTCGAACGCCCTGCTGCGCGTCCTCGGCATCGAACCGGTCCACGACGTCGACCACTCCGCCACCCGGCGCGACCTCAAGCACATCGTCGCCGAATCCCGGGAGGGCGGCGAGATCGTCGACGACGATTCGCTCATCCTCGACCGCATCCTCGACTTCCCACAGCAGAGCGTCGCCCACGCCACGGTGCCGCGCTCCCGCGTCGACGTCATCGACATCGACACGCCCCTGGACGAGGTGCGCGAACTGATGAGCCGCGGCCACTCCCGCTACCCCGTGCTCGACGCCGATGATCAGGTGATCGGTACGATCGACCTCCTCGACGTCCTCGCCGAGGCGGGGTCGGGCACCACCGACACCGTCACCGCGACCGGGGTCCGTTCCCTCCTGCGCGACCCGGTCTTCGTTCCGGAATCCCTCCCGTTGCCGGACGCGGTGGCCACGCTCCTCAAACGGCGGGAGCAGATGGCCTGCGTCGTCGACGAATACGGCGGCTTCGCCGGAATCCTGACGATGGAGGACCTCGGTGAGGAACTCGTCGGTGACATCGCCGACGAGCACGACCACATCGTCGAAGAACTCATCGAGACCGGCGACGGCACCTGGACGGCGCCCGGGATCATCCCCCTCGACGAGGTGGCCCGCGTGCTCCAACGAGAACTGCCGACCACCTCGGCGCAGACCTTGTCGGGACTCGTCATCGAACACCTCCGCGGATTCCCCGAGGTGGGCGACCGGGTCTCGATCGAACTGCCGATCGACCCCGCCGACCTCGGCGGAGACGACACCCCGGAGACCGAGCGCCTCGTCATCGACGTCATCGAGGTGGCCACGCATGTGCCCGCGCGGCTGCGGATCGGAATCGAGGTGGAACGATGAGCAACCCCTGGGTCATCACCGTGATCACGATCGTCATCATCGGCCTCAGCGCGTTCTTCGTCGCCGTCGAATTCGCGCTCATCGCCGCCAAACGGCACCGTCTCGAAGACGCGGCCGCGGACAGCCGCTCGGCCCGAGCCGCCCTGCGCAGCTCGACTGAGCTGTCGGTGCTGCTGGCAGGGTCGCAGCTGGGCATCACGGCCTGCACCCTGGCGCTCGGGGCGATCACGAAACCGGCCGTCCACCACTGGATCACCCCGGTCGCCGAGGCGCTGGGCCTGCCGCTGTGGATCGCCGACATCGTCGGCTTCGTCCTCGCCCTCATCATCGTCACCTTCCTTCACCTCGTCGTCGGTGAGATGGCGCCGAAGTCGTGGGCGGTGGCGCACCCGGAACGCTCGGCGATCATGCTCGCATTGCCGATGCGGGCGTTCATGTTCCTCACCCGCCCGCTGCTGCATGTGCTCAACAACGCTGCGAACGCGTGCCTGCGCCTGGTCAAGGTCGAACCCGTCGACGAGGTCGATCAGGCGCACACGCCCGAGGACCTGCGGCAGCTGCTGCAGCATTCGGCGCAGGCGGGAACCTTGGAGAAGGAGTCCTCGGAGGCTCTGCTCGGAGCCCTCGACCTCACCCGGCTCACACTTGACGAGCTCGTGGCCGGTCGCCCGGAGCCGACGGCCGTCGGTCCGGCAGCGACTGCAGGGGAGGTGCGCGAGGCGTCGCGCTGTGACCGTCACCGTCGCATCCTCGTGCACACCGAGGCTGACGGCCCGCTGAGTCATGTGGTGCACGTCAGGGATGTGCTCGGACTCGCCGAGGATGCTCCCATCACCGAGGCGGCCCGACCCGTCACCGTCGTGGACGGATCGATGACCGTGGTGCGGGCGTTCGAGGCGATGCGGGAGGACAGCGTGCAGCTGGCCTTGGTGGAGAGGGCCGACGGCAGCCACGCGGTCGCCACCGTCACCGACGTACTCACCCACCTGCTCACCACCGGCCAAGTGCCCTCCCGATAATTACTACCTGACGGCGGCCCAGCAACCTCGCGCGAGGTTGCTGGGCCGCCGTCAGGTAGTCCGAAACGTTAGATGCATGCATCAATGTATGCATCTGTTATCGTGGGTCCGTGAATGATTTGCTGACACTGCCCTGGCAGCGCATCGACGACTCCGCTCCGATCGCCGTTCGGATGGCCGCGGCGACCGCCCGGGAGATCATCGAAGGCCGACACGAACCCGGCGACCTCCTCATCGAGTCCGACCTCGCCGCTGCGCACAACGCCAGTCGCACCCCCGCCCGGGAGGCGATGCTCCAGCTCGAGCGTTGGCGCCTCGTCCGCCTCGTCCCCAAGAAGGGCGCGCTCGTGACCACCGTGACGGGCAAGGAGCGCCGCGACCTGCTCGCCGTGCGCTCGATGTTCGAGATCGACGCCGTGGAGACACTGGCCGACGGCGGCGACCTCACCGCTCTGGCCGCCGATCTGCGCACCCTGCTCGGCGAGCAGAGGAAGGCACTTGACGGGGGCGATCCGCTCGGCTTCGCCAGCGCCGACTATGCCTTCCACGCCCGCCTCATCCGCAGCGGCGACAACGCCATCGTCACCGAGATGCTCACGACCATGGGCCCGCGCCTGGCCCGCCTGACCTTCCAGGTCGCCATTGACGCGCCGCACGCCCTCGACACGCTCCTGACCGAGCACGAAACGCTCACCGACCGCGCCGAGGCGGGCGACGCAGAAGGCTTCGCCCGTCTCGTCCGCGACCACATCGAAGGCTCCCACTTCCCGCAGTCCCGCTGAGGAGGACCATGACCGCTTACCCCTCGACCTCCACGACCGATACCGCCGCCGAGGCAGTCCCCACCGGGAATAGGAATACCCGCACCGAGGCGGCCCCCACCACGGACATCGAAACGCCGGTTCCGAACCCTGCCCGGTCCCACCTCGGCGAGGTGGCTCCCGATCGAGGGCCGGAACGGCCATGGCGGGCACGGGCGTGGCTGATGGTGGCCCCGGCGATGTTCCTGCTCGCATGGGGCGGCAATCATTTCACCCCGCTCGTGCACATGTATGAGGAGGACGGCGGATACGCCATCTGGCAGGCGAACCTGCTGCTGGGGATGTACGTGGGCGGACTCATTCCGGGATTGTTGGTCGCCTCGGCGCTGTCGGATCGGCACGGACGCAAACCGGTCCTCATCGCCGGATCGCTCGCCGCGATAGCCGGCAGCCTCGGCCTCGGGCTCGGTTTCGATCTGTTCTGGCTGCTCTGCCTGGGCCGGGTGCTCGCGGGAATCGGCGTCGGGGTGGCGATGTCGGTGGGCACGAGCTGGATCAAGGAGCTCTCGGCCCCGCCGTTCGATCACCAGGCCGGAATCACCGCCGGTGCCCGGCGTCCTTCACTGACGCTGACCTTGGGGTTTGCCATGGGCGCGGCGGTCACCGGATGCCTGGCCCAATGGGGACCGGTGCCCGAAGTCGTGCCCTACGCCGTGCACGGAGTGCTCAACCTCGCCGCCCTGATCCTGGTGATCTTCGCGCCGGAATCGATGCCTCGCGACCACCGGGCAGCAGGCCATTGGTGGCACGGTCTGCGTGTTCCGCTCGTCGCACATCGGACGATCCTGCGACTGATCGTGCCGGCTGCGCCCTGGGTGTTCGGTGCCGCCGGGGTCGCCTATGCCGTGATGCCGGCGATCGTGCAGGGCGAGCTGGGGGAGTGGACGACGCTGTACGCCACGGTGCTCACCGTCGTCACGCTCGGAGCCGGTGCGCTGGTGCAGAACATCGTGCCGTGGATCAACCGGCTGACCGGCGGGCGGGCGCTCGTCGTCGGACTCGGGCTGATGACCGTGGGGATGGGGCTCGGGGCGGTGGCCGCACTTCTGGCGGACCCGATCCTCGCGTTCATCGTGGCGATCGTGCTCGGTGTCGCGTACGGAATCTGTGTGGTCTCCGGGCTCATCATCGTCCAGGCCATCGCCTCACCGCAGGAGCTCGCCGGCATCACCGGGGTCTACTATTCGCTGGCGTACTCCGGGTTCCTGCTGCCCACGGTGCTCGCCGCCTTGCTGACTGTGCTGTCGTACACGGTGTCTCTGGCCGCCGTGGCCGTCATCTGCCTGGCCTGCCTCACAGCAGTCGCCATATCCACCAAACACCCCTAATTGCTACCCGACGGCGGCCCAGCAACCTGGCGCCAGGTAGCTGGGCCGCCGTCGGGTAGTTCTGAGAGGGGGTGCGGGGTGCGAACCGAGACACCTACCATGAGAACAACCGTCGCCTACCGATAGGGATCGACCATATGCCCGGCAAGACACGTCACCAGTCCCCAGCCGTCAACGCGTTCATCGACATCATGGGGCCGCGCCACGTCCTCACCTCCGCGCGGGCGACCGCACCGTACGCCAAGGGCAACCGCTTCGGCGGCGGCAATGTGCTGGCCGTGCTGCGACCCGGCAGCCTCGTCGACATGTGGCGGGCCCTGCAGGTCTGCGTCGACAACGACCTCATCGTCATTCCGCAGTCGGCCAACACCGGCCTGACCGGCGGCTCCGGTCCGGGCGCGCAGGACTACGACCGTCCGATCGTCATCATCTCGACCCTGCGGATCAACGAGATCTATCTCATCAACGATGCCCGCGAGGCGATCTGTCTGGCCGGGTCCACACTGTACGAACTCGACGAGGCGCTCGCCCCGTTCCACCGCGAACCCCACTCGGTCATCGGCTCGTCCTCGATCGGCGCCTCCGTCATCGGCGGCATCGCCAACAACTCCGGCGGCTCCCAGATCCGCAAGGGTCCGGCGTTCACGAAGCACGCGATCTTCGCCCGCGTCAACGAGGAGGGGCGACTCGAACTGGTCAACCACCTCGGCGTGGAGCTCGGTGACGACCCCGCCCACATCCTCGACAAACTCCAGCGCGGAGACTGGGATCCCGCCGGGGTCACGCCCGCCCCAAAGGACACGACGGAGACCGAATACGGCGAGCAGGTCCGCAGGATCGTCGACTCACCGGCTCGATTCAATTCGAACTCCGACTACCTGTACGAGGCCTCCGGTTCGGCCGGAAAACTCATGGTCTTCGCCGTGCGCACTCGCACCTTCCCGAAGGAAGAGGGAGCGACCACGTTCTACGTCGGCACGAACTCCTCGACCGAACTCGAAGATCTGCGACGGGCGATACTGACCTCGGAGATGCCGCTGCCGATCTCGGGCGAATACATGGGCCGACCCTCGTTCGACCTCGCCGAGAAGTACGGCAAAGACACGTTCGTCTCGGTCAAGCACGCTGGCAGCCGCGAGCAGATCAAGCTGTTCGCGCTGAAGAACTGGGCCAACGGCGTGTTCGCGAAGCTGCCGTTCTTCGGCGAGACCGTCGCCGACACGATCGCGCAGAACGCGTTCGGCCTGCTGCCGCAGCAGCTGCCCAAGCGGATGCTCGAGTACCGCGACCGCTTCGAGCATCATCTTCTCCTCGTCGTCAGCGCCGAGGAGAAGAATCGCATGGGTGCGTTCCTCAACGACTTCTTCGCCGAGGATGCCCACCACGGTAACTATTTCGTGTGCAGTGCCGATGAGGCTCAGTCCGCGATGCTCCACCGTTTCGGTGCCGCAAGTGCGGCGACCCGGTACTTCAACCTCAACCGTGAGGACTCCTCGGACATGATCACCTTCGATGTGGCGCTGCGCCGCGACGATGACGATTGGCTCGAGGTGCTGCCCGACGAGATCGCCGACCAGCTGCACATCAGCTCCTACTACGGGCACTTCTTCTGCCACGTCTTCCACCAGGACCACGTGGCGAAAAAAGGCGTCGACACGGTGGCGCTGAAGCAGCAGATGATTGAGCTGCTCGAGGCCCGCGGTGCGGCCGTGCCCGCCGAGCACAACTACGGCCGGCTCTACCCCGTGCCGCCGGAGATGGAAGCGCACTTCAAGGACCTCGACCCGCACAACGTCTTCAACGCCGGAGTCGGCGAAACGTCGGCGAAGAAGGACTGGGCCTGACGCGGCGGGGCCGATGGAGTATCTCCTCGTCCCCAGGGCCCCCGCCGCAGCGGTCAGCTCATTTCAGGTGGCGGGCGAAGAACCGGGCGGCATCCTCGCCGGCGAATTCCGGGACTCCTGTGTGTCCGCCCATATTGGCGTAGAGCGTCTTCTCGGTTGAAGCGAAAGCATCGAAGAGTTCGAGGGCGGCCGCACGGTCATTGCCTTCGTCATCCCACTGCAGGAGGACGTGCAGCGGAATGGTCACGCGCCGGGCTTCTTCCATGGTCGACTGGGGAATGAAGCTGCCGGCGAAGAGCCCGGCTGCCGCGACCCTGGAATCGATCGCAGCCAGCCGGACAGCGATCGCAATCACTCCGCCGGAGAAGCCGACACTGTCAGCAAGACCGGGAAGGCGCAGGAGTTCGTCGAGCAGCGACTGCCATTCGGGAACTGCCTGCTCGACGAGCGGCAGGATGAGCTCGTTGATGACATCAGTGGAGGGTGATTCGCCGGCGAGGATGGCAGAACGCAGCCGATTGCGTGCCTGATCCATGCCGGGGAGGCGTGGACGCTCACCCAAACCGGGCATCTCTAGGCAAGCGGATGCGAACCCGAGTGCGGCGGTGCTGCGGGCGCGTGCCATCAGTCGCGGGTACATCCGCTCCATGCCGATGCCGCCGGGCTGACCCATGAGAATGATCGGAACCGGCTCGGTTTCTGATGCGGAGGACGGAGTCCAAAGAATGCCCGGAGTATCGCCGAGGCGGAATTGACGTTCGACGAAATCCCCGTCGAAGTGCTGTTCGGAGGTGAAATGCATGGTCGTGCCTTTCGGGAGTGCGATGAATGATCGGCGCTCCCGGACGACCTACCGTCCGACCGTGACTCCGTAGGGGAGCACCTTCGAAACTGCGTTCACTGGTACCACCTCCTCGGTCTCTTTCACGGAGTCTCAAGCGTAGCAGTGGCAACTAGGTGGTATGTCGCACCGCAGACAGCAAAAACACCCCGCCGCAACGGGGTGTTTTTGCGTTGAGGGTGATGGACGCTCAATCACTGCTCCTCAAGAACCGAGCGGAATCAGTCCTCGTCTTCGATCTCAGCGGCGGCGGCCGCCTCGGCGCGGGCCTGCTTGATTTTTCGTACCCGGGAGATCGTCATGATGGTCAGCGCGACGATGAAGCCGAACGCAGCGCCGATCGCGATGGAATAGGTGCTGGAGGGAGCACCTGGCATCGTTTGATTGCCCATTCCGACATCGATGAGCGGGTAGCCGTTGCTTATATGAAAGACGATTGCACCGACCCAAACGATGGCGAACAGGGCGCCGACGATATTGCCGACGATCAGCCGCCTCGGCGAGACGCGAGCCATCGACATGGAGAAGTCCACATTCTCACGCTGGCAGTATGCAGAGATGACGATGCTGGTCACCATGGAGCCGAAGACGATGAGCACACTCCACATTCCCGCGCCGAAGACGGCAAAGATGAGTGCAAGCGCGAAGAACACGTAGGTGGAGACGACGGCCCCCAAGGTATATGCCCGCAGAATGACGTCGCGTTCGCGTTCGTCTCCCATCGAGGGGTCGTCGAAGCCGGCGATTCTGTCGGCAAAGGCGTTGGGGCGGTTCTTGTTGTCGCTGATGTTGTTCATGACGATTCCTCCTGAAGTGAGAAGATCTCTTCGACTGTCGTGTCCAAGGCTCGGGCGATGCGCAGCGCCAGATAGACGCTGGGGGCGTAGTCGCCGCGCTCGGTCGCGATGATCGTCTGCCGCGACACCCCGGTGAGCTGGGCCAACTGTGCCTGCGTCAGCACCGCAGCCTTGCGAACCTGCTTGAGGTCCGAGGTCTGAACTTCCATACCGTTCCTTGATGTCAACTTCTCTTTACATCTAAAAGTAAAGCATGTTTGACATTGTGATGTCAATGATCTTTGACATCGCCGAGGAGGCCCTGCAGTTCCGTACCCCGCAGGCTCGCGTTTGAGCCACTGGTGCTGGGCTGAGCGGTCGCGCCGCCATCCCCTCCGCGCACAACCTCCCACAAACGCGAAAACACCCCGCCGCAACGGGGTGTTTTCGCGCTATGGGTGATGGATGTGCATCCAGCGGTGTGAAGAGAAGCTAGCGCGAGGGTGTGGCACCAATGGTGAGGGCTGCAGCACAGGGCCTGGGCGCTCAGTAGATGACGTAGACCTTGCGCACCGTCTCTGTGACATCCCAGCGTCCGGTCCAGCCGACAGGCAAGACGACGAACGAACCTGTCGAGATCTCCACCTGCTGCCCGGACTCGTCATCGGTCAGAGTCGCGCGCCCGGAGAGGATGTAGCAGACCTCGGTATCGGGGCGGTCGATGACCGGCCAGCCGCCGGGCTGGCACTCCCAGATCCCGGTCTGAGCGCTGTTGCCCGGGTCGACAGGGAGAGTGCGCAGCAGGGGATTGCCGCTGTCGGCGCCTGCGCGCACGCCGGCATCCTTGAGTGAGCCGTCGATGTCGTTGGTGGGAATGTGAGTGAGAGTGGTCATGGGAATCCCTTCTGAGTGTGAGTTTGAGTTTGGAAGTGAGTATTGGTGGTTGGCAGACGTGGAACGGATTGAGGTCAGTGCGCCCCGGTGAGCCTTTCGAGCAGGGCCGAGATCTTCGAGGGCCGCTTCGTGATCCGCTCCTCGAAGTCCCCGAGTTCGGCTGCCGCCAGTCCGGCATTGACCCCGACCCATCGGAACGGTTCGATCTCCCACCTCGGTGATCGGTGGTCGACGATCGGCAGCGAGTTGAGCTCGTCGGGCTTATTGAGGATGAGGTTGCGCAGGACTCGCGCCGCCAGGTTGCTGGTGGCGACTCCATCGCCGACGTAGGGTCCGGCCCAGGCGATTCCGCGGGAGCGGTCGAGTCCGACCGAGGGGAACCAGTCGCGGGGGACTCCGAGCGGTCCGCCCCAGCGGTGGGCGATGGGCACGTCGCGCAGCTGTGGGAAGAAGTCGTGCATGGTGTCGACGATCTTGTTGTGGATGCGAGTGTCGGTGTCGAACCGCGGATCGACCCGGGACATGAAGTGATACGGGGCTCCGCGTCCGCCGAACACGATCCGTCCATCGGCTGTCGACTGGGCGTAGATGCGCAGATTCCGCAGATCGTTGAATGCCTTCCGGCCGTCGAGCCCGAGCTCGGAGCGGAGGTCGGCAGGCAGCGGTTCAGTGGCCACCACCAGCGAATACAGCGGTGCGACTTCGCGGCGATGCTGAGGGAACTCGGGAGTATAGGCTTCGGTCGCCCGCACGACCACCTCGGCGGAGACGACCCCGCCAGGGGTCCCCACTCGACCGGATTCCATCGTCAGGGCGGGGGTGTCCTCATAGATGGCGCCGCCGTGGGATTCGACCCACGCCGCGAGGCCGCGCACGAGGTGATCGGGTTGGATGACCGCGCAATGTGGGGTGAACGTCGCACCGAGCACCGAGGTGGCCCTGACCTGGTCGGCCGCCTCGGCGGCGTCGAGGAATTTGAACTGACCGTGGGCACCGAAGTCCTCCGTCGCCTTGACCGATGCCCGCGCCCTGGCCAGCTGTGCCGGGTTGCGCGCCAAGGAGATGAACCCTTCCTTCGCATAGTCGCAGTCGATGCCTTCGTCAGTGCTGACCCGACCGATCTCGTCGACGGCGTCGTTCATCGCGTGCTGCAGGTCGAGTGCCGCAGTGTGCCCGTGGAAATGGGCGACCCGAGCCAGCGAGATAGGAAAGATCGCCGAGGCCCAGCCGCCGTTGCGACCGGATGCACCGAAGCCGGCGACCTCCCTCTCCACGATGGCGACCCTGAGGCTCGGGTCTTCCCTGAGCAGGTAATACGCGGTCCACAGTCCTGTGTAGCCGGCCCCGACGACGGCGACGTCGACGGTGACGTCCTCATCCAAAGCCGCCCGCCGTTGCCCGGTCCGGTCGGTCTTCCACAGGGCTGTCTCCTGCGACGTGGTCGGTGTCCCCTCAGCCGGTGTCGCTGCGACAGTCGAGCCGGTGGTGTCTGCGAGCGTATTGGGGGAGTGAGAAGTGCGCACGGGGTCTCCTTCGTTGGAGGGTCAGTGGAGTGCTGTTGAGCTGTATGAGATCAGTATTCGCGGTCGTTCTGCGCCCAGGCACCCGTGATGTGCACAGCCTTCTGTCTCCCGTTCATACGTTTGGCTAGTCTCGTCCGGCTCGCGCATGTGATGATGTGGATCTGTCCGCCCGATTCGACAGGGTACTCCAATGAAGGATGATGATGATCTCGGTAGATGATCTGGCTGCCCTGCCGACGATGGGCCTCGAGTTCGTGGCCGGTCAGGCCGGCGGCCATCGGATGGTCACGTGGGCACACGTGTGCGATCTCGACGACCCATGGAACTGGGTAGGATCCGGAGACCTGGTGATGACCACCGGCCCGGGAATCCCCAAAGCCCCTGCTGACCAGGTGGAATGGTTGGATAAGATCGTCGACGCCGGAGTCAGCGCACTCGTTCTCGCGCTCGGACCGAAGAGTCCCGCGGCAAGCGAGCAGATGCTGGAAGCTGCGACCGCGCGCAAGTTCCCGGTGCTCACCGGTCGGTTCGATCTGCAGTTCGTCACTCTGGCCCGAGCCGTCATCGAAAGCTCCATCGACGCCGAACGACGTCGCATCGCAGCGATCAGACGTCTGTATGACGTCAACAGCATGGAGGTCGAAACCGGACAGAGCATCGGCAACCGGCTCAGCGCTCTGGAGAAGATCAGCGGGTGGGCGCTGTGCCTATGGGATGGACGGGAGGACACCGTTCTGTTCGCCGGTCGTCATGCCGAGCGCGCGGGTCTCAGCGATGCCCCGGACACCGCCGCCGAAGCGATCGCGCTGCCCGGTGATCCCCACCTCCGACTGGTCGCCTCACCGCTCGCCGATGCGCTGCCGGACAAACCCCTGTTGGCTCATGTGGTCGGGCTGCTCACCATGGAATTCCGCTACCGAGGTGCAGAGCAGGACCGTCTGCGGCAATCGGGTCAGGAGCTGTTCTCCGGACTGTTGGCAGAGACGATCACACCTTCGGCTGTGTGGCCCGAGCTCAACCGGCGCGGACTGACAGAGGCGGTGGTCATCGCCTGCTGGAGGTCGACCTCCGAGGCCGAACCGGCCGATGGCGATGTGCACCGCCGCACGTGGCTCGATGGACTTGCCCCGTTGCTGTTCCGCCAGGGCTCTCAGCTGCTGGGCGTCGTCCCCGACGACGTTGATCTTCTGCACAGAATCGCCGAGGCGGTCGGCCCTGACGTCGTCACCGGTGTCAGCTCGACGCTGACCTCGAATTCCTCTTTCCCCGAGGTGGTCCGCCAAGCGAAGCTGGCAGGATCACGTGCAGTGGAGCTGCAATCACCCGTCGTCAGGTACGACGACGACCAGACCGTGTCGATGTTCCCCGCGACACCCGCCGAAGTGAGGAACCTGGTCCGAGGGATCCTCGGTCCCGTCATCGACTACGATCGGGCGAACTCCACCGATCTGGTCGCCTCGGTGAGGGTATTCCTCGGCAACGACGGCAACTGGAGTCGCAGCGCCGAACAGCTGACCATCCACCGGCAGACCCTCGTCTACCGAATGAACAAGGTCACCGAACTCATCGGCTTCGCGCCCGCGTCATCGCGGGGAACGGCGCTGCTGTGGTTGGCGATCGAGAGCGCTCGCCGCACCGGCATTGACCTCGCCGACATCGTCGCCGACTGAAGGAGTCTGTTGGCGACGGCGGGTGGCGAAGTGGATGATCGACAGGATCGCCCACACCGCCAGTCCCTGCAGGAGCTCGATGCGCAGGTCGGAGCGGAAGAGCATGCTGATGAGCACGGCAGCGATGACGATCGTCACTGCTGCGGGCAGGTACGGGTAGAGCCACATCCTGAAGACGAGGACCTCCGGACGCTCCTTCTCCCACTTGCGGCGCAGCTTGAGTTCCGAGAGGCAGATCATCAGGTAGACGAAGAGGAACACGGCTCCTGAGGAATTGATGAGGAAGTCGAAGACATCCTCGGGGAACAGCGCCGACAGTGCGACGCATCCATACCCGATGACGGTGCACGAGAGGATGCCGATGACGGGAACGCCGCGTTTGTTCGTCGTCGTCAGGACCTTCGGTGCGTCCCGGCGGTTGCCCATGACGAAGAGCATCCTCGACGCCGTGTACATCCCCGTGTTGAGGACGGAGAGTGCGGCGATGACGATGACGAGGTTGAGCAGGTCAGCCGTTGCGGGCACTCCGATGTGGTCGAGCGCAGTCACGAACGGTGATTCGCCCGGCACGATGGTGTTCCAGGGAACGACGATGACGATGAGGATCATCGAGAGGATGAAGAACGCGAGGATGCGGAACACGACGGAATTGACCGCCCGGCGGATGGCTTTGACCGGTTCCTCTGACTCGGCTGCGGCGATGGTGGCGACTTCGACGCCGGTCATCGAGAAGACCACGGCGACGACTCCGGTGAAGAGGGTGAGCACGCCATTGGGCAGCAGTCCGCCGTGTGCGGTGAGGTTGCTGAAGTCCGCGGACTGACCGGGCCAGAGTCCGACGACGAAGGCCGCGCAGATGGCGATGAAGACGATGATGGCCGCGACCTTGATGCTCGCAAACCAGTATTCGGCCTCTCCGAATGTGCCGACGGACATGAGGTTGACCAGCGTCATGATGACCAGGACGGTGCCGGCGGTGGCCCAGACCGGGATGTCCGGGAACCAGCGTTGGATCGTCTGCCCGCAGACCACGGCTTCGAAGCCGACGAGGATGACCCAGAAGTACCAGTACAGCCAGCCGGTGGTGAAGCCCGCCCAACGGCCGAGCCCCATATGGGCATAGTCGGTGAATGAGCCGGTGGTCGGTTTGGCAGCGGCCATCTCGCCGAGCATGCGCATGACGAGGAAGACGATGATCCCGGTGATGCCGTAGGAGACGAAGGCCAGCGGTCCGGCATCGGCGATGATGGCGCTTGACCCGACGAACAGGCCCGCGCCGATGACTCCGCCGAGTGCGAGCATCGTGAGGTGACGCTGCTTGAGGCCCTTCTTCAGCTGATTCCCGCCGTCGGTCGCCGTGCTCGATGGTGAGCCGGTGGGTGCTTCTTTCACGTGACTACCTCCTCGTAGTTGTGTCAGATCCACCCTGCGCGCTCCCTCATCCGCCCGCTATGCGGCATTGGTACAGGCAGTCTGGGGTCGTTCATACAGGTGGACAGCAGAGTTGGTGGGGAGTTCGCCGAGGAGGCCCTGCAGTAGCGGGATCGCGCAGGCTCGCGATCGCGCCACCACGGCCGGGCTGAGCCAGCGGGCCGTCGCCGCCTCCGTACATCACCTCCCGCAAACGCGAAAACACCCCGCCGCAACGGGGTGTTTTGTCGCTATGGGTGACGGATGCTCACCGGCCGGTGCGAAAAGAGACTCACGTGAGGGCGTGACACTAACAGTGACGGATGCTCGCCGAGGCGGTCGCCGGCAGGCGGCACTGCCGCCCATTGCACGTGACACCAGCGCGCGAGACAGCGATCGCGCAAGCGCGCCTCAGCGCGCTTTACGCCTCCACAACTCGCTCGCGCCGACGGTCCTTCTCCAGCCGGGCTTCGTGACTCGACCGCGAAGGGTTGAGCAGCTTGAGCAGCGACAGCGCGATGATCGCTCCCAGCACTGCGCAGCCGGCAGGCAGCAGCATCGCGGTCTTTGCATCGAAGGCGTCGATGATGTTGCCGGCGACGGCCGATCCGAAGGCGACGCCGAAGCCCAGCGAGGTGCCCAACCAGGCGAATGCCTCGGTGAGCCTGCGCGGGGGAGCGAGCTGCTCGATGACGGAGTTCGCGCCGATGAGGCTCGGTGCGATCGCGGATCCGACGACGATGAGGATGATGCCGTAGGTGATCATCGAGTTGGCCAGCAGCATCAGACATGCGCCCACGGCCAGAGCGGACACGGCCACGCCGAAGCGGTGATGGACGGCGGCCTGCCAGTTGCGGGCCCCGTACAGCGCGCCGGAGATGAGCGATCCCAGCGCCAGGCACGACAGCAGCACACCGGCAGAGGACTTCACGCCGAGTTCGTCGGCGAAGGCGACGGCGATGACGTCGACGGCACCGAAGTTTACGCCGAGGAAAATGTTGACGATGATGATCGCGAAGATGCCCGGATTCGAGAACACGTGGCCCTTCGCCTCGGTGGTCCGCTCCACCGGTGGGGGTTCGGTCGACTTCTGGATGTAGAGCAGCAGCGAGCCGACGCCGACGGTGATCATCGAGAGGATGATTCCGGCCGGCGGCCACACAGCGGTGGCGAGCACCGTGGCCAGAACCGGCCCGGAGACGAACATCAGCTCATCGGCGACCGATTCCCACGAGAACGCGGTCTGCAGCTTCTTCGGGGTGTCGACGATATGCGACCAACGTGAGCGCACGAGCGAACCGACGGAGCCGACGGTGGCGCCGCCGATGCCGGCGAAGACGAAGACGAATCCCGTCCACCATTCCTCGTACACGGAGACGATGAGCAGCGCCAACGCGATGAGGTGGGTGATGACGATGGGCACCATGACCTTCGCCTGGCCGAGGCGGTCGACGAGGCGAGCGATCCCGGGGCCCGCAAGCGCCTGGACGATCATGTAGACGGCGGAGACGATGCCCGCCATGCCGTACGACCCGGTCACGCCCTGGATGAAGAGGACGATTCCCAGCCCCAGCACTGCGATGGGCATTCGGGCGACGAGACCGGCCAAGGAGAACTTGAGAGCACCGGGAAGCGACAGAATTTCCCGATAGTTATTGAACACCAGGAAAGTCTACCGAGCGCCCTCAGCGACAGCCAGACGAATTGTGCGTTATTACTGGTGAGTCCCCTCACCTCGGCGCCGGAGGTCATTGGTGGGTAACGAACCGGTATCAGTCCCGGTCCACCCGGTCGAAACCGGGGATCACTGCGTCTGACAAGGCAGAACACCTCGCCGAGGCGGCCCTGCCCTCCCGTTCGCCTCCGCAGTGCGGTACGGGGTGAGTCGCGTGGCTGAGAAATGGGTCACCTCGGTCGCTATACAATGAGCGGGATTGCCCAATGACCCCGGCGCCCGGCGCCGACCGCTCAAACCCCGGAGTGCCGATGACGGACAACACCACCTTCGACGATCTCTTCGACCACCAGAACGAGGAACAGCAGCGCCCGCGCAAGAAGAAGCGCGTCTGGCGCAAGGTACTCGTCGCACTGCTGATCATCGTCATCCTCGGCGTGCTCGGCATCGGGCTCTACGTCTGGAGCGTCGGCCGGTCGTTCGACAAGAACGCGAACCAGCTCAGCGATGAGCAGGTCTTCGGCAAGTCCGGCGGCGGCAAGGACGGCGACGGCACGAACATCCTGCTGCTGGGCTCGGACGAGTCGATGAAAGATGTCGACGTCAACGATTCGCGCGGCCTGCGTTCGGACACGATCATGGTCATGCACCTGCCCGAAGACGGCGGCAACGTCCAGATCATGTCGATCCCGCGCGACACCTACGTCGATATCGAGGGCCACGGCAAGTCGAAGATCAACGCGGCACTGTCATACGGCGGTCTGCCGCTGGCCGTATCGACGGTTTCGGACTTCATCGGCACCGAACTCGATCACGTGGCGATCATCGACTTCGAAGGATTCAAGGCACTGACCGACAGCCTCGGCGGGGTGACCGTGAATTCCGAGCAGGCGTTCGAGAAGAACGGCCACACCTTCACCCAGGGTGAGAACGTGCTGAACGGTGACGAAGCGCTGACCTTCGTGCGCGAGCGCAAGCAGTTCAAGGACGGCGACTTCCAGCGTGCGCGCAATCAGCAGGCGTTCATCCGCGGTCTGACGAATGAGATGATCTCGGCCGATACGCTGTCGAACCCGAAGAAGATCCAGGACATGGTCAAGAACTTCGCGCCGTACATGTACGTCGACTCGGGCATGGACGCGAAGTACATCTCCGCGACCGCGTTCAATATGCGCGACGTCCGTCCCGGTGACATCGAGTTCTTCACCGCGCCCGTCGCCGGCGTCGGCACCTCCCCGGACGGTCAGTCGATCGTCAACGTCGACGAGGATGAGCTGAAGAAGGTCCGCGACGCGTTCAAGAACGATACCGTGGCCGACTACGTGCAGAACGCCCCGGAGGCCCACCTCTAAAACCTCGCCGGGGCGGCTCGTCCCCGGGCAACCCTCGCCGAGGCGGCTCACCTTAGCCGCGGACGCCGAGGCCCAGCTCTGCGGAGTCACACACCGAGCCCCGCTCCAGGATCGTTCTGGAGCGGGGCTCTTGTTGTACGGCGAGTTTCGGCCGATATCAGCGGACGCATAATCGCCTTTAGTTCCAGTCATCGAGTTTTAGATCGATGACTGGAACTAAAGGCGATGAGGTCGAGGCGAGTCAGCCTTCGAACTTGACCTGGTGCACAGCGTGGGGTGCTGCACCCCATTCGTCCTGGTCGCCGATGGCCTGGTTGGAGACACCGAGCGTCATCTTCTCGCCGGTCTCGGTATTCCGGTACGTGATGTACGTTGTTCCTGCGGCGCCTTCTGCTCCGGAGTTCCTCCAGTGAGAACCGTCGTCATTGCCGTGGTCTGACAGCTTCTCGGCGACTTCGTCGTTGGCAAACGCTTCGACTCGGTCGGTGTTGTCCTGGCCCCAGGCGATGACGAGTTCATCTGCATACTTGCCGGCTTCGATCGGATAATAGATGGACTGCGTGTCGACGTCCGTGGCGGCCGACTGGGTCGAGGCATCGGCAGCACCGGAATCAGCGGCCATGGCCGGTCCGGACGCGAGTCCAAGACCGGCCAGTCCGGCGACGGTGGCGATTCCGAGAGCTGCAGTTCGTGTGCGGATAGTGGGTTTCATTGTGCTTTCCCTTCTGCTTTTGTGTCGTCGTGACTAGGCGACGGGTCGTTGTCGCAGATCAGTCTTGTCGCCGATCCTGAGGGAGAGGCAACGGTGACTGTGAGCACAATCAAAGCGGATAACAGCGCGAAGACAGGAATATTGCAGTCGTGCGACATGCGATGTCAAAGGGTGGCGAACGCCAGGTAAACGGCAATGGTTCCTGCCTGTGCGACCTGGCGGAACATGAAGCTGACCGCTCTGAAGTTCGTTCTGTTTGGGAGTCGTTGGGGAGCCCGTTCTGCGACAATTTCGACCGGACAGCGATATCCGACCGTGACCCGCTGAGGGCTTACAAAATGAACAGAAGTCCGCGAGGGACTGAGCAGGGGTCCGCGCAGTGCCGTGAAGCTGCGATCACCGGCCGCACCTGCGCCCGCGCATACGTAGCCGTGTGTTCAAAGTGTGGGTGCAGCGATCAGGATCCCTGCGCTCACACTTTGAACACGCGGATGCAGTAATTCAGAGACGGCGCGCCGGGAAATCGCCGCCCGGGCCTCTCGAGACCAGGGCCAGCTCACTGCGTCGCACCCAAAAGCCCAGCCGTAGGACTGTTGGACCTTACTCCAGAACCCCGTCGACGAGAGTGCGGGCATCGTGCTGGACCTGGAGCAGGTGGTCCTCATCGCGCAGGGATTCGGCGTAGATCTTGTAGACGTCTTCCGTGCCTGACGGCCGTACGGCGAACCACGCATTGTCAGTGGTGACCTTGAGTCCGCCGATGGGCGCGTTGTTGCCCGGCGCCGAGGTGAGCACCGCCTTCACGGGTTCACCGCCGACGGTCTTCGCGCTCACCTGAGAGGCATCTAGTGACCCCAGTCGTTCCTTCTGCGCTCGCGTCGCCGGAGCATCCTGGCGGGCATAGGAGCTGGCGCCGTGATTCGCGGCCAGTCCCGCGTAGCGCTGCGAGGGAGTCTGCCCGGTCTTCGCTGTCATCTCGGCGGCAAGGAGGGCGAGGATGATGCCGTCCTTGTCTGTCGACCACACCTTGCCGTCCCGCCGGAGGAACGAAGCACCGGCCGATTCCTCGCCGCCGAATGCCAGCGTCGAATCGAGCAGGCCGGGAACGAACCATTTGAAGCCGACAGGCACCTCGAAGAGGGTGCGATTATGCGCGGCGACGATGCGGTCGACGATCGACGAGGTGACCAGAGTCTTGCCGATCCCCGCGTCCTTCGGCCAATCGGTGCGGGAGTCGATCAGGTAGTCGATGGCCGATGCCAGATAGTGATTCGGATTCATCAGGCCGGCATCGGGAGTGACGATGCCGTGGCGATCGGCATCGGCGTCGTTGCCGGTGGCGATGTCGAAGTCGTTTCGCGAGGCGATGAGGCCGGCCATCGCGTAAGGGGAGGAGCAGTCCATGCGGATGTTCTCGTCCCAATCCAGGGTCATGAACGACCAGGTGGGGTCGACGTCCGGATGGACGACGTCGAGGTTGAGGTCGTAGTCCTCTGCAATGGCCGCCCAGTAGTCGACGCTGGCTCCGCCGAGCGGATCGGCGCCGATCTTCAGCCCGGAGCTGCGAATGACATCGAGGTCGATGACCGACTCGAGGTCGTCGACATAGTTCGAGACGTAGTCGAAGTTCTCGGTGTTCTCCAGATGGAACGCCCGCTGGAACGGAGTGCGCGGGATCTTCTCCCACCCCTCGGCGAGGTACTGGTTCGCGCGATCAGCGATCCAGGTCGTCGTCTCGGTTCCGGCAGGCCCGCCGTGCGGCGGGTTGTACTTGATGCCCCCGTCAGCGGGCGGATTGTGGCTGGGAGTGACGATGATGCCGTCGGCCTGCGCATCCTCGCGCGACTTCCCGGCGTTGAAGCCGAGGATCGCGTGGGAGACTGCGGGGGTCGGGGTGAAGCCGTCGCGTTCGTCGATGAGCGCGGGCACCTCGGCGGCGGCGAGCACCTCGAGGACGGTGAGGAACGCGGGCTCACTGAGCGCGTGAGTGTCACGGCCGAGGAAGATCGGTCCGCGGATGCCTTTGTCTCGGCGGAAATCGACGATGGCTGCGGTGATGGCCGCGATGTGCGCCTCGTTGAAAGAGCGGTTGAAGCTCGAACCGCGGTGGCCGGAGGTCCCGAAGCTCACTGCTTGCGAAGGCACCGAAGGGTCGGGAACCAAGTCGTGATAGGAATCGAGAAGGGCAGGGACGTCAACGAGATCCTTGTCCTGGGCCAACTGGCCGGCGCGTGTTGTCATTCTTCTACCTAACCAAATGACAGCGGTTGCGCACAGTTGTGTCCACGGAGTTCTTGCATCGTGGACTTCGGCGGCTCCACGGAGCGAGAACTAGCAGCCTCGCTCAACGGTGGCCGTCTCAGTCAGGCGGCTCCACGGAGTCGTCTTCCTCTTCTTTCGTGTCTCCGCCGCTGATATCCCGGTCTTGGTCGGGGGAGGAGGACCCTTCGCCCTTGGCCTGGGCGTCTTCAGGATCCCGATCGATCGGAACATCGTGCTCAGCCGCGATTCGCTCAAGCTTCTCTTCGGGAGTCTTGGAACTGCCTTCGGCGTCGGTATCTGCACCGACTCCGACGGCAGAGCTCTCGATCTCCTGCTCGTCTTCGGTCTGCTCTTCTGCTGCGTTCTCCGGGAGATTCTTCTTCTCGTCACTCATGACTTCGCTCCTTTCGGAGTTGAACATGCTCTCGCCGTTCGGCGGAGGAATGGAGATCACCAGATGTGCCTCAGTGATCCATGGTGCCGACGGTAGACCCATCGTGGCATGCGGGCAAGGGGGTCAAACCGGCGGTCAGGGACCTGTGCAAGGTAAGCGCCCTGAGTTAGAGTGAAATCATTCTGCGGACAGGCGCCTAGCGGCCCGTCCCACGGCAACCCCCGAAGATTGGGACGAG
Organism: Brevibacterium sediminis; assembly: GCF_024895295.1. Lineage (NCBI taxonomy): Bacteria > Bacillati > Actinomycetota > Actinomycetes > Micrococcales > Brevibacteriaceae > Brevibacterium > Brevibacterium sediminis. The sequence continues at coordinate 121,487 of NZ_JAHQRN010000008.1, read as the reverse complement.
GATCAAAGATGATCGGGCCCGACCAGGAAACGGTCAGACAGCGAGCTTTCACCGGGGACCTGCCTGCCGACTGCTTCATCGATTCGGCCCTGGCAGACATCCACGCACGGTACAGCGGACTCGACGACGGTGAGGTCGCCGACTACATCCCGATCCTCGCCGAGGCGGATCCCCGATGGTTCGGACTCAGCCTCATCGAATCGGCTGGGACCGTGCACGAGGCCGGAGACGTCGATATCGAATTCTCCATCCAATCCATCTCCAAGGCCTTCGTCTTCGCGCTCGTCTGTCAGGCCCGCAGCTCCGAACTCGTCCACGAACGCGTCGGCGTCAACAACACTGGACTCGCCTTCAACTCCGTGATGGCGATCGAACTCAACGACGGCAAACCGTTGAACTCGATGGTCAACGCCGGCGCCATCGCCACGACCGCACTCATGCCCGGGGCCACCTCGGCGGAGAAATGGGAGAACATCCGCTCCGGGCTCTCCCGCTTCGCCGGGCGGCAGCTTCGCCTCGACGGACGGGTGTACGAATCGGAGATGAAGACGAATCAGCGCAACAAGGCCCTGGCTCGCCTGCTCGAGAGCTACGGGCGGATCATCACGGATCCGCTCGACACCGTCGACATCTACACCCGGCAGTGCTCGCTGCTGGTCACCGCGCACGATCTCGCGGTGATGGGAGCGACGCTGGCCGACGGAGGAATCAATCCACTGACCGGTCGGCAGGTCGTCTCCGCCGAAGTGGCGCGTGACACGCTCGCGCTGCTCGCCTCGTGCGGAATGTACGAAAACAGCGGCGAATGGCTCTTCGAGATCGGACTGCCTGCCAAGTCCGGGGTCGCAGGCGGCATCGTCGCCATCGCCCCAGGCAAGGGAGCGCTGGGCACTTTTTCGCCGAGGTTGGACTCCGCGGGCAACAGCGTGCGCGGTCAATGGGCGTGTTTTCACATCTCCAGAGTCCTGGGCATGAACCTCTTCGCATCGAACGCGGCCGTCGAACGTCCAGGGAAAGGACAATGATGAGCTCCGAAACCACACCGCACGACATCGCCGAAGAGCGCAGATCCTGGGCACCGATGATCGGGCTCTTCCTCGCCCAGGTGCTCATGTCGTTCAACGTCGCCGCCCTGCCGATCTCGCTCGGCGGAATGGTCGAGGACTTCGGTGTTCCGCCCACGGTCGCCTCGTCGACGATCGTCGTCTACGGCCTTGCCGTGGCCGCGCTCGTGATGACTGGCGCGAAGTTGGGACAGCGGATCGGGTGGGTGCTCATCTTCCGCGTCGTCCTCGTCGTCTTCGCGGCCTCATCGCTGCTGATGATCTTCTCCCGGACGGTCACCTGGGTCATCACCGGTCAGCTGCTCGCCGGGGCCGCCGCCGCGATCATCGTGCCGGCCCTGGTCGCGCTCATCGCGGAGAACTACCGGGGTGCGCAGCAGGCCGCAGCGGTCGGCTCGCTCGGTTCGGCGCGCGCTTTCTCCGGGATGAGCGCCTTCCTCATCGGCGGCACATTGGGCACATTTGTCGGGTGGCGGCCGATCTTCTTCATCACGCTGGGCCTGGCCGTCATCGTCTTCGCGCTGACGTTCACGCTAAAGTCGGACAAGGGGGACGCTGCGATCCGGATCGACCTCGTCGCCTCGGCGCTCATCGGTGCTGCGGTCGTGCTGCTGACGTTGGGGTTCAACAACCTCAACGGGTGGGGGATCATCCGCGCCGAGGATGGGGCGCCGTTCTCGATCGCGGGGCTGTCACCGGCGCCGGTGTTCATCGTCGTCGGCGTGGTCCTCGGGCAGCTGTTCTTCGTCTGGACGAAGCGTCGGAAGGCCGCAGGAAAGGTGCCGCTCGTCGACATCAGCGTGCTCGGTCGTCCGAGTGAGAGGGCAGCGGTCTATGCGATGTTCGTCATCGTCGCCATGGAAGCGGCGGTGAACTTCACTGTGCCCACCTACATCCAGGTCGTCCAGGGGCGCACCCCTTTCGACACCTCGTTGGCGATGCTGCCGTTCAACCTCACGGTCTTCGTCACCGCCACCCTCATCGTCCGCTTCTACAAGCGCTACTCCCCGCGCACCATTGCGCTCTTCTCCTTCGGGCTGACGACGGCGGCACTCGTCTGGCTGGCGTTCGTCGTGACGAACAACTGGGAGACTCTGCCGACGATCCTCGGCCTCATCGTCTTCGGCATCGGGCAGGGTGCGCTCGTGACCTTGGTCTTCAACGTCCTCGTCACTGCCGCGCCGAAGCATCTGGCCGGTGATGTCGGTTCGATCCGCGGCACCGCGCAGAATCTCGCCTCGGCGGTCGGCACCGCGGTGATGGGAGCGCTGCTGGTCACGGTGCTCTCGGCCGGTCTGGCATCGGCCGCCGGTGACCATCCCGACCTGCCGCCGGAACTCGTCGAGCAGGTCGACCTCGACAATGCGAACTTCGTGAGCAACGACGAACTGCGCGACGTCCTCGCGGGGACGACGGCGACACCGGAGCAGGTCGAGCATGCCGTCGAGCTCAACTCCCAACAGCGGCTGCGCACGCTCAAGCTCGGCTTCCTCATCCTCGCCGGCATCAGCCTGATCGCGGCAGTGCCGGCCTCAAGGCTGCCGAAGTACCGCCCGGATGAGATCCCCGACCCCGCCGAGGCTGACTAGACCAGGCAGAGCAGCTTGATAGCTTTATCAACGGCCTGAATCTAGCGGCTGAAAACGGCAGGGGAGAGGATCACTTCACCCAGGGCTCTTCGCCGGTCTCGGAGACGATGGGCTTGCCGTTGTCGAGGTTCCACGAGCCCATGCCGCCGTCGACATTGAAGGCGTCGAAACCGTTCTGGTTGAGCCAGGCAACGGCCCGGTTGGAGCGCCCGCCGGTGCGGCAGATGACGTACATGTCGTCATCGAGGGGGAGATCGTCGAGGCGGCTCGGCAGTTCGCCCAGCGGCACGTGGATCGCGCCTTCGATATGGCCGGCCTCCCATTCGTCGTCCTCGCGGACGTCGATGATGGCGGCCCCTTCGGGGATGTCGTTGACGGTGACGGTCGTTTCTTCATCCATGGCTTCAGTGTAGACATCGGCCAGGACACGGACGCAATGGGCTGCCGGACCGATCTGCTCACCACCCGAGCTCCAAATGGCGCGGTGTCTGGCGCCTCGGGCCGGGCCCCGTCTCTGTGAGGTGGGGCAGGTCTCTTAGGGCGGCGCGTCTGTGCGCCGACTGGGAAAGCCCACCATGTTCAGTCAGTCAGCGTTCCGCACCGCGATCGCATGGAAGAATGACGAACCACCGCTGACGAAGAGGGGAAGTCTGATGAGCAGAGACAAGAGCACCGAAGGCCGCGGCGAGGAGAAGGCTCGCGACGCCGCCGCATTTCTCGACGAGACAACCGAGAAGTTCGCCGGTACCTCGAACATCGCCCCGGGCGAAAAGGGCGGATACACCGAGGGGGACGTCGAAACCCGGGCGCGCGACGCCGCTGCCAGCCAAGGTGCGAACCTCTACCGCAACCCCGACGGCTCACACACGGCTGTCGACGAATCTCAAGCCGCCGAGGGAGCCCTGAGCGCCGAATCTGAGGACTCCGGGCCCCCGGCCCGCACCGCAGCCACCGATGATACGGAGGCCGGCCAGGTCTCCGCAGCCGGTGACGGGCAGGCTCCTGCAGGCCAGGCGGCTACCGATGAGCTCGACCAGGCCGACGTCGTCAAGATCCTGCGCGGCAGCGACTCCGTCATGCTCGCGACCGCGTTGGCCGATGGCAAGATCCTCGCCCACCCGATGGCACCTCAGGAGGTCACCGAGGATGCCGACGTCTGGTTCTTCCTCGCCCTCGACGGCGACCAAGCGAAGGCGCTGCAGACGAACCCCGAAGTCAATATCAGCATCGCTGAGGCGGGCAACTGGCTGTCGGTGGCCGGGCGCGTGGAGTTCGTCGACGACGAGGCCAAGGTCGATGAACTGTGGTCGGATTCCGCCAAGGCGTGGTTCGATGACCGCCGCGACCCGAACCTCGGACTCATCAAGGTCGTCACACACTCCGCACAGCACTGGGGCCTGCCCGGCGGCAAGGCATCGGGCCTGTTCCGCATGGTCAAGTCCAAGATCACCGGAGACCGCCCGTCCGGCGGCACGCAGACCACGGAGCTCTGAGCGGGTGAGTCATCTGAACGCATGGAGCGAGCGGCCGAGGCGACTGCACGGTCTATTGGATCAGCCACTCACATAACTGTGGAGCGGGCCCGCCGAAGAGACTATGCTCTCTTTCAGGCGGGTCCGGTGCGGGGCCTCGCGGTGTCGCGCAAGGTCGCTCGGCATCATGTTCTGCTGAAGGGACCCACCATGTCGTTCCAGGCCTATCTCGACACCATCGAAGACAAGACCGGACTCACTCCTCGCCAGTTCATCGACCTGGCCAAAGACAAGGGGTTCGACGACGACTCGGTCAAGGCCGGAGCCATCCTCGAGTGGCTCAAAATCGACTATGGACTTGGCCGCGGGCACGGCATGGCCCTCGTCCACGTCATCAAGAAGGGCCCGCAGATCGACGCCAAACACGTCGGCACCGGCGGCACACACAACGATGAATCAGACATGCTCTGGCTCGACGGCAAGGCGAGCAGACCGGCATGATCACCGTCATGCAGCGTTCCGACCTGCTGCTGCCCGGATCGCCGACGGCCAAGTTCATCGGCGCCGAGCACGGTGCCGACGTCTCGTTCTTCTGGGTCGACACCGGACCGGGAAAGGGTCCCGATCTGCACTGGCATCCCTACACAGAGACATGGATCGTCCTGTCGGGGCAAGTGCGCATCGACGCAGCTGATGAAACCGTCGCTGCCGAGGCCGGCGCCGTCGTCACCGTCGGAGCCGAAACGGTCCATCGTTTCCGCAACATCGGAACTGAGAATCTCAAAATGGTGTGCATCCATGCCTCCCCCGAAATCATCCAGGATTTCGTCACCGAGGGCTGACCAGGTCGGTTTCACACCCGCACCTCCCACCCGGCCGCCTCGGCGAGGATTAGCATGGAGGCATGAGCAAGCGGATCGTCATCATCGGTGCGGGACTGGCCGGCACGACCGCGGCGCGGGAACTGAACGCGCGCGGTCAGGCCGTCACCGTCATCGACCCCCAGGCCGGCGAAACGTGTGAGCGGCCGCCGCTGTCGAAGCACCTCTTCGACGGCTCCCGCCACCACCTGCCGTACCACCTCGAATCGACCGAGCACATCACCTTCGTCCGTGACCGGGCAGAAGAGATCACCCTCGCCGAGGCGGTCGCGGACTCCCGCTACACCGCCGAGACCCAGCGACACCCCCATCCGCTGGCGAACCACCACGCGACCGCGGGCACCATCCAGCTGGCTTCGGGGGAGTCCATCGACTTCACCCACTGCATTCTCGCCACCGGGATGGAGGCGAATCGCCCCGATGTCCCCGCTTATCCGGACGCCTTGCCGGTCTATGACCTCGGCGACGCCGAATGGATTCTTGAACGTGTGAATAGCGCAACCGAGGCCCTCAACGTCGGGGTGCTGGGCTCCGGTTATCTCGGAATGGAAGTGGCCACCTCGGCGGTGGCGGCCGGACACCACGCCACGGTCTACCTGCGCGGGGACGAACCCCTGCGCAAGCAGCTCTCCGCTCCCGTGAGGCAGGCGCTGTTCGACAAGCACAAGGCCGCCGGAGTCGAATTCGTCACCCACACTGCGAGCCCGGATGACATCCCGGCCGATGTTCACGACCTGTTCGTCACCAGCGTCGGGGCTCGCCCTCGGCTGATCCCGATCGATGGTCACCGACCCGCTCAGGCGTGGGGTGTGGATGAGAGTTTGGCAACATCCAATCCGGGTGTCTTCGCCGCTGGTGACTGTGCCATCGTCACCGCCGGACCCTATGCACTCGACCACCCCTGGGCCTGTGAACCGGTGGCCGAAAGCCACGGAAAATTCCTCGCTGAACTGCTCACTGAAGGATCAGACACGGCTTCGAACGACGGTGATAATGCGCCCGAATCCGCTTCAGATTCTGGGCCGGACGACGGTCCGAAAGTCTGGTCCGATGTTCCCTGGCACTGGAGCTTCCAAGGCCCGGAGAAGGTGTTCACGGCGGGCCTGACGAGCCCCGACGCCGACGATACGATCACCCGACACGACCCCAGCGGAGCGAAGTTCCAGGTCTTCCACTTCGACGGACCCGCCCCGGAGTCGGTGCTCGTCGGCGTCGAGACGTTCAACTGGCCCCCGATGCAGGCGGCCGCCCGACGGGTACTCGGCGGTAACAATATTCCGACGAGAGCTCAGATCGCCGACCCCGACTTCGACTTCAAGGCTCACAGCCGACTGTGAGTCTGCGCTAGTCTCATCCCGTAGACTCTTTCTGTTCTATCCCCAGTCGCCGACGAGAGAATTTTCTGTTCATGGATATGGCCAGGCTTGCTGCCGAGCACGGACTCGAGAGAGTCGGTGGACGGCCGTCTCTACCTCAGTACGTCAAACAGCTTCTCAACCGAAGCGACTTCACGTATACGCTAGCGAAGTACCGGATGCAGTCCGAGAACGAACGCAATCGCCTCGGCATGCTCTGGGTGCTTCTGCGTCCGGCGTTCTCCGCACTCATCTACGGCACAGTCTTCGGGTTCATCATGCGGGGCGCCACCGCCCGGCCCGACGATTTCGCCCCTTTCGTCATCATCGGCGTCTTCGTGCTCGAGTTCTTCAACACCTCGATGAACGGCGGATCGAAATCGATCATCTCGAACGCCTCTCTCGTCCAATCGCTGCCGTTCCCGCGCATCGTGCTGCCGATCGCCACGGTGTTCCAGAACCTGCTCAACTTCATTCCCACCTTCATCTTCATGGCACTTCTCGTCATGCTCTGGGGCGCGAAACCCGGTTGGGACTGGTTCCTCTTCATCCCCTTGGTCTTCCTGTTCTGGATCTTCAACCAGGGTGTGGCCTTCATCTTCGCCCGCGCAACGGTCCACTTCCGTGACCTCTCCCAGGTGACTCCGTTCATCTCCCGGATGATCTTCTACACCTCGGGCGTCTTCTTCGACCTCAAGGTCATGGTCGACAAGATCAACCCGTCCCTGCAGCCCTTCGCTGATTGGCAGCCGCTGAACAACGTCCTGGCGATCGCCCGCGGCATCCTCATGAAGGACGGTGTCATTCCCTACGACTACTTCTGGCACCTGGCCATCTGGGCATTCGGCATCTTCATCATCGGCTTCGTGTTCTTCTGGCAGGCCGAGGAAAGGTTCGGTCGTGATGAGTGAGACGAACGAAGAGCAGGCCTTCGACTCCGGCAGCCTGCCCGAAGTGACGCGAAACAATCCTCCCGTCGTCGTCTGCGACAACGTCCACGTCCGGTACAAGACTCTGGCTACGGGCAAGAAGCTCAAGCTCGGCAGCAAGGACGTCATGTCCAAGCGCCGGGAGCTGAGAGAGGTCCACGCACTCAAAGGCATCAGCTTCGTCGCCCACAAGAACGAATCGATCGGCATCATCGGCAGCAACGGCTCGGGCAAGTCCACGCTCATGCGGTCGATCACCGGACTGACTCCGACCTCCGAGGGTGCGATCTATGCAACGTCTCGGCCGAACCTCCTCGGTGTCGGTGCCGCACTGATTCCGGATCTCTCGGGCGCCCGCAACATCGTCCTCGGGTCTCTGGCTCTGGGGCTCACTCGTGACGAGATCGATGCAAAGTTCGATGACATCGTCGAGTTCACCGGGCTTGAGGACTTCATCGACCTGCCGATGCGAACGTACTCCTCGGGTATGTCCCAGCGTCTGAAGTTCGCGATCGCGACCTCGGTGCAGCACGAGATCCTCATCGTCGACGAGGCGCTCAACGTCGGTGACAAGAAATTCCGTGACCGTTCCGAGGGTCGTATCCGAGCCATCCGTGAGAACGCCGGTACCGTCTTCCTCGTCTCGCACTCGATGCGCACGATCAAGGACACGTGCAACCGTGCACTGTGGATCGAGAAGGGCGAGCTGCTCGCCGACGGACCGGCGCTTGAGGTCATTCGCAAGTACCAGGCCTTCACCAAGGCCGAGAAGGCGAAGGAAAAGAATCAGGAAGAGCCGGCCTGAGCCCTAGTCTGCCCGGCCTTCGGCCCCTTGCGAACTCGGCCCCGTTCTCTGCTGAGGACGGGGCCGTTTCTTTCACTTCGCCGCAGCCAGCGACACCCTGAGCTCCACTGTCCGCGCTGTGCGGGGCCCTCACCAAATCGCCGCGGCGATGTGGTGAAAGGCGTCGACAACGACACTGACGTGACTCGTCACCTGCTGAGACTGCCTTTGCGGCCGGATACTAAGGGACTACAATCGTCTCGCTGACGAGAACAGGGGGCATACTTGTCAGATCAGAGACTCCGACCGGGTCTGTGAATAAGCAACATCCGCCCGGGTGACGAGCAACGGTGCCTGCATCCTGCAATTCCACGATCCACCACCGGCTTCGCCAACCACGGCATCCGGGCACCTACAAGAAGAGGCACACGATGACTGAGACACCCGTCGAGTCCCGCGAAGACAAGTCGCGGGCCCGCAAGGCCGTAGTCGCGGCCGGACTGGGCAACGCCCTCGAATGGTATGACATCATCCTGTTCGGGTTCATGGCCACCTCGATCACCGCGGTCTTCTACCCCGGCGAAGGCCTGTCCGCGCAGCTGATGACCTGGGCGACCTTCGCCATCACCTTCGTCGTCCGTCCCCTCGGCGCGATCATCATCGGCCGCTACTCGGACAAACACGGCCGCAAATCGGCCTTGTCGCTGACGATCGGTCTGATGACCCTCGGTGTGTTCATCATCGTCATCCTGCCCGGCGAAGCGACCATCGGCATCTGGGGCGCGATCGGCCTCATCATCGCCCGCATCATCCAGGGCATCTCCGCCGGCGGCGAATTCGGATCGGCCACAGCCTTCCTCACCGAGAACGCCAAGCGCGGTAAGGCCTACTACGCCTCCTTCCAGACCGCGACTCAGGGCATCTCGATGTTCCTGGCCGCCGGAATCTCGTGGATCCTCAGCTCGGCACTGAGCGAAGAGGCCCTGCACTCCTGGGGCTGGCGCGTGGCCTTCGCCCTCGGTCTGCTCATCGGACCCGTCGGCTGGTACATCCGCTCGAAGATGGATGACACCCCTGAGTTCAAGGCCGCCGAGAAGACCGACAACCCGCTGCGCGTCCTCCTCAGTGAGAACTTCGGTCGCCTGTTCTCCGCGTTCCTCATCATCGCGATGGCCACGATCTCGGTCTACCTCATCACCTTCCTGCCGCAGTTCGCCGTCACCAACCTCGGCCTCGACGCCTGGGCGTCATTCCCCGGCGCCGTCGTCGCCGGTGTCATCACCCTCATCGGCGCCCCGTTCGCCGGCCGCCTGGCCGACCGGGTGGGACCGACGACCGTGATGATCCCGACGACCATCGTGGGCATCATCGTCGCTTGGCCGATGTTCATCCTCCTGACCGCGACCCCCTCGATCGGCGTCCTCACCCTGTGCGAGGCGATCGTCGGACTGTTCATGGTCTTCTACTTCGGTCCGATGCCGGCGCTGCTGTCCGAACTGTTCCCCGTCAAGGTGCGCAGCTCCGGCATGACCATCGCCTACAGCTTCGGTGTCGCGATCTTCGGCGGCTTCGCCCCGCTCATCCTCACCGCGCTGCTCGGCGCGACCGGTCTGCTGACCGTGCCCGGCTTCTACTACGCGGGCCTGTCGCTGCTGTCCCTCATCGGCGTGATCATGGCCCGGAAGCTCTACAGCCAGCGCTGACCGCACCGCAGACCCGAACAGACCCGACCCCGCCCTTGTGCGGAGTCGGGTCTGTTCGCGTGTTCCCGCCGGCTCATCGGCCTTCACCCGCAGGAATCGTGTGCTCGACGGCGTTTCCTCGCCTCGTTCAAGCCGGCCCGCGCATTTGGGTGCGTGTGCCTCGCGATAAGCGAGCTTGGCCTTAAACGACGGTATGGAAGAGGGAAGGAACGCCCTCGCCGAGGCGGCTCACCCGCCGACGGGCACCTCGACTCCAGCTTCCTCGGCTTTCCGCACCTTCGCTGCCGCACGTTCGATGCGCACGACGTGAGCCAGCAGTGCGAACCACACAAGCGCCAGGCCGGCGAGCGTCAGCCACACAGTCGACGAACCGAGGCCGAAGGCGAGCAGGATGGTGCGGACGTTCGTGAGAACGATGATTCCGCCCGCGGCGACCGCAAGCACCTTGGCCGGCAGCAGCTTCACCAGCCATGCGGCGAAGGGTGCGGCGATGACGCCGCCGACGAGAAGTGCCGCCACGATCTGCCATTCGATGCCCTGCGATCCGAGCGCAATGAGGAACCCGAGCGAACCGCCGACCGCGACGATGAACTCGCTGGTGTCGATCGAGCCGACGACCTTGCGCGGCTCCAAGCGTCCCGAGGACAGCAGCGTCGTCGTTCCGACTGGACCCCAGCCGCCCCCGCCGATGGAGTCGAGCGTGCCGCCGATGAGCCCGACGGGGACGAGCATCTTCGCGCTCGGCCGTGACTTGAACGTCGGACGCGCACCGCCGAGTGCCAGGAAACGCCAGATGACGTAGATGCCGAGCGCCAGCAGGATCCCTGAGATCCAAGGGGTCGCCGCTTCCCCGTCCAGGCTGGCGAGGAACGTCGACCCTGCGATCGCCCCGACGAACCCCGGGCCGGCCAGAATCGCGACGGTCCGCCAGTCGACATTGCCGAACTTGTGGTGCGAGATCCCCGACACCAACGTCGTCCCCAATTCAGAGAAGTGCACCGCCGCCGAGGCGGCCGCCGGTGCCGTACCCGCCGCGAGCAGAAGCGTGGTTGAGGTGACCCCATAGGCCATGCCCAGGGAGCCATCGATGAGCTGCGCGATGAGCCCGACTATTCCCAGGATGATGAGCTGACGCATGTGCTTGCCTTTCGTGGATGACGCGGAGGATGTGGAGGCGCAGAAGATTGGTGAGGCGTCGAAGATGCGGACGGTGCCGGCAACGCAAAGACGCGTTGACAACACACACTAGCGAAACTGTTGAGCAGAAAGGAAAATCGGCCGCAATCCTACGAACTCGGTCGCCGTGTGTCGAAAGATGACGTCGAATGTCGATATTTCGCTGATGAACAGCCTGTATGCGACGCCGAGGCGGATGGGTTACGCTGTGCGAATGCATTCAATCCAAACGATCACTGCTCGCCCTGGTTGCTCAGTCGTTGAGCAATCAGCCTGCCCGGTGACCTCGACGGCCCCGGGGCAGGTGCGGGAACGGGTGCAGAGGCTCGCGCAGAGAAACGCTGAGGAGCGGGCGCAATGACAGGGTTGCCGTCGGTGGGCCTGATCTCCCACGGAACCTCATCGCCGACCGGGCAGGTCCTCATCGAAGTGCTCGCGACAGAGATCGCCACGGACCTGCGTATTCGCGGGATTGCCGACGAGGTCATGCTCGGCCATGTGGACGTCCAAAAACCCGACGTCGACGAGGTGGTCGCCCGACTGCCCGCCGACCGTCCGGTCGTCCTCGTGCCGCTCCTGCTCTCGGCGGGGTATCACGTCCATGTCGACCTCGCCGAGGCGGCCGACCGTGCCGCTGAATCGAGCCGTGACGTTCGACGAACCTCCACGCTCGGGCCCGATCCGAGGCTCGCAGAGATCCTCGCCGACCGCCTCCCGCTCTTGAAGAGCGGCGACGACGTCATCCTCGCCGCTGCCGGTTCGAGCGACGAGCGTGCGAACGAGTCCTGCCGGGAGATGGGCAGGCTGCTGGCCGCAGAACTCGAGCGTCCCGTCGAGATCGGCTTCCTCGCCGGCGGAGGAATGCCGTTGAAAGACCTCGTCGGACAGAGCCGCAGGCGCGGTGCCCGACCCGTGCTGGCGAACTACCTGCTGGCCCCCGGTTTCTTCGACGACCTCGCCCGCAAGCACGTTGAGGGCGGCACTGACTCGACCGGCGTCCTCGCTCCGCCGCTTCTCACCGGAGGCGGTAACACGTCCGCCGTTCCGCCGAAGCTCGTTGACATCGTCCGCGACCGAGTCCGCGAGGGCATCCACGGCCGAGTTCGCGATGGTATTTTCGCGGCCGGCCTCAACAGCGGCCCCGGTGGCGCCCATGTTGAAGGCGGCTGTCCTGCCTACGTCCAACCTCACACCCAATCTCACACCCAACCCCACAAATTCACCCCGCAGATGCTCAACGTCTGACCGCATACACGGCAGGCCGTGACGCCATATGTCACTTCGTGACACAAACCCTTCGGTAATTGGTTGAGCAATTCGGCATTCATGTAGCGTGATTCATCACTGGTTCCCCTCAGCGTTTGGAGACAGCAATGTCCACTCAGGTGGAAGAGAACAAGGAAACGGCAGGTAAACAGGCCGCAAAGCGGCCCGCCCGCCCGAAGAAGTCCAATGGGCAGTGGAAGATCGACGGCCATGAACCGTTGAACAAAAACGAGATCGACAAGGCCGAAGACAACGGCCTCAACGTTCGCGCCCGAATTGAGACCATCTACTCCAAACGTGGATTCTCGTCGATCGACTCCGACGACCTGCACGGCCGCTTCCGCTGGTGGGGCCTGTACACGCAGCGCAAACCCGGAATCGATGGCGGCCGCACCGCGAAGCTCGAGCCGCATGAGCTCGAGGACGAGTACTTCATGCTGCGTGTCCGCATCGACGGCGGAAAGCTCACCACCGAGCAGCTGCGCACGATCGCCGACATCTCCACCGAATTCGCCCGCGACAGCGCCGACCTCACCGACCGCCAGAACATCCAGCTGCACTGGATCGAGATCGAGAACGTCCCCGAGATCTGGCGCCGACTCGAAGCCGTCGGCCTGCAGACCACCGAAGCCTGCGGCGACGTCCCCCGCGTCATCCTCGGCTCACCCGTCGCCGGCATCGCCGCCGACGAGCTCATCGACCCGACACCGGCGATCGAAGAGATCTCACGCCGCTACATCGGCGACCAGAGCCTGTCGAACCTGCCCCGCAAATACAAGACCGCGATCACCGGCCACCCCAGCCAGGACGTCGTCCACGAGATCAACGACTGCTCCTTCGTCGCCGTCGAACACCCCGAACACGGCATCGGCTACGACCTGTGGGTCGGCGGCGCCCTGTCCGTCGTCCCCCGCTTCGCCGAACGCCTCGGCGCCTGGGTCGCCCCCGACCAGGTCGTCGAGACCTGGCTGGGAGTGACCTCGATCTTCCGCGACTACGGCTTCCGCCGCCTCCGCAACAAAGCCCGCCTGAAGTTCCTGCTCGCCGATTGGGGTCCGGAGAAGTTCCGCGAGATCCTCGAGACCGAATACCTCGGATACAAACTCGCCGACGGTCCGGCACCGGCCAAGCCGATCACCGCCGGCGACCACGTCGGCGTACACAAGCAGACCGACGGCCGCTACTACATCGGGGTCAGCCCCGTCGTCGGCCGCGTCTCGGGCACCCTGCTCGGCCAGGTCGCCGACCTCGCCGACAAGTACGGCTCCACGCGCCTGCGTACCACCCCGCACCAGAAGTTCCTGCTGCTCGACATCGAGGAGAAGGACGTCGAAGCCGTCGTCGCCGAGCTCGACTCCCTGGGCCTCTCCAGCCGCAAGGACCTCTTCCGCCGCTCGACGATCGCGTGCACCGGCATCGAATACTGCAAACTCGCCATCGTCGAGACCAAGCAGACCGCAGCCGACACCATCACGAAGCTCGAAGAGCGCCTCGCCGACATCGAGGAGCTGCCCCACCCGATCAGCTTCCACCTCAACGGCTGCCCGAACTCCTGCGCCCGCATCCAGACCGCCGACATCGGGCTCAAAGGCCAGATCGTCACCACCGACGAAGGCGAACAGGTCCCCGGATTCCAGGTCCACGTCGGCGGGGGCCTGGCCTCGAAAGACCGCGACGAGGCCGGACTCGGCCGCACCGTCCGCGGACTCAAGGTCACTTCCGAGAACCTCAGCGACTACGTCGAGAAGCTCGTCCGTCGCTTTCTCGCCGGGCGAGGCGAAACCGAGACTTTCTCCGAATGGGCCCACCGTGTTGACGAGGAGGAACTGGTATGACCCGCCCCGAACCGCGCCCCATCGAGGAACTCAAGGCCCTCGCCGAGGCGGGTGCCCGTGAACTCGCCGGTGACCCGGAGAACGGTGTTCCCGAGGCCAACCCCGCCGACGTCATCCGCTGGGTGTCCCGGAACTTCGACACGGCGGCCTGCGCCGTGGCCTGCTCGATGGCCGACGCGGCACTGCCGCATTACGTCGCCCAGTACCAGCCCGGCGTCGACGTCCTCTTCCTCGACACCGGCTATCACTTCTCCGAGACCTATGACACCCGCAACGAGGTGGCTCGCCGTGTCGATGTCCACATCGTCGACGTCCTCCCGGAGCAGACCGTGGAAGAGCAGGACGCCGAGTTCGGCAAGGACCTCTTCGCCCGCGACCCGGGCCTGTGCTGCGCCCGCCGCAAGGTCGCACCATTGAAGAAATCGCTCAACGGCTACGAACTCTGGTTCACCGGAGTCCGCCGTGACGAGGCTCCCACCAGGACGAATACGCCGCTGATCACCTTCGATGAGAAGAACGGACTCGTCAAGGTCAACCCACTGGCCGCGTGGTCCTTCGATGACCTCCTCGACTACTCCCGCGCCTTCGACGTCCCGGTCAACCCGCTGCTTGACCAGGGGTACCCGTCGATCGGCTGCCAGCCCTGCACTCGCCCCGTCGCCGAAGGGGAAGACCCCCGCGCCGGCCGTTGGGCCGGATCGACCAAGACAGAATGCGGACTCCACACATGAGCATCGACACCCAGTTCAACCACGACACACACACCAACACCGAGGCGGTGCCCGCCCACAACCCGGGTGCGAGCCTGTCCACTCTCGACGTCCTCGAATCCGAAGCGATCCACATCATCCGTGAGGTCGCCGCCGAGTTCGAACGTCCCGTGCTGCTGTTCTCCGGCGGCAAGGACTCCGTGACGGTCCTCCATCTCGCAGCGAAGGCGTTTTGGCCGGCGAAGATTCCGTTCGGACTTCTCCACGTCGACACCGGACACAACTTCGACGAGATCATCCGCTTCCGTGACGAGACGGCCGAGAAGTACGGCCTCGACCTCACGGTCGCGAAGGTCCAGGACTACATCGACGACGGTCGCCTGCGCGAACGCCCCGACGGGACCCGCAACACCCTGCAGACCCAGCCGCTGCTCGACGCCATCACCGGCGGCAAGTTCGACGCCGTCTTCGGCGGTGCCCGCCGCGACGAGGACAAGGCCCGGGCCAAGGAACGCATCCTGTCCCTGCGCGACGAATTCGGCGGCTGGAACCCCAGCAGCCAGCGCCCCGAACTGTGGAACCTCTTCAACGGCCGTCACCTGCCCGGCGAACACGTGCGCGTGTTCCCGATCTCGAACTTCACCGAACTCGACGTGTGGAGCTATATCGCCCGCGAAGGCATCGAACTGCCCGAGCTCTACTTCGCCCACGATCGCGAAGTCTTCCAGCGCGACGGCATGTGGTGGGCCACGGGCGAATTCTCCACCCCGCGCGACGGCGAGACCGTCACGACCAAGAAGGTCCGCTACCGCACCGTCGGGGATATGAGCTGCACCGGAGCCGTCGAATCGAGCGCCGATGACCTCGAGTCCATCCTCGCCGAGGTGGCCGCCACCACTGTGACCGAGCGCGGTGCCACTCGCGCCGACGACCGGATCTCGGCCGCGGCGATGGAAGACCGCAAGAAGGACGGGTACTTCTGATGACGACCACAACCACCACCGAAACAACCACCACCGAGGCGACGCCGACCTTGGACACGACGACGAAGACGCTGCTGCGCTTCGCCACCGCCGGATCCGTCGACGACGGCAAATCCACGCTCGTCGGCCGGCTTCTCCATGATGCGAAGGCGATCCTCGCCGTCCAGCTCGCCGCCGTGACCGCCACAAGCCGGGAACGCGGATTCCTGGGAGGTGAGTTCGATTTCGCGCTGCTCACCGACGGTCTGCGGGCCGAACGCGAACAGGGCATCACCATCGACGTCGCCTACCGGTATTTCGCCACCGACCGTCGTTCGTTCATCCTCGCCGACTGCCCCGGACACGTGCAGTACACCAGGAACATGGTCACGGGAGCCTCGACCGCCGATGCCGTCGTCGTCCTCATCGACGCCCGCACCGGCGCGACCGAACAGACTCGCCGGCACCTCACCGTCGTCTCCCGACTGGGCATCCGCCACGTCATCATCGCCGTCAACAAGATCGACCTCATCGACTACGACCAGGCGGCGATCGAGACGGTCGAGGACGACGTCAAGACGCTCGCCGACGAGATCGGCCTCGAGACCCCGCACCTCATTCCGATCTCCGCCCTGGCCGGGGACAATGTCGCCACCACCTCGGACAACACGCCCTGGTACTCCGGCCCGGCGCTGCTCGAACTCCTCGAGACCCTGCCGAGCACGGACGAAGACACCGCCGATCTCGAGGCCTTCCGCCTCGACGTGCAGACAGTGCTCCGTCCGCAAGGGGGACTGGCACCGGGACTCGACCCCGAGGAATTCCGGGACTACCGGGCGGTGGCCGGACAGATCACGGCCGGGCGGGTCAGCCTCGGCGATGAGATCGAGATCCACCCCGCCGGGCTGAAAACGACGGTGACCGGCATCGATACCGCCAGCGGTCCCCTTGAGACCGCGAGTGCGCCGCTGTCGGTGGCGCTGCGGCTGGCCGATGACGTCGATACCGCCCGTGGCAGCGTCATCGCCGCGGCCGGCACCCTGCCCACCCCGCGCCGGGAACTGCGCGCCGAGGTGTTCCCGTTCACGGCCGAGGGCCTGCGTACGGGGGACCGGGTACTCATCAAGACGGGGACGACGACCGTGAAGGGGATCGTCACTATCGAGGCCAAACGCAACCTCGAGACCTCCGAAACCGAACCCGCCGAGGTGCTCGCCGGCAACGACATCGGCCTGGCCCGGGTGAAGCTGTCCGCCGAACTGCCGGTCCCGGACTTCCGCGACCACGGCACGGCCGGTGCCTTCGTCGTCATCGACCCGCAGACGGGCAACACCCTCGCCGCAGGAATCCACACCCCCGAGGCGGCCCCCAGCCCCGAATCCATCGAGGACCAGTCATGACGCTCTTCCTCCCACAGCAGCCGGGCACGGTGCTGCTCGTCGGTGCCGGACCGGGCGATCTCGGACTGCTCACCGTCACCGGTCTGCGCGCATTGGAACGCGCCGACGTCATCGTGGCCGACCGCCTCGGCGCCCGATCGGTCATCGATCAGCTCGAAACCGAACGCGGTGCACCCCTGGACGCGGAGATCATCGACGTCGGCAAGCTGCCGGGGCACCATCCGGTGCCGCAGAGCGGGATCAACGACATCCTCATCACACAGGCGAAGCTCGGCCGTCGGGTCGTCCGACTCAAGGGCGGGGACCCGTTCGTCCTCGGACGTGGGGGAGAGGAGGTCATCGCCTGCCGGGCCGCCGGAGTCGATGTCCGCGTCGTTCCCGGGGTGACCAGCGCGAACTCCGTTCCCGCGGTCGCTGGAATCCCGCTCACCCACCGAGGCGTCGCCACCTCGTACACGGTCGTGACCGGTCACGACCAGCTCAGCGAGATCGGCGGGGGACGCGACCACACCGTCGTCGTGCTCATGGGAGTGGGCACACTCATCAATTCGGCGATGGTGCTCGCCCGATCCGGGCGCGGTGACGACTGCCCGGTCGCGATCGTCGAAGACGGATTCGGTGAGAACCAACGAGTGACCATCGGAACCCTCGGCGACATCGCCTTCCGCGCGGCTCGCCGAGGCGTCCGGTCACCGGCCGTGATCGTCGCCGGTGATGTCGTGACCTTGAGCCCCTACGCCGATGGTGCGTTCACCCAGGCGACCGAGCCTGCCGCATCGGCATCCGAACTCGTGAGGAACCCATGACCTACATCATCGCCCAACCGTGCGTGGACCTGAAGGACCGCGCCTGCATCGAGGAATGCCCGGTCGACTGCATCTACGAAGGCACTCGCTCCCTCTACATCCACCCCGACGAATGCGTCGACTGCGGAGCGTGTGAACCCGTGTGCCCCGTCGAAGCGATTTTCTACGAAGACGATGTGCCTGATGAGTGGGAGGCCTACTACAAGGCGAACGTCGAATTCTTCGACGACATCGGCTCCCCGGGCGGAGCTGCCGCCCACGGGGTTGTCGACAAAGACCATCCCTTCATCGCAGCTCTGCCGCCGCAGAATGCGGACGACTGAACACCCAGCGACTGACTTCTCAATGACGACGAGCGACACTTCGCTCACCTCCGACTGATCAAGGAAAACCATGCCCGCAATTCCCTTCAGAGTGGCCATCATCGGTGCCGGTCCCGCCGGCATCTACGCCGCCGACCTGCTGACCAAGGCCGAACATGACCTGGAACTGAGCATCGACCTGTTCGAACGCCTGCCCTCTCCCTTCGGGCTCGTCCGCTACGGTGTCGCCCCCGACCATCCGCGGATCAAGGGCATCATCAATGCGCTCATCAAGGTCCTCGACCGTGGTGACATCCGCCTGTTCGGCAACGTCGAATACGGGGCCGACATCAACCTCGGCGAGCTCACCGACCGCTACGATGCGGTGATCTTCTCCACTGGCTGCTTCGTCGACGCACCGCTGTCGCTGCCCGGCATCGACCTGCCGGGTTCCTATGGGGCCGCGGACTTCGTCAACTGGTACGACGCCCACCCGGATGTCGCCCAGACGTGGCCGCTGGATGCGGAGAAGGTCGCTGTGCTCGGCAACGGAAATGTCGCCCTCGACGTGGCTCGGGTGCTCGCGAAGCAGGCCGATGACCTGCACACGACGGAGATCCCCGACCATGTGTATGAAGGACTGAAGTCCTCGAAGGTCACCGATGTCCACGTGTTCGGACGGCGTGGCCCTGCGCAGGCGAAGTTCACTCCGCTCGAGCTGCGTGAGCTCGGTCAGGTCGAAGACGTCGACGTCATCGTCTACGCGGAGGACTACGAGTTCGATCAGGGGTCGCTCGAGGCCATCGAGTCGAGCAACCAGGTCAAGCAGGTGACGAAGACGCTCACGGACTTTGCGATGCGGGAGGAGACCGGGGCGAAGCGCCGTCTGCACCTGCACTTCCTCCACGCACCGGTGGCCATCCTCGGCGAGGATCGGGTGACCGGTCTGCGCACGGAACGTCAGGAACTCGACGGGACCGGTGGCGTCAACGGCACCGGGGACTTCCACGACTGGGACATCGATGCCGTGTACCGGGCTGTCGGCTATGCGGGAACGCAGCTGCCGCAGCTGCCCTTCGATGAGGCCAAGAAGGTCATCACGAATCACGAAGGACGCGTCGTCGACGCCGATGATCAGGGCCAGGCTGCCGAGGCGGACGTCATCCCCGGCGTGTACACGACCGGATGGATCAAGCGCGGACCCGTCGGGCTCATCGGTCATACGAAGGGCGATGCGCTCGAGACGATCGGACACATCCTCGACGACCAGGCCGCCGGGGCGCTCACCGAACCCCTGTACCCGGAGGAGTCCTCGATCGTCGAGCTGCTCGAATCGAAGGGCGTCGACTTCACGGACTGGGAGGGCTATCACCGGCTCGAGGCTGCCGAGAAGGCCCTTGGTGTGGCCGAGGGACGTGAGCGGGTGAAGATCGCGACCCGTGAGGCCATGCTCGCCGAGGCGCGCGCCCACCTGACCGCGGACGCGAACGCCGGGAGCTGACCCGGTGGAGGCCAAACTTTCAAACTGATACTTGTAATTGCATGTTTACAAGTATCAGTTTGTCAGTTTCCACATTGTTAGCTTTCTGCCGAAACATGATTGACTCAAGGGAATCCCGCAGCGGCGACGGCACACCACACCAGCCGCGGCACCTCCTACACTTCGGGCGCCACCCGTCACCGGCAGTGACATCTCCACCCTGTGCAACGGGGTGACAAGTCGCTGTCGGTGCGTGATGGTTCGGGTCACCAGCGTCTCCGGTGCCCTTTTCGCACAGAATGTGCGCTCCTCTCGAGATTTCGGTGTCGTCATGTGTGAGGTCCCGACCAGCACAGCTGATCGGGACCTCGACTGAGATCGAGTTCGGTCAGGATTCGCCCCCAGCCGGGGTTCTCAGCCGTCGCTCTCGTCGGCGACCACGGCAACGGCGTCGATTTCGATTCGCTTGTCACCGCGGAAGCGGCTCACCTCGACTGTGGTCCGAGGAGGAAGCGTCCTGGTGCCGAAGCAGTCGAGATAAGCCTCGTTGTAGGAGTCGAACTCATCGAGGTCGGCGAGGAAGACAGTCATCTTCACAATGTGGGACAGAGAGGAGCCTGCATCGGTGAGGGTGGCCTCGAGATTGGCGAATGCGGCACGTACCTGGTCGCCCAAGTCTGATGGGATGCTTCCGTCTGCGGCTGCCGGGATCTGCCCGCAGGCCCAGACGATTTCATTGGCAGTCGCCGAAGCGGAATAGGGGCGAACCGGTCCCGAGGAGTGTTTGCGGTAGGTAATTTCAGTCATCTCTTGCCTTCGTTGTCGATTTGTTTGAATCCCTGGGCCAGATGGTTGATCTCTACCCACAGTTCGCGGTCGACCTCGGTGCCTGCCAGCGCGGTCTCGGCTCGTCGGGACTCGAGGTCGGCGGCGGAAGTGATTACTGCTGAAGTGGTGAACGGCAGGAAGGACTCCTGCCGACTTCCGATGTGAGTGCGACAGTTGTCCACGGTCAGGTCGGCTCGGGCTTTGGCAGACTCGATGTCGAGTTCTGCACGGCCGAGATCGCCGGTCGGCGTGGCCCAGCGGATGCGCAGTGCATTGTCGTGTCGTTGGGCAGCGAACAGGGTGCGGTCGGCACGCCGCGCACCGAGCCGAAGCGGATTGTCGATACAGGCATTGAGCTCGGCCAGCCGTACGTCGACGACGACAGTTTGATCGGAACTTGTGGCAAGGTCGACAAGGGCGGGCCCGAAATGCAGCGTCTTCAGCGCGGACTCTGAGGTGACGACGAATCGCAGATGCTCAGGATGTTGATCGCGTGTCAGCGCAGTCGGCGTCTTCGTCCATTTCTCGTGGCAGATGTCGATCAATGACTTCAGTCCGGTTCCATAGTGGACTTGGGTGAACTGCGTGGCTTCGGCACTGTCCTGTGCCTCCCCATGGCTGGCCCCGGCGACACGAAATGCCCGGTAGGGCATTTCGAAAAGCTCCCGCAGGCTGAGCCTGATCGTGGATTCGGTCATCGTGCTCATGCACCCTCCTGTCCGGGAAATACTTCATCGAAGACGCGCAGCCAGTTCTCGCCGAGGATGCCGCGGACTTCGGTCTCGGTGAATCCGACCGCGAAGAGTCCGTCGGTGATTCGTGGGAAGTCCTCAGGGCCGTTGAACCACTGCGGCCAGGTCGGCCAGGTGGCAGTCTGAGTACTCGGGGGCCGCCATCGTCCGCTGCGCAGCCATTCCACGAAGCTGTCGTCCCAATGTCGTGTGCAGTCGCTGCCGAGACCGACCCGGTCGGGTCCGACCTGATCGGCCAATCGACGCACCATTTCGCAGAACCCCTCCAACGTGGCCTCGGCGCCGCCGATGACGTTCGGATAGAGGCAGCACCCGATGACACCTCCTCGTGAGGTCACCGCGGTGATGACCTCATCGGGTTTGTTGCGGGGGTTATCGACGAACCACGTCGGGTTCGAGTGGGTGACGGCCACTGGTACAGCTGACGCCTCGGCGGCCTCGATCGATGTGCGGTTGCCCACGTGAGACAGATCGACGAGGACTCCGGAGGAGTTCATCTCCGTGATGATATTTGTGCCGAAGCGGGTCAGACCGCTGTCATGCGGCTCGTAGCAGGAGCCGCCGACAGTGTTCTGGTTGTTGTAGGTCAGCTGCACGATCTTGACCCCCAGCTGTGCGTACACCTCGACGAGGCGATAGTCGTCGCCGTAGAGACTCGTGTTCTGGGCACCGAGGAGAATCGCGATCTTCCCCGCGGCTTTCGCTTTGCGGATCTCGTCACTGGACCCGGCCAGCACCATGAGATCGGAGTTCCTGCGGGCGAATTGGTTCCACTCGCCGACAGCTCGGAGGCTCTCTTCGATCCCTTCCCATACGGTGATGGTGGCGTTGGCTGCGCTCACCCCGCCGGCAACGAGTTCTTCGAGAACTGCGCGAGACCAGTTGTTGATCTGGAGGCCATCGACGACGATCGCGTCCTCATGCGTTGGGCTGATGTTCATACGGTGATCTCGCTTTTCGGTCGGAGGGGAAACATCCAGTTATCGGTGTATTCGCCAGAGTTGATCTCGGACAGGCGAGGTGCTCCCGAGAACAGCGTCACCCGCAGCCAATCGGTGGACTGCGGATTGAAGTTCTCCATCCCATAGACCGACAGTTGAAGCCGCTGCGGATTGAGGGGAACGAAGCTCGCCGATCTCAGATTGGCGTGGACCTCTCCGTATGGCAGTGGGCCGACCTTCTGCACACGTGCGACCGCTGCGCGGTGTTCTGGTACAGAGAGCAGGAATTCAGCCACCAGCGTTTCGTCCGGAAGCTCAGCCACGGCGGAACGGAGCCGCCACACCTGCTCGGCGATGTTGACCCCGTGCTGGAAGGCGAGTCCGCGATCGACCGCGGAGTCGCCTCGACGCGGCTCTTCACTCGTCTGGGAGGTGAACCAGAAGCGGTCGAGTTCGCTTTCGTCGGTGAAGTCGAACGAATCGATCCATCTGTAGTCGTCGTTGATCCTCTCGCGCAGTCGGCTGATCGTCCACGTCGGGTCGACATGGCGGTCCTCGACGCAGACGAGTCCGGACTCGACCTCGGCATCGAGATCAGACGTGAGTTCGGTGAGAACAGTCGCGACTATACCGCGGACTTCTGGTCCTATCTCTTCGGCTGCAGCGTGAAGGGTGCGCCATGGAGCATCGATCTGGACGCCGTGCATGGTGCCGTTGCTGACGTATTCGCCTGCGAGAACGCGGAGGGGGTCCAAGGCCGTCGCAAGCGCGCTGCCCGAGGTGAACGGCTCCGTCGTGCCATCACCCTGCTGGTGCAGATAGATCGAGAAGCGTTCGAGCAGGTCGCGGACTCGGCTCGCGGCCTCACTGTCCGGTCCGTCGTCCCGTTCGAGGGCACAGGCCAGCGGGTACTCCCGCGTCCACAGCCATGCGTTGAGAATCTCCGGATGATTCACAGCGTAGGGGACGAGGCCGAGCCCTGTCGCATTGCCCAGGCCGAAGTATCGTGACCATTCGCCGCTGAGTGTTGCCGCGGCGGGGCTGCTGGCTTTTGCACAGTGCTCGGCGAGCTCACAGCTGAATTCCCGGAACAGCCAGGCGGCGAGCATATGGGCGCGGTAGGGAGTCGAGAACACGTGCCCGGGCAGATAGCTCTCAAAGTCGCGCATACCGAATTTACCGTTGCTGTAGAACGCTGTCGACCGCAGAAGATAAGGAGAGAGCCCGAAACCGTTGGGGTCAGGTTGCTGGCCGTTCGCCAGGTCGCGAACAACCTGGTCGAAGAAGCGCACGCTGCGATTGGCGCGACCCCAGATGATCGTGCCGGGCACTGCTCGTCCCTCTTCTTGGACGGTGACCTGAGAGCGCAGGTCTTCGATGTCGGCACCGGTTCGCCTCCCTTCGAGGAGAGCGCCGGTGACATCCCACGCTTCGGCGATGACTCGGTCAGTGCGAGCGTCCTCACCGATGATCTGAGAGAACAGAACCATGGTCATGACCTGGCTACCGTCGATTCGGATCTCGTAGGCGGCGGTGCCGCGTCCGAGATCGTCGAGGTCGAAGAGCGCACGGTGGAACGACCACCGTCCTGAACCGAGTTCCCTGATGAGCTGACGACTGAAACTGTGACGGGTGGAACGGGCTCCGCCCATGTCGGCGGGATCGCATACGACCGACGCGGGCCGCATGGTGGTATTCATAGTGTCTACTCCCTTTCGCAGAAGCATGATGAGCGTGTCAGGCCTGAGGTGACAGGCGATGATAGGCGGCCTTCGTGATGCTGAAGAACTCCGCGGCTGAGTCACTGGCCTGTTCGCGCGGCGCAGGGAACGACGATGCTGCGAGTCCACCGAAGGGTGCGTGGATCTCCGATCCGGTGTTGGGGCTATTGACCTTGATGAGACCGGCCGTGAGATCTTCCAGACACCGGCGCACGATCCGTTCATCATCGGTGAAGACCGAGGCAGTGAGTCCGAAGTCGGTGTCGTTGGCGATCTCGAGGGCAGAGTCGAGGTCACCTGCGCGCATAAGCAGCGGTACGGGACCGAAGACCTCTTCACGAGAGATCGCTTGGTTCCTATTGCCCTCGAGCAGCGTCGGAGGAACCCAGCATCCCTCGGAGTCGGGGACCGACGCCTGCGCGATGACCTCGGCCCCCTCGGCGACGGCCCGATCGATAGCGGCACTGATCTCGTCGGCCGCGCGGGCATTGACCACTGGTCCGAGATCCGACTCGACGCTTTGTCCCGGTCCGACGCGAAGAGCCTCGAAGCGTGGGATGAGGGCCTCCCGGAGCGCATCATAGGCGTCGCCGACGGCGATGATGCGTCGAATCGCCGTGCACTTCTGTCCCGTGCTGTTGGCCGATGCGGCGATGATGAGGTCCGCAGTGCTCTCGATGTCCGCATCGGGGAAGACGAGAGCGGGGTTGTGCCCGCCCAGCTCCATCTGCAGGCGTGCACCGCGCCCGGTGACGATGCCGCGGATGTGCTCGCCGACAGGAACCGAACCGGTGAACGTCACGGCTGCGATGGCGGGATTCTCCACAAGGTGGGTGCCTAAAGGTCCCGGAGCCAGGACGAGGTTGAGCACACCGGCCGGAACTCCGGCTTCGACGAGGATCTCCGCGAAGGCTACGGCGCAGGCGGGAGTATCGCTGGCGGCCTTCCACACGACGGTGTTGCCCCACAGCAGGGCCGGAGCGATCTTCCATGCAGGGATCATCACAGGGAAGTTCCAAGGAGTGATGACAGCGACGGGACCGAGCGGCCGGCGAACCGTGCGCACGACTTCCTCTGGATGCGTGGCTGGGAAGGTGGCGCCGTTGGGCCGGCGGGCCGCTCCAGCATGGTAATGAAGGGTCTCGACCGTCCCGGCGACCTCGATCCGCGAGTCTTTGAGGGTCTTGCCGTGCTCGCGTGTCATCAGCACAGCGATCTCTTCGGCGCGGGAGGCGAGTATCTCTGCAGCACGGCGCAGTATTGCTCCGCGGGCCAGGATCCCTGTCTTATCCCAAGTGCGCCCGGCTGCCACAGCCGCGTTGGTTGCAACGTCGATCTGCGCGGCAGTCGCGGTCGGATACGTTGCCACTGCCGGTCCCGATGGGTCTGCCGGGTCGATGCTGTGCGCTTCGCGCCCGGCTCCGAGCGTCCAATCCCCATTGATGAGATTCCGCAGCTGGAGTGTTTCGGTGGACATGAGAGATTCCTTTCCTGGAGGTTCACCCGGGTCTCGGGCTTGCTTGGTTTGGGTCAGAGCTGATCAGTGGGAGCCGGCGACGCAACCCGCGTGGTCTTCGACGTGACCACACCTTGTTCGATGGCAATGCGACGGAGGAGGACAGGTGCGCCGAAGAGCGAAGGCAGCATGACGAAGCCGACGGGTACTGCCGCAATGACGATCGCGGATTGGAGGGCGTCGATGCCGCCGTCGCCGATAGAGATGAGAACGGCAGCTGCGGCGCCGATGAGCACGGCCCAGGTCACGCGCAGTCGCGGGCTGGGCTCGCCCTGTCTCATACACGACTGAGAGATGGCATACGACATCGAATCCGTGGTGGTGGCGACGAAGGTCATTGTCAGAAGCAGGAAGGCGATGGCGATCAGGGTCGACAGCGGCAGCTGTGAGGTGATGGCCATGATCGCGGCAGGAAGTCCGTCATCAGCCAGCGGACCGGTCACCGCGCCGGGATTCTGCTGGTCGAGTGAGATTCCGGTGCCGCCGAGGACCGCGAACCACACGGTTGTTGCCAGCGGCGGGAGGACAGAGGTCCCGATGAGCAGGTCGCGGGCGGTGCGCCCCTGTGAGATGCGAGCGACGAAGATCGCCATCAGCGGGGCGTAGCCGAGGAACCATCCGAAGAAGAAGACCGTCCAACCGGCGACCCACTCCTGGTCGCCCTGGTAGAGGGACAGAGGAATGAAGTGAGTGATGTACAGGCCGAATCCACCGACGAAAACCTTGAGGACGTACCAGGCCGAACCGAAGACGAGAACTAGGGCCATGAGCCCGATGGCCAACCATACGTTGATGCGGCTGAGGAGCTGGATGCCCTTGTTGATTCCGGAGAAGACGCTGACACCAGCGACGGCAGTGAGAACTGCGATGAGGCCGAGCTGCACCCAGTAGACATCGGGGAAGCCGAAGAGCGACTGGAGGGCGTAGGAGATCTGGAGACCAAGGAATCCGACCGGACCGATTGTGCCGGCGGCTACAGAGATGATGCTGACTACGTCGACGACTGACCCGATGGGACTCGTCGCGGCTTTCTTGCCGAGGATCGGGTAGAGCAGGCTGCGGGGACGCAGGGGTAAGCCTCTATCAGCGGCGATGAGCATGACGATTGCTCCGAGCGATCCGAGGATCGCCCACGCGAGGAACCCCCAGTCGACAAAACTCACAGCAAGAGCTGCAAACACGCCCTGCATGGTGCCCTGCTCGACGTCGTCGAATGCCGGCGGGACGGAAGAATAGTGGTAGAGCGGTTCGGCCGCCGCCCAGAACACGCCTCCACCGGCAAGCAGCGTGGTCATGATCATCGCGACCCACTTGAAGCGGCTGTACTCGGGTGCCCTCATTCCACCGAGGCGAGCCCGTGACCACGGAGTGAAGATGAGTGCGACGGCGACAAAAAAGGTGAGCAGCAGAAGTACCTGCCAGTATGCACCAAACATCGACGCCGCGAGGGTGAAGCCCTTGCCCACTCCCGTGCTGATAGCGGAGGGGAAGACGAGGGCGGCGACGACGAAAGCGGCGAGGATTCCAGTGCTCCAGCCGGCGGTGGGCCAATCGATGGTGGTTTTCGGTGTGTTGCCGTGGTCGGGAGTAGCTTCGGTGGTACTCAAGGCGGTTCCAATCTGCTGAAAGGTCGTCATCGTCCGTTTTTCCCACAGAACTGAGAATGTGGGGTCAAGCTCACAGTAGATCTCTCGATCATTTCAGTCCAAGACTCATATGTGATCGATTGATTCGGAAACATTATCGTTGCAGGATGGTGCCTATGGAGCTTCGACAACTGAGATTTGCTGTGGCCGTGGCCGACGAGTTGCATTTCGGACGGGCGGCCGATCAACTGCATGTGGCACAGCCGTCGCTGTCTCGGCAGATTCGTGACCTTGAACGCAGTCTCGGGGTCGAGCTCTTCGAACGCACGAGCCGCAACGTGAAGCTGACGTCGTCGGGGGAGTTCTTCATCGAAGCTGCCAGGCGGACCATTCGGATGGCGGAAGCGGCGCGCGAAACAGCGGCTGCCGCTTCGAGGGGGTGGATCGGGCGTGTCAGCCTGGCATTTGTCACATCAGCTGCTGAGGAGCTGCTTCCCCCGTTCATCGCTGAGCAGCGTGCCCAGCGCACAGGGGTCGAGCTGGATCTACGTGAACTCAACTCGGTTCAGCAGGTCGACGGGCTGCTCAGCGGGGTGATCGACCTCGGGATCACTCGAGACCTGGCGCCGGTGACTGGACTGACCCTGGCGCCGTTGTTTCGCGAACCGCTGCTTGCGGTTGTCTCCGATCAGCACATGCTTCGTCACCGCCGGATCGTCGGAATCGACGAATTCTCCGGCGGAGACTTCGTCTCACTTCCGCGCACCAGTGCTCCACGGACATGGAAGCTCCTTGACGCCATGGAACTGAGAACGGGCCAGTCATGCAGAGTTGTGCAGGAGGCGCGACAGTTCACGACGCTGCTCGCATTGGTCAAGGCTGATCTCGGTGTTGCATTCGTTCCGCAGTCGGCTCGACGTTTGCGGGGGGACGGAGTCCATTTCCTTCGTCTGCGCGACTCCGAGGCGTTTAGTGAGGTGCAGGTGGTGCGAAGGGACGACGAGAGCCGTCCGAGCGTGCTTGACCTCCAGCGTCTGGCGGAAGCGACGGCCGGCCACAGTTGAAACTTCGAGTGGAAAGGAGTGGGCAGCGAGGCTGCCGCTTAGACCGTCGCCGGGGACCGACCCTGCCGGTTCGGGCAGCCTATCCACCTGGGCCCAATTCCTCACATAGTGACCCTCAACGTTCCACCATTCGACCCCGAACACCGAAAAGACGTGTTCGGGGTCGTTTGAGTCTGTGACCTTGCCGTATAACACGGCTATGTAATTGACATCACACACCGATCGGAGAAAACTAGCGGCGGATAAACTGCCGTCTACCCTCGGAGGCAATGATGCCCTCACCCAATTCCCTGTCATCGGGCTCGCCCACGAGCGTGACCGTCGTCCATGACAAAGGGCTCAAACGCGATATCGGCAAGACCGGGCTGCTCTTCACCGGAGTCGGGTCGATCATCGGCTCCGGTTGGCTCTTCGGTGCCTTCGATGCCGCGAGCATGGCTGGTCCGGCCGCGATCCTGTCGTGGGCCCTGGGCGCGGTCCTCATCATCTTCGTGGCCCTGAACTATTCCGAGCTGGGTGTCATGTTCCCCGTTGCCGGCGGTGTCGTGCGCTACCCGCACTACGCCTTCGGTTCGTTCGCCAGCTACACCAGCGGGTGGATCACGTGGCTGTCGGCGGCGGGAACCGTCGGCATCGAGGTGCTCGCGGCCGTTCAGTACGCCTCGAGCTATATGCCGTGGCTGATGGAGTCGAAGGAGGGGGTGCTCGTCCTCACGGTGCCGGGCATCTTCGTGAGCATCGCGATGGTCGCGGTCTTCTGCGTCATCAACATGTTCGGCGTGAAGTTCTTCGCCCAGTTCAACAACGTGCTCGTGTGGTGGAAGCTGCTCGTCATCGTCCTTGTGTTCGTCGGGCTGGCGCTGCTGGCGTTCGACCCCGGTCACTTCCACATGCCCGAGTTCGGCGGATTCGCCCCCAACGGCATCGCCCCGATCTTCGCGGCCCTGCCAGCGGCGGGCATCGTGTTCTCCTACCTCGGATTCCGCCAGGGAGTGGAGTTCGCCGGTGAGACGAAGAACCCGCAGAGGAACGTGCCCTTCGCCGTCATCGGTTCGATCGTGCTCACCGGCATCATCTACATCCTCCTGCAGGTCGCGTTCATCGGCGCCATCCCCACCGATCTGCTCAAGGACGGTTGGGGCGGACTGTCGTTCTCGAACTCGGCGGGACCGTGGGCAGAGATCGCGATCATGCTCGGCGCGATGTGGCTGGCGATCATCCTCTACATCGACGCCGTCGTCTCACCGGCGGACACCGGTCTGATCTTCACCGCGCTCACCCCGCGGCTGTCGTATTCGCAGGCGCGCGTGGGCAATGCGCCGAGTGCCATGACGAAGCTGAACAAGAAGGGCATCCCGTGGTTCGGTCTGCTCATCACGTTCATCGTCGCCTGCTTCCTGTTCTTCCCGTTCCCGTCGTGGGCGAAGATGGTCGGGTTCATCACCTCCGGCACCGTCATCTCTTTCGGCTCCGGCCCCATCACGGTCGCGGCCCTGCGCCGTCAGCTGCCCGACCAGGAGCGTCCGTTCCGCCTGCCCGGCGGAGACGCGCTCCCGTTCCTCGGATTCCTCGCTGCGAACCTCATCGTGTTCTGGACAGGGTGGGACACGAATTGGAAGCTGTTCCTGGCCATGGCGCTCGGTTACGTGGTCCTCGGCCTGCACTATGCGTTCAGCGACCGCAGCAAGATCCCGCCGCTGCAGTTCAAATCCGGTTGGTGGATGATCCTGTGGCTCGGCGGACTGGCCGTGCTCAGCCTGCTGAGCAACTACGGTGAAGGCGCCATGGGCGTGCTCACGTTCGGCTGGGGCGAGTTGGTCTGCACCATCTTCACCGCCAACGTCTTCTACGTCGGCATCAAGACCCGCCTGAAGTCGGCGGAGGTCGTCGCCAACGTCGAGAACACCAAGGAGACCGCAGCCGAACACATCGACGGGGAGTGATCGTCGTCCGATCCAGACGGGCCGCAGCGTCGGATCTCACTGTCGCTGCGGCCCATGTCCTATGCTCGCCCCGTCATGGCCCCGACACGTTCCGTGCCTGCGAACCGGGCCGATACAGAGTTCTCGGACAGGGGATCATTGGTGGTTATCTCCTTGATGCCAAGAGAAGTAAAACGTGTGGTGACGCGAAGTTTGTCTGAGTCTTGAGAGGTTATTGACGGTGCTCGGCCGGGAGCCCAAGATGAAATCAATTCGCCGCTCGATGGCTTGTGCCAGTTGAGACCGGAGGGGTTTTACTTCGGGGCATGATTCGAGGAGGTCGATAGTGGGAAAGAAAAAGAAGCAGTTCCGGACACCGTGGAGCATCCTGACGATCGGAACACGCGGGAAGACGAGGAAAAGACGGAAGCCGGGGAAGCTGACACTGACCCGACGGAGGACGAGTAGTTCGAAGAGTGTTCCAAGACGGGGTCGTTTGAAGGATTGGCTCACGCAATAGCCCGCAGGTCTTCTGCAGGGGGTTCAATCGTGTCACCATCCGCCATACGATGAATCATGGAACTGACACACATGAAGAGCTTCACCACCGGACTGACTCTCGGCATCGGCGGCGTCGCAGCGGCTCTTGCCGGGCGCAGGGCCATGAGCAATCTCAAGACCAGCAAGGGCCACCCTTGGAAACACCGGGTGTTGGACCTGGGCTCCGCGTTCCTCCAGCGAAAGTATCCGCTGGAGGCGATGAGCACATATCTCGACGGCCTGCACATGTATGCGGACGAGACCGGACGCCAAGTCCATGCCGCTCACTTCTGCATCCACTTAGAACACGACCTGCACCAGTGCGTCATCTTTGACCGCAACGCCCATGACGCCCGTCTGATCGGCATCGAATACATCATCAGCGAAGACCGGTTCCGATCCCTGCCCGAAGAGGAGAAGCAACTTTGGCACAGCCACCATTATGAGATCAAGTCCGGTATCCTCACCGCCCCCGGCGTTCCGGAGATCGCCGAACACGCCTACTTCGAGGACTTGGTGAAGACCTACGGCAAGACCTTCCATACCTGGCAGTACGACCTCCACGACTTCCCCTATGGTGCCCCGCAGTTGATGATGGGCTTCACCGAGGATGGGCAAGTTCGCGAAGAGGTGGTTCGGGAGCGAGACCGCGAAGTCGGCGTCTCGACGCAGCGCAACCGCGAGCGCCGCGAGGACATTCCGATGCCGGTGGTGGCACCAGGCGCGAACTCGTGGGAAGGCGGAAGCACGATGCAGACGACTCTGCAGGAGACACCCGTCAAACGATAGAACCTGGACGTGTCGGAGCCGAAAAACGGTCAGTTACTCCGAGCCACTGCGAAACCGCCTCCCGTTCATACGTCGCCCGCAGTACTCGACATATGGCGCTCAGTCACCGGCGCCGCCGTCCGGAGCAAACCGCACAAAATACTCCAGCGCCTCGAACGAATCCACAGCATCCGGATTCGCCACACGTTCCAGATCATGCCCCTGGATGAGCCGCTTCACCGGAACCTCGAGTTTCTTCCCCGTGCGAGTGTGCGGAATAGCCGGGACCGCAATGATGTCATCGGGCACATGCCGCGGCGACGCCTTCGACCGCAGCTCCCCAGCAATCCGCTCCCGCAAAGCAGAATCAAGAGAAACCCCCGACGCCAGCACAACGAACAACGGCATCCAGTACCCGCCGTCGGGCTGTTCGGCACCGATGACCAGGGATTCGGCCACCTCGGGGATGCCGTCGACGACGTCGTAGATGTCGGCGCTGCCCAGGCGCACCCCCTGCCGGTTGAGGGTGGCGTCCGAGCGGCCGGAGATGATGACGCTGCCGTGGTCGGTGATGGTGATCCAGTCGCCGTGGCGCCAGACTCCGGGGAACATCGAGAAGTACGTGTCGCGGTAGCGCTCACCGTCGGGGTCGTTCCAGAACTTCACCGGCATCGACGGCATCGGGGCGGTGATGACCATCTCGCTGACCTCGCCAATCAAAGGCTGGCCGGAGTCGTCCCAGGACTCCAACGCCACGCCGAGGATGGGCCGCGAGAGCTCCCCGGCCCAGGTCGGACAGTTCGGAGCGGACCCGGCGAACCCGCTGACGACGTCCGTTCCGCCGCTCGTCGAGGCCAGCTGCACGCGCTCACCGACGGCATCGCGCACCCACGGGAAGCAGTGGGCGGGCACCGGGGCACCCGTGGCACCGATCGTCCGCAGTGCAGAAAGATCGAATTCCTTGCCGGGTTCGATCCCGGCCTTCATCCCGGCCAGGAAGATCCCGGGACTGACCCCGAGCACATTGGCCTTCGTGTCCGCGGCGATCTCCCACAGTCGACTGGGCCCCGGATAGAGGGGACTGCCGTCGAAGCACACCGTGGTCGCACCGCCCACCAGCGCCGAGGCGACGAGGTTCCACATCATCCAGTTCGTATTCGTGTACCAGAAGAACCGGTCACCCGGCCGGATGTCGAGGTGGAGACCCAGCAGCCGCAGGTGATCGATGACGACCCCGCCGTGGCTGTGCACGATCCCCTTGGGAATCCCCGTCGTGCCCGAGGAGTACAGCACCCACAGCGGGGTATCGAAATCAACGCGCGCGAACTCGGGCTCAACATCCTCGGAGGCGATATCGTCCCAGGCGGTGAGGTTCGTGATCTGACCGTGTTCATCGATGAAATCCTCGCCGAGGTTGCCCACCCCGACCACGGCCCGCAGGCTCGGCATCCGGTTGGCCAAATCCGCGACCTGGTCGCGGCGGTCAAAAGCTTGACCGTTCCACAGGTAGCCGTCGGCGGCGAAGAGCACCTTCGGTTCGAGCTGGCCGAGTTTAGTCGCGGCACCTTCGGCGGCGTAGTCCTGAGCGCAGGCAGACCAGATGGCGCCCACCGAGGCAGACGCGAGGAAAGCGATGAGGGTGTGGTGGGTGTTCGGGAGGTAGCCGACGACACGGTCGCCTTCTCCGACTCCTTGGTCGCGCAGCCAGGCGGCGACGGATCCGACTTGGCGACGCAGTTCTCGCCAGGTGGTCTCGTGGCGCTCGCTGGATTCTCTGATGGTGATGATGGCTGGTTCGTCGGCGAGTTTGTCGTCCAGGCCGGCTCGCAGGGCGTGTTCGGCGTAGTTGAGTCGGGTACCGGGGAACCAGGTGGCGCCGGGCATGGACCGATCAGCGAGGACCTCGGTGTAGGGGTCATCGGCGATGACGCCGAAGAAGTCCCAGACCGCGCCCCAGAACCCGTCGAGGTCGCTCACCGACCATTTCCACAGATCGTCATAGTCGGCCATCGTCTGGCCGGTGCGCTGGTTGGCAAAGTCGATGAAGTCGGCAATCTGCGGACGCGGGGTCTGATCAGGGTCGGGAAGCCAGATCGGTTCAGCAGTCAATTCTTCTCCTCAGCACAGCAGTGGGCGACAAGCGTGGTCTCCACCAGCCGAAACTAGGTGAACTTACTCTCTCTGCAATGGAGACATTGTGTCCACCTTACGTCGGACTTCAACGACGATGAGGAAACGTGGACTTGAGAACACGTCGACGGTGGAATCGGATGCCGGTGTGGAAGACGGTTGTCGACACTAAAGTTGGCAACTTTGACTAAATAACTTCGGCTGCTTGTCCTCTCAAGTTCAACGGGAAGGTGCAAGGACGTTCGCTTCCAAAACAGAGTAAGCGACGGGGAGAAGCTCCCGGAGTGGCCGGCATATTACGACGTTCCAGCCCCTCCGAAGGCGGTTGCGTTTTTGATAGCTCGTAGTGCGTATGAAACGTTGTTGACCGCGACGATTCGAAGATTGCCAGCTACGTCCTACTTGGATATGCACTTCTTGACCTCTTGGTACTCTTCGTAGTCATCGCTCTTCTTGGTGATCTTCGAGACTGCGAACCCGGTGAATCCCCATAACAACGCAAAGAACACACCGGAGTAACAGAGGACTGCCCACGGTGCATATTCGAGTGTTGGAACTCCCAATGCGGAAGCCATGAATACACCTGCCAAGGTCCAGGGGAGGATCGGTTCTACCACGGTGACGGCATCCTCCATCGTGCGGCCAAGATTCCGAGCTTCGAGACCGCGCCGAATGTATTCATGGCGGAGCATTCCACCGAGAATTAGGAACGAGACCGTCGATGTGCCGGTGGCGGCGATGAGCAGAACTCCGCCCACGACGGTGACTGCGATGAGCTGGCCGTTCGAATGGACTACCTTCATTAACGCGCTCATGACAACGTCGAGCGAACCGGACACAGTCAATGCGGCGACGAACGCGAAAGCACATACGACAACAAGGAAGATCGTCGTCATCGACTCCATTCCGCCTCTTTCGAGCAGCGTGGGGATAGCTTCAGAAAGTGAACTCACATCGAGGTTGGAGTTCTGACTGGTGGAGAACATGTCCATCGTGAATCCCGACATCATCGAGAGCGCAGTGTCTTTGAGAGAGAAGCCTTGACCGAAGACTGCCAGCAACGATGCCGATGCGGCAGAGGTCAGCATCACAGGCACCGTCGGCATCCGCATCAATGACCCTACGACGATGATGACCACCGGGATCAGCAACAACAAACCGAATGGCATGGCCATGTGGAAGAGCTCCTGCAATTGGTGAAGGAACTTATCCATTGTGTGGACTTCGGCAGGCGCGCTGTCCGAATACCAGAAACCCGCGATCGTGTAAACGATGACGCAGACGATTGCGCCGGGGCCCGTGGTCCACAGCAAGTGCTGGATATGTTTGTACAAATTGACTCCAGCCGCAACGGCAGACAAGTTCGTGCTGTCGGACAGAGGGGATATCTTGTCACCGAAGTATGCGCCGGAGACCAGGGCTCCGGCGACTGCAGGCAATGGAGCCCCCATTGCGGTGGCCACACCGATGAAGGCCGCCCCAACGGTGCCAACTGAGCCCCAAGAGGTACCAGTCGCTACGGACAAGATAAGCGTGACCAGGAAGGCGGTGACAATAATGAATTTCGGGCTGATCGCTTCGACTCCGAAATACACGAGCAGCGGAATTGTCCCGCTGGCCACCCAAGACCCGATCACTACGCCGACGCAGAGGACAATGAGGATAGCCGGGAACGCCTTGGAGAATTGCGTGACTAGCGCGTCTTCTATTTCCTTCCAACTATGACCGAGCCAAATGGAGAGAAGTGCGGCGTACGCGGCTGCGATCATCAGCAGGATTTCGACTCTGATGTCGAGTACGGTCACACCGCCGATGATGACCACAAGCATGACTACGATCGGCGACATCGCTAACGCGAGATTTGGAATCCTCGCCTTTGTCTCGCCAACAGGGCCTGCGTCACCAGAGGAATTGATCTGCTTGCGCATAGGATCACTCACCGTCTATCTGCAACTTGATAACAATGGGCAGATCCGTCGTCAGCGGCGTCGGCGTACTGATTGCCTCGCTGAGTCGGATTGAGACGTGCTCGCTCGACCCTTGTTTTGAGTCCCCGCCGTTGACGTCGAGCAAATGGCTGGCGACTCCTTCGGGATCGCCGAGCAACTCCCACCCGAGCACTGTCAACGATCCCTTAAGCCTCAGTCTCACGCCCTCTGGCCGCCCAATTATCGTCACGTATCGTGCGCCAGGACGCTTGGTGACGAAGACACCATCATCGGACGGGATGAGATCCGTGGACGGTGAAGATTCGTAGATGGACTCGCCGTTCGTCTCCATCCATCTTCCGATTTGGAGTAGCCGCTCCTGCTGGATTGCGGCGATGCGCCCATCCGCGGTCGGACCGACGTTGAGCAAGAAATTACCTCCGCCGGCTACAGTGCGTACGAGCATCGCGATCAGCTCCGCGGCACTCGAATAGTCCTCGGCAGACTCTGCGCGATTGAATCCGTAGGACCCGCCGATTCCGCGGCTTTCCTCCCACGGGTGGTCCGTGCCGAAGCCTTCGATGTCTTGGTATTCCGTGCTGTAGATGTCTCCATGGACGCCCGGCATTCCTCGGTGGAGGCGGTCGTTGACAACCACTTCGCTGCCGTTCGGTGCTTTCTCGTAAAGCCACGAGAGCATCTTGCGGGTATCTGTGTAGTCCTCGTCAAAGTCCCACTCGCCGCCATCGGTGTAGATGACCGACGGGGCGTAGTCTTCGTTGAGTTCAACCCATTGTTGATGCAAGATCTCGCGCGGATATTCCTCCGGATCTATGCCGTGTTTCTCGGCGTCTTCCTGAGGGATGAAGTAACCGTCGTCTACCCGGTGCGACCGATGGGTTTCCCACTCGGGGATCGAATAGTAGAGTCCCATCTTCAGACCTGCTTCGCGAACCGCCGTGGTGAGGTCACCGACCAGGTCACGTCGTGGTCCGACATCAGCGGAATTCCAGTTTCGCTTGTTCCTGTTTGCGGTCGGCCACAGGCAGTATCCGTCGTGGTGCTTGGAGGTCAGGACGACGTACCTTGCGCCGGCGCGAGCAAACAGTTGTGCCCAGGCCTGCGGGTCGAAGAGCTCCGCGCCGAAGTCGGCGGCAAAGTCACGGTAGCTTTTTCCCGGATACATTGCCTGATGGAACGAGGGATCAGCATTGCGGTAGGGCCCGTAGACGCTTGCGTAATACCACTCAGCGTAAGAACCGAACTGTTCATCGTTGAGAGTCCGCCAGGCTGGTACCGAGAAGACGCCCCAATGGACGAAGATGCCGAATTTCGCCTTTCCGTACCAGTCAGGCAGTTCTCGGGCATCTAGCTCTTCCCAGCTCTTTGAAATCTGGTTGCCGAATCCGCTGTCGGTCTCCCGGGACATTGGGCTCCTCTTCTTTTCTGGCACAGATGCGCTGGATTTCACGAACGCCTTGCGCGTTAGGGGTAGGGGCGGATCAGGCAGCTGCACCCTTGAACAACACCAAGTGATCCGATGTTTGTAATCTATAACACGTTCATGCTCATGGTCAATGAATCTGCGTCTGCGCGGATATGCGCCGTTTTCATTACTTTCTCCGCGCCCGGGCGCAGGTTTGATTGTGTAAGCTCGCCAGATACATCCCATGTGTCGCCGATGTTTGGTATGCGGCTGGCTGAGTTCTCTGAATGCGACGACAGCGAGAACGGACGGAAGGTGTAATAGGTTGGGTCCATGGCACTGACGGACGACGCACTCGAGAAGATCAAAGAACTCATCGTCAGCGGTGAGCTCGGGCCAGGGGACCGCCTCCCACCCGAGGCCGAACTCTCCGAACGGCTCGGTCTCTCACGCAATTCACTGCGAGAGGCGGTGAAGGCTCTCGATTTCATCAACGTCCTCGATGTCAGGCGCGGGTCCGGCACGTATGTCACTTCCCTCGCCGCCGAGGACATGGTCGAGGCAGTGTCGTTTCTTGTTGACGTCCACGCGTCAGGGTCTTTGCGTGAGATTCTTGAGGTCCGGCGCATCTTCGAAGCTGAAACCGCCTATCGTGCTGCCTCACTCATCGACGAGACTGGCCTCGATGAGCTTCGGGCCACGATCGCTGACACTGACCCGACTTCGATCGAGTCGTTGGTTGCACAGGACTTCGAGTTCCATTCCACAATCGCCCGCTATGCAGGCAATGACTACCTGGCAGCAATGCTCGAAGCCGTCTCGGTGAAGACCACGCGAGCTAGGACGTGGCGCGGGATGAGCGAAGACGGAGCCGTGGAGAAGACGCTGAGCGAGCATCGCGCGATCATCGATGCGCTCGCCGCCGGTGACGCGCGTCTGGCTCAATCGATCATGGTTCTGCACGTCACCGGAGTGCAGCGTTGGGTCGACCATGTCGATGTCGACGACGAGGATGCCATCGGTGCCGAAGCCGACATCGCCCAAGATCTACAGCCTTCAGGCGACTGATCACATGAATCGGCTGCTCTGATACTTGACGAAGCGCAACGCCGAGGCGGCTGTGCGCGGAGATCCGTTGTTCCCGCGCACAGCCGCCTCGGCGTGTTAATCGACTTATTCGGAGCGCAGTCGCAGCCCCTGCATACCTCCATCGACGGCCAGCGTGGAGCCAGTCGTCGAGCCCTGCAGCGGGCTGGCCAAGAATGCAATGGAACGAGCCACTTCCACCGGCTCGACAAGTCGACCGTGCGGTTGCCGGGCATTGAGCTGACGCAGCTCCTCCTCGGGGTTCTCCGCCTTCGACATCAGGCCGCCCATCACCCACGGGGTGTTCGCGGTACCCGGGCACACAGCGTTGACACGGATGCTTTCGCGGACGTGGTCGGCCGCCATAGCCAGGGTCATCGAGTAGATGGCCCCCTTGGTCGCGGAGTAGAGGACTCGCTGGGGCAGTCCGGCAGTGGCGGCGATCGATGAGGTGTTGACGACGGCGGCGTGCTCCGACTTGCGCAGGTACGGCAAGGCCGCGGCGGTGACGCGGGCGACGGACACGACGTTGACGTTGAGGACCTTGTTCCACTCGGCATCGTCGTTCGCATCGACCTGGCCCTGAGCACCGATACCCGCGTTGTTGATGACGATATCGATTCCGCCGTATTCGGTGGCAGCAGCCTCGACAGCAGCCTGAACCGAGCCTCGGTCGGAGACGTCGCACTGCAGGCCCAGAGCGCCAGTCGGTGCGCCGTCGGGATTGAGGTCGAGGACGGCGACGTTCGCACCGGACTCCAGCAGCAGCTCGGTGACGGATTTG
Source organism: Brevibacterium sediminis (assembly GCF_024895295.1). Classification (NCBI taxonomy): domain Bacteria; kingdom Bacillati; phylum Actinomycetota; class Actinomycetes; order Micrococcales; family Brevibacteriaceae; genus Brevibacterium; species Brevibacterium sediminis. Next base: position 82,781 of record NZ_JAHQRN010000008.1, on the reverse strand, counting down.
CCGATGCCTGAGGCCCCTCCCGTGACGATCGCGGTCAGTCCGGAGAATTCTTCTGATGTGCTCATTTCATTTCGGCTTTCTCAATAGTTGTGATCCGTGTACGTCGAGGAACTCCGGCCGAGCTGGCCGACACCGTCTGTTCAGCCCAACAGCAGGTCGGCACCGACTCCGGCCGGAACCTCGACTTGGAAGAATTCCTGGCGCTGCCGGCCGAGTCCTTCAATCTCGACTTCGGACACATCGCCGGGAACCAGGTAGGGGAATTTGCCGGACAGTGCCACACCCTTCGGAGTTCCCGTGGAGATGATGTCGCCGGGTTCGAGCTGCATGTACTGGGAGAGGCGGAAGACGATGTCCTCGACGGGGAAGATCATGTCCGAGGTCGACGAACCCTGGCGCGGTTCGCCGTTGACCCAGCTGGAGAGCGAAAGATCGTGGGCATCGATGGCGTCCGCGGTCACGAGGACCGGTCCCAGTGGCATGGAGTCCTTCACGCACTTGCCCTTCGACCACTGTCCGCCTGAGTGGACCGACTGGTAGTCGCGCTCAGACAGGTCGTTCGCGGCGAGGTATCCGCCGATTACGTCCAGTGCTTCCTCTCGGCTTTCGAGGTAAGCGGCCTGCTTGCCGATGACGATGCCCAGCTCGACCTCCCAGTCGAACTTCTGTGCCCGCGGCGGGATGCCGATCGCGTCGTACGGACCGGTGATCGTGTTCGGTGTTTTGAAGAAGATGATGGGCTGTTCGGGGGCCGGGTCACCGGACTCGGCCGCATGCTCGACATAGTTCTGTCCGATGCAGATCACCGCGGACGGGCGGGTGATCGGGGCGCCGATGCGCTGGCCCTCGACATCAACTTTTGGCAGGCTTCCCGCTTCGAGGGCCTGTGCCACGTGTGCAGGACCGTCGGCCCAGAACGCCGGGTCGATATCACTGACAACGCTGCTGATGTCGAAGTGGTCGTCGCCGACGCGGACAACAGGCGTCTCCTGATCGCGCGCGCCGATTCTCATGAACTCCATAGGGTATCTCCTTCTGCGGGTGTTTTGACGGGACCGAAGACTCGGTCTCTTGCTGTGGGGGTGAGCGGGCAAGCGCCAAGCCTGTCCGGGACAGACCTACGCACTCATTCGCCGAATGACTTCGGGTCGACTGCGAGCAGTCCGGCCGCGACGGCGTCGGTCCAGAAGGCATCGGGTACCGGCTGGCGGAAGAGTTCCGCGTTCCGTCGGACCTGTTCGGCGGTGCGCATGCCCACGGTCACGTTCGTGACGGCCGGGTCCCGGTAGCTGAATGCCAGCGCTGCTGCTGGAAGAGTCGTGTCGTGCGCGGCCGCGAGTTCAGCGAATTTCTGTGCCCTCTCTATGATCGGGGCCGGGGCATCCTCGTAGTTGTACTTCGCCTGCGCAAGCGGATCCTCGTTGGCGAGGATGCCCGAGTTGAAGACGCCGACGTTGACGACCCCCACGCCGCGGCGCTCGCAGCCGGGGATGAGTTCTTCGCGTCCACCCTGCTCGAGCAGCGTGTAGCGGCCGGCCTGCATGACGAGGTCGATATCGGTCTCGCGGACGAAGCGGGTGAGCATCTCGGCCTGGTTCATCCCCGCGCCCCAGGCTCCGATGACGCCTTCGTCGCGGAGCTGATTGAGCATGGGTACTGCCCCGTCGATCGTTTCGGTCCAAAAGTCATCGGGGTCATGGATAAAGACGATGTCAATCTTCTCCAGGCCCAGCCGCTCGAGGGAGTCCTCGATGGAGCGTCGTATGCCGTCACGGGAGTAGTCGCGCACGCGCACCCGGTCCCCGGGCACCGCGAAGCCCTCGTCATCGAGTTCGCGCGGCTGGTCAGCCGGACGGATCAGACGTCCGACTTTCGTTGAAAGCAGGAACTCGTCTCGCGGGCGATCGGACAGAACCTCGCCGAGGCGGCGCTCACTGAGCCCGAGACCGTAGTGGGGAGCGGTGTCGAAGTAGCGGATGCCCTGGTCCCAAGCTTCCGTGACGGCCCCGATGGCTGTTTCGTCGTCGATGCTCCGGTAGAGGTTCCCGATCGGCGCTCCGCCGAAGCCGAGGTTGCGCTGGTCGTGCAGTCGGCGGACGACAGGGTTCTTGATGGTCATGATCGATTCCTCAATCCATAGAAGTCGGTGGCGGTTCCGCCGGAGACCGCGGTCGCCTCTGCGGCGGTGAGTCGCTTGCGGAACTCTGAGTTGGCTGCGTCCATCCACTCGGAGGCCGTGAGATCGTGGGCCAGGGTGGAGACAGGATGGTCGGTGCCGAGCATCGTGCTCTGTGCCCCGAACACCTCGATCATCTCGAGAAAGTCGCGGACGAGTTCATGTGCGCGGGCGACATCGACAGGGCCGGTGATCTGCCCTGGCAGTCCAGAGAATTTCACGTGTAGTCCGGGCAGGCTGGCAAGTTTTCGCATCGACTGGGCCCAGCCCTCGCGACCGGAGATCCGACCGTCGGGCAGGGGTTTGCCGAGGTGGTCGATGACGAGGCCGGCGGCTGAACCGCGGGCCTCAACAATCGAGACCAGGAACCGGGAGAGTTCCGGCAGCTGGGCGCTGCGGACGCAGATGTCGAATGTCAGCCCCGCCTCGAGGACAGTGATGATTCCGTCCCTCAGCACTGGGGCCGCCGGTGACGATTGGAGCTCGAGATCACCGAGGGGACGGCCCTCGAGATTGTCCCGTACGCCCACGACGAGTGGATTCTCGCCCAGTTTCGCAAGCCCCTCGCCGAGGTGGGGGTCGGTGAGGTCGACGGCCGCTACGAGTCCCGAGATGGCTGGGAATCGGTGAGACAGTTCGGTCAGCCATTCCACCTCGGCGGTGGTTTGGTCCGTACGTGCACCGGCCTCGATGACGACGGCTCCGGTCGTCGACGACGGAATCTCCTCGGGCAGACTTGTCTGCGGCAGCTGAGGAATCTCTGCCATCCACGGGTAGTCGAGTCTGCTCCTGTCCCACAGGTGCAGATGCGCGTCGACGACTGGCGGTGCTGGCGTGCTCATGCGGTGACGACCCCGACGGTGAGCAGGAGGTTGGCGTACTGGCGTTGATCACCGGTGGCGATGACGACGGCGACATCGGGTTCGCGTGCGGCGTCGTAGAAAGCGAAGCGCTCGTGACCGGTGAAGGAGACACTGGGCAGAATCTCTTCGTAGCCGGTGACGGCGGGGGCCTTCGCGGAGTCCGCGTTGAGCATGTACTCGCAGGATTCGACCGTCAGCGTCCGGCTCAGCGGGGCCAGGATCTGGTCGACCGTGAGCAGTCCGGGTGTGACGTTCAGTGCGATGCGTTCGGCGGTGGCGGGCGCTCCGGTGACGTGCGGATAGTTGCAGTCGGCAAGCAGGATCTTCGATCCGTGGCCGCACCGCGCGAGTGCCGCCAGCAGCTCCGGGTGAGTGATCGGTGTGGTGAGCATGGACCCTCCGCTCAGTTCTGAGTCGAGGACTGGGAGTGCTTGGCGGCTCGTTCGGTCCGCCAGTAGGCCTCGATCTCTTCGAGAGATTTGTTCGATGTTTCGGGCACTCGCGCGAGGACGAACCAGAGAGCGGCCGCCGACAGCAGCGCGAAGATGAAGAACACGATCGATCCTATGGCGTCGAGGGCGACGGGGAAGGCCCAGGAGAAGATCGCATTGAACAGGTACTGGGCGAAGGTGATGATTCCGGTGCCGATGGCTCGGATCGACAGGGGAAGAACCTCGGGGACGAGGAGCCAGAAGACCGGTCCCATACCGATGCCGAAGGCAAAAGTGTAGACGAAGACCGCGAAGATGCTGATCCATCCGGCATCGGGCAGCAGCCAGAGCGCGATCATTGCGATGGCCTGACCGATCATCGAGATCGCGAGCAGCTTGACTCGTCCGAGCTTGTCGATGATGGGCAGGGCGATGGCGGTGGAGACGACGAGGGCGATGCCGACGCCATAGTTCGCATAAGCTCCCGCGTTGGCGCCCATGCCGGATTCCGCGAAGATAATCGGCGCGTAGTAGACGACAGCGTTGATTCCGGTGAAGACCTGGAAGAACGTGAGGATGAGGAGGACGATCATCGGGCGGCGCGCTGAGCGCATGACCATGCCGATACCGCCTTCCTGCTGGGCGAGACTGGCCTTGATGTCGTCGAATTCCAAGCGGGCGATCTCTTCGGTGCCTCGCAGGGAGCTCAACACCTTTCTCGCATCGTCGTCACGGCCGCGGGTGATCAGCCAGCGAGGGCTGGCTGGGGCGAGTGCCATGCCGATGAGAAAGATGACGGCGGGCAGGGCTCCGATGCCGAGGATCCATTCCCACCGTCCCGAGGTCTGGAAGGCATCGCCGACGATGTAGGCGGCGAGGATTCCGAAGTTCACTGCCAACTGGTAGAGACCGGTGAGCAGACCGCGGATTCGGGTGGGGGAGAGCTCGGAGAGATAGATCAGCCCGAACATGTTCGCGATGCCTACGCCCAGTCCGAGGAAGAATCGAGCTGCGCCGAGAACCACCGGGTTGGGGGCAATGGCACAGGCGATCGAGCCGATGAGGAAGATGACGGCTGCCACGATGAGGAGGTGACGACGATCGAAGCGCCTGGCGGCGAGTGTGGCACCGATGATCGATGGCAAGGCGCCCCACAGGAGCAACGAGGTGATGAGCCCTTGTTCTCCGACGTTGAGTCCCATCTGATCGATGAGGAGAGGCAGAGCCCCGGAGATCGCTCCCGAGTCATAGCCGTAGAGCAGTCCGGAGAACCCGGCGAGGACTGCGATGAGGATGACCTTGCCGGGAATCGGTTCCTTCGAATGGTCGCGAGCCATGTCAACAGCGGTGTCAGATGATTCAGTCACGTCGTCGTTCCTGTCATGCGGAGAGTTTGGGTTGTGTAGTGGATACCTGAAGGTCCGAGCGCGTGCTCAGGCGGACGCCGCGTCGAGTGACGTCGCACCTGCGGTATCGGTCAGCTCCGTCCATTTCGGTCCTTCCGGGAAGGCGAAGGCGTGGAGCGTCTCGGGTTTGATCTCGGCTCCGGTGCCTGGTGCCGAGGGGGCCCAGTAGCGTCCGGAGCGGACATCGACCGGTGTGACGAAGTGTTCGTGCAGGTGGTCGACGAACTCGATGCAGCGATCGTCCATCGAACCCGAGACGGCGACGAAGTCGAACATCGACATGTGCTGGACGAGTTCGCAGAGGCCGACTCCGCCGGCGTGCGGGCAGACGGGGACTCCAGCATGGGCGGCGAGGAGAAGATTGGCGATGTTTTCGTTGACTCCGGCAACGCGGGTTGCGTCGATCTGCATCACGCGCAGGGCGTCGGCCTGGAGGAACTGCTTGAACAGGATGCGGTTCTGGCAGTGCTCACCGGTGGCCACCGGGGTCGGCGAGATGTGCTTCTGGATGTAGGAGTGAGCGAGGACATCATCGGGCGAGGTCGGTTCCTCGACCCAGCGCAGATCGAACTCGGCCAGATCACCGATCCAGTCGACGGCCTCGGCGGAATCCCAGTGCTGGTTCGCGTCGATGGCGATTAGGAAACCCTCACCGCAGATGTCCCGGGCGATGCGCAGTCGTCGGATGTCATCGTTGCGATCGGCCCCGACCTTGAGCTTGATCTGTTCGAAGCCTTCGTCGAGGGCCTCGCGGCAGAGCCTAGCGAGTTTCTCGTCGGAGTAGCCGAGCCAGCCGGGAGAGGTGGTGTAGGCCATATAGCCCCGGTCGCGCAGCTCCTGTATGCGTGTAGCCTTGCCGGATTCGGCCTTCTGCAGGATCGCCAGGGCATCGTCGGCGGTCATGAAATCGCTGAGGTAACGCAGATCGACGAGGTTGAGGAGTTCCTGCGGGTTCATCGAGCCCAGCAGCTCCCACAGCGGCATGCCGGCGCGCTTGGCCTTGAGATCCCACATGGCGTTGACGACGGCGCCGATCGCCATGTGACTGACGCCCTTCTCCGGGCCGAGCCAACGCATCTGTGAGTCATGGACGAGTTCCTTCCAGAAGCCGCCCATGTCGTCGATGATCGCTTCGACATCACGTCCGATGAGGGTTTCGGCGATGACCCGGATGGCTTCGGTCTGGATATCGTTGCCGCGACCGATGGTGAAGACGAACCCGTGCCCGGAATCCGCCGGCGCTGCGTCCGTCTTCACGATGAGGTAGGCCGCTGAATAATCAGGGTCGGGATTCATTGCGTCGGAGCCGTCGAGGCTCAGCGAAGTGGGGAAGCGCAGGTCGATGACCTCGACCTCGGATATCTGAGACATGATTCCCTTTCTCGGGCGCAGCAAAAACTATAGATCGGATGTGTTGATCGAGAAATGGCGATCTTCTCGATTAAACCTCACCTGAATTCCTCATTTGCAGTGTAGACATCCTATGTTTTGTCCGTCAAGGTGTTGATCACAACGAGATTCTGCCGGCGTGCCCGCACCAGCCCATTGTCTTTTCCGTGTTTCATCCGATGTGAAGGGAAAAGGAGCGGATTCGGCCCGCTCCCGGAGAGGACTCCGAGGCGGGCCGAATAAGAAAGTGTCAAAAAGTTGTCTTTAGCCCCACACTCCACGCGTATCGTGGACGATCTTCTGCGTGAGCAGCGTCCGGTCGATGCGGGTGAACTCATTGTGGTCGACGAGCAGCAGCACGATATCGGCAGCGCGAATGGCTTCGTTCACTTCAGTGAGAGTGACGTTGTCGCGCTCCTCGAGTTCCGAAGGCAGGCTGTCGATGTTCGGCTCGACCGCCATGATGTTCGCGTCGGGGAGTTCGTCGGCAAGCCGACCGACGATCTGCCGGGCCGGGCTCTCGCGCAGGTCGTCGATGTTCGGCTTGAACGCCAGACCAAGCGCCGCGATCTGCACATCCTGGATGCGACGAGCCTGGGGGAGGAGCTTGTCGAGCACATAACCGGGCTTCGAATCGTTGACCTCACGCGCGGTGCGGATCAGTGATGACTGCTCGGGTGCAGTGGAGACGATGAACCACGGGTCGACAGCGATGCAGTGGCCGCCGACACCGGGGCCGGGCTGCAGGATGTTGACTCGGGGGTGGTGGTTCGCGAGCTTGATGAGCTCCCAAACGTTGATGTCGAGTCCGTCGGAGATCACTGACAGCTCGTTGGCGAAGGCGATGTTCACGTCGCGGTATGCGTTCTCGGTCAGCTTCGCCATCTCCGCGGTGCGAGCGTCGGTCATGAGGAACTCGCCCTCACAGAACAGCTCATAGAGATCGCGGGCACGTTCGCCGGCATTGCCGTTGAGGGTGCCGACGATGCGATCATTCGTCCGCAGCTCGATCATGATCCGGCCGGGCAGCACCCGCTCAGGGCAGTGCGCGAAATAGACAGTCTGTGCACTGCCGGGTTTGAGCGTGAGATCCGGGCGTTCCTTGATGATCGTCTCGGCCAGGAACTCCGTTGCTCCGGGAGGCGAAGTCGATTCGAGGATGATGAGCTCATTGCCCTCGAGCAGGGGTGCAATCTGCTTACCCGCAGTCTCGATGTAAGACAGGTCCGGTTCGTGCCCGTCCTTGAACGGCGTCGGCACGGCGACGATGTAATTGTCCGCGTGCGGAGTCTCGGTCGTGGCTCGCAGGTAACCCTGAGAGACGACACCGGCCACCGTTGTCGCCATGTCCGGCTCCACAAAGGGAACTTTGCCGGCGTTGATCGTGGCTACAGCATCGGCGTTGATGTCGACACCGACGACCTCTGCGCCCGAACTGGCCAGAACAGCTGCGGTCGGAAGACCGATATAACCGAGGCCGATGACGGCGACGGAGGGGCGTTGAGAGGTGGCGGTGGGCGGCATGTGTGCGATGCTCCAAACTCGAGATGAACGACTACTGATGTTACCTGAGAGCTTCTCGAGGCAACCTGACCACAATGACTCATGAAATGACCGCTGACGTGACTTCATCATCAACTTTGAGTGAATGCGCTGTGAAGGTCTTCTGATTCGGTCAGCGAAGGTGGGTTCGTCATGATGAGATGAATGGAGTCGGTATGTCCAAGTTCTGCAGAACTGCATACCATTACCCACATCGGCATTGAAGCGAGAACCCTGCCTCGCCGAGGCGGCCCCCGTGGTTCTCCCGACCAGGAGTTCGTGCGTGACCCCCACTGTCCTCACCGTTTTCGGCACCAGGCCGGAAGCCATCAAGGTGGCCCCTCTCATCCGGGCGATCGAATCGAGCGCGACCCTGCACTCCCGCACCGTCGTCACCGCCCAGCATCGTGAGATGCTCGACCAGGTCAACGATCTGTTCGGAATCGTCCCGGACGTGGACCTCAACATCATGTCCCAGGGGCAGACACTCAACGGGATCGCCTCCCGTGTCATCGGCGAACTCGACGCCGTGCTGGAAGACGAGGCACCCGACGCAGTGCTCGTCCAAGGCGACACGACCACAGTCATGGGCGCCTCCATCGCCGCCTTCAACCGCGGCATCCCGGTCATCCACCTCGAGGCCGGACTGCGCTCGGGGAACCTGCTCAGCCCCTTCCCCGAGGAAGCCAACCGGAAGCTGACCAGCCAGATCTCCGCACTCCACCTGGCCCCGACCGCACGGTCACGTGACAACCTGCTAGCCGAGAGCATCAATCCGGCCGACGTCGTCGTCACCGGGAACACCGTCATCGACGCCCTCCACCTCGCCGTCGACATGAACGTGGCCCCGGCCGACCCGGTCGTCGCCGACTATGTCGCCTCCGACCGCCCGAAACTGCTCGTGACGACTCATCGCCGGGAGAACCTCGGCTCGTCCATGGAGAACATCGGAGACGCGCTGGCCCAGCTCGCCGCTGCCCGACCCGAACTGCTCATCCTGCTCCCGGCCCACCGCAACCCGCTCGTGCGCGAAGCCGTTCTGCCCCGAGTCGAGAAGTTCGACAACGTGCTGGTCACCGAACCGCTGTCCTACGGCGAATTCACCACGGTCATGGCCGCCTCGGACGTCGTCCTCACCGACTCCGGCGGCATCCAGGAAGAAGCCCCCAGCCTCGGCAAACCCGTCCTCGTCATGCGCGAGAACACCGAACGCCCCGAGGCGGTCACCGCCGGTTCGGTCAAACTCGTCGGCACCGACACCACCGTGATCGTCACCGAAGTCTCCCGACTCTTCGATGACTCGCTCGCCTACGAAGCCATGGCCAAGGCCGTCAACCCCTACGGTGACGGACGAGCCGCCGCCCGGTCGGTCGCAGCCATCGAATCGCTGCTCGGCGTCGGCGACCGCATCGCGGAATTCGCCCCAGACGTCGCCTTCGCCGACTGACGGCGACGATCGTGGCAGTTCAAACGCACACCGTGCTGGTGACCCGCATGGGTGTGGGCATCTTCGACCCCGTCTGGTGGCGAACCCGCCTCGGACTCTTCAGTACCATCACCGCCGCCAGCGTGGCCGCGATGGGCGAACGAGACCTGGTGTGGGCCATCCTGCTCGACTCGGACCTGCAGCCGGACATCCTCGGCGATGTCCACGACGTCATCGATGATCACGGACTCATCGACACGGTTCGCTTCCACTTCGTCCCGGATCACTCCCGCCTCGGCGACACCGTGCGCGCGGCGCTCAAGGCGGAGACGCACCCGAAGCGTCCCCTTCACGCCCAGCTGCTCGATGACGACGATGCGCTCTCGGCCCGATTGCACGATGCCCATCTCGAGGCCTTCGAAGCGGATGTTGCCGGGGCGCAGGTAGCCACGACGGCGAAAGGCGTCGGCATCGACGCACCGCGCGGCAATCGGGGCGAGCTGATCTACCCCAGCCACGTCCCGAACTCGACCTTCTTCGGTTCAGCGGCCGACGTCGGCGACCTCATGCTCTCCTCCCACCGGAAATGGCTGACCACCGCGGTTCAGCGCGGGGGACTGGCCCACCGAGTTGAGACCGACACCGATGACTGGCTCTACCTCTACCATCGGCAGGGCGACGGGGACTACGACTCGCGGATCGCCCAATTCGGCGACTCCATGCGCCCGCTCACCCAAGCGGATCTCGACCCGTTCGGCATCGACCTCGAAGCGTTCCGAGCCAGCGTCGTCGAACACGAAGCAATCCCGGAGACGATGGGGCTGACGTGGCGTCGCACCCAGCCGCAGCAGTACGCTCTGCTCGATCTGCACCGTCGGACGCGCAAGCTCAAGCAGAAGTGCATCCGCATCAACTCCGACATCTTCGGACAGAGCGAACCGTTCTTCTACCTGCGTTCGCCCCTGCCCGGCAAAGCCCGGAAAGCCGGCGCCACCGACTTCATCGGAGTCGGCACACCCGGAAGCCGCATCGAACTCTGGTTGAAGGGCAAAAACGACTTCAAGCACATGGGATCGGCAGAATGTGCCGAAGACGGCAGCTGGTCGATTCGCCAGAACTTCCGAGCATCGAAATGGTCGGTCGAATTGCGTCAGTTCTCCGGAGACACCGCAGCCAATACGCTCCCGTTCCGCCTCACCATCACCTGAGGGTTCTCAGCTGCCGACGACGTCCTTGAGGATCTTGCCCAACAGGGCACGCTTCGGTGGAACGTGGCCTTCACCGGCGTCGACGAGGTGGGACTCCACCTGGTGACCGTCCGGCAGCGCATCGAAGAACGGCGCATAGTGGTGCTCCATATGATCGCTGTCGCCGGAGTTCTGCACATAGAGCACCGAATTGGACACGGGACGACGGTAGAGCTCGATGACATCGGTGCACACCGGCAGCTCGTCGACGGGCAGTCCGTCCCACGCATAGTTGAGGTACCGGTTGACGATGACCGGAACGTATTTGCGGATCGTCGTCTGCGGGTTGACCGGAACAGCGATCGAACCGGAAAAGTGCGTGGAGTAGTAGAGGGAGGCGAAGCCGCCTCCGGATGCGCCGAAGAAGACGAGCCGACGCTCCGGACCGTCGAATCTGGAGATGATCTCAGTCAATGCCTCCTGCAGCTTAGGCTGCCGACTGCTGCCGGCGTACCAGCCGAGCTTGATCCGGGAGTCGACGTAGAGCGACGGGTCGCTGATGAACAAACGATTCGCAGCGACATCTTCGGAGAACGTGGCCCCGGAGAACACCGGGTACCGACGCACAGCTTTCGTGATCGCGGCATGGAAGAAGACGACGGTGGTGTCGAACCCGCGATCGTCATAACGCAGATCGATGGGGACGTCATCGAGCATGATTGTGTACGTCGTCGAGGCGCCCGGCTGGGGCCCGGTGAACGCCGCCACCGATTCGACGTGGTGATGCCCCTCCTCGGGGATGGTGCGCTCGATCATCTCTTCAGCTCCTCGGGTCGGTCTCAGCGCAGCTCTGCGCCGGGTGCATTGTCATCTGAGCGGCTGTTGGCGTCACGCAAATCGTGCACTGCCTGCAGCACTTGGGACAGTGATTCCTTCTGCGCGCGTTCGAGCCCTGCCTGATAGAGCAGCGCCAACGCCTCGATCCTCAGTGCAGACGTGTCGAACGTCGTCGTCTCCTGCGAGGCGATCGCCTCGGCGAACCAGCGACGGACCAGGGTTCTGTTCGCCCGGATCCGATTGTGAATCTCGTCGATGGAGCCGCGGACCGTGGACAGCGCCGCGTCGACTTCGTCGCGCACTGCCGAAATGCTGCGGTCATCCAGACGCACGGCGCAGTCGGGAAATTTGAGCAGCTCGAACAGCCCCGGCATCTTGTGTCCGTGCGTCTCCGAATACACGCCCACGGTCGGCACCGCCTGAGACGAGGCGAGGATGACCGAATGGAAGCGTGACGTCACCAAAGCACCAAGGCGGCCGAGCTCGTCGACGAACGACCGGAACCCAGTCGGATCGATGAGTTCGACCCTGTCCGAACCGGCGACCTCGGTGAGATGATCGGCGACGGCCGTGGAGATCTCCCGGTCGGCTCGGGTCTGGACGATGACCTTCAGCTTTCCTCCATCGGCCAGATGGGCTTCGGCCACCGAGGTGAAGAGTTGGAACGCCTGAGAGCTGCGGAAATGCGACTCTCGGAGTTTGTTCTGCACGAAAGCCGAACGGCGTGACCCTGGTCGGATCCCCATGTCCTCGGGCCGCAAGACGATGCCGAGGGCATCCTCGTCGCGGTTCTCTTCCTCTTGAGCCCGAAGTCCCGGCACGAAGAAGCCGGGATCCAGGAGAACCGGAAGCTCCTGACCGAGATCGGGCGACTCGAGTCTCCGGGACTCGAGATCACGGTAAGCTGCGGCGTCGACGCCCTGGTGGAGGAACTCCTCGAGCGCGGTCCCGAACGATGTGCGGAACGGGCCGACGGTCGACGGCAGCAGGACGACTGGTTTCTTCAGCGACTGCGCGGCCAGTGCGGGGAGGATCCTCCACACGAGGTCGATGAGGTTCTCCCCGGTCGCCGACTCGAAGAGATGCTCGCCGGCGTTGAGGACGACGAGGTCGACATCGGCCATACCGACATCTTCGGCGAACCGGTGCGGATGAGCGACATAGTCGATGAGCAGCTCGACCTCGTCACGGCCACCGCGTGCACGGCCGTCAGAGGGAACGATCAGCTGCTTCATGCCCTTGAGGGTGAAGCCCGCCTGCCTGCGGAACTGGTCCGAAGGAGCGAGGAGAACAGCCGTCGAGCCTTCGATGTCGACCTCGGCCCGGCGCATCAGTTCGAGGGCACCGGCATTGATGGCTAGGTCGCCCCAGTTCGAGGCGACATGCCCGTAGAACAGCATCGTCCGTGTCATGACGTCAGCCTAGCGAGCGCCGATCTCATGACCGCACCGACCGCCGACCAGCTGCGCTCCGATTCCGTCCATGCGGCCGCGGCCTCCACCCGTGACAGCGTCGCGGAAGGATCCTCGATGACTGCGCTGATCGCCTCGGCGAGAGCCTCGACGTCACCGCTGGGCACAACGAGACCGCGCTCGCCGTATCCGGCGATCTCCGCAAGAGCCGGGACGTCGGAGACGATGACGGACTTCTTCGCCGCCATCGCCTCGAAAGGTTTGAGCGGTGAGACCGCGCGGGTCGCCGGGGTGAGCAGGCGCGGATAGGCGCAGACATCGATGACCGAATAGAGCTCGGCGACCTCGTCATGAGGGACACGCCCGGTGAAGACGACAGTCGATTCGTCGAGACCGAGATCGGCTGCCAGCGACCGGATCCGGGACGACTCTGCGCCGTCTCCGACGAGCAGTGCGCGCACCGGGACTCCGCGGCTGCGGACGAGAGCGATGGCGCGAACGAGGATGTCGAGACCTTCGTAGCCGACGAACGTGCCGATGTATCCGATGATCGGGTCGTGAGTGCCCCAGCCGAATCGCGAGAGCACCTGCGGGTTCTTCTCTGCAGACGCGAACTCAGCTGTATAGACGGCATTGGGCATGATGCCGATCGGGCGTCGCGTGGACACTCTGTCGCTGATGATGTCGCGCATCGCCTCGGTGATGGTGAGGACTTCGTCGCAATGCTCCAACACTGCGTTCTCCAGCACCACGGTGCGTGCACGACGGCCCTCCATCCGGGCGGTGTTCGCGGCCTCGTAGACGAGTTCCCACATGCCCGAGACCTCGTAGACGACGGGCAGGCCGAAGCGTTTGGCCGCGATGAGTCCCGGTAGAGCCGAAACATAGGTCGAACGCAGATGGACGGCCGACGGTCGTTCCCTGCGGATCACCTCGGCGAAATGGTCGATGGCCTCGCGCATATACGCGAACTCACCGTCGGCGCGGGCGGAATCGCTGCCCAGGCGCAGGTAGCGGATCCCGTCGTGAACCACCTCGGCGGTGGCCCCCGGTTCCAACGAGTTCGCTGCCTCGGGAAAGCCCGGACGGGTGAGAGCGATGACCTCGAAGTCGTTGGCGGCGATGGTCTTGAGGACGCTGTGTGCGCGAACCGCGTAGCCGCCGCTTTGGTCCGGTGCGCTCGCGTGGAGGTTGGTGAGGATCCTCCCGGGCACGGGCTCGAACGGCACCGAGGTGTTCTCGGACACGGATTCTAGCTCGCGCAGCATCGCCGAGGCGGCTGCGGACTCGCTGATGAGAGGCCGGTCCGCGGCGGATGCGGTCGCGGACTCGGCAGTGTCGGCGACCTCGTCGAAGCGTCCGGTTCCGAAGAGAGCGCGGATGCGTCGTGCGCGGTAGACCTTTCCGCGGTCGGAGGCCGGCACGGTACCGACGAGAGCCATGGCCTCGGCAAAGAAACCGGCGGCCAGGAGGTGCCCGGTCAGAGTATTGCGAACCGGAGCGGTCTGCCGTCGCGTTCCCCGGAACCGCAGCAGCCGGGCGAACGCTCTGGTCGCCGAGGACAGGGGCAGCAGTCGGGATGATTCGATCCGAAGAGAGTCGACGACCGTGCGAACGTGTTTGGCCAGCACAGGTGACTCGACGATGGTCGTCAGCCCGAGGGCGGCTCCCAGCGCTTGGATATCGATATCCGTCGGCAGGACGAGGTCCGAACTCGGTCCGGCGTCGAGCAGTTCGGAGCCGCGGATCGAGATGATCGTCTGCTGTCCTGATCGGTTCGGTGTGAGCAGAATGACGCGAGCCCGATCGAGGAGGGGCCGACCCACCGAGTCAGAGGTCGACAGTGCTGCCGCGACAGACTCGGCGACGAGGATCGGTACGACGGGCAGGATCGCGAGGGTCTCCAGTACCGGTGTCAGCGCTTGGCATGCGAGCTCAGTCGGCGCAATGTGGATACAGACGACGTCGTGCTGAATGCCGACAGGGGTGTCATCGAGGTTGCAGACAAGTTCGGCGAGCCAGTCTGTATCCGCACCGATTGAGCGGGTGACGGCACGCAGCTCGTGCTGAGCTGCTTGCTGCACATCCGACCCTGTTGACTCGAGCGTGGTCGTGCCGTCAGCGGAGATGGTCAGGTCGAATGATCGGCGGGCGCCCTCACCGAAGTCGCTGTTCGGAGAATCCTGCATGAGGGACTCCAGCCGTCTCCTCTGCCAGGGCTTCGCCCCTGTCGCGACCGCTTGATCGGCCAGCAGACGTGCCAGCTGGGCACGGCCGTTGCTGGCCAGGAGGTCAGCCACGAACCGCGATCGCAGAGATGAACCTTCGGCCACCGCAGTGTGGAAGAGAATCCGGCAGACCGTTGCCGAAGACGTCAGACCGTTGAGTACTGAGCTGATCTTCCGCGCGGCCGTCTCCAGGTCATCGGAATGCTCGGACAGCAGTCGAGCGGCAGCTGCGATGCCGTCGACAATCGGATTCTCAGCGGGAACGCGGTCGGTTCGGCTGCTCTCACTCGAGGATTCGATAGCAGGAACGGACTCCAACACAGGTTCAGGTGCTGTTTCACGGGTGTCGACTTCGATCCGTTCACTCATCTGCGGCCTCGCTGACGATAGCGTTGACGGCCGCGGCGGTGGCGGCTTTGGACAGTGGATTGTGACCGCCGCGGACGTCGGAATACAGCGATACATCAAAACAGGATCGTTCACCGGACTGAGCGGGCAGAGCGTCGACAAGCGCGGGCAGCTGCGCGAGGGCATCGTTCTCGCTGGCGGCATTGAGCAGGCAGCGAGTTCGGGGGATATGCCCGAACTCGGCGAAGGCGTGAGCGGTCGATGTTCTGTCCGGGAAGTTCTCCGAAGTGTCCTCCGGAGTCGCACCCTCATAGGACTGGCGGGCGATCGTGGTGACGTAGACCGGGATGTACTTCGTCCAGTCGATCTGCGGGTTGTTCACCAGGGCACGGCTGCCTTCGTCGCGGGCGGCTGCTTGGAGAGCCTGGAAGCCTCCCGCGCTGGTCCCGAAATACAGGCGAGCAGCCGACGGAACCTCGAGACACTCTGCGACGAAACGGGCCGTCTGGGCCATTGCGGGCAGCGCAAAGCGGCCGGGAGCTCCTTGCCCCCATCCGATGCTGATCTGATTGTCCGTGCGCAGCGTCGGATCGGAGATGAAGAGGACATCGGCGTCGAAGTCGTCGACCCAGGTTCGCCGTTGGAAGATCTCCTGCGGATCCTTCCCCGGTGTCCTCCGGACTGCTCCGTTGAAGGCGATGACGAGACGGCCGGTCGGCTCGACCCTAGACCACAGGAGCGCGGGAACCGTCACCGTTCCGGCGTGGAAATCGAAGCGTTGGAAGAGACCGGGGCGTCGCTCGATGCGGTCTCCGGGCAGCAATGTGCCCAGTCGCTCGAATGGGGGCTCTTCGCTGAGTGTGGCCTCAGACATGAGTGACGGCATGGAGCTCGGCGAGCTCGGCGTCCTTCCACGACGTCTTGCCGTAGAACCGCGTGAGTTGACGGATGAGGCTCTTGCACTCATCGATATCCTCTTCGGCGGCGAACGCGAGCTTCTGGACGAACCATCCTTTGACGAAAGGTTCGAGCCGTTTGGCGTTGTAGTCCTCGAGCAGACCGACCTCGCGCAGCCACGCAGACCTGTCCTCCTCCAGGGGCAGGTACTTCTCGTAGAAGCGCGGGCCGATGGCATTGACCGTCGAGTTCGTCACCGCCGCATAGTAGGTGTGGATCGGTGTCGACGTCAGCCCGATCCGGCGGGCGTGGAAGAGCATCTGCTGGAAGAAGTAGGAGTCCTGTCCCACGGCGCCGATCGGCTGATAGATGCCGAGGCTCTTCAGCCACTGCGTGTCGGCCACGAGCGCCTGGATGCTCATCGGCTGGAACTTCACTCTAGAGAGCGCATCGTCCTCGAGGACACCCTCCTCGCCGACGACCGGACGCAGAATGCCCGCATTCTTGACCATGATCCGGTTGTGCTTGAACCGCATCATATTGCCGATGGCGAAGTCGTATCCGTGCTCTTCGACCATCTCGAGCAGCAGCGCAAAACCGTCGTTCGTCTGCTCATTGTCCGGATCGAGATACGTCACGTACGGAGTGCGGGTGAGTTCGAGCCCCTTGTTGCGTGGACGCGAAGCGCTTCCCGACCCGCCGGCCGGGAAGCGGTGGACTCGAACATTGGGATAGGCGCGGTCGAGTTCGTCGAGGACCGCCGGCGTTTCGATGTCGGTGGAACCGTCGTCGACGAGGAGGACCTCGCAGCGGTCGAAGATCGATGACCGGCGCAGGGATTCGAAGCACTTGAACTTCAGATGCGGACCGTTGTTGTAGACGGGAACGATCACGCTGATTTCGGGTTCTGCCGTGACCTCGATCGTCTCGACCCGCTCGACAGCGAGATCCGAGGCGATCGCCAGCGTCCTGCGCTCAGGTCCGACACCGTCACCGAGGCGGCTTCCGGCCGGGCACCACGTGGCGGTGATGTGCTGGTCGGAGTCGACCGGATCGACGAATTCGTAGAGAGGCTCGGTCGTATCGATCGGCAGAATCCGGACCTCGTCGACGTCGGTGAAGCGGAATGCATTCACCGCGTCCTGCACGAGGTGAGGACCGAAATCGGAATGCCCGGTCAGGTCGATGACGACGTCGCCGTCAGCGCCGGCGACCCGGTCGGAGTCGTGTGGAAGAACCTCCACCGGACCCGCATACGACTGGGCCAGGCGGAAGGCGTCGAAGTCCGATTCCGTCAGTCCGGTGACGTAGACCGTGTGATCGGGAGAACCGGAGTCCAGTCCCATCTCCTCGGCGATCGTGTCGATACGGTCGAACGCAGTGTTGGCAGTGAACGCGGCACGGATTCCCGCCATCTGTGCTTCCCGGATGCTGCGCTGTGTCAGTGCCCGGTACGTCTGCTCCATGTCGAGAGCGGAGTCAGGCATGCACACCTGCGGATAGAGGGAGTTCACGCCCGCGTTGTAGTTCGAGACGATGAACGTTCCCATGGCCTGCAGCTCGATGATCCTGTTGGCGTACATCGACTGGGAGTTCACAACGGAGTTGAGATTGATGCCCACGGGCAGAAGCCGCTGCAGATCGAGCAAGGTCTCGTGATCGATGGGCCGGTGCAGATGCGGCAGGTACCGTTCAGGGAAGAGATAGCGTTCGGCCTTCGCGAACTTCTCGGTGTCGAGTTCGAGGTTGCGGTCGACGATCGTGAGATCCGCTCCGGCCGACAGCAGACCGTCGAAGATCCGCTGGGCGGATGACTTCCGCTCCGGATATTTGTGCTCGAACCAAGAACCGGCGAAGACGAACTCGCGACCGGAATGACGCATGCTGCCGAGCGGATGATGATGGACGAAGTTCACCGCGAAGGGCAGGACAGTCACGGGCACTTCGTGGTGGAGGTACTCACGGTAGCGAGGCACGCATTCGACGGCGCTGGTGAACACGTGGTCGGCGAATTTCGCCAGGGGTGCGAACTGTTCGTAGTTCGGCGGATCCTCTTTCGAATAGAAGGCGATCGGGATCTCGTTCGCGCGGGCGAAGGGAACGATCTTCGACTCGAGGATCTGGCGTGCCGGGGAACCGGACAGGGCGACGTTGAACCATTCGTCAGCAAGCCCGCGCCAGGCCGAGGTGATGAGCAGCAGGTCGATATCCGCCATGTCCTGCTCGTAGGTCTCAGGATTGATCGGCACCACATGAGCCGCGTCCTTGAGCGAGTCGAAGAGGAACCGGTCGGCGATGATCCCGATGCGCAGCTTCCGGCGAGTATCCCAATGCTGGCCTGAAGTCCTCGGCAGCTGCTGAGCCTTGTCGATGAGGGCTGAGATCTTGCTTTCGACCGGGGCTGCGAAGGACCGGTGGCGCTCAATGTACTCGTCACGAGATTCAGCCAGGTCGATGTAGGGGTGCCGTCCGAGCAGACCGTCGATGAAGTAGTCCGACTGCGTGTGCACGCCGAGCGACTTCTGGCGCGCGCGAGTTGCCTTCAATTCCTTGATGCGGGTGTCGAGAGCGGCCTGCCGCTTCTTGATATCGGCGTCCTTCATCGCTGACCACCCCTCTGCTGGGAGGTGCCGCGCTGCGGACGGCGCAGGCGCCAGTAGGCGCGCTGAACCTGCATGGCTTTGGAGCCCAACAGTCGTTCGAGGCGTTCATTGACCGAGGCGAGTTTCGCATCCCGTTTCGCGACTTCGTTCTTCAGCCGCTCGATCTCCTTCTCGCGCTTGTTGATGCCTCCCAGCAGCTTCGACTCACGGTCGTAGGCGCTGATGAGTTCCTTGGCGAGTTCGGCATTGAGGGACGAAGTCTCATCAATGACACGAGAGACGTTCTCGCGGACGGATCCGAGGTCCTCGGTTCCGGTCGTGGTGGTCTTCAAATGGGCTCCAGTTGTCCAGCGTCCGCAATGGAACTTCTGGCCACCGGAAGCGGTGGCGTCCCACTGCGAAATCTTCACAGCATGACCGCCACGCTACTGACCGGAGCAGACCGAAACCGCCCATTTCACCAACAGTTCACCTGGGGCATACGAAGAATTCCGCGGGCCGCTCAATACTGCCGAGCGAGTGTTCGGGCGAGAGCCGACGACCGGAACCTCAGAAACAGTAGTGGCCCGGAGCGTAGCCGAAGGCGTGGATATTCCCGTTGGCCAACAGGTGACTGTCGTCGACGCTCCACGTGTGGGCATGGTCGCCACGGACCTGGACGAAGTTGAACCTGTCTGCCGAGTAGATCCGGGCTCCGGAGCCGACGAGTCTCTGCTGGAGCTCAGTGTCCTCACCAAGGGTGCGTTCGGCGAACGGGTTGTCCAAAAGCGTCGACCGATGCGTCATCAGGGTCGGGCCCATGACGAGGTCGGTGAACCGGTGCTCGCGTTCGGGGAAACGGCAGATGACGATGTCACGGCCCCGGATATGCAGATAGTGTGCCTGCTTGCCGACGAGATCGGCATTCGAATAGCGCAGTGCCGCGAGCTGATCGCCCAGGTAGTGCGCTCCGTAGACATCGTCGTCGTCCATCTTCGCGATGACGTCGCCGGAGGCAGCCTGAACTCCGCGATTGAGGCAGACGCCCAACGGCAGCGCAGAGTCGACCTCGACGATCTGCAGATGCTCAACCCCTGCTTGTGCGGCGCGGGCACGCAGATCGGCAGGTGCCGCGAAGCCGTGGGCCACCAGCACGAGCTCCTTATCCGTGTGCAGCTGCGCGGCATGGGTCCGCAGAACCTCGCCGAGGTGGTCCGGCCGATTCGTCGACACCACAGCCGAGACGGACGTGGGGAATGGCTGCGCATAGTCCAGGCCGAGCGAATCCATCACCGTCATCGCTCGGTGAGTGTAGGTGTGCTCCGCCCAGATGCGTCGTTGGGCAAGATGGACGGTGCGGTCTCTCAACTCAGGACTGCGCACATAGGCACGCAGAGTCCACTCTGCTTCCTCCGGAGTCTCAGGTTGAGGGACCTCGGTGGTGGGGAAGAACTCTCGAGTCGCCGCACTCGGGGTGGTGACGACCGGGGTGCCGGCGGCACTGATCTCGAAGATCCTGCGCGCGCACATGCTCGGAGAGTCGGTGACGGAGTTGACGTTGAGGAAGACCTTGAAATGCTTATATGCCGTGAGCAGATTGCGGTACGGAAGCGACCCGACCACACGCCCGGCCAGGTTGCCTGGGAACTGATACCGCTCATCGTTGCCGAGGAAACGGGAGAAGATCTCCAGCCCATACTGCATCCTCGGCGATACGGCGTCAGCGGCACCGAGCAGCAGGTCCATCTGCTCCCTGCGCTCCGGATACTTGTGGGCGAAGTACATGCCCGCAAAGGCAATGTCCCTGGCAGCGGCATTCCGCGCAGGACGTGAGGGATTGTGGATCGCCGGCTGTGCGGCGAAGGGCAAGGCGGCGACCCTGTCGTGACCGAGTCTGGAGCGATACTCGGGGATCAGTCTGACATCGCTGGTGAAGACGACGTCGAACATCTGTGCCAGGGGCAGGAAATCCTCGAAGTGCGGGGGATCCTCTTTGTTCCAGAAGACGGTCGGAATGCCTCGGCGACGGCACTCGCCGAGCAGATCGGAGATCTCTGCACTCGGACCCGACGGGCTCGTGAGCTTGAACTTCCACTGACCGTCATTGCCACTCCAGGCGGACTCGACGAAGACGAAGTCGAGACCGTCGAGCTCGGTTGACCACTGTGTCGGCGACAGCGGGCGGAGCGACCACTCAAAGCCGAGGCTCTCGGCCGAGAACTCGTCGAGGACGGCCCCAACCGACAACCGTTCGAAGACCGGAAGGCGATGCTGCACCGGCAGGGGAGGAAACAGCTCCCCGAGGACCTCCGCGGACAGACTGCCTGTAGCGACCTCGGCGGAGGCTTCTGCGGCTCCTTGGACCAACGAACGGCGACGCCGCCACTTCGCGACTTGGCTGATTCCGCCGTTGCGCAGATGCCACACAGCGGTCCTCAATGTGCGAAGTGGTGTTTGCGGCACGGGGTCGAGTCCTCTCGGCGGTAGCCAGGGTGCGTGACGGGGAAGTGAATCGAAGTCAGGCGACGGCTGTCGACGCTCAAAGTTCACAGCGTCATTTATGTGTGAAACCTGTTAACGCCAATAGTACAATCGGAAAGTTGCAAGCGGCTTCGCGAAGTCGGACGGGGAAACCAGAATGAAAAGAGGACCGTGGGAAGCAAGTCTGACCCCATCCCCTCACGGACCCCTATGAGGCGGCTCGGCAGAGCCATGGCGCTGTCACTCATCGACGGTCTCGTCTTCGCGTTCCTCGTCGTAGCGATGACGCTGGTGCGATACGACTTCCACACTGAGCTCGTCAATGCATTGGGCATGTTCGTCTGTTCGGCGATCGGCCTGATCGTCTTCCTCATCGGCGGGCCGTTGGCGATCTATCGCGGACGCTACAGACGCGGCTCAACCGATCAGTTCGCCGCCATCGTGGGAACGGCTGCATTGGGCGTCGGCATCATGTGGGTTGCGGAATTCGCGCTCGCCAGCCAACTGCTCATCCCGACCAGCGTCCCCATCACGGCGGGAGCGCTCATGGTGGTGGTCAAGAGCCTCGAGAACTGGATTCGTCGCAACATGAGGCAACGCAGCCTCACCACGTCCGGCGCCTCTCGCCCCACGATCGTTGTCGGCGCAGGGGACCAGGGCATGCTCGCCCTCGATATGATCGCTCAGGACTCGCACAACGAATTCGTCGCCGTCGGCATCCTCGACGACGACCCCGCCAAACGGCATCTGCGCTACAACGGAATTCGCGTGCTCGGACCGATCGCCGACATCGCCGATCATGTCGATCGCACCGGTGCCGGGGCTGTGATCATTGCGATCTCCGACCTGCCTCCAGAAGAGCTCTCCCGCATCGCTTCGAATCTCGAATCCCGGCCGGTCGAGATCAAGATCATGCCGAAGCTCTCGGACTCCGCGCTGGCCCGCCCCGAACCGGACGCCCGTGACGTCGCCGACCTGCGTCACCGAAGCTTCCGCGATGTCAGCCTCGAAGACCTCATCGGACGCAAACCGATCTCGACGAATATCGACGACATCGCCTCGGCGATCACCGGCAAGGTCGTCCTCGTCACCGGGGCGGGCGGCTCAATCGGCTCACAGCTGTGCCGCCAGGTCGCCCGGTTCGACCCGGCCCGACTCATCATGACCGACCGCGACGAATCCGGCCTGCACGCCACCGAGCTCGGTCTTGAGGGTTCAGCCCTTCTGACCAGTGACGACCTCGTCCTCGGGGACCTGCGAGATCCAGCATTCATCGATGCCCTCGTCGCCGAGGCGAAGCCGGACATCATCTTCCACGCCGCGGCTCTCAAACACCTGACTTTTCTCGAGCGCTTCCCTGAGCAGGCAGTGCGCACGAACGTCGGTGCCAGCCTCGACCTGCTCAACGCGGCGGTGGCTCACGACGTCGATTCCTTCGTCCACATCTCCACAGACAAGGCCGCCGGGGCGACCTCGGTGCTGGGGCGGACGAAGTTCTCCATCGAGCGGGCGATCGCCTCTGTGGCTGGAGCAACCGGGCGGCGTTATATGTCTGTGCGATTCGGCAATGTGCTCGGTTCCCGAGGGTCCGTGCTCGAAACCTTTGTGGCTCAGGTGGCGGCCGGCGATCCCGTCACTGTCACCGACCCCGAGGTCACTCGGTACTTCATGACTGCCGATGAGGCGTGTGAGCTCGTTCTGCAGGCGGCGGCGATCGGCGGCCCCGGAGAGACCTTGGTCCTCGACATGGGTGAACCGATCCGCATCGCTGATCTCGCCAAGCGGGTGATCGCATTGTCGGGTCGCAGTGATACGCAGATCGTCTACACAGGTCTCCGCCCGGGGGAGAAGCTCACTGAAGCGCTGTTGTCGCCGGGTGAGGTCGACAGCCGACCCAATCATCCGCTGATCACTCAGGTGCCGATCGCTCCGATCGATCTGGAGAAGCTCGGTGCCCTGGTCGCCGAATCTCGTGACCCGCAGGTCTTCACTCACCGGGCGGTCCTCGAGGAGCGTTTGACGAGCCTCCTCGACTCTGAGTCAGTCCCGGTCACCGATGACGCAGCGGCGGCCATCGAACCGGCAGCGACATCATCAAGAGCCTCTGAGCCAGGCGCAGATCCTCATGACACCGGAGTCGGCCTCTGATGGCTCTGCAGTCGCTGGTGATCCTGGTTGTGGCCGCGGTGGTCACGGCTCTCAGCGCCCTCATCGCCTTCCCCTTGCTGCGTCGAGCGGGGGTTGTCGATGTCCCCTCTTATCGCTCTTCACATACACTGTCGACTGTCCGCGGCGGGGGAATCGCCATCGGCTGCGGCATCACCGTGGCAACGATTCTCGCCATGGTCTGGAGCGTCAGCGAAGACGGGGTCTTCGGCCTCGGCGGCGTCCTCCTGCCGATCGGTTTCCTGGTGCTGACCTGGTGCTATTCGGCCATCGGGATGAGCGACGACCTCGACTCCCTGCGTCCTGCTGGGCGACTGATCGGACAGGTCATCCTGGCTCTGCTGTTCAGCGCGATCATCGCGATGTTCTCCACTCAGGGAATCGCCCACGTGATCGCCTTCGCTGTCATCGGAGTGACCACGGTCAACGCCGTGAACTTCGTCGACGGACTCAATGGCTATGTCACCGAATGGACCATCGTCACGTCCGGATGGTTCGCCTTCGTCGGCTCCTGGGTGGGCGAGAACGATATCGCTCTGCTGGCTCTGGCGCTGGCCGGTGCTGCTGTGGGATTCCTCCCGTTCAACCTCGGTCGTGCCAAGGCGTTCCTCGGCGACACGGGCAGCTACGGAATCGGGGCGGCCGTCTTCGCTCTTGCGGTATGGCTGTTCGTTCAGGGAGTACCGATCGTCGTCATCATCGCCCCGATGATCTTAGTCTTCTTCGACGTCGGACTCACTCTGGTCATGCGACTTTTCCGAGGAGAGAACATTCTCTTGCCTCACCGTGAACACATCTACCAGCGGATTCAGCAGGCAGGGTGGCCGCACAGCTCCGTTTCTCTGTTCCACGCCGCGCTGAGCATCCTTGCCTGCATTATGGCCGTTCCGACCCTCATCAGCGGAAATACGGCGACGACGTACCCGGCCCATGTGTTCTGGGTCGGATTGCTCGCCCTCTACGCGCTTCTGCCCATGTGGTTGAACCGTCGAGCCCGTACGGAGGCTGTCACTGCATGAGAATCGTTCTGCTCAGTCATTACTACTACCCCGAGGTCGGCGCACCGCAGCGACGGTGGCGCATCCTCGTCGACCACCTGCGTGCAATCGGACACGACGTCATCACGGTGGCACCACACCCGCACTACCCGTATTCCGACCGGAACGGATTCTTCGGCTCCAATGTCGGGCGAGGTCGCCGTCGAGTCGACGTGCGCCTCGGCGGTACCTGGGACACCGGAATCGACGGTGAGCGGATCCTCCGCGTGCCGTACCTGCACAGCGGCTCGTCGATGGCTCGTCAGCTGCTCGACCAGACAGTGTCGGCGACAGGCGCGATGTCGGCGGTCATCGATCGGCTGCGAGGCAGAATGCGCCCCGATGTCATCGTCTCCACGACTCCGGCACTGCCGTTTCTGCTGGCCGGCGACACTCTGTCGCGTCTGCTGCGGGTTCCGCACATCGCTGAAGTCCGCGATGCCTGGCCCGACCTCATTTCGGAGATGAACCTGGTGACGGGTGCTGTTGGGAAGTTTCTTCCCGGGTCGCTGACGCAGCGTCTCGAACATCGACTGCTGCCGGACCTGCTCACTCGTGCTCAACGGCGTGCAGCGGTCGTCGTCGTCACCACGGAGGGTTTCAAACGTCGTTTGGAACAGCGTGGGGTGACCGCCGAGGTCGTCCGCAGCGGAGTCTCGCCGGCGGAGTTGGAAGGTGCGTCCGGGCTGACTGCAACGGGAGCGATTCCCCTCGTCCCTACGGCAGACGAGACGGGCACTGCCGGCGGCGAAGTCATCGGCAGGGCTGAAGGCGATCGCCGTGGACTCAACTTGCTGTACGTGGGCACGGTCGGGCGATCTCAGGATCTCAGCACCTCGATTCGTGCGTTGGCTCGCACCGAGGGCGTGCGACTGCGAATCGTGGGCGATGGCGTCGATGCTGTCGAACTCAAGACCGTCGCTTCCGCGTACGGTGTGCCGGTGGAATTCCATCCACAGATCGCAGGTGCCGAACTCGCGGCCCATTGGGAGTGGGCAGATGCCGGGCTCGTCAGCCTCAGCTCGCTCGACTCCTATGCGTGCACTGTGCCGTCGAAGCTCTATTCGCTGATGGCCCGTCGAATTCCTGTCCTCGGAGTCGTGGCCGGTGAGGCCGCGGACATCATCACCCATACCGCGGCAGGAGAAGTTGCGGTTCCCGGTGAGGTCGCTTCCGTAGCCGCGGCAATGAAGAGGATGCGAGAACGAGTCGAATCCGGTGAGGAATTCGGATCGAATCCGCCCTCAGGTCTGAACCCACGCGACTGGGTGGTTCGGAATGCTTCGGCGGCCGCAATGGGCCGCACATACGAACGGCTCCTTGAGCGGGTGGTTTCGTGAACCTGCGCTTCCTCGCACGACAGCTGACGAACGCTGTTCTGACCACGGCTGGTCATATCAACGACGACCGGGTGTTCTTCGGTATGCAGTTGGCACGTCGACTGCCGGGCCCTGCCTCGCGCTTCGTCGGACAAGCACTCGGACGTCTGCCAGGGGACGCCACTCGGGCGGCATCCGCGTGGCTGCTCGGAGAAGAGACGACAGCGAAGTCATTGGTCGCCGGATCCCCCTCGCCTTCCCGACTGCTCGGCGAGATCGCTCTCAATTTGGGACTCCTTGACGAAGCCGAATCGATCGCGGCTGCCGTTCCCGGTGCCCAAGCACTGAGCTCACGTATCGAGTGGACCAA
Source organism: Brevibacterium sediminis (assembly GCF_024895295.1). Taxonomy (NCBI): domain Bacteria; kingdom Bacillati; phylum Actinomycetota; class Actinomycetes; order Micrococcales; family Brevibacteriaceae; genus Brevibacterium; species Brevibacterium sediminis. The sequence goes on along the minus strand of NZ_JAHQRN010000008.1, from coordinate 56,684 downwards.
GGGACACATCGACGAAGCCATCGCAGTCCTGCCAGACGGCGCACGCCGGACACGACTGCTCGATGAGCGACAGTCTCTGCAGCCTCAATGGTGGCCGGAGGTGTCGAGCCATGTCACGGCTCGTCGTGTACGCGGCAATGCCGACCTTGACCGAACTCAGCATCCGACGGCGCTGCATGTGCTGACGAACTCCTTGCCGCATACCCGCTCCGGATATGCGTACCGGTCACATGCCATCCTCACCACTCTGCGGGACGCTGGCCATCAAACGGCCGCGATCACACGCCCGTCGTATCCCGTGACCATCGGACGACTGAGCCAAGCACCGGTCGAAGTCGTCGACGGAGTCGAATACATCCGTGACGTGCCTCTGAGGCCACGACCCACGCCATCCGAGCGGCTGAGCGAGCAGGCGAATCACATCGCTGCTGAAGCCCGCGAACGTGGTGCTGAGATCCTCCACACGACAACGCACTACGTCAACGGCTTGGCCACTGGTGCGGCCGCGAAAGCAGTGGGCCTGCCATGGGTCTACGAAGTCCGCGGAGTCTTGGAAGAGACGTGGACGGCAGCAGGAAGCAGCCCGGAAGAGCGTTCTGCGCGACGGGACAGTCAACGCTTCGCGCTCATGCGGGCCAAGGAAATTGAAGTGGCGTCGGCAGCCGACGCAGTCATCACTCTGGGCGAGACGATGCGTGAGCACCTGATCGCCGGGGGAGTGCCGGCAGAAACCATCACTCTCATTCCGAATTCGGTCTCCGAAGCAGTTGTCGACACCGATGTCACCCGCACTCCGGCCGAGGTGAGAAAAAGCCTCAGTTTGCCCGAAGACGGAATCTGGGTCGGCACAGCAGCGTCGATCGTTGGATACGAGGGCCTCGACGACCTCGTCGATGCCGTCATCCTCGCCCGGAGCCAGGGCACGGACCTGCGGCTGCTGATCGCCGGCGATGGTGTCGCCCTGCCGGTACTGCGGGAACGCGCCGAGGTTCTGGGGGAGAACGCAGTCTTCACCGGACGAGTCTCCCAAGCCCAGGCAATTGAATACCAACTCGCGCTCGACGCGATCGTCGTGCCGCGCAAAGATGAACCAGTCTGTCGTCTGGTCACTCCGATCAAACCGATCGAAGCGATGGGTCTTGCAAGGCCCATCGTCATCTCCGACCTGCCGGCACTGCGTGAACTTGTTCCGGACAGCGCAGGCTTGGCGACACCGCCGGAGAACCCGCAGAAGCTCGCGGAACTGCTGTCCGAACTCGCCGCCGATGACACTGCGCGGGCAAGATTCGGAGACAATGGACGAGCACACGTACTTGCAACTCGCAGGTGGAAGGAAATCGGACGGCGATATGGGCAGGTCTATTCTCAACTCGTGGGGAGTGATGTGCGATGAGTGAGACGAAGAACCCCCTCGGGCTGAGTTCGATCCCGTCCGTGTCGAGCGAAGGTCTCGTGCCCGTCGGTCGACGGACGAGCCTGAGCAGCTACCTGGCCGCGCTGTGGAACCGCCGCCACTTCATCATCGCCGAGTCCCGAGCCAAGATGTCGAGCTCGACGAGGAAGAACATACTCGGCTACGGGTGGCTGTTCCTCAATCCACTGCTTTCGGTGCTCGCGTTCTGGTTCATCTTCGGTTACATCCTGGGGACCTCGCGAGGTATTCACAACTTCCTCGGGTTCCTCGTCGTCGGCGTATTCTTCTTCGGTTACACAGGTAAGTGCATGACTGGCGGAACCGGAGCGATCCGTTCCGGTGCGTCCATGATCAAGGGCTTCCAATTCCCACGCGCAGCGCTCCCGATCTCCACCGTGGTCCGCAATTTCCTTGACTTCATGCCGACCCTGCTGGTCATGGTGATCGTCCTCGCAATCGCCCCACCGCTGGAAGAGATCACGTGGAGAATCGTTCTGGTGATCCCTGTGGTGATCCTGCAGACGATCTTCAACGTCGGACTCGCCTGCTTCCTTGCGCGCCTCGGTCACAAGATCCCGGACCTCACGAACTTCATGTCGATTGTCAGCCGTTTCTGGCTCTACGGATCGGGAGTGTTCTTCTCCATCGAAGACCGACTGGACAATCACCCGGCACTCTTGGCAGCTATGCAGTACAACCCGATGCATGCCTACCTGACGCTGGTGCGCAACTCACTGCTCTACGGAGTGGATACAGATCCGAAGATGTGGATCGTCGGCACGGTCTGGGCGTTCGGCCTTCTCATCGTCGGATTCCTGTTCTTCTGGAGAGGGGAGGAGAATTATGGCCGACTCTGAGGTCCAGGAACCCAATATCATCGCGGAGAACGTCCAGGTCCGGTACACCGTCAACACCAACGATCCCGGCAGCAGGGCAACTGGTGTCCGACGCCTGACGAACAAGATCGTCGGACGGCAAGGTCAGACGACTGTGCGAGCGCTGCGTGGGGTCAACTTCGTTGCCCGCGAAGGAGAGATGGTGGGAATCGTCGGGGCCAACGGTTCCGGAAAGTCCACCTTCCTGCGCAACGTCGCCGGGGTCGAGCAACCGGACCGTGGCCGCATTCTCGTCCGTTACCAGCCGCTTCTGCTCGGTGTCAGCGCTGCCTTGCAACCCGCGCTGTCGGGAAGCGAGAACGTGCGCCTCGGATGTCTGGCGATGGGGTTGTCTCCCGAAGAGGCGGCCGAAGCCTTCGACTATGTCGTTGAGCTTTCGGCATTGGGGTCGGCGATTCACCGTCCGATGGGAACCTATTCCTCGGGCATGGGCGCCAGACTCCGATTCGCCATCGCCCTGGCGGCGCGCCCGAAGATTCTGCTCATCGACGAGGCCCTGTCGACCGGCGACGCGACGTTCGCCGAACGCAGCGAACGTGCAATGGACGAGCTCCTTGCCGAAGCAGGAACGGTTCTCCTCGTCAACCATGCCGCAAAAGTGATTCAGGAGCTGTGTACCCGCGCAGTCTGGATGCACCGAGGCGAGATCCTCATGAACGGCCCTGCCGAGGCTGTCGCAGAGAAATACCGCTGGTGGGCGTGGAATGTTGCGAAGGGCAAGGAAGACATCGCGGACAAGCTCCTGGCCGATGTTGTGAGCAACGCGGTCAAAGAGGAGATCAACATCCTCGAGCCCGAACTCATCAAGAATCCCATCCCGCGGCACGCAGCGCGCCCGTCCAAGACGAAGGCCGCTCCGGCACGTCATGTGAAGCGACAGGACACGGTCGACGAAGTCGAAGAGACGCCGACTCCGATGTTGGCAGCTGCCGAGGAGCAGGTCTGGCCAAAGTCCTTCGACGCCGAAATGCCGAAGGCCAAGTTCCCGGCTCTGCCCAAACCGGCCTCTCAGGCAGTGAGTTCACCGCGAATCACTGATGCCCCGCCTCTGCGGCTCAATCCCAGTAAGAAACGCGTCGTTCTGAGAGCAGCGAACCCGAATGACCGTGCTTCGTCGGTTGCAGCTGCGGATGACTTCACCGGCCGGAGGCTCGCTTCTCGCGCGCGAAAGATCGCCGATGCACGGTATGAGGAGAGGCAGCGTTTGCGGCAGGAAGACGAGACCCCGGTCGTTCACCAGGATTCGCGCCGATGAAGATCGCAATCTTCGGTTCCTGCGTGAGCCGTGATACGGCGGAGTTCATGCCTGAGGCTGAGGTCGTAGCCTATGTGGCCAGACACTCGGTGACGAGCTTGGAGTCTCCGCATGGGACAGCTGGAATCGATCTCAGCGATCTGACCTCCGCCTTCCAGACGCGCATGGTCACCAGCGACCTCAACGGGAGCGGCCTCGAGCGGATCGCCAAGAACGCTGAGGACCTCGACGTTGTTCTTCTCGACTTGGTCGATGAACGACGGGGATTCTGGCGTTTTCCCGATGGTACGACCATGACGAACTCACTTGAAATCGAATCCTGTGGCGCTGCTCGCGCAGCGCGCCGCAGCGGTGCACGGCTCGTCGAGTTCGGCGCTGACGAACACTTCGACCAGTGGAAGTCAGGCTTCATCACCCTCATTGAAGGTCTCAAGGATGCCGAACTGTGGGAAAGGACTGTCCTCCTCGACATCGAATGGGCGGGCGCTCTCGACGGCGCACAGCATCCACAAAACGACGGATTCGCGAAAGCAGGGCGGCAATGGCGTCGGCTTCAGCGAGGATCTCGCGAGGCGGGCAGGGAACTGTCACGAGGTCGTGGATTGGGCGAGGCATTGCAGAGCCTGCGAAATATCAAACCGACCGAAGCAGAAGAGTATGCAGATCGGGCGCTGTCGGCCAATGCAGACTACATCCGGTATCGTAGAGAGGCGCGATCGCTGACAGCGTCGTCAGTGGTGAGAGAGAGTCGTGAGCTTCGGATCGACCGGGATCACAAGTGGGGCCCGCAGCCTTTCCACTTCCGACATGCTGACTATGAGTCGATCGTCGAAAGCATCCGTCAGCAGATGAAGAGGAACGGTGGTGAGGCCATGTGAGCGGACAGCAGTGGCGTAAAGCACTGTGGCATCTGCGGCATGGCGGTGTCGAGGGGTTCAGGGATTTCCGGCGAAAGCGGGAGTCGGAGCTCGCTTCGACCAGATCATCGACCGTTGGATCCCCCGATCAGGATGGCACGGACACTCCGACGTTGAGTGTGATCGTTCCTGCATTCAACGCGGGTGACTTCATTGACCGTTGTTTGAAGAGCATCCTCAACCAGATCGGTGTGTCATTGGAAGTCATTGTCGTCGACGACGGTTCGGCCGATGACACCGTTGAAAAGGCGGAAAAGCATTCTCACAGTGCTCAGCCGGTAACGGTCCTCACCGGAACTAACGAGGGGCCGGCGCGTGCACGCAATCGCGGAATCGACGCTGCTCGTGGGAAGTACATCACCTTTGCTGACGCAGACGACGAGGTGCTGCCGTGCGCGTATGCGACGCTCGTTGACTCGCTTGAACGAACCGGTTCTGACATTGCCACTGGGGCGTATGTTCGTATAGGCTCAGCCGGCCGGTCCAGGCCGAAGCTGACCGCGCGAGTACATGCTCGCCAGCGGTTGGCAGTGCGGTTGGACGATATGCCGGAGCTGCTGGAGGAACCTGTCCTGTGGAACAAGGTGTATCGGCACGATTTCTGGAACCGTCATGTAGGCGAGATGTGGGGGTTCTCCAACTACGAAGACCAAGAACCCGTCTATAGAGCACTGGTCGGTGCTGCGGCGATCGACGTGCTCACGAACGACGTGTATGCGTGGCGATTGGCCGATGGTCGAGACACTCGTTCCAAACGCAAGGCCGAGCTGAGTGACCTGCAGTCGAAGCTCGAAGTCATTGAGGCGCTCAGAGCGACCCTTCACCATTCATCCGGTCACGTTATCGAGCAAGCATATGCGATCTGGATGGGCACAGACCTTGCTATGCACGCCGAGTACCTCGACACGGCAAACAAACGGTTCCGCAAGACCCTCTGTGAAGCGGCCAAGACTCTTCGAAAGACGATGCCGAAAGGCGCTTGGAAGCTCATGCCGGCGCAGGAACGTCTCTACATGTGGGTTGTGGCGTCCGGAGACTTGGACGATATCGAAGAAGTCCTCGGAACCAGGATGGAAGAGACTCGAGCCGTGCCGCTCGAACTGGTCGACGGTACGTGGGTGGTCGCGCCGACGTATCTGTCTCGGCTGAAGACCGATGTTCCGCAGCGGTTGCTTAAAGCGCAGCCTGTCGACTTCAAACCCGTCGTCATCGTGCGAAATGCGCGTTGGATCGGTGAACAGCAGATCGAGCTCCAGGGGTGCGCCTACATTCCCGGGGTCGATCCGGGACGGACCACATTCCGTATGCAGGGCATCATGGATGGGGCGACTGTTTTGGACTGTGCTGTAGAGACTCGTAACGACAATCGAGTGGACTTGGACGTCGGTGATCCTTGGCGGACTTATGAAGCCGGGGGATTCACGGTTCGCGTTGATGTTTCCGGTCTGGGTGACATATCGCCACGAGGTATCGACCTGATCGGCTCCTTTGAAATGCACGGGATGCATCTCCAAGCCCCGGCTGTGTCGACAGCGGTAGTGGGAATGATTGCTCCTAGCCCGATTCGGGATTCAGGACGCCTGACAGTTGTCACTGACGAGCGAAGCGAATTGTCGATTCGTCCCGTAGACATGCCCAGTGATCCAGTCGTCGTGAAGAATGTCGAATTCCGCGGGCGGGACTTGACGGTGACTCTCGACCGCTCTGCGAATGTACGTGGTTTGTCGATGCACTCTGCCGGAAACAAGGTCGAGCTGGAAGCAAACGGCCCCTCAATCTTTTCGACCGCACTGCCTGAACTTCCCGAGCGATTCCAAACCCATGGGGAACGACAGTGGAGGCTATTCGCCAAGACCTCCGAAGGAAATAGCGTTGATGTGTATCACGCATCCGTCGACTATCTTCTGCCTGGCACCTCCTCCGTGCGTCTTGCGGCGAATTCCGCCGGCAAGGTGAGGTTGGCGCAGCGATTCCGGCGAGTGACTGTAACGGGTGCGACAAACGACCGGGACAGACTGCTGATCATTGGTCGGATCGACCCTCCGGAAAGACTAAAGGTCGTGCTCAAATCCTCCGAGCAGACGATTGAGCCTGCAGAGTCTGCATTTCACGCCGACGGCAGCTTTACCGCAGTGTATGACCTGACGACGACAGGGGCAGAGGGAGGCAAAGTTGCGGCGTTGGCAGGCGGCTACCACCTGAAGTACGGAGAAACTACGAAGCAAGCCGACAGTTGGGCCAGGGCTGCTGGCAAATTGGCCATCCGACCGGTGGATTGCTTTACCGAGTGGAACACACTCCGGGTCGAAGGAAAAAGCTCTGGCGCTGTTTCCGTAATGGCATCCCCGCCATGGGCGTCTAGTGAGCGGTCCAAGTACGGTCGCTTCCAGCTGCGCGATAAAGACTGGGGCCCGCTGACGCACGGGATAGTATTCGAGTCGTATAACGGAAAGAGCGCCAACGACAACCCAAGGGCGATCTTCGACGCCATCAGACAAATACGAACCGATATCCCACTCTATTGGTCGGTGCGGGACCGAAGGGTCGACGTGCCAGCTGGAGGAGTTCCAGTTGTCGAAGGTACGGCGCAATGGCACCGTGCGCTCGCTACCAGTCGAGTGTGGATAAACAATAATAATTTTCCATACTATGTTCAGAAATCGTATGGACAGTTCTACCTCCAGACGTGGCACGGAACGCCAATAAAGAAATTGCTTTGGGATATACCTCGGCGTCAAACTCCTCTGACTTACCGACGTCTTATGAAGCAACAAGTTCGGCAGTGGGATCTACTCCTCGTCCAATTCGAGTTCGCTGTTGAGAAATTACGGTCAGGACTCGGCTACACAGGCGACATATGTGTTGTAGAAGCTCCGCGAAACAAGCGTATACACGAGCTTTCAGGATGTTCTGCAAAAGCTCGTGACCGGTTAGGAATTGAGCCAGAAGAGAAAGTTGTGCTTTACGCGCCTACTTGGAGAGATCGACACCGATCCGGCGAGGCATTGAAGTGGGATGAATATTTTGATCCCAACGCGTTGGCGAAACTAGTTGATGCGAAAGTTCTCGTGAAGTCACATCATGTGAGTACTGCGAAACCGCTGTCCATTTCTCCGAGCGTATTGGACGTGTCCCGTGAGCCACATGTTGAAGTACTAATTGCGATTTCTGATGTGCTCGTTACTGACTATTCGTCAATCGCATACGACTTTGCTCTTACTGGCAAACCTGTAGTGCATTTTATCCCTGACCACGATTCGTATGTTCGCGAGCGGGGACTCTATGAGGGGTGGTCGACAAACGCAAGATTAGCGGAAGATTACTCAGGCTTAGTGAGGCTCTTAGTGGCTCAACTTAAGACGAAAAATTCGGATGTGCCGACCGCCGACAATTTCGAAAAGGAGCTAAATGATTTGATCAGCCTCATTATGACTCATGCCATCTCGACGTGAATCAAAACACACGGGGTCCTGAAACCCAAAGTGACGGATTCAGGCGAAGAAGCCAATGCAGCTGCATGTTCTTGTAAAGGTTAGCGAACAAAATCACATTAGCTGAAAAGAGCACTGACCTCGTCAATGACTCTCTGTGCAGCGTGCCCATCATCTAAGCCAGCGAACTTCTTCACAAAATTGCTATAGCGTTCCGTAGATTCCACCGAAAATATTTGATCTGACTTGAGGATATCGATTACGTCCGCCCCTGTATGGACCATAGGTCCTGGTGCTACTGAGCTAAAGTCGAAGTAGAAACCCCGCACAGAATCACGATAGGTAGACAAATCGGGGCACAGGAAAATTATAGGCTTCCCGGTAACGACATAGTCGAACATAATTGACGAGTAGTCGGTAATGAGGACATCGGAAGCAGCGATAAGCGCATTGATATTCGGATGCCGACTCACATCAAGGATAGCGTCGGCATACTTTTTCGGTGCAGCATTCAGGGCGTTTGAGTGCCCACGGTAAAGGATTGAAGAAGACCGTCCAAGCTTCTTTGCGGCGGAACTTACATCCAGGAAGTCGACAGAGCTGTAGTGACCCGACGGCTCCTTGAGGTTATCGCGCCACGTCGGTGCGTACAGGACCGCCCGTTGGCCTGGATTGATTCCTAGATGCCTTCTTGTCTCGTCTCTTAAGGTCTCAAGTTCATCTCTCTGCGCCAAGATGTCATTTCGAGGATAACCTGCGGCCAGAACAGACCCGTCGTATTCGAATGCGTCTTTGAGCGTTTCTCCAGCCCACGCAGACTGTGCAAGCAACAAATCCCAGTAGGAATCAGCCTCCCGTGCCATCAGTTGTCGATAACTGAGGGACAGACTCTTTGCAGGCACGTGTCTTCCGATCTTCTTGAGTGGCGTGCCATGCCAAGTTTGAATGTAAAACTGTTCAGGAAGTTTGTTGAAGAAATAGGGAAAATTATTATTATTGATTAGGACGCTAGCTGAACTTGCAGCTTCAAACCATTCCCGACTTCCGAAGATAACAGGGACCGCACCATCAGGTACTACGGTTCGCCGATTTCTTACAGTCCACAGTCGCCTGACTTCAGGGAATCTATTGCCTATTTCCCTATCGAGAGCTAGTGGGGAGTCAGCAATCGAATTTCCTGAAAAACTCTCAAATAAAACAGAAGATGGATTAAGTTGACGACTCGGGGCAACAAATACCTGCGAATTCTGAGCCTGATTCCATGAGCCAATTTCAGAGCCTGGATCTAAGGGTGGGTCGACGTCAATTCGCACAGACCTGCTGGTGCCGATGGTATTGACAGTAAGTAGGCCCGTTGGAGTCAACGTTTGGTAGGGTGTCGAATCCTCAAGACCGTAAGAAGCACTTATCCAGGCCGAGGGCGGGTGCGCCTTGCCAGTCGCCAGTAACAATTGAAGTACGTAGCGATCTCCAACTAGCGAAGTCTCTGTACTTGAATCAGTCAGAGAGAACTGTACATCGAAAGTCCCAGTCGAGTGGTCTGCAGTAATTGTAGAAGGATGGATAACGTTTCTGGCTCCAACGAGGGCAAACGTTGGAGTTATAGACCTTGCAAGATTTGGATCGATGGTGAATGTACCGGTTACTCGGACTGAGGTGCCGTCTGTAGCGACATCAACCTGATCCGCAGTAGCGGCTTGTTGTGCTCTATTGACCTCCGCGTAACCAAACCCGGTCAAGCCGATAGAGAAGCCTCCATCTCGCCTTCGTGTGGCCTGACAACGATCAATCGCTAGAGCCCACCTCATTCCGGAGGCTGACACGATGTGTACCTGGAATTGGTCGACAATCTTTGACCTTGATAGTGGCAAGCGGGGAAGCGCGAGTTCGAATTCAAGGTAGTTTTCTACGAGATGGCCTGAACTTCGAATGACCTCTTTCGAGCCCGCGGACAAGACTATTGCAAGCCCAGTGCCATCGACGCTTGTTGCTTCGTTAGCTAATAGGTCACTGGCACATTCGGGGCGAAGGCGAACGTGCAGCGAGCCGTGGGAGATCTGGACCTGACTTGCAACGATCTTTGGCTTCAAGACAACAATACTGGTGTTTTCGCGGGGATCGCCCTGCACCGCAACCCGGGCGCCACGGTCTGTCATATTCGACGCGAGAGGATACCCCGCTGACGAAAGCAGATCGCGTCGAACCGTAGATGCCGTCCAAGTGAATTCAGAGAGATGGAGGTGAATTCTCAGCTGTAACTCCGTGCTTTGCGACGATTCAGTTTGATCCGCAAGCTCATCGATTACGTACTTGGGAATCTTTAATTCAAAACGGCGATCTTGATAGTTGTTGTAATCAGTTGAGAAGCGAGCGGGTACAGGGCCCATCAGACGATTTACTTCCAATGTCGAAGAAACCGATTGAGATTCCGAATTGAACAGATCGGCAGAATAGCCGTAATCTAAATCAAAGTTGGGCAGATATCCAAAACCAGTAAAGACAGCGTTGCCATTCGCGTCAGTGTTAAAAGAAGTAAGTTCTACCTGAGGTTTGACACTATCTGGGGCCACCGTTTGCAAGTCGGCAGGTATCTCGAACGGATGTCCATCAGCGCGTTCGACAGAAAACTTCAGACGTCCGCCTTCGAGCACACCACGATACGAGTTCTTCGTTTGTTCAAGTCTGACTAGAAGTTGGTGGAGGTCAGTACGACTTTGGTGAGCAACGTAATATGTAAGCAGCCTTCTAACTGGATCAATAGATTCAAAAGCAGATGCTGGCGCTTCATTCCAGAGCGTCAGTGCACCTTCTGAAAGCACATCGAAAAATTCAGGATCAGCACGGGGCACTTCTCGTATGTAGTAGTACAGATCTTCGCCGAGAGTCTTTGCATACCAGTAGCGCAAGTACTCCGGGTCGGAGTCTCCAACAATACGCCTGACTTCGAACGCTACATTCAGGCGCTGATTTAGGTCAGAAATACTGGTCTTCTGTTGAGTAATCGATGAACTATCTTCACGCAGCCGCCAGTTATAGCCGACCTCTTTTAGAATATCGAGCTTCGCTCCGCCGATATAAAGTTTGGCGGTACATTCCTGGTCTTCGTATAGTGTTCCTTCAGGGAAAGAACCAACGAGGCGATCCCAAGTATCTCTCCGGTATACTTTATTCCAAGCGAAAACGTCCCACATGATAGGCGGAAAATCCTTACCCGATACTCCGAGACGTTCTTCCTCGTGCGCTAGATGAACCCAAAATGGTAGCCACCTGTTCTTGCTGTCGAATCTGGCAACAGAACTTATGCACACGTCTGAACCCGTTTCGTTCAACGAACTCATCGCGCGTTCATAGGTACCTGGTGGGATAGTATCGTCTGAATCCACAAAGGTAATAAATTCGTTTGTTGAGTTTTCGAGACCAGTATTGCGCGCAGCGCCTAATCCCGCGTTTTGCTTGTGTATAACACGGACGCGTTTGTGCCTGCGAGCATAGTCGTCCGCAACCGAAGCCGTTCCATCGGTCGAGCCGTCGTCAACCACGAGCACATCAAGATTGGAGTAAGATTGCCCAAGTATAGATTCCAGGCACTCCGATAGGTAATTCTCAACATTATAAGCTGGAACAACAACTGTCACCTGTGGTCCCGCCAAAGTGTAGTTCACGGCGTTAGACGTGTCAGTAGTCTCGTGCCGTTTGTAAATCGGTGCACCGACGGCTTTACGGAAGCGTTTAGAATCCACAACAGTATCGAGGCCAAGCCTCCGCAAAACTTTAGCTACATTGGACTTGGCGGTCATTGGCGTGCTGGCTCCAGTACTAGTACCTGTGGACTGTGGGTCCTGCCATGGTAGCATCGGCGCGACGATTCCGATCCACCGATTACGCATTGGTGACGCGATACATATTGGAGAGCGTTGCAGGTGGTAAAAACGCCTGGTAAGGAAGGCTATGGGCTAGTGTCTAGTTGCTTCTACTTGTAGTAGTCGCCGATTTGCGCGGAAATGGCTTACGCATGAGTGGACAACCTACACAGCGTGCTTAATGACGTGGTGGTTCACCCCCTTGCGTCATTGACGACTGAGCGGCGTCTTCTCTGGGACGGTGAACCCTTCGAAGATGTTGAGATACGCTCCGCTGAGGTGCCCTATGTCCAGTGCCCTGCGTCCGTTCTCTGCGAGTAGTCGGGAAAGCACCGTTCCAGCGGGACCGAGTGATATCAAAAATATATCGGAGTCTCTTGTTTTCGCGATCTTGATAATTCTTTCGATATCGGAGAAGGCGTCTGTAGGCGTTGAGTCTATCCGTTCAATCTTAGAAGCGGAGTCGAATAGGGCCGGCACAATGTCGAATCTGGATCCTTTGCCTGTTATAACGCTTACAGATTTGTTGCGCCAAACCTCTCTCCATAGTTGAACAGCAGACTCCCCTAAGAATTGGAATGCCAGAGGGCGGGACACATGGCTGTTGCCATAGGTTTGGTCAGGGTGAACTAGCGTTTGGAGCCGGCCCCAGATTTTAGGCCAAAGCTTCAAATAGTTGGTGTTCCTCATGAATTGAGGCAGGCCTATTAGTAAGTTAGGCTCGCGGGTTGCTGCTGTGCATTCAAGTGCATCAATGAGCTCGAAGCTATTAGTTTGAAAGGCCAGATTGCGCCATGGACTCAGCATCAATTTGAACTCCCCATCGCCTAGCCTAGAGAATGAATCGTTGCTGTCGGCAAGTCTTTCTAGCGTCGATTTTAGGCTCAGTTGGGAATCGCTTAGGAAGTTCCACACTGAATCGAGAGTTGGTGCGAGCGCTGCACTTGCGAAGTAGTCTAGGATGTCAGCGCGACTGTCCGGCAACTCGGACACTTTGCGCAGGTCCTGTTGGAGCTGCGCGACTCTCTCTAAGAGTTCTTTCTGACTTCGCTCGTGTCGTCGAAGTAGGCGCTCTTGAATCTTGAGGACTTCCGTCTGCTGTTTTAGAACCTCCAATAAGTCTGAAGTTGTGGCGTACTGTTCCGGTTTGTGTTCTTCGACTGAGTCGTTCACTTATCGGGGTCCCTCTATTTGGCGATAGACTATTTGGAAAGAGACTTGATTCGTCTATCGAGATCTTGCACTTGAGCTGTAAGGGAAATAGCCTTGCGTCTTAACTCTGCGAACCGGGCGTCGTTCTGGTCCATCTCGGGAGCTTTTACCGGAGGGTGGTAGTTGACACTGGACACAGACTCGAAATACGCCGCACGCTCAGTGGCCTTACCTTCGGACAACGTCGTGGTGAACCCATTATCTTCCAGATGTCGTACTACCTCCGCAACCTGTTCTCGCCGATGTGTATTGAAGTCTGCATAGTCTAAGTGGTCCCAGATGTCTTCTGGATTTTTGATCTTTTCGAGTCCCGCTGGAGTTACGAATGGGATTCTGTGATACTCCGCGAGTTCTTCGGTCCTTAGGTCGTGTGCGATTAGTAGCGCGGGTGTGCCTGAAGATATCGCTGAGACTGCGCCGTGTATCCTTGGGCCGATGGCCATGTCGAAACTCCGCATTCGTGAGATCCAAGGTGCGGCGTCAAGATAGAACTCGACTTGCTTGTTTACGAAGTGTGGATGCTTCAGAAGTATCGGTTGAAGACTTTCCCGGGATTCCGGGTATGTGTCGCGGGACCAGAACATTGCCTCTAGGGTCTTAATGTCCTGGGGGAAATAGGTGAGGGTTGAATTCGATTGGGATAACCTGGTAAGGAGTTCTCCCATAATTTCTTTTGAAGTTTCTACATTGTAAGCGATATTTTTTCCGAAGTTGTTTGGGGCCGTGTCAATCTTGAAGTCTGGTCCCATTCTTGTGAGTGAGGGGCACCCGATTACTTTGACCTGATCGAATCCCAAGCTGTTCAAATATCTTTTGGTGGCTTCGCCTCGCACGGTGATGTATGTTGAATGTTCCAAGACGGCCCTGCAGAATGCTTTTACTGAACCGGAGATTGAGGCGAGGGATGAAAAGTTGCTGTCGCCGTGTTCGACCTGTGCCCCTCCGCTCAGCATCGCAAAGGGTATTTTCAAGTTTCCGATAAAGTGGGTAAGATTGTCTAGTTCGTTTTTGAAAGCGGGTCTGAAGCAATTCGCTAACGGTATGACGACCCCGTCGTATTCTTCGTTAACCTTTGCTGCCAGATCCTTGCCCTTGAAGCTTGCTCGTGTATCAGTTTGCACGGAGTTGGTGCCTAGGAGCGCATGAGTAGCGGCCGCGAACAGTAGGTTGCCGCTGTTGTGGCCTATGGTGTCATTGCGAAGTGTCTCCGCGGGCCCGGCGGGCACTAGCGGATGCTTTGCGGCGCGCATGAGCAGTTTCATTAGCACTCCTTGGTATTGAGTTCTGTGACGGAGTTAGGGTGAGGCTGGCAAGCAGTCCGCTTCATTGTATGAACAGCCTACCTTAGAACCGGATGCGTCGGTGTCCCGTCGTAAGTCGTTGTCCAAATTTATTTTTTGGTGCTTTGCGTTGGTGTACTTTAAACGACTAGGCAAACGTCGCCATTCGTTTTTTGTGTCGTGATGGGAGCGCTTCTGGTGTTCGGCATAGCGGTGATGAGCCCGTTTGGTTGAAGTTGGTATTCAGTTTTCTAATGATTGAAATTCGAGTTTTGATGTTTGGTCGTATTCGGTTGTCTGTTCTTCATATAGAGCGAGAGCCTCCTTGTGCTGTTCCATTTCATGTTCGTTTTATTCTGGTGATGTTCGCTCTTGTGGGATATCTCCGTGGATTTAGTAGTTTTCGTCTGTCAGTCGAGTGTGGAAGTTTCGGGTTTTGCTTTGGTGGTTCGTTCGATTCGGAGGTGTGCTTGGCAGTGAGTGGTGAACTGTCTGTGTTTGAGGCCGATGCAATGCTAAGCAAGCGTGTCGTGAAATGTACGTGAATGCTTCGTGAAGTAATTGTATGTTCTGCTGGTGTTTTATTAGCTAGTTGTAGTCGCAATTAGAATCTGTTTATGACTTCACTCTCTTCCGTTTACCCGCGAGGGTTTATCGCTTACCGTCGGTCGTTGGAGATTTCTGGTTGGGAAGGTCCTCCGGAGCGATTTCAGCACCTGAGCTTTGGTGAACTGTCCATGTGGTTCGACGGTGAGCGCATGCCGGCCATTGCTAGGTCGGAATCGGCAGCGGTGCTAGTTGTCGGTGCGGCAGCGATCGTCCCTCAAGAGTCTGATCGCGCCGAGGCAACTTCTGATGCGCAGGTAATAGCCAACATCTTGCACGCTGAGCTAACTTCAAGCCAAGAGCATTTCCTCGATGCGTTGGACTATCTGGGCGGGCGCTACGCAATTGTCGTCGAAGTCGACGGTTTGTACCGCGTCTTTCACGATGCACACGGAACTCGGACTCTCTACTACGATACGAACCGCCAAGCGTTTTCTACACACGCACACATGCTCGCCTCGCTTATCGGAACCGAGGCTCGCGACTCTGACGAGTTGAAGGCGCAGCGGTCGTGGGCTGTACTGCCTCTATCGTTCGCCTGGGACGAAACGCCCTATGCAGAGATTCGGGCACTCCTGCCGAACCATATGCTCGAGCTCGAGTCGAGACGCACATATCGATACTTCCCACGGGAACGCAATCGTTTCACCGGGTTGAGCTTTGAGGAACGCGCCTCGGAGATCAATCGACTTTGGCTGGGACAGATGAGTGCATTCGCTCAAGCCACCGACCGCTTCTTCGTCTCGCTGTCTGGAGGACTCGACTCCAGGGTCGTCCTAGCCGCACTGCGTGATTACAAGGACAAAGTCGATGCATTCACCTACTTCACGAACAACGGAACCGGCAACTGGGCACAGGCCATGCAGTTGGACCGAGACCTCTCCCGCGAGGTACTCGCTCTTGCGCAGGTCAATCACGTACCGATCGTGCATGGACAGGGTACGAAATTCACCGAAGAAGACAAGGCCATTGCGGACAAGAACTCTCTTGTCGAACACGGGCGTTGGCTGGTCGCTCGCTATGTCGAGAATTTCGGAAATAGCACCGGGCTGCATTTCAGAGGAAACACTCAAGAGACGATCCGGTCCTACTATGGCTCCACCAAGCAGAGGGACCCGATGGACCTGGTCAAAGGCCTCATGTCCTCACGACTGAAGAGCGTCAACCTCGACGACTCAGACATCAAGGACTACGAAGCGAAGCTCGACAGCACACTGAAACAGTTCGGCTACCCGAACGCGCTGCACGACTTCGTGGCCTCAGACATGTTCTATTGGGAGATCCGGATGGGGCGGTGGCTGGCCGAGATCTACAACGAGACCGACCCGGCATTTGACTCGATCTCGCCGATGAACATGCGGGCCATCGTCGAACTCGGGCTCGCCGGATCTGAAGACGAACGACGGTCCGGGATCATGTTCACCGAGCTCATCGACCGCAACTGGCCCGAGCTGAATTTTCCTGGAATCAACAATAGGAACAATCTGTACAGGCAGAACACTGTTCTCCGGAAGTCACTCACCGATGCCAAGTCGCAAGCAGCCGCGACTCCACCCTGGATTGGACGAGCCGGTGACAACCAGAACCATCCGCTGTCGGCCGGGCCACTGTCGATGGAATCCAACAATCACACGGTCGATTGTCCGCGGGGCGAAATCAAGATTCCAGCCGAAGAGCTCGGAGTCGGAGCATTCGCCAGACGAGAAATGACATGGTCGGACGAGGACTCCAGCGTCCTCACCTTCAGCCTACGAAGCAACTACGTCAACTCAAGAGGCACTGACTATATGCGCTTTGAGATCGAGGTGAATGGTCAGACTCTTGCCGCTCACAAGATCGGATTCGACTCGGACACCAGCTACTGGGTCGTGTACGGGCTTCGGCCAGGCGACCGAGTCAGTCTGGGCGTCCGGTCTCTGCGCACGGTGACTACAGAGTCATGGTCCAGAGCATCTCGCTGCTTCATCACTCTCTTGGAATCTGCAACTGAATATTGGGAGCGACGAGGACCCCTGGACCTTGGTTATGCGACGACCAGTGCGGCGGCGCTGCCAGGGGAGTCTCTGCGCGGATAGATCGACGTACTCTCTTAATATCCCAACGAGACGAGGTACCGGAAGAAGTCTGCGAGGTCATTGCTGGCCAAAGCGTTCTTGAGCGCCGGCACCGCCTCGGGGTCGAAATCGATGATGACTGTGCCATCTTCCTCGCGACGCGACTTCGTGGGCACGGTGACCACTGCGATGTCGTCCGTCTGCAGAGTGCGGAGGCGGTTGGTGATCTTGACGAGTTCACCCGTCGTGAGCTCCGCGTTGTGTTGAATGCCCGACGCGAAATGTCCGAGCACGGCCGCGCCCTTGTTCGGGTCCTTGACCAACCCGCCTGACTTGAGTCGCTGAACGAGCGCGCGCACGACCGCACGCTGGTTACGGGTTCGCGTCTGGCCGGCATCATCGACCGGGTCAGTCGCGGTGAAGATCGATGATGTCGCTCCGTCGAGGCTGTTCGTCCCCTCAACGAAGTCGGTACCGCCAGCACTGAACGCAGCGCGGCTGTAGACCTGCAGGCCATCGAGCTCGTCAATGACCCGCCCGAGAGCGTCCGACTCCAACTGTGCGATGTGATCGATGCGGATGCCGAGGAACTCCTCAACCATGGCGACGACAACGGGCCACCCGCCCTCGTCGGCAATGGTCGCGAAGGTCTGACCGGCCTCAATCTGAGTGGCGGGGTTGAGAACGAGGGCTGCGGCGAACTCGCCGGCGGCGGGAACATGGATGACCGCGAAGATGTCACCTTGGCTCGATGACTGCGGGGCCGCCTCGGCGAGGTTTCCGGGATTCGTCACCCGAAGCATCAGAGTGCGGGAATCGTCCGCCGCTGGGCGGATATCTTCGGGTGGAAAAGCCGACTCGGCGGGAATGGTCTTCGACGCGTCATCGAACTCGGCACGGGCGGCGTTGAGGTCCTTGAGAGAACCGATGGCAGAGACCATCTTCGTCAGCTTGGCCATGGCAGTCCCACTTCCTCTGTCAGGTCACACGGTAATGGTCCCAATAGTAACCGCGGGTGAGATCGGCTCGTGTACCGCATCCACGTGAAGAGACAGCTTTGGTGTTCCCTTTTCAAGGCATGTCTGCCAAGTTCTCACCGAGCGCGAAGTTTCCAACTACTGCGGTCCGCCCTCGACAGGCAGTCCTGTAGGCGCAAGTTCATCACGATGCTCGAGTTGTCCGAGCGGTGCGACCACAATTTTAACCCTCAATCGAGTCGAGTTATGTCGAGGGGCAAAATAGCTCGCGGCCGTTGGTTAAGGATTTAGCGAACGGTGAGATCGGGAGACTCTGGGAGGAGGTCCTGAAGGTTCGTCCTGAGTGACTGGCTAATGGCCAGAATCGTCGCGAGCCGAGGATTGGTTGCGGATCCTTGGCCGCTCATCGTGCGGCCTCGTTCATACTGCTGATACGCGTAGAGCGAGATGCCAGCTATCGCAGCGGTCTCTTCCTGGGTGAGATCTATCGCGGCCCTTGCCCTGCGCAGATTGATACCGAGCTGACGCGCGAACTCCGCCCATTCTGGGCTGCTCGCGGGCTTGTCGGTCATTTCTCCATTCTGGAGCCAATAAAACTTGGCAAGACCAATAATAATTGGTAATCTGAGAGTGCTGGATCACCAATGGAGGATGACCGAAGATGCTTGTCTGTAGTCTGATTTGCAAGAGTAGAGACCCGCCGTATGTTTATGCGCCATCGGCCTCGAGCATCTGGACGGCGCGCATCTCTAGGGCTTCGCCCAAACCGGACTAGGGCGCCTGATAAAGGTCGGGCGAACTCTAATTGATTCTTCGTCGCCCTAGCTCGGAACTCCAGGACTTCGGCGAATGCCGGCTCTCGAACCGGAGCTTTCGCAAGTCACGTCCGACCCTCAGACTTCTTAGCGGTCCAAAAGCTCGGGCCCATCGGGCGGTCCGGTGGCGGGAGACAAACAGATAGATGCCTTGCGTGCAGGGCCACGTAGACAGAGCCCTCCCCGTGAGTTGCTTCAGCCTGATCGCGCTTAGAAGATCCGTCGCACCGTTGCGATGGATGAAAACGGGAGCTCTACCGAGCGCCCTGCCCGATTCACCGGCACGAAGCCCCTTGCCCGTCCCCACGGGGAGGAATCCGAGGACGGTCGCGCAAACATTCAGAAGGTCCGAGATTGAAACGACTCGGCTGCGATTCTGCTGCAGTGCCGCAGCGGGCAAGTTACTCGACAGCCGTAAACGTGCACTCCGCGCTCCTGCGCCCCAATAGCCGGTTCGGACACTGCACGAATATCGATAACGAGATACACCCTCTCGCGCGTCGAATTACCAGATCCCGCGGGCAACAGCATGCCCACAGAGATCGATTAGCTGGCCGTTGCGCATCCCGCGCGATACCGCCTCTGCATGACCGATCACAGGAACGCACACCCACCTCACGAAAGCTCATTCGACAATGCCACCAGTAGACAACGCACGCACGGAAGATTTCGGTGTCATGAAGGCCATGGAGGCGAAGCTCGCCTCCGTGATGGACAGCATGAAGTTCACCAAGGCCCACAAGATCCTCTTCCTGCTCACCACCTCCGGGGTTTTCTTCGACATCCTCGAACAGGACACGATCGGGATCATCGGCCCGGTCCTCCAAGAGGACTGGGGAATCAGTACCAGCCAGATCGCCCTACTCACTTCGACGACGTTCTTCACGATGATGATCGGCGGGCTCCTCTCGGGAGTTCTTGCTGACCGCTATGGGCGTAAGACGATGCTGACGATCAACTTCTTCATCTACGGCGCGGGCGCACTTCTCTGCGCACTCGCACCGAACTACGGCCTCTTGCTGGCGGCACGCGCCCTCGTCGGATTCGGCCTCGGCGGGGAGCTGAGTTCCGCGATCACGATCATGTCGGAATACAGTCCGACGAAGCACCGAGGCAGCGCGGTCGCTGGGATGAACATCGCGGGAGGGGGACTGGGCAATCTCCTCGCCCCGCTCTACGGGATGCTCGTGCTCGGACCCTGGGCGATGCTCATCGCAGCCGGCACCGACAGTTGGCGCTGGGTGTTCGCCTTCCTCGTTCTCCCAGTCCTCCTCGTCGCGGTGTTCCGTCGCTATATGCCCGAAACGCCGCGCTTCCTCCTCTCTCGAGGGCGCATCGACGAATGCAACCGATCGCTCACCCTGCTCAAGCAAGGCAGGCTCGTTCCCCGCACCAAGGTGATCGAGTCCGAACAGTTCTTCGACACGGATGCGCGCATGAGCCTTCGCCGCGAACGAATCCGACTCTCGGAGCTCCTCGCCCGCCCCTGGCGCTCCCGTGCAATTGCCCTGACGATCATGACCTTCGCGCAGATCGGCGGCCAGACCTCGATCCTCGTCCTCATGCCAACCATCCTCGTCCACCAGGGCTACACCGTCATCGGAAGCATCGGCTACACGGCGGTCATGCAGTCCGGCAGTGTCCTGGGCGCCGTGGCCGCGACCGTGCTCGGCCGATATGTTAATCGACGGACGGTCATCGGCATCGCCCTTCTCGGAGCGGCGCTCTCCGCAATCGCCTTCGGCACACTCTTCGGAACGCTCACCCTGGTCCTCATCTTCGGCAGTGTCCTGCAGTTCTTCATGATCCTGCTCAGCACCACCCTCTACGCCTGGTACCCCGAGGTGTTCCCCACCCGGATCCGCGCCTTCGGCGTCGGTGCGGCGAAATCGGTGGGCACGCTCGGGGCAGTGATCATGCCGCCCGTGGCCGGTGCGATCTTCGACGCGGCAGGACTCGTCCCGATCTTCGTGATGATCTCCGTATTCCTTGCGATCGCCTTCATCGCTTCCCGCACGATGCCGGAGACCCGAGGCCGGTCCCTCGAGGAGGTCAACGAACTGAAAGGAGAAGCCATGAGCTGACAATTCTCAACGCTCCGCTCCTCGTCGGCAGGCGAGGGAGAAAAGCGACAGTGACGACGAACAACCGTGGCAACAAACAACATTGACGATATGACATTCCCCGACTAGGAAGGACCCGCTGGTGAACTCAGCACGTTACGAAAATCTCTTGACTGGATTCGAACCCGACTTCGACTTCGAACCGGCTCCACCGATCGCCGAAGAGGAATTCGCCGACCGTTTGCGTCGCATTCGTCGTGAGGCAATGGTCGCCGGTGACGATCTCGTGCTCATCCACGCCGGCGGAGCCGGGCGATACACGACCACCAACGGCTTCCTCCGCTACGCCTGCGACTGGCCGCGTGAGGGTGTCCTCGTCATCCCCACCGATCCTGCGCAGGGCATCCATCTGCTCTCATTCTTCACGGAATCCGTTCTGCTCCCACCCCCGGGAGAGCCGATCGGTGTCGAAGCGATCTGGCAGGTCGGCGCCTTCGGCCGCGAATACGCCGGACGTCCCGGGCGTTCGAGTGCGCAACTCGTCGCAGACACCGTCGGTCTGCTCAAGGACCTCGGCTTCGAACGCGCGCAATGCGGAACGATCGGCGATGCCTCTTCCGGTGGACTCTGGGCGAGCTTGAGTGTAGGCCTGCCAGGGGCGGGCTTCCGTGACCGCACCGATGTCATTCTGCGCATGCAGCGGGTGAGGACCGAGGCGGAGCAGGCCCAGATTCGCACCTCCGCGCAGTTAATCGACATCGGCTACCAGGCCGCCTGCCACGTCGCCGCGCGTGGTGTCAGCGACTTCGAGCTCTACGCCGCCGTGACCTTCGCCCAATTGGCTCGGGGCGGGGAATCCGGCGACGGGTATCAGATCGGGGTCAACCAGTGGGGCACACACTGCGGCAAGCCCTACGGACACCACCTGAGAGACGGCGACCTCGTGAATTTCTACTTCTCCGCCATCCCGTATCACGGGTATACCGCACAGACGGCGCGCATGATGGCGGTGGGGGAGGTGACCTCCGTGCAGGAGGAGACTCTGGCCATGTGCACCGAGGCGGTCGAACGTGCGTCCGCACTCATCGCCCCGGGAGTACAGGTGAGCGAACTTCACGAAGCCGCCTTCGGCACTTACCTCGAGCATGGTTACTTGCAGAGCACCGAAACGGCGACGATGCCGTACAACTGGGCACCGATGGACGATGGTTCGGCTCGCCGGATCCCTGACGAATACGTTGCCGACGTCGACTACGAGCAGCAGGGTCGCCGCCTCCTGCACGTCTACCCGCCGGTCGCAGGTCCGCACAACCCGAACCTCGGACATTCGATCGGGAAAGACGGAATCGCCGCCTTCAAGTTCAAAGTCACCTCACACAACACCGATGTCCTCGAACCGGGCATGGTCATGGTCCTCCACGCCCAATGGCTCGATCCGCTCAAGTCGGGTGCGAACATCGGCGACTGCTACCTCGTCACCGAGGACGGATTCGAGAACCTCAGCTGCCACACCCCGCTTGAAACCTTCCGCATCACCGGCTGAGGCTCGCCCGCCGAGCCCCGCCGGCTGGGGCGCACGACCAGCGGTTGTGCGCCCCAGCCCTCCCGAGTGCGGCACTGCCGCCTTCTTCACCCTCTGTAGATCGGAGAGCAACAATGACGTTCACCTCCTCACAACCCGAGCGAAGCGAGGCCGAAGGGCTTCGCGCCAGCCGCACACTCGCGGACACCATCGACACCATGGGATTCACGCGCTCCCATAAACTCATCCTCCTCCTCGTCGTGTTCGGCGTCTTCTTCGACGTCATCGAACAGAACGCGGTCGGACTCGTCGGCCCGGCACTACAGGAGAGCTGGGGCATCGGAGCCGGACAGATCGGCCTCCTCAACTCGGCGACGTTCTTCGCGATGACAGTCGGCGGAATCGTCTCAGGGGCGCTGGCCGACCGCTTCGGGCGCAGAAACGTCCTCGCCGTCAACCTCGTCGTCTACGCCTGCGGAGCACTGCTCTGCGCATTGGCACCGAATTTCGGTCTCCTGCTCGTTTTCCGCACAATCGTCGGCCTCGGGCTCGGCGGGGAACTGTCCACGGCGATCACGATGCTCGCCGAGTTCAGTCCGACTCGTTTCCGCGCCGCCGCGGTCTCCACTCTCAACGTGGCTGGAGGTGGTATCGGCAACTTCCTCGCCCCGCTCTACGGGATGCTCATCTTCGGAAGCCTCGCCCCTCTGCTCGGTTCCTCGGAGAACACCTGGAGATGGCTGTTCGGGTTCCTCGTTCTGCCCGTCGTGCTCATCGTCGTCTTCCGGCGCTACCTGCCCGAAACCCCGCGCTATCTTCTGGCGAAGGGCCGCATCGACGAATGCAACCGGACCCTGACCATTCTCAAAAACGGACGACTCGTTCCACGAGGCAGGTCAATCCCGGTGACGCGCTTCATCGAGAAGCCTGGGGCCATCGGGCTGAGCCCGGAGAAAGTGCGTATCTCCGAGATCTTCTCTGCCCGACTGCGCCGTCGTTCGATCGCGGTTTCCACCACCTATTTCATGCTCACGGCCGGGCAGATCTCGATCCTCACCCTCATGCCCACGATCCTCGTGTCCCAAGGCTTCAGCATCGTCGCCGGCGTCGGTTACACGGCGGTGATGCAGGCGGGCAGCCTCCTCGGCGCGCTCACTGCCGCAGTCATCGGTTCGAGGTTCAAACGCAGGTCTGTGATCGCGTTGAGCACAATCGGTGCCGCCTGTTCAGCAATCGCCTTCGGCATCTTTGCGACGACGACCCCTACGGTGCTGGGGCTGGGAGCGCTGTTCCAGTTCTTCATCCTCATGCTCAACACCACCGTCTGGGCGTGGCTTCCCGAATTGTTCCCCACCCGTATCCGAGGCTTCGGCACCGGTGTCGTCAAATCCATCGGCGGGCTCGGAGCCGTGATCATGACACCCGTCGCCGGGTTCATCTTCGACGCCTGGGGACTCTCGGCTATCTTCGCCACCGTCGGCGCGCTCTATCTCCTCGCCCTGCTGGCCTCCCGGTTCGGCCCGGAGACAGCAGGACTGAGTCTCGAAGAACTCAATGAGGAGGCTGACAACCCGGCCGGTGAACCCCGTACCGAAGACCAACAGTGATCTCGCCCCCGACGGGCCCACCGTCGGGGAACATACCGCTGACGAGTCCCTCGCGGACAAACTCAGCAACCACACCACAGAAGATCGATAAGGAGAAACACCCATGGAGAAATTCCGCATCGCAGCCACCGGTCATAGCGTCAACTACCTGCCCGAGTACCTCGGGGTCGAATTCGGATATTTCGAGGAGGAGGGGCTGAGCGTCGATGCGATCGTCCCTGATCCCTGGACACTCGTCCTCGATGAGATCAACAACGGTGATTCGCAGGCGGCTTTAGGCGGTATCTGGGTGCCCTCGATGTACCGCGACCGCGGGCACGTCTACGAACCCTTCGCACAGGTGTCCGCCCGGTGCCCGCTCGTGCTCATGGCTCATGCGCCAGACCAAGAATTCGACTACATGAAGACTGAAGGGACGACGGTCCTCATGCCCGGCAGCAACGGTTCCAGCCCGGGGATCTTCCTCAAATTCGTCATGACTGAGGCCGGCGTCGATGTCGATGCGGTGAATTTCGTCCAGGACCTTTCGGGCGCGATGCTTGCAGAGCTGTTCAGCGGAGGAATGGGAGACTATCTTCTCATTGATCCGGTCACGGCGACTCGACTGAAGCGACAGGGCGTCGCCCATATCGTCACCTGTCTCGCGGAGTCCGGTGGTCCGGTGCCGTGGAGCGTGTACTACAGCGACCCGACGAACGGACCCTCAACCGACGCCAAGGTGGGTTTCGTTCGTGCACTCGACCGGGCCACCCAATGGTTGAAGGCGCACGAGGCCTCCGAGCTCTCCGGATTCCTCGAAAGAACGTTCCCGAAGGCGAATCCGGCCGATCTTGTTGCCCACGTCGATGAGCTGCGCGGCTGGGGGATGTGGGAGACGGCTCGGATCAACGCCGAATCCTATGCGCGCTGGCAGCAGGGCATCGCCGACGGTCACCTCATCGACAAACCATTGGAATATACGGCGTTCGTCGATGGAGCAATCGCCGATCGGGCCCGAATCTGATCAGAGCAGCACCCTCGGTTCACGGAGGACGGGTGTCGCAGCGGCGGCAAGATTCCAGGCACAACAGGGGCTGGGCGCTGAGCAGGGACTCCCGCTCAGCGCTCGGCCGCCGTGCTTACGGACGGCGGGCAAAATGACGTCGCCCACCAGGAGCTGTGGGCCAGTTCGAAGAAGGTGTCGCCTCAGGGTGCTGGCCAGGGAAAATATTGTCAGCCATATCTCAGCCTTTGAGCGAACTGAACGGCTGTGCAGGAGTGTCCGTAGACTGCCATGCCATGTCATCGAATACTGAGAACTCTGCACTCCCCGACGACACCCACACCGAATCGCTCGCCCCGGCCGATCGTTACCGCGACGATCCTCGACCGGTTCGAATCATCAAACACACACGCATCACTTTGAGTGATGGGGTTGAACTCGCTGCTCGAGTCTGGTTGCCCGATGATCTCGGTGATGATGCTGTTCCCGCTGTTCTCGAGTACATTCCCTACCGCAAGAACGACATGACCGCTGGTCGCGATGACACGATCCATCCTGAGTTCGCCCGCGCCGGCTACGCCAGTGTCCGTGTCGATCTTCGCGGCTGCGGCGACTCGACCGGTGTCATGACCGATGAGTACTCGGCGACGGAACTCGACGACGGATTGCAAGTACTCAAATGGATCGCCGCACAGGACTGGTGCAACGGCAAAGTCGGCGTCATCGGCAAGTCGTGGGGCGGATTCAACGGCCTGCAGCTTGCCGCACTGCAACCGCCGGAACTCGCCGCCGTCATCACCATCTGCTCCACCGATGACCGTTATGCCGACGACGTTCACTACAACGGCGGAGCCATCGTCGGTGACCAGATGCTCTCCTGGGCCTCGACGATGTGGGCGTACAACGCCCGCCCCCAAGACCCCGCGGTGATGGTCGACGGTTGGAAAGATGACTGGAAGCGACGCATTGACGAAGCTCCCGTCAACATTGAGGACTGGCTCGGAAACCAACGACGTGACGACTACTGGAAGCACGCATCCGTCTGCGAGACACCTGACGCCATCGAGGTTCCCATATTGGCCGTCGGCGGACTGCTCGACGAATACCGGACAACACTGTTCCGCCTCATGGACAACGCCAATCGTCGGCGTGAGGCAGACTCCGCCGCGCCACCGGTCCACGCCCTGCTGGGACCCTGGGCCCACAACTATCCCCACCAGGCCGCTCCTGGCCCCGGCATCGACTTCATCTCCGAAGCGGTCCGGTGGTGGGACAAGTGGATGAGCGGGATTGACAACGGCATTGACGAACAACCGCAGCTGCGCGCCTATGTTCCCGACAGCACCCCGATCCACTCCGACCGTGAGCACCGTCCGGGACGATGGATCGCCGAGGCGACCTGGCCGAGCCCGCAGATCGCGGACACAGTGATGCCCGCCTCCGAAGCGACGATCTCCGACCACACCCCGCTCGATTCCACCTCGCTGCTGGGCTTCCAGGGAGGAAGCTGGCTGCAGTTCGGCGAACCCGCCGGGATGGCAGGAGACCAGGCCGCGGACGATGCTCGGTCCTACACCTGCGACTGGGAGGTCGAGAACGGTCTGGAGATCGTCGGCACACCGACCATGCGAGCGACGCTCACCTCCGATCATGATCGAGGAGTCATCGCGGCTCGTCTGTGCGATGTCGCTCCCGACGGCAGCTCACGCCTGGTCACGCTAGGACTGTTCAACCTCGCCCATCATTCGAGCCACGAGACCCCCGAACCGCTCACGCCGGGAACTCCTCTCACCGTCGATTTCCCGCTGCTGGCCACAGCGCACCGGTTCGCTCCGGGGCATCGGCTTCGCTTGAGCATCTCCGCGAGTTTCTGGCCCAACCTCTGGCCCTCGCCGGAAACCACACTCATCACCGTCGACTCAGCTCCCGAGCTGACACTGCCCATCCGCACTGTGGCCTACGTCGACGACGACGCCCGTACCACCGCCGAGGTGACCGCACAGTTGGGCACCCCGCCGACCCCACCGGTGTCCGTCATCGACGCAGGCGGTGCGCCGATGACCCGTGAGCTGAGTTGGGACCTCGTCGGTCGCAACGCCACCGTGACCACGGTGACCGAGGATTGGCAGACCGACCTCAGCGACGGCCTCTTCTACTACACCAACGAACGAGACTCCTACTCACGCAGTGAGAACGACCCGCAGTCTCCTGTGGCGACGTGTGAAAGAACGATCATCTACCGGCGCCCGGCACTGGAGATCGGGGCGAACCACGCGCAGGCTGCAGACAACGCAGCAGTCGATTCGGGGTGGGACGTCGAACTGCGCACTCGATCGACGATGCGCGGTGACGCGAAGAACTTCGTCGTCACCAACGAACTCGTCGCCTACCTCGATGGGGAGCCATTCCACACTCGAACCACCTCGGCGAGCATCCCTCGCCATCTGAACTGAGGCGGAATGGTCGCATTCGAACAAATTCGACATGTCGACAGACGGCAGACGCTGATCGGGCTCGGCAGAGGTCTGCTGGGTCTCGGGGCGCTCGGAGTGACCGCCGCGTCACTGAGCGGATGCACCGGCAGTCAGCTCAGTGACCAGTCGGGGGCGAAGAAGAGCACAAGGCCGATCACCGTCGGGTCGAAGGGATTCGCTGAGAGTTGGATCATGGGCGAGCTCTACGCTCAGGGGTTGAGGAACCTCGGCTACACCGTCGATCTCAAGACGAACGTCGGCTCCAGCGACATCATCAGCACGGCTCTGCTCTCGGGGCAGATCGACCTCTACCCCGAGTACACCGGAGTCATGGTCGTCAGCTTCATGGGGGAAGAGAAACTCATGGACTCCGCTGAGCAGACGTACGATCTCGCACAGACGTGGGCTGAAGACAACCAAGTGACGATGCTCGAGGCGACACCGTTCGAGAATAAGAACGCGATCGCTGTGCGGCGAGACTTCGCCGATCAGCACGATCTGACGACCGTGTCCGACCTCAAAGGGATCGGCGACTTCACCTACTCGACCTACCCCGACAATGTCACTGGAGGCCAGGGCTACGAAGGCATCGTGGAGACCTACGGGCTGGAGAACATGAAACTCAAAACGCTGAGCATCGGGCTCAATTACCAGGCTATCGAGCGAGGAGAGATCGACGCAGCAGACGTCTTCACGACCGACCCGCAGCTGCTGCGCAGCGATCTGGTCGTCCTCGAAGATGACGCGAAGCTCTTCGGATTCCAGAACGTCGTCCCCCTCATCCGTGACGACACCTTCGCCGAGCTCGATGACGATGCTTCTGAGTTCCTCGACGAACTGCAGTCACTGCTCACCCTGGAAGCGATCCAGGCGATGAACGAGGCCTCCGCCATCAACCGGCTCGATCCGGCACAGGTGGCGAAGGAGTTCCTCGACGAGAACGGAATGATGTGAAATGACCCAGCACTCCACAGGAACCTCGATCACCTTTGACCGAGCTACGAAGACCTACCCAGGCGCGCCCGCGCCCGCTCTCGACGCTCTCGATCTTGAGGTCGAGGCTGGAGAACTCGTTTGCCTCGTCGGACCCTCCGGCGGGGGAAAGACCACAGCCCTACAGCTGGTCAACCGACTCGTCGATCTCACCAGCGGCGACATCCGCATCGGCGACCGCTCGATCAGCGACCAGTCAGCCATCGAACTGCGGCGGACCATCGGCTACGCGATCCAACAGTCCGGCCTCTTCCCCCATTACACGGTTGCCCACAATATCGCCACAGTCCCTACCATCCTCGGCTGGGACAAAGAGCGTATCCGTACGCGCACGGCCGAGCTGCTCGAACTGGTCGGGCTCAGCCCAGTCGAGACCTGGCTGTCGCGCTACCCGGCTCAACTCTCCGGTGGCCAGCAGCAACGCGTGGGCATAGCCCGGGCGCTCGCCGCCGACCCGCCGGTCATGCTCATGGACGAACCTTTCGGTGCCCTCGACCCGATCACGAGGGTCGCAGTGCAGGACGAATTCCTCGCTATTCACCGTGCGGTGGGCAAGACGACGCTGTTCGTCACCCATGACATCGATGAGGCGATCAAGATGGCGGACCGGATCGCCATCCTCAAGCCCGGCGGCAAACTCGCTCAGTTCGGCACGCCGTCCGAGGTGCTGTCGAACCCGGCCGATGACTTCGTCGCCGAGTTCCTCGGATCCGAGCGCGGACTCAAACGTCTGGCGCTGACGACGGTCGGCGAGATCGTTCCCGACCGCAGCGACCGAGCGAGTGCTGAGACGGCGCAGTGGCCCGACGTTGAGGCCACAATGACTCTGCGCGAAGCACTGTCTGTAGTCTCCGCTGCTCGGGCGGAGGGGGCCATCATCCACAAAGGCGGCAACCGCCTCGGCGAGGTGAGCCTGCACGATCTCATTGCACCGCCCGCTGCCAGAGAGGATCGGAAAGGCGTGAGAACATGAGCGATTTCGCCCCCGCCGGCGATCCCGCCATCCCCGACTACGGTCAGGCCTCTGATTGTGTGATCAACAACGGAGCATTCTGCACCGACTGGTTCATCAGCCAATGGTCGACGGTCTTCTGGCCCCCGCTGCTCAGCCATATCGTCATGGTTGCCATCGCCGTATTGATCGGATTCGTCATCGCCTTCTTCGCCGGGCTGTTGGCCTACCGGAAGAAGTGGCTGGCGGGACCCATCGGCATGGCCGCGACCTTCCTTTACACCCTGCCGCCGCTGGCCCTGTTCCAGCTGCTCGTGCCCTTCACGGGGCTGAGCCTGCTGACAGTCGAGATCGCGCTCGTGTGCTTCACCCTCGTCATCATTTTCCAGGCAGTCCTCGTCGGACTCTCCGGAGTCCCCGATGACGTGCGCAGGGCCGCGACCGGCATGGGGCTTAACCGCAACCAAGTGCTGTTCAAGGTCGAGTTGCCCCTGGCACTGCCGTCGATCATCTCCGGGGTGCGCATCGCCACCGTACTCACGGTGAGCATCGCCACGATCGCTGCCTTCGTCGTCGATGACGGTCTGGGATCTCCGATCATCAAAGCAGTGTCGTCACCATTCAATACGCAGTTCGTCGGAGCCGGAGCCCTTGCCGTGCTGCTGGCATTCGCGCTCGATGGTCTGCTCGTGCTGCTGGGCAGAGGGCTCACCCCATGGACGAAAGCGAGGAGCTGATGGACGTCGTCTTCGGGGCATTCCCCTTCATGATCGACAACGTAGGGTTGCTGCTGGCCAAGACCGGTGATCATCTGGTCATCAGTCTCATCCCGCTGCTTGCGGCCATCGTCCTCGGCGTGCCCATCGGCGTCTGGCTCGGCCATGCCCACCGCGGCGAGTTCCTCGCTGTGAGTGTGACAAACATCGGTCGTGCGCTGCCCAGCCTCGCGCTCATCGCGATCCTCATCGGGTTCGTGGGCATCGGCATGCTCAACGCGATGATCGCTCTATTCTTGCTCGCCTTTCCGCCGATCCTCAGCTACGCCTTCCAGGCCGTCGACTCGATCGACCGCGACCTCACTCGCGCCGCTCGCGGCATGGGCATGTCACCCGGACAGGTGCTCCTCAAGGTCGAACTACCCTTGGGGCTGCCGATGATCATCGCGGGCATCCGTACATCCGCAGTGTTGACGGTGAGCTCGGCGACCATCGCTACGATCGCCGGCAGCGGTGGTCTGGGCGATGTCATCCTCAATCAGGTCGCCTACGGGATGGAAGGAGTCGTCGCCGGTGCCATCTGGGTCGCAGTACTCGCCATCCTCGTCGACCAGGCATTCGCGCTCCTTCTGCGCGTCAGCGCTCCGGCCGGGGTGAGACAGCTCCAGAGCGCGAACGCCGTGTGAGGACAGCCGCGAAGACTGCGGCACAGCAGATCTGCTCCACCCACAGAAGATCACTAGGAAACAGAGGACAATGTGAAGAAGCATTTCATTGCTGGAAGTCTCGCCGCTGCTACGGCGATCGTCATGACCGGATGTACGCCGCCTGGCGGCGGCGACTCATCTGGCGGCAAGGGGTCGGTGCTCAACATCGGATGGAACGAAGCGTTCCGGTCGATGAATGACATGACGATGGACGGCAACGCTGTGGCCAACACCATCGTCGCCTATATGAGCAATGACAATTTCAAGTACTACGACGATGACCTCGAACTCCACGATGGTGCGCTCGGCGAAGTGGAGAAGGTCTCCGACGATCCGCTGAAGGTCAAGTACACATTCGGCGAGGAGGCGAACTGGTCAGACGGAACTCCGGTCGACGCCGCAGACCTCGCTCTGACCTGGGCAGCACGGTCACAGCACTTCAACACCATCGATGACAACCGAGACGATGACGGCACCCTGCAGGACAATCCCGACGGCACGGTCTTCTTCGACTCCTCGGCGGTGGGCGCTCCACTGATCGAGGACTTCCCCGAGATCAGCGAGGACGGCAAAACAGTGACGTTCACGTACTCGGAGCCTTTCGCCGACTGGGAGACCGAATTCGGTCTCGGAGCCTACGGTTCGGGAGTGCCTGCACACATCGTGGCCAAGAATGCTCTGGGCACCACAGACCCGCAGGAGGGCAAGGACGCGATCCTCGAGGCGATCGAAACCGGCGACAAGACTGCCCTGTCGAAGATCTCGAACTTCTGGAACACCGGTTTCGATTTCACCTCGATGCCGGAGAACAAAGACCTTCTCGTCCACAACGGGCCCTATGAGATCACCGACTTCGAAGAGGGGCAGTACCTCACACTGTCTCGCGACGAGGACTACACCGGACCGGTCGAACCCAAGATCGACACTGTGACAATCCGCTACAACGGCGACCCGATGGCCATGGTTCAAGCGATCGAGAACGGCGAGGTCGACCTGACCCAGCCGCAGTCGACGGCCGATGTCCTCTCAGCTGCAGAGAAGCTCGACGAGGTGTCGATCCTGCCCGGCGAGGACGCCACATTCGAACATGTCGACCTCACATTCGACAACAATGGCCCCTTCGACCCGGCCAGCTACGGTGGGGACGAAGACGCTGCGCTCAAGGTTCGTCAGGCATTCCTCAAAACACTTCCACGCCAGGAGATCATCGACCGCCTCATCAAGCCTCTCAACGAAGAGGCCGAGGTACGGGATTCGTTCAACCAGGCTCCTGACTCGCCGCTGTACGACGACATCGTCGCCGAGTCCGGAATCTCGGACTACGACGAGGTCGACATCGATGGAGCGAAGAAGCTGCTGGACGAAGCCGGTGCCCAGGGGCCGAGCGTGCGCTTCCTCTACGACAACACGAATGCCAGACGTTCCCAACTGTTCGCGCTGATCAAGGAATCAGCAGAGAAGGCCGGTTTCAAGGTCGAAGACGCCGGTGACGTCAACTGGGGGACCCGCCTCGGCGATGGAACCTACGATGCCTCGCTGTTCGGGTGGGCACTTTCCACGACGGCGGTGACGGAGTCGGACTCGTACTACCGCAAGGGCGCGCTGAACAACTACAGCGGGTACGACAACAAGGATCTGACGAAGACGCTCGATGAGATGCTGGTGACCATCGACCCGGATAAGCAGGCTTCTTTGGCCGGGGACGTCGAGCAGCAGCTCGTCGATGATGCCTTCGGGCTGCCGCTCTTCCAGCACCCGTCTCTGACGATCCATGGGGACAAAGTCTCGAATGTATCGACGACGACGCTTGACCCGTCGATGTTCTGGAACTTCTGGGAGTGGGAGACCAAATAAGGTCGCAAGGCCTGCCGGGAGGGGGCGCTGGTGAGACACACCCCCTCCCGGAAGTGGACCGGACTCAGCGCAGCAGCGCCCTGCGCAGCGGATCGAGTCCGATCGACCCGAGGTTCAGTGCGCGACTGTGGAAATCTCTGAGGTCGAACCCCGTGCCCGCAGCAGCGCGGGATTCGTCTCTGATGTCCTCCCACAATCGCTGACCGATCTTGTAACTCGGAGCCTGCCCGGGCCAACCGAGGTATCGGTCGAGCTCGAAGGCAAGGAAGGTCCGGTCCATGGCAACGTTCTGTGTGAGGAATTCCCACGCCTTTGCGCAGTCCCAGACACCACCACCGAGGTGGGCCGGGGCTTTGAGGCCGAGGTGGAAGCCGATGTCGACGACCACCCGTGAGGTGCGCAGCCGCTGGGAGTCGAGCATGCCCAGATAGTCGCCGGGTTCGTCGAGGAATCCGAGTTCGGCCATGAGCCGTTCGGCGTAGAGGGCCCAGCCCTCACCGTGGCCGGAGACCCAGCAGACGTGCCGCCGCCACTTGTTCAGCGAATCGGCGAGATAGGACGCCTGCCCCATCTGCAGATGATGGCCCGGAACGCCTTCGTGGTAAACCGTGGTCTTCTCCTGCCACGTGGCAAATTCGGTGACGCCGTCGGGCACCGACCACCACATCCGGCCCGGACGGGTGAAGTCCTCGCTGGGCTGAGAATAGTAGACCGCTCCGGTGGCCGAGGGAGCAATCATGCACTCGATTGTCCGCAGCGGTTCCGGAATGTCGAAGTGGGTCTTGCCGAGTTCTGTGATCGCTTCGTCGGCGACCGTCTGCATCCACTCCTGAAGAGCCTGCGTGCCGTGGAGAGCGCGCTGCGGATCGCTGTCGAGTCGGGCCATGAGCTCGAAGAGTTCGACGTTCGGGTCGATGCGGGCCGCGGTCTGCTTCTGTTCGGCATCGATGGCGGCCAGTTCTTCGAGGGCCCAATCGTACGTCTCTTCCAGATCGACCTCGGCGCCGAGGAACTCACGTGAGAACAGGGCATAGTCGTCGCGGCCGCAGGCTTCGTTCTCCGGAGCGGAGCCGGCCAGTTCGGTGCGGAGGAAATGGGCGAGGCTGCTGAAGGCCGCTCTGGCGGATTGGGCGTGAGAGGTCAGTTCGCGGGCGAGGGTCTCGCCGGTGGAGCTGCTGGCCTCGTTGGCAATCGTGGTGAAGCGGCTGTCTGCCTGACCGAGCGCATCTGCCTGGTCGGCAACTCGCTCAATCTGGAGGCGTGCGGGCACCCGGTCGAGCTGGTCCCGTGCATATCGAAGTGATTCCCGGTAGCCGTCGATCGAGCGCGGCAGCGCGGCCATGGTCTTTGAGATCGTTTCCCATCCTGCCGCGGAGTCGGTGGGCAGCAGGTCGAAGATGTCCCGCATCTGCTGCACGGGCGATTCGATGACGTTGAGGACAGTGTGCTGCAGGCCGGCGTCGAAGAGGTCCGTGGCGGTGCCCAGACGTTCGCGCATCGCATCGATGGTGACAAGGTCGGTGACATCCAGGCTGTTCGTCGAAAGTCCGTCGGCCTCCGCAGCATCGACCTTGGCCAGGGTGCGAGAGCGTAAGTCGTTGGCGGCTTTCAGTCCCTCGGGGGAGTAGTCGTCGAAGCCGTGAGGGTTCTCGGTTCCGAGGAACAGCGAGATCGACGGGGAGAGGACGGTCAGCTCTTCGAAGTAGGCATCGGCGAGGGCATCGATAGCCGAAGGGTTTCTGCGGGATGTCATGAGGAGACTCTATCCACGAAGTGAAGCGCTCGCCGGGTTGGCCACAGTCCGACATAGGGAGCCCAAGAGAGTCTGCTTCAGGACTGTGCACTCGGGTAATCGTGGCCTTCGGCAACGCGTTGAGTGCCTCTTCCGACGCGGTTACAGCGAGTGGTGTGGTCTTCGTTCTGACGGTATCCCAGTCGGTTGGTTCTCAGCGGAGGCCGAAGAGCTTTCCGAACGTGCTTCCGGACGTCTGATCACCCGACTACTTGGTCTCAGGTGCCTTTTCTGTCGGCTTGTCAGCGTGAGTTTCGGCTGGCTTGACCGGTGGCGGGGGAGGGAACTCCGTACCGGCCGGTTCCGCATTCGGGGCCACCGATGCTGCGCTCTCCGGGGCCTTCGGCGCGGGTGGGGCAGTCTCGTCGGCTGCCGGGGTCGGGGTCACCGATTCAGGAGCCTCGGGGGCGGAGGACGCCTCGGCGGTAGGTTCCGGTGTCTTGGTGGGGGTCGCGTCCGCATCGATGGTCTCGGACGAATCGGCGGGGGCCGCCTCGTAGAGGTTCTTGATAAGGGACAGCTCGAACTCGAGCGTGATCTTGTCGCTGACGAGCACGCCACCGGAATCGAGCTTCGTATTCCAGGTCACGCCCCAGTCCCTGCGGTCGATGCGACGCGAGCCCTCGAGGCCTGCGCGCAGGTTGCCGAACGGGTCGGTGTCCACGCCGATGAGCTCGAGCGGAACGGACACAGTCTTCGTCATGTCACGTATCGTCAGCTCACCGGTGACGATGTAGGAGCCTTCGTCGACCTCATCGATAGCGGAGGAGACGAAGCGGATCTCCGGGTAGGTCTCCACGTCGAAGAAGTCCGCCGAGCGCAGGTGCTCATCGCGGCCCTCGCTGCGGGTGTCGACGCTCGCGGTCTGGATGATGACCTCGGCCTTCGAGTCGGCGAGATCCTCGGCGATGTCGGCGAAGCCGGAGACATCATTGAACGCTCCGCGCACACGCGACACCATGGCGTGGCGTGTGGAGAATCCCAGTCGAGAATGTGAGGGATCGATGTCCCAATGACCTGTGATCCCAGGAGTCTCTGTCATGGGGGATAGCTCCTTCGGTTCCTCCGCGCTCCTCTGGGGAGGCTGTCGTAGTCGGTGTGCCAATTCGCTGATCAAGCGATCATTGAATGGGCAATCGCCTACGTAGTCTGACATGCATGGCTGCTTATATGCCACCTCGGGGGTGTGGCGATTGCGGGCCTGAGTGGAGCTGTTGAGGAGATCGTACGGCCGCCAGTGCTGGTTTGAGCACTGGCGGCCGCGTCGAAGTTCTCCGTGCTCAGCAGCGGATTCGCCCTCTGATCAGCTGAGAGTGGATGCGTAGGGGATCGCGTAGAGCAGCAGCATCGCGGCACCGCACAAGAACAGGACGACGACTGTTCCGATCACCCACACGCGAGTTCGCCGATATTTCTGCGGATCTCGGTCCTCGAGCGGTACTTCCATCAGTTTCTCTCTGAACTGATTGCCCAGCTTCGACGGCTGCGTGCCGATGTTTCCCAACAAGGTGCCGCCGATCGATGCTACAAATCCCAGGATTGTAGGGTTGAGCAGGTCGGGTAGCTCTAAGCCGGCGAACTCGGACAGCGACTCGAAGAAGGCGACCACGACAAAGCCCGCGATCATACCCACGGCAGCTGCGCGAGCAGACAGCTTCGTCGACCGCACACTCCAGAAGGCGATGGGTCCCCACGACGCAGCGAACAGAGTCGCCGCGAAGTAGCCGATCGTCAATACTGCCGGAGGAGCTACCCAAGTGATGGCGAGAACGACCAGCCCGGCCACGACCATCGTCCAGCGGGCAATCTGCAGTCCTCGTTTGTCGTCGTCTGCCGAATCGCCCGTGTCATCGGCCGGCCCGCCGGCGGCAGTCGCGACCCCCGTGTTCGTCCCGGATGAAGCCGGTGAGCCGGCGGACGGCCGTGAGCTTACAGTCGCTGTTGCGAATTCAGGTGTGCGCACCCGTCGGCCGGTGAGGTAGGGCATGACGTCGTTGGCCGCCGAGAACCCGATGAGTGACAGGAACGACGCCGCGGACGAGAGCCCGGCGGCCACAATTCCCGTCACGGCGATGACACCCAGCAGGGACGGCAGGACATTCTGTCCGGCCCAGATGAATGCGATCTCGCTCGGGTCGATTCCGTCGTTGAACAGATTGATGGAGAAGCCACCGAAGGTCAGGAAGAGATACGTGACAGCCAGTGCCGCGGTCGCGAACAGCGCCGAGCGAATGGCGACGTGTTCGTTCTTGGCCATGAGGAAACGGCTCGACTGCCACGGGCTCACCGCGACGACGGTGCACCAGACGATGCCGAACGTCACCGCGTAGATGACCGCCTGTGCCGGGGTGCCGATGTAGTTGTCCGGTCCCGTCAGCCCGTGCCAGGCGATGCCGTCCGGTTTGCTGGTCAACTCGGCCATCTTCTGCATGGCGGTGACGGGGCCTCCGGAGGCGCCGATGATCCAGCCCATGCCCAGAATCGCTGCCACTGTGAAGACGACGAACATGATGGTGTCGTTGACCAGCACGCCCTGGGATCCCGACAGGAAGG
This sequence comes from Brevibacterium sediminis, assembly GCF_024895295.1. NCBI lineage: Bacteria > Bacillati > Actinomycetota > Actinomycetes > Micrococcales > Brevibacteriaceae > Brevibacterium > Brevibacterium sediminis. The sequence continues at coordinate 19,752 of NZ_JAHQRN010000008.1, read as the reverse complement.
TGAAGATCGTGTACGAGGCCCACACGATGACGAGAATGACCCAGCTTGGAAGGTCGACCAGCTGGCCGACTACCAGAACCAGACCCTGAGTCACGGCGACGAGGTAGAGCCCGATGCCGACGACGACCATCACTCCGGCCAACGCCTGGAGGCCGGGGGAGTTGAATCTCTTACCGAAGTACTCAGGCACCGTCAGCGCCGAGGAACGCCGCAGGTACCGGCCGAAGAGCATGACACCGAGGACGTAGCCGGAGATATTGAACGCCGTCAGCAGCAGCATGACGACGGGATATCCGTCGTAGGAGAACCCGAGCTCTCCCATGAACGACACAGTGGACAGGAACGACGCGACCAGAGTTCCTGCGACCAGGAACGTGGGAGCCGCGCGACCGGCGACATAATAGTCGGACTTGTCTTTCACTTTGCGGCCGACGGCCGCGCCGATGACGAGGTAGAGAAGAAAACTTCCGAAGATGGCGACAGCGAACATGTCAGAGGCCCCCTTCTTCGTTCGAGCGAGACTGCGGGCTGGTCGTGTCGGTGGATTCTGGGGTTCCGTAGTCTCTGCGAATGAGACCGAAACCGATGAGTACACAGCAGATCGGTACGACGGAGTACACGATCGAGACTGCTATAGATCCCCACATGAGAGGTTCCTTTCTTGGAGCAATCAGTCGAATGTTGAGGCGACGGGGGCCACAGATGCGGACGAGGTGTCCGCGGTTTCCGACGTTGGAGAACTCGGGGCGCCCAGGAGCACCTGGGCTGTTTGGTTGAGCACTGCTTCGATGCGTTCGACATTTGTGCCGGCGGCACCTGTTGCGTGCGCGATCTCAAAGCCGTCGAGCTGGGCCAGGAGGGCGTCGACTGCGATTTCCGCGTCCACCTGTGGGCTGAAGCTTCCGTCGGCAGTTCCTGCTTCGACGATGCGCCGAATGACTTGCTTCCACGCGAGAAACACTTCGTCGAGCAGGAAGCGAAGCTCAACATTTCTCGTCGCCGCGGCCACGAACTCGATCCACAGCCGAGTTCGCGTGGAGAAGTCCGCGAGATGAAGGAAGTCATGGATCGTTTGCGCGAGGCTGGTCCACGGGTCCGCTGCGTCGTTGAATGACCCTTCGATCAGGGCGATGACGTTCTTCGAATGCTGCTGGTAGGCACTGATGATGAGATCTTCGCGGGAATCGAAATAGTGCTGAATCGTCCCAACGGAGATTCCCGCTTCCCGCGCGACGTCTTTGAGGCGGATTCCGCTGGTGCCGCGTTCGCTGATCAGGTTGAGGGTGGCGGTGATGACAGCGCCCTTGCGATCCTCGATTTCGTCGCGGGACAGGGACGGGCGACCTGGCTTGGTGCTCATCAGGCGCCAACCGGGATTCGGTGACCGGTTGTGAGGATGAACTCGTTCGCGGCCGTGAGCCCCTCGTAGACGGCCTCTTCGACCGTGCGCGGGGCCTTGCAATCGCCGATCCGAACGGAGGGAATCCCGTTCAGATCGATGTCGGGCACCACCGCATGAGGGGCATGGTTGACGATGGTCGTGGCAATGCCCTCGACCTCGATGACCTCATCGCACAGGGTCGACTGCAGGTAGACGGTGTCTTCGTCGACTCCCGCCAAGCGGGCATCGTTGACGAAATCGACCTTCGCACGGATGAGCTCGGGCATGAGTGCCGTCCTGGTGTACTGCTGAATCCCGGCACCGGCGAAGTTGGCTGCCGTGGCCAGCGTGACCTGCCGCTTGCGCGCCAGCATGATGGCCAGGCCCATCCCCGCCCAGTCACCCTTCCAATCAGCGATGAGGACGCCTCCCGGTGGGAGCTCGGGTGCATCGGTCAGGAACTGCCGAGACGTGAGCACCAGAGGAGAGTCGACGATCTCGAAGTCCGGATCACGGTCCGTCGATCCGGTCGCGAAGATCACGTGATCGGGGCGAAGCTCGCCGAGGTGGCTCGCCGAGAATTCCGTGCCGGTGCGGATGTCGACTCCGGCCCGTTGCGCTTCCGCAGTCAGGTTGGTCGCCGCACCTCCGAATTCGGACCGGTGCGGAAGCTTCTCGGCGAGCAGAACCTGCCCGCCGAGCGCCTTCTCGCGCTCCAGCAGTGTGACCTGCGCACCGGCCTCGGCAGCGACTGCCGCGGCTTTCATGCCGGCCGGTCCGCCGCCGACGACCAGGAGTCGTGAGGCTTCTCGGACCTTCGGCCGGGGGAGGAAGGTCAGCTCTCTGCCAGATTCGGGGTATTGGATGCAGCTGATGCCGACTCCCTGTTGGAAATGTCCGATGCAGGCCTGATTGCAGCCGATGCAGGCCCGGATCTCCTCAACGGCGTCCCGTTCGGCTTTGCCGGCGATCTCCGGGTCACAGATCATCGCCCGCGTCATGATGCACAGGTCCGTCTGACCGTCGACGATGGCCTTCTCGGCTTCGTGGGGCTGATTGATTCGACCGGCCACCATGACAGGGCGGTCGGTGAACTTCTTGATCTGCTCCGATAATTGGCCGAGGTAGGCCGGCTCGTACTGCATGGACGGAACGATGTGCTGGGCTCCCTGCAGAGTGGAGGAATCTCCACCTGTGACAGAGATGTAGTCGACCATGCCCTGGTTTTCGGTGGCTTTGATGACTTCGAGAATTTCGGAATCGACGAGCCCGTTGCTGGTGAGCTCGTCCCCGGAGATGCGGAGGCCGACCACCTTGTTCTCGCCGGCGCCGCGTCGTGCGCTGGCGATGGCGTCGAGGAGGAATCGCAGTCGGTTCTCCGGGGATCCGCCGTATTTATCGGTTCGGCTGTTGACGGCGGGATTGATGAACTGGATCGGCAGATAGCCGTGGCTGGCGACGACCTCGACCCCGTCGACCCCGGCTTGGCAGATGAGTTCGGCCGATTGACCGTAGCCTTCGACGATCTCGTCGATGACGTCCGTGGACAACTCCTGGGGGACCACGTGGAAGCGTTCCTGCGGGCGATCGCTGGGTGCGACCGCTTGCGGCGCCATGCCCTGCTCTCCGTCCATGACTTCGCGGCCGGGGTGGAACAGTTGGGCGACGATTCCGCAGCTGTGCTTGTGAACGGCATCGGCAATGGCGCTGTACCCGTCGGCGGCATCGGGGTCCGTCGCCATGAGGACGTGGCTGGTGTAACGGGCGGTCGGGTGGACTCCCGAGACCTGCAGGACGATCAGCCCGGCGCCGCCGGCGGCCCTGCGTTCGTGGTAAGCGATGAGATCGGCGCCGATCGTGCCGTCGTCGGCGAGCATCGTGTCGTGGCCGGAGGAGACGATCCGATTGCGCAGACGAAGCGGGCCCAGATCGATGGGGCTGAAGAGTTTCGGGAACAGCGATGACACGTGTCAGACTCCTCGTCATTGAGCAGGATTAATATTACCGAAATATTATTATTGAGCGACCGTTTTGGCAAGAGCGATCGTGAAAGATTCTTCGGGCCGCAGGCGGCGCGGCGAGTCAGACGGTCAGCGGTCGACGTTGCCGGTGAGGACGCCGACCAAGGTCAGCGCCATGGCGATGGCTAGAGCGATCGCCGAGGCGATGAACGCTGCGGCGATGTGCTCGCTCATGGCTGCTGCGACGATGGCCGGTCCGACGATCTGACCGATGCTGTACCAGGACGTCAGCTTCGCCGAGGCGTTCGCGACTCCCATCTGTGTGCCGATCCCGATCGTCATCATGACCACTCCGACGAACGTGAAGCCGAAGAGAGCAGCGGCGATGATCAGAACGATCGGGGAGGAACCGAAGACCGCGAGCAGAGCGCCGAAGACCTGGAGGCAGTAGCAGATCGTCAGCGCCTTGACGGTGCCGATGCGGGCCGCGACAACTGACCACGTCAGGGGAGATGCCGCCGTCGCGATCCCGGCGATGAGCCACGTCGAGGCGGCAGCGGTTGCGCCGAAAACGGGACCGGCGAGCACGACGAGGTAGGTGCCGATGATGATGTAGCCGCCGCCTTGGAAGAAGTAGCCGGTGGAGAGGATGGCCATGGCTCGGCGGCGGTTGGCCTCGAAAGGGGTGACGGCGTCGGGGCTGGTGTCGGCGGGGGAGTGGACGGTGTCAGTCGCGGTCGGATCGGATGATTCGGTCGGGTCAGCAGCCTCGGTGGGGGTGGTGTTCTGTGGGATCCGGGCGGGGATCGGCCAGGTCCAGGCGATGATGGAGAAGATCGCGGACACGGCCGCGCAGATGAGCCACAGCTGGCGCCAGTCGGCTAAGCTACCGGCGGCGAGCACGATGGCTCCGGAGACGAGGATGCCGAAGCCGACTCCGCCGTAGGAGATGCCGCCGTCGCGCGGTTTGCGGGAGTTCGCGGGAATCCGCTGGGTCACGCACACGAAGATCAGCCCCGAGGCGATGCCGGCGATCGTGCGGATGCCGCCCTGCCAGAAAAGGTTCGGGGTCAGGGCGACCGCGGCGAGGCCGAGTGTGGAGACGATGAGGCTGAGGCGGTAGACGAAGCGGTTGGGTTCGACCCGGCCTTGGGCGATGACGAGGGTGCCGATGAAGTAGCCGACGTAGTTGAGCGTCGCGATCCACGCGCCGGGAGCGGAACCCCAATGCAGGGCCGCGACCATGAGCGGCAGGGCCGGGGTGTAGAAGAACCGGCCCATGCCCATCGCCACCGAGAGACCGAGGGCTCCGCGGATGGGGGTGAGAGAGGAACTGCCGGTGTTGGCGGGCACAGTGGTTCCTCTCTGCAGGTGGCGTGGTCTCCACCTCTACGATGCCATGACTGTGGAAGTTGTTGATTCCGCGGGGACAGGGCAGAGTTGTTGGAGTGAACCTCAGAAGGAGTATCCAGGGCGGCGTGGTGGCGCTCGCCCTCGTTCTGTCGGGGTGTTCGTGGTTCGATTCGGACGATTCATCGTCCTCGAGCCAGTCCCCGGAGCCGAGTCCTACTCCGACCGAATTCGAACAGTCGTTTGCCGGCGCGGTCTCCGGAGACGATGCGGTGGTGACTGCGTCCACCGACAAAACGGGTCCGGGCCTCACAGCAGACAATGTCGGAATCTCGTTCGAAGCCACCGACCTTGCCGATCCTCGACTCGATCCGGCGCAGTCCAACCTCGACGAGCAGCTGAAGTCCCTCGGATCGCCGGCGCTGCGGTTCGGCGGCAATGCTCTCGACCGGAGGACGTTCTGGACGTCCCAGGGTGAGAAGCCGAAGCATGGTGAGAAGGTGACCGTCACCCCTGATGACCTCAAGCGGCTGAAGAAGCTCGTCGACGTCACCGGTTCGTCGGTCACCATCGGCATTCCTCTGGGGACCTACGATCCGAAACGCGGAGCGGACATGGCCGCGCATGCGGTCGACATCCTCGGCGATTCTCTTGTCGGTCTGGCGATCGGCAACGAACCGAACGGGTACACCGTCAAGGATGTGCCCAGCGGTGCCGTGCGAGGCAAGGGATGGAACAAGGATAAATACGTGGAGCAGCTTGAGGCGTATGCCAAGGCGATCCATGCGAAACGGCCGGATGCGCCGATCATCGGTCCCGATGTCTACGACGGGGCGTGGATGGACGCTTTCGCCGGCGCCGGGGTCAAGCATAAGAAGGCGATTTCGCAGCACTGGTATCAGCTCTACGAATGCGATTCGTCTCAGGTTCCAGGGCGGGGGCCGCAGGCGGCGAACCTTATCGATCCCTTGGCGAAGAAGGCGGCGAAGAAGAACCTCGGCATCGGGAAATCGAAGGCTGACGCTGCGGATTTGCCGCTGTGGCTCGAAGAGACGGGGCCAACGAGTTGCCCGGGCACGAACGACACGTCACTGACGAACGCGTCGGCGCTGTGGGCGGCCGATTACACGATGTATGCGGCCACGCTCGGTGTCGAGCGGATGGCCATGCATTCGATGCTCGGGGCGTGCAATGGGGGAGCGCCGATGTCGCTCATCTGCGATCCGGCCGATCACGGGGACCGGTCGAAGGAGTTTCAGGCGAGGCCGAACATGTTGGGGCTGCGGTTGTTGGTGCCGAGTGTTGGTGGTCATTTCACGCGGACTTCAGTTTCCGGCGGTGGGAATATGAGCGCCTACACGGTGGTGAAGAACGACGGGCGCAACTTGGTCACGACTGTGATCAACGCGAACGACGCGGCTTCGGTGGGTGGGAATCCGGTGACGCTGGCGATGCCGTCGGGGTTCAGTGTGACGTCGGCTTCTCAGGTGTATGGGGCGTCGAACGGTGTGAAGAGTGCGACTCAGGTTGTGCCGGCGAATCCGCTGCCGGCTGATGTGCCGTTCAGTGGTGAGAGTGCTTCTGGGCCTTCTTCCAGTGCGTCTGCGTCGGCGTCGAGTTCGCTGGATGGGTCCGGGGTGTCGGCTGACGCCGGCGGCATGGGCGACGACGGGAAGCTGCGGATCGACCTGGCCGGGAGTTCGGTGACGGTCTTTGTGATGTCTGAGGTGATCAGTTAGAGGAGGCTGACGGGCGAGCCGATTCGTCACTCACATGACGTCATTTTCTGTGGAGTCCGGTCGTGATGGTCAGTCGCAGTCTTTCCCATCGCGAGACCAAGCGGCGAAGCTGCTCGCAGAGTTGCGAGGAATCTGTGTGCCCAACGGTGCACATCGTGGTCTTCGACCGTTGCCGTCATCGCTGCGATTCGCTCCCGCGCCTGGGTGTCATCGAGGCACGCAGCCTGGTGCATTCCGTTCTTCAGCTCTGATATATCGTGCGGGTTGACGACGATGGCTTGCTCGAGTTCGTCGACTGCGCCGGCGAACTCTGAGAGCACGAGCGCTCCGGCCCTATTTCTGCGGGCGGTGACGAATTCCTTGGCAACGAGATTCATCCCATCGCGGAGGGACGACACCACGAGGACATCGGCGGCGAGGTACAGGGCCACAGTGTCCTCGAACGAATATGAATGGTGTGAGTATTGGACGATGCCTCGACCCAGCGTCGCGAAACGACCGTTGATCCGTCCCACCAGTCGCTCCACCTCGTCGCGGAGGTCCTGATAGGCTGCGATGCCTTCGCGAGAGGGCACGGCCACCTGCAGGAAGTTCGTGGTCTTCGGTGAGAGCAGGTCGTCGGCGAGGAGTTCATCGAACGCCCGGAGGCGGTGGGGGATGCCTTTGGTGTAGTCGAGACGATCGATGCCCAGCATCAGGATGTCCGGATCGCCGAGATCACGGCGAATCTGGGTCGCCGTTCGAGCGACCGACTCCGAGTTCGCGGCCTGACGGATCGCCTCGGTATCGACCGAGATGGGAAAAGCCTCGATCAGGGGAGACGGGGCATCGGAATCAGCGGCAAATTTCCGCACCGCCGCCCTGAAGTTCTCCGCGTCCGAGCTGCGCTGGAAGCCGATGACGTCGGCTCCGAGCAGACCTTCGACGACTTCTCTGCGCCAGGGCAGCTGTCCGAACAGCTCGACGGGGGGAAGGGAATGTGGTTGAAGAAGCCGATCCGCACGTCGGGGCGGAGCAGCCTGATCATGTGCGGAACCAGTTGCAGATGATAGTCGTGGACCCAGATGGTGGCTCCGAAGGCGGCTGTTCGGACGACCGCCTGAGCGAACCGGAAATTGATCGCTCGGTATGCGCGCCACCAAGTGCGATGGTACTGAGGAGTGACGATGAGGTCGTGGTAGAGCGGCCACAGCACGCCATTGGAGAACCCCTCGTAGTAGTCCCGGTGTTCTGCGTGACTCAAAGGGACAGGAACGAGTGACATCTGGTCGAATTCGAATGGCGCGACCGCTTCGACAAAGGCTCCAGCCCACCCGATCCAGGCCCCGCGTTCGGCTTTGACTATTGGTGCCAGTGCGGAGACGAGGCCTCCGGGTGCGGTCTGCCAGGTGTCTTCGCACCGGTCGACGGGTAAGCGGTTCGCCACGACGATGAACGAATGTTCAGGGTTGGTCTCTGCCATGTTCTTCTCGCTCTTCTGACTCGTCTGCCGCTGAGACTCGGTGAGTTCTGCTCCTTCCGGGGCAGCGGAAGGGCGAGAACCTGGTCCTTGCCCTTCCGCCGGGCAGCGTCAGTGCTTCGGGCCGTTTCTCAGAGATTCGGCGGCTCCGTGAGCCGTGTCCTTGATCTCTTCTGCAGCTTGTCTGCCCTCGGCCTGGATCTTGTCGGTCTTGCCTTCGGCCTCAAGGCCCTTATCGCCGCTGGCTTTGCCTGCGGCAGATTTCGCGGAGCCCTTGAGCTTGTCGGTTTCGGGGGAAGTGTCGTTCATGTTTCTTCCTTTCATGTGCATGACAGGTCTCGCGCGACCAGCGGGACCCGGTGCGATAAGAGATCCTGTGTGAGAAGTGTTCGGCTGCCTGTGCGTCAGCTGTTGATCAGCAGCAGGATCTTGCCGTGATCGAGCTTCTCTTCGAGTCCGTCGGACTCGTCCGACGTGAAGCCGAAATCTTCGAAGATCGCGCGCAGCTCGTCGCCCTTCTTGTCATACCGCGTGCCTACGAGATTGCTGAGATCGTCGGGTTCGTTGGCGTTGACACTGCCTGCGACGCGGTCGGTGCGGTCATCGTCATGTGAGATGACGAAGAGGTCATCCTTGGCGATGCCCGCTCCCGCCTGGCGTTTCACTTCATCCATCAGCTCGGTATCGTCCTGGAATTCTTTGACTGCGGGTTTCATGTCGACTCCTTTCATGTTTACGACGTAATCACGCTAACAGATGCCACGCGCTTGAGCGAGGGGGCGGAACCGAATTCTCGAGGGGGTTCTCGTTGTCGCGGGGTCGATGTAGCCTAGAAGGCGCCACGTAAAAGTGTTTACACGCTAATCACGACGGGGAATTGAAAGGATGTGTTCGCCTGTGTGACACGCAAGATGAGTGAGCAGGTTCAACCTTCGTCAACCCGGGCAGGGAGGATCCCATGGCCCAGAACCGCCTGACCAGAAACGACATCGTGCGAGCGGCGATCACCTTCGTCGACGCCCACGGACTCGATGCGCTGACGATGCGACGCCTCGGGCACTACCTCGGGGTGGAAGCCATGGCGTTGTATCGGCATGTCTCGGGACGCGAAGATCTTCTCGAAGCGATGGTCGAAGCTCTCATCGACAGCCTGTTCGAAAATGAGCTGATGAAGCAGACTCCGTCGTCGTGGGAGGACTATCTCCAACGGGTGGCCAACACGACCAAAGATCTTGCCTACGATCATCCCGGGATCTTTCCGCTGATCGCCACTCAACCAGCCCAAGCCCCGTGGCTGCGCCCTCCATTGCGCAGCCTGCGCTGGGTCGAGGAGTTCCTCTCCAACCTGCAGCGATTCGGATTCTCCGATGCGGGGGCTGTCGGCGCGTACAAATCGTTCACCAGCTTCCTCATCGGGGATCTGCTCCTGCAAGTCCATTCCACGAGTTTCGCCATCATCGACGAAGACGAGCACGGGAGGACCGATGACGACTCCGACTTGACGGAGTACCCCACCGTGAACGCGCTGAGTGACCTGCTCAGCGAAGATCATCGCCAACGCCAGTTCGACGATGCCCTCGACGAGCTCATCGAACGCATCCGCCTCTCACCGACCAATTAGCCACACCCCAGAACAGCTCACCGAGCTGAGAAGGATCAATATGCTCGACACCTCTTCAGAGGCCCTTCAGGTCCTTCTCGTGGCCGACCCGGGCCTGCCCAGCCGCCGAGCGGCCGCGATCCATCAACGCCTCGAAACGTTTCTGCAAGACGCGTATGGGGTCACGACGACCTTGCATACGCTCACTGACACCATCCGATTGACACCGGAAAGCGAACTCGACCTCAGCGCTGTCGAAGACCTTCGCGCCGACTACCCGGACGTCAACATCGTCCTGATCCTCACCGAGATCCCGCGTCACACTCAGGGCGATCCGCTGATCGCCGAGGTGCACTCCGACAGCAATCTGGCAATCGTGTCCTGTCCCACTCTGGGTGCATGGTCAACCAAACGACGCATCATCAAGGCGCTGATGAGCTCGATCAACAAACTGGTGCCGTGGGATCCCGAAGATACGACCCGTCGGTTTCTGCTCCGCTGGTCTGACTGGTCAGACAACGAAGACGCACAGCACCAGTCGCTGCATGCCCACACAATCACCGGAGGCCCACGGCTGGTGATGGGAATGACGATGGCCAACGACCCGTGGCGCACGGTCCCGAAGCTCTCTGGAGCCCTCGCCGCGGCATCGGCCACAGGAGCTTTCGGCATCTTCTACAGTTCCATCTGGCAGATGTCGACCTACCTGTCCACCGCGCGGCTGCTTTCGATCGGCGCGGCTGCCATCCTGGTCATGGTCACCTGGCTGATCATCAACCACAAACTCTGGGACGAACCGCGCAAAGACAGCCTGGCAACTGTGGTGATGTACTACAACCTCTCGACCGTCCTGACCCTGCTGATCACCGTGCTCGCGCTCTACGCGGGACTGGTCGGCCTCATTCTGCTGGGCGGTCTCATCGTCATCGACCCCGAATTCATGACGTCCCAGATCCAGCAGAAAGCGACGCTGGCCAACTATCTCGACATCGCCTGGCTCAGCGCAGCGATGGGCGTCGTCGCCGGCGGTATCGGCGCAAGCTTCGACTCTGACCTAGATGTTAAGCGACTGACTCACGGACAGCGCATGCGACAACGAGTCTATACCGACAACCACCCGTACACCGATGATGTCAGCCAGAACTCCTGATGGCTGATAAGGACCTGCCCAGCGATTTCAGAAAGATACGACATGAACACACAGCACCGCATACCGATCACAGGGATGATTTCGGCGCCTCTGGGCTCCTGGCGCGACGAACCCGCCTGCCAGGATGATCTGAGAAAATTGGTCACTAGCAATGCGCAGACTGCTGACAGGGTTCGCGCCTTGAGTCGATTTCTCGGACTGACCGGGACGTCGTCTCACATGCTGCAGTGGGAGTCGCTGGTCGAGGTGGCGGCCATCGACGTCGCTGTTGCTCGGATGCTCGAACCCCATGTGGATGCACTGGGAATCCTTGCCGAAGCCGGACACGACGCACCTGATGGCTCGACCTGGGGCGTCTACGCCGCCGAAGCTCCAGCCCACGTCCTCACCGTGTCTACAGATGCCGAACAGCCCGTGATCGATGGGGAAAAAGCCTGGTGTTCCTTGGCAGCCGAGCTCTCGCACGCGATCGTCATCGCCGACAGCCACGCGGGATCGCACGCCTGTGCCGTTGATCTCAGGGATCCCGGAGTGCAGGCCCAGCCGACTGCCTGGCCGAGCGTGGGTCTGCAGGAGATCCCAAGCGGCAGTGTGGCATTCACGAAAACGCCCATCACCGTCCTCGGACCGCCGAACTGGTACCTGGAGCGACCTGCGTTCGCATGGGGAGGCATCCGAGTGGCAGCATGTTGGTTCGGCGCAGCCGTGGGACTGGCCAGAAACGCCGTGCGACGTCACGGCAAGCGCTCCAACCCATCCTCAGTCGGTGAGATGCTGATCGGTCAGCTCGAGGCTGAGATATTCTCGATTCGCAGCGCCCTCGCGCAGGCAACGGCCGCAGCCGACGGGAGTGACGAGTATTCCCGTGCACGTGCCTGGACATTGGCCCTGACAGTGCGCAATATCGTCTACTCAGGAGTCCGCCGGATCCAGCACCTAAGTCGCGAAATCGCGGGACCGGCGGCGCTGACAGGTGATGTCGGCTTCGCCAAAGCCGACGCTGACCTCACCGTCTACATCAGTCAGCACCACGGTCCCCGCGACGAAGCCGCTCTCGGCGCGGAACTTCGCTCGAAGGTCGACCGCGATGGCTTTTGACCATCGTGACCCCGGTACGTCCGAAGCCTCCTGGACGGAAGCCGGCGTCCAGGATCTTCCCGCGCTCCTGGTCGAGGCCATGCCAGCCGATGCCACGTTCATCATCCTTGCCGCACATCCGGACGATGAGGCCCTTGGAGCCGCTGGCCTCCTCGCCCGCCTGCGCCGGTCCGCTCATCGAGTCGTCGTTCTGCTCTTCACCGCAGGGGAACAATCCCATCCGGATTCTCCCACCCACTCGACTGAGGACCTCAGAGAGATTCGTCTTCGCGAGTTCAATGCGGCAATGGATCTGTTCGACCATGGTTGTCTGTCTCGCCGCTTCGTGGGGTTGCCTGATGGGCAGCTGAGCACATTCAGCCAGAGGATCCTCGACGCGATCGCGGTCGAAGTGGACCAGCACCAGGGACCCGTCGTGCTCGTCTCACCTTACAGTCGGGACGGACATGGTGATCATGAGGCGATCGGTGCAGCGGCCCTGCAGTTGGGGCGTGAGCATCGCACGATGGTGCTCGAGTACCCGATCTGGTACTGGCATTGGGCAGTCCCTGCCGATGAGGCGTGGCGCAGCTGGTCGTTTCTGTCCGATCCAGCGAACTTCGACAGACAGGCAGTGTTCGACGGGTATCCGTCGCAAGTGTCAGCGCTATCCGATCAGCCCGGAGACGAAGCAATCCTCAGCCCCGCTCATGTCGAACACTTCCGTCGTGGGGGAGACACCTTCGCGTTTTCGGACTTCCGCGGCGGTGCGGCTCCGGTGCCCGGTGGCGACGGCTCAGCGAAGCTCCACGACGCCAGTGCGGCTTCTGCGGTCTTCGACGAAGTCCACGTCCAACGGTGCGACCCCTGGCAGGTGTGGAGTTCCGAATATGAGATCGCCAAACGCAGGAATCTCCTCACCCATCTGCCTGCGGTTCCGTACGCTCATATCCTTGAGATCGGCTGCTCGGTAGGCGCTTTGACTCATGATCTCGCCGGTATCGGTGCACAGGTGACGGCAGTCGATGCCAGTGAGGAGGCGTTGCGAATCGCCAGACGGCGAGGGGCGATCCCGTTGGCGGAAATCCACTTCGTCCACGCCACCATCCCCTTCGAATGGCCTCAGGGCACTTTCGACTGTGTCGTGCTGTCGGAGACCGGCTACTACCTCAGTCGTTCTCAGCTTCTCGACACCTTGGAGAAGATCGATGGCTCGACAACGGTTCGTTTCGTCCTGGTGCTCTGCCATTGGAGGGGCGAGATCGACGATTGGCCGCTGGATGCTTATGAAGTCCATCGCATCTGCTTGGGCGCCTGGCCTCATCATCGGGTCGAACACCGGTATGAAGGGGATTACCGTCTTGACATCATCACGGTCGACAAGGACTTCCGCCCAGCCGCATCGGAGGGGCACGCATGATCGCGCGTTTGGGCGTGATCATCCCGGCCCATAATGAGGAGGACGACATTCTCGGGTGCCTCAAGTCGGTGCAGCGATCACGCTCATACGCTGTCGAGAGAGGCATCGACTGTCGGTTTCGAGTTCTTGTCGTGGCAGATGCCTGTACCGATGCCACGGAGGGCATCGTCGAGGACTTTGCCGCCCGCCATCTCGATGTCTTCGTCCTCGCGACCTCTTTTCAGTCCGTCGGTCGAGCCCGCGACTTCGGATGGAGGCACTTCATGCGAACAGAGAAATTGATAACAGAACAAGACTCCGGCTCGGCGTGGATCGCATTCACAGACGCCGACAGCAGAGTGCCCGAACATTGGATCACCACGCATCTTGAACTCGCCGCGACAGGTGTCGACTGCCTGGTGGGCACTGTGGCCCCACGCCCTGAGACAGCAACAGCGGAACTGATCGCAACTTGGCATGCCAACCACGAACTGCTCGAGAACCACCCGTACATATTCGGAGCGAACATGGGTCTGCGCGTCAGCGCACTCGAAGCCATGGGAGGCGTGCCTCCGCTGAAATGTGGTGAGGACGAAGCAATCGTCGATGCGGTGCTGCGCGAGGGCGGCCGCATTCGCAGAACCGATGACTGCAGAGTGCTCACGTCTGCTCGTCTGTCCGGTCGCGTACGCGGCGGCTTCAGCAGCTACTTGCGTCAACTGACGTGAAGCGACGGTGCTTTCCTGCCGAAGCGGAGTCGGAGGCTGTCCTCCTCCGCAGTGCACTGAAAGGTGTCGCCGTCGTTCCCGGCTTCACGCGAGGCCTCCCTACTGGGAATGACACCTCACGTGAAGGCGGGAGAGGATCAGGCGAAGATGCTCACCCCTCCTGGGCCGACGAGGCAGCCGACGACGATGAGGACGACGCCCCAAAGAATCTGTTTGCGCAGAATTGCGAAAACGCCTGAGATGACGAGCAGCGCGGCGAGGATCCACAGGACAATAGCCATAATTTATCTTCCTTATCGGTTTCACTGTGAGTGCGGCACCATCGGATCGAAAGCCGGTGAGGAATCTGATCAACGCCGAGGCTGAGCTCAGCCGACGTTGGAGAGTTGTCTTTTTCTTGGTCTGCCGGCGGATGCGATTCCAGGTGCCGCCCCATCCACCGAGCCTGCCGACCATAAACAACACTCGCCGAGAAGATTACATCGTAAACATCGCGAGCGATACCTCCCCCTTCTGACAGAAGGAACATCGGCGGGACCACAGCGGTGTGAGAGAGCCGATCGGTCCAGACGCCCGGATGATGGAGAGTGTGGACAGCACGACGCAGTCATGACAGGCTGTTGTGCGGCAGTGCGGGCACGGGGGAAAAGGTCGGACTTCTGCGCGAGTTGGGAGCCGACGCGGTTTTCAACCACCGTGACGGCTCGGCACTGGATCTGCTTCGTGAAGCAGCTTCGGAAGGAATCGACCTGTTCTATGACAATGTGGGCGGACAATAGTTGGAAGCCGCACTGGAGACTCTGCGCCACGGCGGGCGCATCGTGATCTGCGGGGCCGCTTCGCAGTACGGGAAAGGGAGCGACCGTCAGGGGCCAGCGAATTACCAGCGCATGAGCTTCGGGCAGTTGACCATGCGCGGCTTCGACGTGTCCGCGAACGAAGACCTGCGCCCCGACTTCGAGGCCACCGTCTCCAGGTGGCTGCGTGCAGGGAAGGTCCGGAGCCTGCACACACTCCACACCGGATTCGACCAGATCCCAGGGGCCTTCGCATCGCTGCTCTCCGGGGGCAGCAAGGGCCGCGTGATCGTCGACTGCGACAACTGAGCAGGCGCTCAGTCCGCCGTCGTGCTGATCGATGCAGCCACCTGGCTCAAGTGCTGGGGTCGAATGGTCCGGACGGGAGGGAGAGGCCGATTCGACCTCGGCTGTTGGACGGTGCTCGAGGACTAGAATGGAAGCTGTTCCGCCTCGTAAGCGAATGCAGCGGAGCCGAGTGCGACAGCAGAGGTGGGAGCGCAGGGTGGCAGATTTCGAGAAGTCAGCGGTCTACGACGTCGTCTCGAGCGACCCAGACCAGACCCTCATTGACCGATCGGGCTTCTCATCGGCGGAGATCGCTGAGATCGGGGAGCTGATGGCGGCCTTCGCTGACCTGCGTGAAGCCGAGCGAGTGATGTCAGAAGAGTCGCAGGATTATATGAAGCTCAACGCCACCGACATGCGCGCGCTCCACTACCTCATCATCTGTCAGCACCAGCAGCGAGTGGGCACTCCCGGAGGCATCGCCGAGCATCTGAATATCTCCGCTTCAGCGACGACGAAGCTGCTCGACCGGTTGGAGCGCAGCGACCATATCGTGCGCGAGCCGCACCCCAGCGATCGTCGGGCTCAGGCGATCAGCATCACTCCGGCCACCTACACGGCGGCAGTCGACACCGTCGGGCGGGCGCAGTCCAGGCGCTTCCACGCTGCGGCCCGGCTCAGCTCGGCCGAACGGCAGGTCGTCATCCGCTTCCTCCGAGACACGAAACGCGACCTCACGGATCCCGATGCCGATTCTGGACGGGACCGCCCTCCCCGGCAGGAGGACACCGGCGCCTAAGCCTCGATTCCGCAACGTGAACGTGACCGTCATGCGCGACGGCCCCACGCCGCAGAGCCCGCGGTCAGAAGCCTCAGTGCTTGGCCGGCGCGGCCAGCTGTGACGGCCACCAGATCCTGTCGCCGATCCAGATGTTGAGGGCAGGGACGAGCAGAGTCCTCACGATCAGAGCGTCGAGCAGCACGCCGAGCGCGACGATGATCGCAAGCTGGAGCAGGAACTGGATCGGGATGACGAGGAGAGCGGCGAACGTGGCCGCCAGAACGATTCCGGCGCTCGTGATCACACCGCCGGTGACCGACAGTCCCCGCAGCGTGCCTTCCCTGGTCCCATGGGTGAGCGCCTCTTCGCGCACTCGGGTCATCAGGAAGATGTTGTAGTCGATTCCCAGAGCGACTAGGAAGACGAACGCGTACAGCGGCACCGACGGGTCGGATCTGGGTTGGCCGATGAGGCGGAAGATGAGCGCACCGACACCCAGGGCCGTGCCGAAGCTCAACACGGTGGTCGCCAGCAGCAGAAGCGGCGCCAGCAGCGACCTCAAAAGCAGAGCGAGCATGACGGTGATGACAACGAGCACGATGGGAATGATCACTGCCCGATCCCGCGACGAGGTGTTGTTCGTATCGAGATCGACAGCCGTGCTTCCGCCGACCAGCGCCTGGGTCGATGAGAGATTCCCACGAAGATCCTCGATGGTGCCCTCGGCCTCCAGCGAGTCAGCGGGTGCGGAGAGGGTCAGTGAGAACATGATCTTCCCGTCGATCTCCGTCGGCTCTGCCGGTGGTTGACCAGAGCGCCCGTCCGCGACGACAGCACCTTGGTCGTCAATCGCGGTGGACCCCGACGGGGCATCCTGTGCGACGAGGCTGAGACTGTCAACGCCCGGTGTCGATGCGATCGCCTCGGCGACCTGCTGCCGTTCATCGCTGGGTGCGAGCACGTAGGCGGGGTTGCCTGACCCGGCGGTGAAATGCCTGTCGATGACCTGCTGCCCGTCTCGAGCCTGACTGTCTCCGAGGACGAATTCGCTCTGCGGCACACCGTCGGCGTCGAGGAACGCCAACCCCGCACAGCCGGCGAGGAGGACGACGGCGACCCCGGTGACGACCCGGCGTGGGGCCGCGGAGACGAACCGCCCCACCTGCGGCCACAGCCCCCTGGCGTTCGGCCCGGTCAGGTCGGGGTGAGAGCTGGCGAACTTCGGACTCCGCGGCCAGAATGCGGCGCGGCCGACGACGGCGAGCATGGCCGGCAGGAAGGTGAGCGTGGTGAGCATCGCGCATGCGATGCCGACGGCGGCGACGGGACCGAGCGCGGAGTTCGAGCCGAGGTCGGACAGGAGCAGGCACAGAAGCCCGGCGATGACGGTCCCGCCCGAAGCGAGGATCGGTTCGAAGACTCCGCGTACCGCCGTCCACGCCGCAGTCGAGGCGGAGGTGCTGTCTCGCAGCGACTCCCGGCAGCGAGCGATGAAGAGCAGCGAGTAGTCCGTGGCAGCGCCGATGACGAGGATGAAGAGGATTCCCTGCACCTGGCCGTTGAGCGTCACGATGCCTTCGCGAGCGAGGGCGACGTTGATGAGCACGGCTGCGCACAGAGCCGTCATGGAGCTGAGGAGGACGAGGATGGGCAGCAGAAGGGATCGGTAGACGACGACGAGAATGACGAAGACGACTGCCAGCGCCACGACGAGAAGGATGCCGTCGATGCCGCCGAAGGCCGCCTGCAGGTCAGCCGTGAAGCCGGCAGGGCCGCTCACCCACACCTCCATTCCCGGAAGTGTGCGATCGGCGTTCCTCTGGAGCTTTTCGACCACGTCTGCGATCTCAACGTCGGAGGGGATCGACACGATGAGTTCGGCAGCCTTGCCGTCCTCGGACGGGATGACAGGGGAGGTCTCTGCGCCGGGGGTGACTTCGGCGGCCGCCTCGGCGAAGGTTTCGAGATCCTGCTGATCTGCATCGCTGAGCCCCTCGCTGCGTTCGGCGACCACGATCGCGGGGATCGCATCCGAGCCGGTGAACTTCGCGATCTCGTTCTGGACCTGCGTGGACTCGGCGCTCGCAGGCAAAAACGAGGATCGTTCATCCGTGGCGACGTCGTCGATCGATCCGAAACTCATTCCCCCGAAGCCGAACACCGCGAACCAGCCGAGGATGAGGAGGGCGGGAACGAGGGTGCGGATGACGCGGCGACTGGCGCGTGGACAGGCGTTGTTTTCATTCACTCGGATAGTATTTCACCTAGTGAAGTAAAGTGCCAGTACGCGTCAAGCGAACAGTCCAGCTAACTATCCACCCGACGGCGCATATCGCAGCTTCGGTGGCCTCATCCACTTCAAGAGGCTGATGTGCTCGGGAAGCAGCGCGACAAGACTGGTGGCGACCCGTCTGCAACGCGCCGTCCCTGAGCCGGGTCTTACAGGTCGATCGCCACGACCGGGTCCGTAGTGGGTTGATCGGATCCGCCCTCCGGCTCGATGGTGATGCCGAAGACGCTGGCGTCGGTGAAAGCGTGGCCGGCGATCGTCGTCGATTCTCCGGTCATCAGTCCGGCGCTCTCGGGCCCCTCGTCGCCGATCACCCACATCTGCAGTGCTTTCCCCTCTGGAACCCGGCCGACACCGTCGGGGCTGATCCGGATGAGCTGTTCTGACTCCGAGGATGACACGGTGACCGTTCCTCCCTCGGGAAGCTCGTCCGTGCTCGTGCGCAGATCGTCGGCTTGCATCAGCCGTGTGGAATCGTCGAGCTGCTGCTGTGCGGCGGTGAGATCGTCCTCGAGCTGGTTCTGACGCTGCGTCTGCTGCCAGACGGTCACCCCGGATCCAGCCGCGACGATGAGCGCGGCCGCGGCGGCCGCATAAGGCAGCCATGAGCGACGACGTGACTCGCGGTGGTCGGCCAGCGAAGTCGGAGACGCGAGGGAGACCGGGTGCGCTGCGGTCGAGTTCGCCTGCGTTTGAGTCGCCGGGCTCAGCGGCTCGTTCGTCGACCTCTGCTGCGCATGCGTTTGGGGGATGGCGAGAATCGCCTCTCGAGTCGCCGAGCTGACCTCGACCGGCTCGTCGGACTCGGCTGCTTCGGCCATGATGTCGGCATAAGCGGCGACCTCGGAACGGAAGTCGGCATCGGAGTCGGCCAGCGTCTGAGCCTCGGCGAACTCGGAGTCGCTGAGTCCGCCGAGCGCCAGGCCGGCGGCCAGATAGTCACGATCGGTGCTCATCGACTCGCCTCCAATTCCTTTCGCAGCTTCTTCATTCCGTCTCTGATCCGTGACTTGATGGTGCCCAGCGGCACCTTGAGGCTCTCCGAGATCTGAGCGTGGGTCAGACCCTGATAGAACGCCATGACGATCGGTCTGCTCTGATCCTCCGGCAGTCCCCTCAGCGCCGAGACTGTCCGGTCCGATTCCGCCCGGTCGATCACGGTCTGCGCCACCTCATCACCCGCCTCGGCAGTGGACCGCAGCCCATCGGCGAGGTCCCGGTCCTGCTGGGACTGGACGCTGCGCACGCAGTCGATGGCCCGTCTGCGACACAGGGTGATCAACCATGCCCGGCCCGTTCCCTTCGCGGGATTGAAGCCCGAGCACCGCGTCCACACCTCGGTGAAGCATTCCTGCAGGACCTCCTCGGCCAGTGACTGGCTCTTGACGATCCGGACGATCACGGCCATGAGGATCCTGGACTGGTTCGTGAAGAGTTCCTCGAACGCCGCCGCGTCACCCTCGCTGATCCTCAGCAGCAGCTGACCGCTGGGATCGGCCGAACCGTAGTCTCCAGACGTGGTGTCCGTCGAGGTGGGGGCCGGTTGCCGAGGTTGTGGCGCAGACCCCGGGGGACTGTGTCGAAACGTCGTCGGATCGTCTGAACTCATGCACCAATCTTCTCATCCCCCGAACAGTGCCTGGCACGTTCTCCGGTGGTGAGGAGAGGAAGGAGGGGTGGCCAGGGGCCGATTGCGATATGAAGGATCGATCCCTGGCCGGTACTGCGAGGAGTATGGGATGTCAGTCCTTC
>NZ_JAHQRN010000007.1:0-231958 GCF_024895295.1 Brevibacterium sediminis | reverse complement strand
CGGATGGGGAAGAAATCTTTAGAATTTCTTCGCCGAGGCGGCTGCAGGCTCATTCGACGCGGAATTGGATGTGGTGGTGCCCGGTGGCCGAGTTCGGGATCGAATCCCGACGTTTCGCTGTCTGCACTGTGCCGTCCTTGTCCGTGGCACGCACGGTGAGGGTATGTGACCCCGCGGCCACCTCGGCGAATTCGGTCCGCCACTGTCGCCAGGTGTCGATCGTGACCTCCTCAGCCAGATCCGCCTGCGTCCATTCGCCGTCGTCGAGCTTGACCTCGACGCGGTCGATCCCTGCACGCTGCGCCCAGGCGGTGCCGCCGACTCGGATGTCCCCAGCAGGGACCTTGGCCAGCGGTTTCGGCACTTCGATGCGCGAAGCGACGAGGATGGGGGCCTTGGCATCCCACCCGCGGTCGGTCCAGTAGGCGGTCTTCTCATCGAAACGGGTGACCTCGAGCTCGGTCACCCACTTCGTCGCGGAGACGAAACCGTAGAGTCCGGGAACGACGAGGCGGGCGGGGAAGCCGTGGATCGGGGTGAGCGGTTGGCCGTTCATTCCCACCGCCAGGAGGGCGGCGCGGTCATCGGTCAGTGCACCGATCGGGGTCGAGGCGGTGAATCCATCGAAGGAGTGGGAGAGGACCATATCGGCTTGCGAGTTCGGGCGTGCTCGGGCGAGGAGATCACGCACGGGATATCCGAGCCAGGTCGCGTTGCCGACGAGGTCCCCGCCGACGGGATTGGACACGCAGGTGAGCGTGATGTGGTGTTCTTCCAGCGGCAGGTCGAGGACGTCGTCCATCGTCAGGGTCACCTCCTCTTCAACCATGCCGTGGATGCGCAGGGACCACTGTTCCGGGTCGATGACCGGTGGTGAGAGCACCGTGTCGATGCGGTAGAAGTCCTTCGCTTCGGTGACGAAGGGGACCGTGCCGTCGAGGTCGGTGCTCGCGGCGGCGGGGATCGCGGCCGCCTTCTTCGCAGGGTCGGGCAGCACCAGCTTGGCCACCGCCGCGCCGGCTTCCTGTGTGAGAGAGACGAGGGTCTGGCCGGCGGCGATGGTGACGGCCCCGATGGCACCGACGGCCCCGGCCAGGCCGAAGAAACGGCGGCGGCTGAGCGGATCTGAGGTTGGTGAAGGATGCGACGTTCGCGAGCCGGGCCCATCATCGCGCGCGATACCGCGCACGACCTCGGCACGGTCGGCCGCCTCGGCGGGGGTTTCAGGTACACCGAGGCGCAGCAGCACGACGAAGACCGCGACACCCGCCGCAATGCCGATCAGCGTGGGAATGACGTCGATGGCACCCGCTTCGGGGCGGATGATGATGACGATGACGGGGACGAGCCCGGCGACGACCAGCAGTGTCGTGGCCAGACGACGGCGGGAAACCGCCAGTGCTCCGATGAGACCGGCGAGGACGATCGCGCCGAGGCCGGTGGAGAGGACGAGGACGAGTTTGTCGTTGTCGCCGAACAGGGCGATGACGGGTTTGATCGCCGCCGGGGGAGCCAGTGGGATGATCGCCTGACCGAGGGTGAGCAGGGGTGCGGCGCTCGGAGTGAAGGCACGCGCGATGAGATCTGCGAGACCGAACATCATGACTGTGGCGACGATGCCTGCCACGACGCCGCGGAAACGGTGGGTTGCACGGGTTTTCCGATTCATAGTGATCATTCGGAGCCGCCGGGACGGCGGATGGGTCTGCGGGTTTTGTTACTGACCATTCACTGAAACGCCAGTGACCTTGTTGCGTGCCTGTCGTAGCATGGTGCAATGACTGAGAAACCCGGATACGCCCAGCCGCAGGCTCCGACCGGAGACGCGGATGAGCCGAAGAGCCCGAGTGCGCCGATCTACACCGCGAAGGTCGAGAACCTCGGCGGCACCTCGGGCGAGGTGCGCGTCGAAGACGGCCAGACCCTGTCCACCGCCCCGACCTCACGGGTCGAAGAGGGCAACAACCCGGAACAGTTCCTCGCCATGGCCTGGTCGACCTGCCTCGGCGAGACGCTCAAGGTCGTCCTCGCGGTCAATGAGATCGAGGCGCTCTCACGCGTGCGCGTCGAGGTCGAGCTGCACAACGAACCCTCCGGCAACGGCTTCTACTTCGCTCCGAAGGCGTTCATCTCCATCGAAGGGGTCTCGGACACCGACGCCGAGAAGTACGCTGCCCGCGCCCACGCTCGCTGCCCCATCTCCAAACTGCTTATGGGCAAGGGCGCCCCGGTCGTCGAAATCGAACCGTACAAGAACCCGGACAACTTCCAGCTCAGCTGAATCGGCTGAGCAGAGAACGAGAGGCCCCGACTGTCACGGTCGGGGCCTCTTCCGTCGGCGCCTGCGCTTTACCTGTCGGACTCTGCGGCAACGTCGGCGGCGATCTGCGCCAACTGCACGGCCGCCTCGGCGGGGCGGACCAGCCATCCCACGTGGGACGACGCGAGCGTGCGCACCCGGTAGGGATTGTCCGGGGTGAGCGCATCACCTTCGCGGATGAGGCGATCCTGCATCGCGGTCGGCACGCTCCGATCCTCGCCGAGGCGGACGAACGTACGCGGAATCGTCCCCCACGTGCCCGCCTGCGCCCGGTGTTCGGGCCCTCCCGCGTCGAGGTTCTCATCCGGCTGCAGTGAGTTCAGGAAGATGCGGAATTCGTCATCGCTGACGTCGGCGCAGAAGAGTGCTTTCAGGCCGTCGAGGACCACCGGGTCGGCCTGGCGGAAATTGCAGCGCAGCAGACCCAGCTGCCCGGGATCACCGGCCAGGGCCCGGGCGAGAGCCGCATTGTCGACGGTCTTCATTTCGGGTTCGGCATTGTATTCGGCGGCCGGGAGGTCCACCGGTGCCCATGCGGAGACATAGACCATGTGGTCGATGAGCTCCGGATGTGCATTCGCCAAGGCGGTCAATGTGGCCCCGCCGCGGCTGTGGGCGACGATGACCACCGGTCCGTGCTCCTTGGCACGGGCGGCCGCCTCGGCGAGAGCCCGGACATTGTCGTCGACGGTCACACCCCTGATCGATCCCGGCTCCGAGGTGAACCGGGCGAGATCCTGAGGCGCCTGATACCCGAGCGGGAAGGTGGCGGCGAAACCGTGACCCGGCAGGTCAACCGCGGCCGAGCGCACTCCGTGGAAGGAGAGTTCGGCCTGCAGCGGGGCGAAAGAGAAGCAAGTGGCGAAAGCGCCGTGGACGAGGATGAGCGTCGGCTGCGTCATCTCCTCAGCCTAGCGGCCGCCTCGGCGATGGGGAACGGAACACCAGACAAATGGCTCACGGGATGCCGAAGCGGATTACAGTGGCTGGTAGGACGCTCGGCACCGGGCCGGGCACGGAGCGACGAGAGGAGCCGAGGTGGAGATGAACTTGCAGGAGTTCCTGTTCCTCGCCCTCGACCTCACCGGCACTTTCGTCTTCGCAGTCTCCGGAGTGCTGCTGGCCGCGCGACGCAATTTCGACATCACCGGCGGTTTGGTGCTGGGCACGATGACGGGCATCGGCGGAGGCATGATCCGCGATGTGCTCCTCGACCGGGTGCCCAACGCCATCGGCCAACCGATCTACCTCGCCCCACCGGTGATAGCGACCCTGCTCATCTACATCATCGGCTCCCACATCTCCCGCGCACGGATCTGGATCGTCGCCTTCGACGCGATGGGCCTCGGCCTCTTCAGCGTCACCGGCACGACGATCGCGCTCGCCGCCGGGACGAACTATCCGGCGGCGCTGCTCATGGGTGCGCTGACCGCGTGCGGCGGAGGGCTCATGCGTGATGCCGTGGCCAGTGAGGATCCGGCGATCTTCCGCGGCACCGACCTCTACCTCATCCCCGCCCTGTTCGGTTCGGGGCTGACGATCATCGCCGAGGTGACCGGACTGTTGGGTGCCATCGCCTCACTCATCATCGCGGCCGCCGCCTTCGGGTTCCGCATGCTCGCCTGGAAGCTGCAGTGGCGGGTGCCGCAGCCGATGCGGCAATGGTCGTACCGGGACACCGGGCAGCGCGTGAAGAAGAAGCTGCCGTCGGTGTTCCGGAAACCGGACTGAGGGTGTGGCTTGTGGGACGGTCTCTGACCGGTTGACGTTCGCGGTGGCGGATCTGAAACATCGCTACCGGAATCAGTCGCCCGTGCTTGTGCGAGGATGAAATCATGAGTGAAACACCGCCCGGGCCACCGCCACCGGGGCCGCTTCCGTTGCACGAGGAGGAGCCGGTCCCGACGTGGACACGCGACTTTCTGCGCGTCCTCGGCTTCACCCTCTTCGGTGCGCTCTTCTTCACTTTCTTCATCTGGCTCGCCTCGACGGGGCTGATGTACCAGCGGAACATGACCGACAGAATTGAGGCAGATGGCCTCTGGGCAGGAATCATTGCTGGTGTATTTGCGTTGCTCTTTCCCTTCCTGTTCATGGAGCACAAGCGCAAGGACGACGGGTTCCGGCGTGAGGGTCTCGTCCCGCTTATTCTGCTCAGCGTCGTCGCTTCCGCAGTGATCGTCACGTTGGTGGCGCTGGTCTGGCCGTTCTTCCTCGGCGAGCGGGCCGTTCCCGGAACGGTTGCGGCGGAACTCAACAGCGATCCGGCGAGCTTCTTCCTCGTCCTGCTCTTCTTCATCGGCGGAATGGCGTGGAGTATGTGTGTGGTGATGCCGATGATGATCGGCGGCTTCAAGGCCGCGCTGTGGCTCCTGCTGCCGTATCTCGGATTCGTCTTCCTCATCGGCTTCGCCGGTGTGAGAGTCTTCGACAATCCGCCGAGCCTGCTCACCACGATGATCTGGGTGGCTGTGACGCTGACCGGCCTGGCGGTGCTGACCGTTCTGGCGATGCTGCGCAATGTCATCGACAAGTCCACGCCGCAGATGACCGCCGCCGAACGCGAAGCGGACTACCAGAGGTACCTGGAGGACAGGCGTCGGCGTGGACTGACGAACGAGAACCCGCTGCCGGGCATCGACGGACCTCAGCCGCCTCGGCGGTGAGTTGTCGGTATAGACGCGGCCGTTCCCACCTGGAAAGATGAACGCATGAGCGAGCCGACGAGCAACTGGACGACCGATCCCGCCCCACTTCTCCGTGCCGGGGAGGGATTCCGCCTCGGCGAGGTCGATCCCGAATCCACTCCCGGCTACGACGGGGACAAGAAGAGCGGGAAGAAGGATCTCGAGGCGCTGTCCGCTGGACTCAACGACCTGCAGGAGCGCCTCTTCGCTGCTCACCACGACGAGGACTCCGGCCCCGCTGTCCTCCTCGTCCTGCAAGCCATGGACACTGCGGGCAAAGGCGGAATCGTCCGCCACGTCGTCGGAGCCGTCGACCCGCAGGGAGTCGAGCTCGCCGCCTTCAAGAAACCCACCGAGGAGGAACTCGCCCACGACTTCCTCTGGCGCATCCGACCGCGCGTGCCTGGGCCCGGCATGATCGGAGTCTTCGACCGCTCACACTACGAGGATGTGCTCATCGGCCGCGTCCGTGAACTCGCCGACGAGACCGAGATCGAGCGCCGCTACACCGCCATCAACGACTTCGAAGCCGAGTTGGTCGCGGCGGGAGTGCGCATCGTCAAGGTCATGCTCCACATCTCTCCGGACGAGCAGAAGGCGCGCCTGGCCGAACGCCTCGAACGGCCGGACAAGTACTGGAAGTACAACCCGGGTGACGTCGACGAACGACTCCTGTGGCCGGATTACATGGACGCCTATCAGGTCGTTTTCGACCGCACCTCCACCGAGGCGACCCCGTGGTTCGTCGTGCCCGCGAACCGGAAATGGTACGCCCGGCTGGCCGTGCAGCGGCTGCTGCTCGACGTCCTCAAGGACATCGACCCGCGGTGGCCGGACGCCGATTTCGACGTCGAGGTCGAGAAGAAGCGCCTCGCCGAAAGCTGAGGGTCACGTCCGTACGGAACGGCGGTCCGCCTCGGCGAAGGATCTGCCGTGACGAATCGCGACGTCAGTCGCGACGGATGCTGAAGTCGACCTTCGTGGGGTGTTCGACGGTGCGGGAGACAGTGCAGTACTTGTCATGGGAGAGCCCGACGAGGCGTTCGATGCGGGCATCGGCCTTTCGGCCCTCCTCGTCGTCGGGGAACGCGAGGTCGAAGTCGAGGTGGACGTTGTCCACACGAGAGGCTCCGTCTTCGTCGATCTTGTCCGCGGTCGCGGAGACGTCGAACTTCGTGGGTTCGGTGTGACGGCTGGTGACGGTGTCGACGTCGATCGACGAGCAGCCGGCAACGGCGGCCAGCAGCAGTTCGACGGGGGTCATGAGGCCTTCGCCGCGGCCGAATTCGATGCTTGCTCCGCTCGGGGCGGTGGCGCGGTAGTGGTTTTCGGCGATGCGGGTCAGTTCGATGCTGCGGATGTCTTCACTCATGGGGCCATGATGCCAGGTTTCGGAGGCCGCCGTTGTGGTCACGGTCGGCGGGCGGGTGAGCCCATGGTCACGGTCGGCGGTCGGGAGCCTCATCGGTCGTCGGCAGATGCGCTGCCTGCCACGCCTCAAAGCCGCCGATGACATCGGCGGTGCTCGTCAGACCCATCTGTCGCAGGTTCCACGCGGCCAGCGATGAGGAATAGCCGTGGCGGCAGATGAGGATCCACCGCCGATCGGTTCGATCGGCCTCGGGGATGCGCCAATCGAAGCCGGGGTCGAGACGCCACGGCAGCACGGTCAGGTCGATGGCGAGGGATCCGGGGATCGACGGAGCAGACTCGCGGTGGACCTCGGTGCGGACATCGACGATGATCGCCCCTTGCTGCTGCTCGATGAAGGCGGCGTGTGGAGTCAGCCGGTCGATCTCGGCGCGGGCGCGATCGAGCAGTGCCAACGAGCCGGGTCGGGCGACACCGTCAGCGAGCACCGAAGTCGACCTTGTCGGCTTCCTCGACCTTCGCGGTGCGACCCGGACCCGATTCGAATCCCCAATAGAGGTTCGTGTGTGAGACCACCTGCTCCGGTGGGGGAGCACCCCATTCGGTGAGATCCTCGGTGGTGTGCGCGTCGGAGACCAGCGTGACGTCGTAGCCGCGGGCGAATCCGCCGTGGATGGTCGAGCGCACGCAGGCATCAGATTGGGCACCGGTGACGACGAGGTGGCCGACGTCCTTTCCGGCGAGCACCTCCTCGAAGTCCGTGCCCTCGAATGTATTGCCGTGGGTCTTCTCGATGATCGCTTCGCCCTCAGCGGGGGAGAGCGTGTCGACGATCTGCCATTGCGGGGAATCGATCGGCAGCTCACCGGAGCTGTGCCGGACCCAGACCACCTCGGTGCCGGTGTTCCGGGCACGGTCGACGAGATGGGAGATCGTGAAAATGACCGATTCGGAGTTCCAACTGGCTTGCATGACGCCGTTTTGGACGTCGATGACGACAAGGGCGGAGTTCGGGCGGGTGGACGTCGGCGGTTGAGCTGTGGACATAAGATCCTCCTTGATCAAGGATTATTGTCCTCGCCTCGATCCCAGCAGACAAGAGGTCGGTGTCGGTCCGTTCCGCCGGTGTGAGAATGGGGGAGTGAGCGATTTCTCCGAGGACAACGGCGGTGCCGCCGGTCCGCGCCGTTTCAGCGTGCTGCGCAGTTGGAAGACTGCGCCCTATCTGATCGGATCGGGCACGGCGATGATGGGCGACAATATCGAGCACGTCATCACCTATTGGGTGCTGTGGCAGAAGTTCGAATCCCCGGCGCTCGTCGGATTCCAGCTCATCAGCCACTGGCTGCCCTTCCTGCTCCTGTCCGTCTATGCCGGGTCTCTGGCCGAACGCTTCGACTGCCGCCGCCTCATCCAGATCGGACAGATCATGTTCATGGTCGTGTCCCTGTGTTGGGGGATCCTCTTCGTCACGGACTCTCTGCAGCTGTGGCAGGCCTGCGTGCTGCTCGTCATCCATGGCCTGGCCGGATGTCTGTGGGGTCCTGCCGAGCAGATGATGCTTCATGACTTCGTCGATCGGAAGGAGCTGCCGAGCGCTGTCCGGCTCAATGCGACGTTCCGCAGCCTCGGCATCCTCTTCGGTCCCGTCGTCGGTTCCGCTCTGCTGCTCGGGGTCGGTGCCACGTGGGGCATCTTCATCAACATCGTCTTCTATCTGCCGCTGACGATCTTCCTCATTCGCACCCCCTTCACCGGGCATCTGCGCAGCGGAGGAGTGCGCACCGCGCGGACGACTCTCATCCAGTCGCTGCGGGTGCTCATCGACGTCCGCCACAATCGCGCGATCGTCGGCATGCTGTTGCTGGCCGCGCTCGCCTCGACGACGATCGGGGCGGTGCTGCAGACGGCGATGCCGGTGTTCGGCGACATCCTCAATCCGGTCGGCGGGGACAGTGACTTCACCTATGGCGTGCTGCTCTTCGCCATGGGTGCAGGAGGGGTGCTCGGGGGCTTCGGGCTTGAGGCGACCGGGTGGATCAAGGCCGTTCCGGCTGCCGCGGCACTGGCCGCCGCGGCGATGGGCATCAGCTCTCTGTTCTTCGCCCTGACCTCGCACCTGTGGCTGGCCGTCATCATGCTCGTCATCGCCGGAGTCTCGAAGATCACCGCCGAGTCGACCGAGATGGCGATCATCCAACTCGAAGCGCCGCCGGAGATCCGCGGCCGCGTCATCGGTTCCTATGCGACATTCGGGCCGGGGATGCAGACCTTCTCCGGAGTCACCGTGGGAGTGCTCGGCACGATCGCCACGATTCCCGGAGCCGTTATCATCGGCGGCACGGTCCTGGCCATCGGAGCGGTGGCCATCGGCACCTACGCCATCACAGGAAGGCGCAACCCCCATGCCCCAATTGCTACCTGACGGGGGCGCAGCAACCTGGCGCCAGGTATCTGGGCCGCCGTCACCTGCTTCTGCGCGGGAATTCGGTGTGCCATCGCTCGGGTTCGCCCACGTCAAAGGCACACGACACGAGGCTCGACCGAGCGCAGCCGTCGACGTTCACGGTCCGGTCGGCGATCGTGAGTTCTGCTTCGTCGATGTCGAACGACGACAGGTGCTCAAGACCGTGCAGAATCCTCGGCTCATCCGCATGACCACCTCACTCGTCGACGACATTTTGACGATCACCCTGCCCGACGGGCGCTCTGCCACCGGGGTGCCAGCCGGCTCGGGTGAGCGCCTGACCTGCAATTACTGGAAGCGACCGGTCGACCTCGAACTCACTGACGGCCCGCATTCGGCACTCGCCTCCGAGTGGCTGGGAAAGCCGGTGCGGCTGGCCCGCGCACGTCGTGGAGACGTGATCTACGGAGCTGGTCTGTCGATCGTCACGACCGCGTCGATGAGGGAACTCGCCGATCGGTCGGGTCACCATGAGCTGCTTGATGAGGCCGCCCGATTCCGGGCCACCCTCGTCCTCGACACGGACGAACCCTTCATCGAAGAGACCTGGCGAGGCCGGGATGTGACGGTGAACGTGCCGAACGCCGCCGCCCTGCGTGTGCGGATCGGGGATCCGATTGGGCGGTGTGCCATCCTCGATCTCGACCCGATCACTGGGGAGCGGGGCAGCAATCTGCTCAAGACGCTTGCCGCCAGCCGCCCGCGAAATGAGGCGGGTGAACCGTACTTCGGCGTCAACGCCGAGATCATCGACACCTCTGAGGCCCCGGGCACCGGAGCGGCCACGTCCCAACGCAGGTGACGGCGGCCCAGATACCTGGCGCCAGGTTGCTGCGCCGCCGTCGGGTAGCAATTAGGTGACGGCGCCGCGGACCTTGTGCGCCGGGGTGTCCCAGAGTCGGTTGTCGAGGATGTCGCGCAGGGCCTCGACGGTGTCCCACACCTCGGTGAACCCGATGTAGAGCGGGGTCAATCCGAACCGCAGCACCTCCGGCTCACGGTAGTCGCCGATGATTCCGCGTTCGATGAGCGCGCTCATCACCGCGAATCCCTCGGGGTGGGTGATCGAGACCTGGGATCCGCGATGGGCGTGTTCACGTGGGGTGACGACCTCGACCGGGTGATCGGCCAATCGCTCATCGACGAGGTCGATGAACAGGTCCGACAGGGCCAGGGACTTCTCCCGGATCTGTTCCATGTCCACCCGCGAGTGGATGTCGAGGCCGAGCTCTGCCACGGACATCGACAGGATTCCCTGCGTTCCGGTGAGGTAGCGGCGGATACCGTCGGCCGGCCGGTAGTCCGGGGCCATATCGAAGGGCTGCGCATGCGACCACCACCCCGACAGAGGTTGGCTGAATCGGTTCTGCAGCGCCTCGGCGACCCAGATGAATGCGGGAGACCCGGGTCCGCCGTTGAGGAACTTGTACGTGCAGCCGATCGCCATGTCCGCCCCGGTTCCGGCCAGATCGATGGGCAGAGCACCGGCCGAATGGCACAGGTCCCAGATGACCATGGCTCCGCCGGAATGGATCGCCGAGGTGGTCGTGCCCATATCGAAGAGCCGACCGGTCCGGTAGTTCACATGGGTGAGGACGACGAGGGCCACCTCGTCGGACATCGTGGTCGGGAACCCTGCGGTGACTTCCTCATCGTCGACGAGGCGGACCTCGTATCCGTCGCCGAGCTGCTCGGCCAATCCTTCGAGCATGTAGATATCGGAGGGAAAGTTCTCCCGCTGGGTGAGGATGACCCGCCGGTCCGAGGAGTCCTCGGCCTGCATCTTCAGCGCCGCCGAGGCGGCCTTGAACAGATTGATCGACGTCGTGTCCGTGACGACGGTCGACCCGGCCCCGCCGCCGACGAGCCCGGCGACCTTCTCACCCAGCTTTGCCGGCAGATCCCACCAGCCGGCGGTGTTCCATGACCCGATGAGGCCGGTGCCCCATTCGTCGGTGATGACTTCCTGGGCGCGTTCTGCGGCTCCCTTTGTGCGCGGGCCGAGAGAGTTCCCGTCGAGATAGATCGTGCCTTCCGGGAGCAGGAACTCCTCGCGGCAATCACGCAGAGGATCGTTCGCATCGCGTTGTTCGCAGTCCGCGCGGGTGATTGAACCCGGGGAGCCAGTTGAGTTCGCCGAGGTGGCTGTCCGGTCAGAGGTCGTCATCGTCGCCTTCCGCGTGGTGGGGGAACCGGTGGGTTCGTCTGCCTTCCAGGCTACCGTGCGTCGGCTGATGACGAATTGTGTTCTGCTCATGACGCCAGACGACGGCAGCCGACGGTGGGGAGGACGCCGCCGGGCGATCGTTTCTAGTCTGAGATCAGCACTGACCCGCACGATCTCGACCACACGCTCGACCATTCGATCAGGAGTCCACCCTCATGACTGCAGCCACCACCGAGTTCGACACGACCATCGCCATCAGCGACGAAGAACGCGCCACGCGACTGACCACGGCCGGAGAGGCATGGAACGAACGACTGGCCGCCTCGGCGAAGAACGGGCAGCTGACGTTCTCGGCCTCGGGCACCGCCCGCGGTTCGGTGTCCTCGGTCATCACCGCCGGCCGCCACACCTTCACTGTCGACGAACCGACCCCGCTGGCCGGCGACGACGCCGCCCCGAATCCCGTCGAGTACGCCCTCGGCGCATTGATCTCCTGCCAGGTCGTCGTCTACCGCCTCTACGCCCAGAACCTCGGACTGACCATCGACGCACTCGATGTCAGCGCTGAAGGCGACCTGGATGTGCGGGGACTCTTCGGCGCCGATGAGACCGTGCGCCCCGGATTCTCGTCCGTGCGCGTGAGCGTCAACATCGCCGGACCCGACAGCAACGAGGACTACCAGAAGCTGCAGGAGACCGTGGACGCTCATTGCCCCGTCTTCGACATCTTCACCAACCCGACCCCGATCGACGTCACCGTCACGAAGACCAACTGACCTCCCAGGACTACCCGACGGCGGCACAGCAACCTCGCGCCAGGTTGCTGGGCCGCCGTCGGGTAGCAAATGGGTGTTGACAGGGGGTCTGGGCGCGGTAAGAATCGAAGTCCCACCGTCCAGCCATCCGGCTGTCGTGGACCGTCCGGTGTCGCGTCTCCCGATCCGCCGCCGTCACTGCAAGGGAGCAGTCATGACCCAGATCTTCGTCAACCTTCCGACCACCGACCTCGAGCGTGCCAAGACCTTCTACCAAGCCATCGGCGCCGAGGTGGTGCCCGAGTTCACCGATGACAATGCGTCGTGCATCAAATGGACCGATGACATCTTCTTCATGATCCTCACCCGGGACTACCTCGCCACGTTCACGGACAAACCGATCGTCGACCCGCACACCGCGGCACAGGCGCTGACTGCGATGAGCCGCGAATCCCGCGACGAGGTCGATGCGATGCGCGCCTCGATCCTCGACGCCGGCGGAGGGGAGAACAAAGAACCGCAGGACCTCGGGTTCATGTACGGCATCAGCATGACCGACCCCGACGGCAACATCCTCGAGTTCATGTGGATGGACCCGGCGGCAGCCGAGCAGGGTCCCGAGGCCTTCGAGCAGAACTGAGTATGATCAGCCCGAAACCGATCCGGGGCCGGCTAGGAAGTCGAACTACCCGATGGCGGCACAGCAACCCGGCGCGAGGTTGCTGGGCCGCCGTCAGGTAGCAAATAGGGAGTTTGAGGGGCCCGAGGCGGTCTAGCCTGCTTGGGCGGCGAGCACCTCGAGCACGGAATCGCCGTAGCGGTCGAGCTTCTTCAGACCCACTCCGCTGACCTGACCGAGTTCGCTGATCGTCGTCGGCTTGACCTCGACGATGCCGTAGAGCGTGGCATCGGGGAACACGACGTAGGCGGGCACGCCCTGCTCCTTCGCCTGCTCTCCTCGCCAGGAGCGCAGTGCCTCGAACAGGGAGGCATCGGCGGGGTCGAGCTCGACCTCGGGGCCGCCTCGGCGACTTGATCCGGCCTTCTTCGCTCCGGCTTTCTTCACCGGGTCGACACGCAGTGAGATCTCCTCTTCTCCGCGCAGCACGGGGCCGGCGTTCTCGCCGACCACAAGCACACCGTAGTCACCATGGGATTCGAGGAGGCCGCGGGCGAGCACCTGCCGGATGACGGTCTTCCACTGGCTCTCGGACAGGTCGTCGCCGACGCCCCAGACGCTCAAGCTCTCATGGTCCGAGGCCCGGGACCGGTCATTGTCGTTGCCGCGCAGCACATCGATGACTTGGCCCGAACCGAAACGCTGCCCGCGTTCTCGGTCGAGGCGGATGACGGCCGACAGAAGCTTCTGCACGGCCACGGTCGCGTCCCAGGTCACTGGGGGTGTCATGCAGGTGTCGCAGTTGCCGCACGGTGCGGATTCCTCATCGAAGTACCGCAGCAGCTGCACTCGTCGGCAGTCGACGGTCTCGCAGAGGGCGAGCATCGAATCGAGGTGGCTCATCTGGCGGCGTTTGAACACCTGGTCGCCTTCGCCGGATTCGATGAGTCGACGTTGGGAGACGACATCGCCGAGGCCGTAGACCATCCACGCATCCGCGGGCAGTCCGTCACGGCCGGCTCGACCGGTCTCCTGGTAGTAGCCCTCGACCGAGCGGGGCAGATCGAGGTGGGCGACGAAGCGGACATCGGGTTTGTCGATGCCCATGCCGAAGGCGATCGTGGCGACCATGACGATGCCGTCTTCGCGGAGGAATCTCGCCTGGTTCTCCGCCCGCACCTCGGAGGGCAGCCCTGCGTGGTACGGCAGGGCTGTGAGGCCGCGGGCGACGAGTGCTTCGGCCAGCTGATCGACCCCGCGCCGGGACAGACAGTAGACGATGCCCGAATCCCCGGGGTGTTCGGTGGTGATGAAGTTCAGCAGCTGCGATCTCGCCGAGGCCTTCGGCTCGATCCGGTAGGTGATGTTGGGTCGGTCGAAGCTCGCGACGAAGTGCTCGGCGTCCTGGAGGTGGAGTCGTTCGGTGAGTTCGGCGTGGGTGGCCGGCGTGGCCGTGGCCGTCAGTGCGATGCGCGGGACATCCGGGAATCGTTCGGCCAGGACGCCGAGTCCCAGATAGTCGCTGCGGAAGTCATGTCCCCATTGGGACACGCAGTGGGCTTCGTCGATGGCGAACAGGGAGATCTGTGCCTGCTCGAGCAGTCGCATCGTCCGCGGCAGGACGAGACGCTCGGGCGCGAGGTAGAGCAGGTCGATCTCTCCGGCGAGCAGCTGCTGTTCGACCTGTTGGGCGGTCTCGAAATCGAGGGATGAGTTGAGATAGGCCGCCCGCACGCCGAGATTCTCCAGTGCCGCGACCTGATCGGCCATGAGTGCGATGAGCGGGGAGATGACGACACCTGTACCGTGCCTGACCAGGGCCGGGATCTGATAGCACAGGGATTTTCCGCCGCCGGTGGGCATGAGTACGACCGCATCCCCGCCGCCGACGACTTGGTCGACGATGGCCGCCTGCTGGCCCCGGAACTCTTCATAGCCGAAGACATCGTGGAGGACATCGAGGGCGGAGGTCGTGGCTGCGGAGGTCATGGCTCCCACCCTAGTTCACGTCACTGACCCGAACCTCCACCGGAGACAGCCCACAGCACCCGGCAATCCCATATTTAACGGCCCGCGAACCTCCGTGCCGCCACGAGGCCCAACACGCACACCACGGCCACAGCGACGGCGAAGACGACGGTCGCATTCGCCAGTCCCACCTCGGCGGCGAGGAATCCGGCACCGATCGCCGGAACCGACATGAACACATAGGCGAGGATGAAGTACGAGGTGGTCGCCTCGGTGCGGTGCTCGGGCGCAGTCACCGCGGTGATCGCGCGCATACCGGTCATGAAGACGAGCCCCTGCCCGGCTCCTGCCAACGCTGCGGAGACGATGAGCACCGGCAGCGACCCCGCCATGAGTGCGAAGACGAGTGCACCCATGCTCACGATCATGGTCACGGTCCCGCCGACGATGAGCAGGCGGTCGCTGAACCCGCGCAACAGCACCTGCGCGGTCGCCGAGGCGCCGAAGAGGAGGAACACAACAGCGCCGGTGACCGCGGTCGACGTCACGTGCAGGGTCTGACCGATGAAGCTCGGCGCGATCGCCGAATACAGCCCGCACACCGCGAAGCCGGTGATCGCCCCAGGTGAGGCGGCCAGGAACATGCGCTTCGCCGAGGCGGGAACCCCCGGCAGCTGCAACCGCACAGCCGTCGCCCCGCCGCGCGTCCGGTCCCGCACGAGGATGAGCGCCACCCCGGCGATGATGAGCATGATCGCATTGACGAGGAACGGCGTGAGCAGGGGAGCGGGAGCGAATCGGGCGAGCAGTCCGGAGGACAGGATCCCGAGTCCCAGCCCGCCCATATTCGCCGCCGTCGCCAAGGATCCGGCGAGTCGTTCGCGACCGGCCGGCGCGTTCTCGAGCACGGTGACGGTGGCGGTCGACGTGAAGATCCCCGCGGCCAGCCCGGACAGGACCCGGCCGGCCAACAGCAGGCCGATGTGGGAGCCGATGAGGAAGAGCGCCGCCGAGCCGATCGAGAAGATCACCCCGAGGCTGAGCACCGGCCGACGCCCCAGTCCGTCGGAGAGGCGACCGAAGACGACGAGCGCGCCGATGACACCGACCGCGTAGATCGCGAAGAGCTGAGTGGTGAATGCGGTGCCGAACCCGAACCGCTCCTCATAGAGCGGGTAGAGGGGCGTGGGCAGGGTGGTGCCCATCATGACGACAGTGAACACGTACACCGAGGCGGCCAATCCCCATCCCGTCGCGACGCGCGCTTTCGGGTGCCGCCGGTGTGCCGTCGCCGTTTCGTCGGCCACTGCCGCACCCCTTTTACGTCCGCAATCGTCGCTCGCCGAGGCGGCCCACCGCACCCGTTGCCCCGATCGTCCGAGGACCGATCCGGTGCCCTTCGATCCTGACAGCTGTCTGCAGGCGGTGAACCGACTGCGATTGTACGCTGGAACTGAAAAGCCCATGCCTGCGTGAGCACATGGCGGATTGTGCGCACCCGCGAGAAGGAGCAGATTCCGATGACGACGACCCCGAACAGCCCCGCCGACACCGACCCGACCGCACCAGCGGATCCGACCCGACGTCGTGTGATGAAGACAGCGGGCGTGGCCGGAACGGTGGCGGTCATCGGCGGTTCCGTGGCGGCCACCTCGGCGTGTTCGTCCGACGAGGATGCGGAGCCGACGAAGGACTCGAGCCTGCCGGCATCCGACGTTCCTGTCGGTTCCGGCACCGTCATCGAGGACACCTACGTGATCACTCAGCCGAAGGAAGGCGAGTTCTTCGCGTTCTCATCGGTGTGCACCCACCAGGGCTGCCAGGTCGCTCGCATCACCGAGGAGGCCATCATCTGCCCGTGCCATTCCTCGAACTTCTCGGTGACAACCGGAGAGGTGATCTCCGGTCCGGCCGAGGAACCGCTGCCGAAGTACGAGGTCTCCGAAAGCGGCGGCACGTTGACCGTCAAGGGGCAGTAGGGCACATAGAGACCGACTCGGGCCGACGCGGGCCGCCGTGGTCGGCCGTTCGCGGAGCCGGGCACTCTCCGTCAGAGGAAGAGCCCGGGGAGGACGAGGGCGCCGGCGATGAGGAGCGCGAGCAGGGCGGAGAAGCCGAGCCCGCTCGCTTCGTTCCGGCGTGCCTTCGGATCGTCGGATCGCCACGGCAGGTCCGCCCAGACGAGCGCGGCCCGGAAGACGGAGACGACGATGACGAGCATTCCGGTCAGCCAGACGTAGATGAACCAGCTCTCCCAGCCTCCGAATGGTGTGATGAGGCGGATGAGCAGCACGAATACGACCGCCGTGACCATCCCCGAGAGCAGTCCGATTCGGGACGTCGCGCGGGGCGCCCGCCACGCTGTGAACGCACCCCAGGCCACGATGAGGGCCCCGATGACTGCTGAGACGAGTTCGGGACTCATGAGCGTTCTCCTTTCGTCGAGCCTACGACCGGGGATGCTGTCGCGGTTTCGGACGCGGTTTCGGTTTCGGTCGTGGTGCCGGAATCCGCGCCGGTAGCGGCACCGATGAGCGTTGCGGCAGCATCGACACTGTTCGCTGAATCGTTCAGCACGATGACGCCCTTCCCGGACTTCGGGTCGAAGCCGAGGAAAGACCGAAAGCCGCCGGTGCCGCCGTTGTGCCAGGTGATGGTCGAGCCGTCGTGCGTCGTCGTGAACCACGCCCAGCCGATGCGGTCGTCCTCGAAGTCGGCTCGAGGTTCGGCCGCCTCGGCGCCGGGCGCGGTTCCGTCGCTCACGGCTCGCAGCCAGATCGACAGGTCATGGGTCGTCGATCGAATCGCGCCGGCTGGCGCCGAGCCGCCGAGAGTCCACGGAGCGGCCGGCAACCCCGATGCCGTGAACCCATGGGACAGACCGTCAGCGGACTCCGGGACGAATGTCTCCTTCATCCCCAAGGGTTCGGTGAGGCGGCCGCGAACGAGCTCGGAATAGTCCTGCCCGGCCACCTCGGCGAGGGCCTGGCCGAGGACGGCGAACCCGTAGTTCGAATACTCGGGCTCCGGCTCGCCTACCTCCACGTCGTTGAGGCTCGCCACGATGTCCCCAGTGTCCCCGCGGTAGGGGTCGGTGTGCAGGTAGTTCGACATCACGCTCATCACCCCGTCGCCGAAGCTCGGAGCGGGTTCCTGGGAGGGCAGCCCCGACCGCTGCATCGCAATCGACTCGAGCGTCACCTCGGCGACCTTCCCCTCCAGTTCCGGCCACACCTCGCCGAGGCGGGTGTCCGCCTTCACCTCGCCCCGGTCGATCGCCTCGGCGAAGAGCGCGGCCGTGAATGTCTTCGTGATCGAGCCGATCTCGAACTCGGTGTGCTCCTCGGCTCCGGTGCCCGCGAAGGTCACCGCGCCGTCGCCGTAGCGGCCGCCGTCGCCGTCGATGTGGGCCGCGGCCACATGCTGCCAATGCTGGCTGCCGAGCGCGTCCTCGAGTTCGGTCATGAGCTCGGCGTCCCCTGTCGGCGTGCCCTGGAAGCCGCGCGGCCACGGGGTGATCGCCGCGAGCACAGCGGCTGTGACGGTTGCCGCGATCACGGCAATCAACACTCGCCGAGGCGGCCGTCCCGCAGCCGCAGATGTGCGGTTGAGATCGGAGTCAGTCATCGTTCCTCCTGGTCAGCAGGGGTGGAATGTGTGGTGGTCGGGTCCGGGTCGCGCGGTGGGCGAGCGGCCCGCCGGCGAGAGGTTCTGTCAGTGCGTTCCGATGAGGACGAGGGTGAGCAGCGGAACGACTCGCTGAGCGGGCACGCGCCAGTGTCCGCGGCGGGCGCTCTCTAACCAGCCGGCGCCGGCGAGGGCATGCACATGGTGATAGATCTGCCCGGACGTGCCGAACCGTTCGTCCTTGCCCAGTTCGGCCACCGTGCTCGTGCCCTCATAGATCGCTTGGAGCAGCTGCAGGCGGACCGGGTGACCGAGCGCTGCCAAGGATCCGGCCGCCTCGGCGAAATCGATCTGCGCCAGCCCTGCGCTGCTCAGACCCATCTGCCACGCCACGGGACCGCTGCCGCCCGGGGGAGTCGTGTACCCGGTGTAGGTCACTCCGCCCTCCTCGCCGAGGTGGTCGACGAGCCCGTGCAGCGCCCAGAACGTCTCGGTGTCGCCCGGCAGGGCTGTGTTCCCGGCGGCGGGTTGGACTGACGATTCCGGGCAACCGGATGGCGCCGGTGATTCCGCTCTGATCGACGACGTTCCGTCCGCCTTCTGCTGAGTCACGCCGGGCTCCTGCGATGCAGAGGGTTCTGCGGCTGCAGCCTCGAGCTCGGCGACTCGCTGTTCGAGAGCGGAGAGGCGATCTTCTGCCGACGGTGTTGGTTCCATGCTTGGACAATACAGGAAATACGTAATTACGTAAATGCATGCAGAGCGAAGGGGCGGCTCTCACTCGACCCTGAACCGACGCTGATCGGACAGACTCAGGCAGGCGACCTAGACTGGTGCCGTGATGAGTACCGAAGATCCGCGCACCGAATCCACAGCCCCGCGTAACGAAGCCGCCCCGCAGGCCATTGCCGCAGCGAGTCGACTCGGCTGGCCCATGGTCGTACGCGGAATCCTCGGCGTCGCCTTCGGCATCGTCACCGTCTTCTGGCCCCGCGATTCGAGCAATCCGCTGCAGCTGAGCCTGCCGACCGACGTTGTCGACCACCTCGCGATCGGCTACCTCATCCTCTTTGCCCTGGCCCTGGTCTTCCAGGCCGTGCGCTCGCCGTTGAACGTGCGCACCGCGATCTTCGGACAGGCCGTCATCGCGATCCCGGCCATCGTCTTCCTCTTCCTCGCCGACCAGCCCGCCGAACTGCGCGCGGCCCTGAGCATCTGGGCCCTGCTGCACGGCGCCCTCGAATTCTGGGCCTACCGGCAGCTGCGGTCCCAGCTCATGGCCTCGGATTTCCTCATCGCCTCCGGAGTCCACGTCCTGCTCGGCATCATCCTCGTCTTCGGCGACGGCATGGAGGCCCTGTCGATCCTCGGCTTCACGGGAGCGGCGACCCTCATCGCCGGCGTGATCTTCATCATCGGCGGCTACTCCCGCCTGAGCAAGGGCCGCCAACTGGCCAAGCTCGGTGCCCTGCCCGAACAGATCGACACCCCCGCCGAGGCGGCCGACCCCGCCGACGCTTCCCCCTCGGGTGCCGCTGAAGCCGCCGACGATGCGAACTCGTCCGATGCCGCGGACACGTCGAACCCAGCCGATGCCGCCGGCGAAGCCGATCGCACGGCCGATTCCGGAGATCCGGACGATCCGGACACCGATACCCCAGTGAAGAAAGAGCCCTGACCGGCACCCGAGCCAACCGAGACACCCGAGGTGAGATGAGCACTGTCGAGCACGAGAGCGCAACCGAATCCCGATTGGCCACCATCGCCGCCTCGGTGAGGTCCTCCGAGTTATTGGGCGACCTTGCCGAAGCCAGCCGAGCACTCGACCCGGTCCTCTTCCGGCGCCTCTTCGAACTTTCCCGTTCCCCATCGCTGCTGGTGGCCACCGACTACGACGGGACGATTGCCCCCATCGTCGACATCCCCAGCCAAGCCTTTCCCTTGGAGAGCTCGGTCGACTCACTGCGCGCGCTCGCCTTGCTGCCGTCCACCTCGGCGGGGGTGATCTCCGGTCGCAGTCTGCGTGACCTCGCGGCGATGTCGCGCCTGCCCCGGGAGGTCCACCTCTTCGGGTCCCACGGCGGTGAGACCGATACATTCACCATCGACACGCTCACCGAAGAGCAGCGGGCGGTCCTCGCCGACTTCCGCGCCGACCTCACCCGCGCGCTGCCGCGCGCTGTCATCGAGCACAAGACCACCGGCGCGGCCGTGCACCTGCGCGGACTCGACGAGGCCGGCCGGCGGGAGATCGAAGCCGCCGTCGAGAAGCTCGCCGACGCCCACCCGATCCACCCCACCCGCGGCAAGCAGGTCATCGACCTGTCCGTCGTACCTTCGTCGAAGGCCGACGCGCTGACCCGTCTGCGCAGCCAGACAGGCGCGGAAGCCGTCGTCTTCATCGGCGATGACACCGCCGACGAGTTCGCTCTCGAAACCCTCGGCGCCGATGACCTCGGGCTCAAGGTCGGAACTCAGACCGCACCAACTCACGCCGACTTCCGGCTGGACTCACCGGCCGAGGTCTCCACCGTCCTCAGTGCCCTGTTCGAGCTGCGCAAGTCCTGGCTCTTCGGCCGCCGCGCCACCCCGATCCAGCGGCACAGCCTCATCGGCAACGGACAGTCGACCGCGCTCATCGACCCCACCGGCAGCATCTGCTGGATGCCGCACCCGCTGCCGCATTCGGCGTCGATGTTCTCCGAGATCCTCGGCTCCGAGGCGGCAGGATTCTTCGCCGTGGCACCGGCCAACGGGGCCGCCCCGCTGACCCAGCGCTACCTCGGGAACTCGACCCTGCTCGAGACCCGGTGGGCCGGACTGAGCTGTGTCGACTACCTCGCTCCCGTCGACGGGCACAGCGATGACACGATCGTCGTCCGCGTGCTCACCGGCGACACCCCGACCCGCATCCGCTTCGCACCCAGGCTCGACTACGCCACGGTTCCCACCCGCATGACCCGGTCCGATGATGGTGTGGCGGTGCTCGGCACCGCCGAGCCGATCGAACTCCACGCCCCCGGAATCGACTTCGACATCGTCGAGAACGGCGACTCCCACACCGCCGAGGCGACCGTCGTCCCCTCGCAGCAGCCCGGCGGATCCGTCGTCCTCGTCCTCGCCTGTGGGACGGGCACGGGCGACGCCGGATACATGGCCACCGGCGGCGAGCATCATGTGCGCGAACGCGCCCTGAACTTCTGGACGAACTGGGTCGAATCACTGACTCTGCCCGGTCACCACCGCGAAGAGGTCGTCCGCTCCGCGATCACCCTGCGCGCTCTGTGCCACGAACCCACCGGCGGAGTCCTCGCCGCCCCCACGACCTCCCTGCCCGAGGGCATCGGCGGCGTCCGCAACTGGGACTACCGCTATACATGGCTGCGCGACGGATCGATGACCGTCCGCGCCCTGCTCGCCCTCGGTTCCACCGGTGAGGCCGAAGGATTCCTCTCCTGGCTGTCGGGGGTGCTCGAGCGCACGGTCTCACCCGAACAGCTGCATCCGCTCTACGCCGTCGACGGCTCGGCCCTGACCACCGAGGCGGTGCTCAACCACCTGCCCGGATACGCCGGATCACGGCCGGTGCGGGTCGGCAACGCCGCCGAACATCAGGTCCAACTCGACGTGTTCGGCCCGGTCACGGAGCTCCTCGACGAACTCAGCGACCACCTCGGCGAGTTGCCCGAGGATTATTGGACGCTCACCTGTCAGATGGTCGAGGCCGTGGGCAAACGGTGGTTCGAGGCCGATCACGGGATCTGGGAAGCCAGGCGTCCGCCGAAGCACAACGTGTACACGCGCGTGATGTGCTGGGTGACGGTCGATCGGGCGCTGCGGATCGCGGACCGGTTCGATCGTGAGCCGCCCGGTGCGTGGCGGCAACTGCGCGAGGAGATCGCCCACGACGTGCTCACGCATGGCTTTAACGAGGAAGTCGGAGCATTCACCGTCGCCTACGGTGAGACGGACCTGGACTCGGCCGCACTGTTCGTCGGACTCTCGGGACTGCTCGCCGCCGACGATCCGCGCTTCGTGTCCACCGTCGATGCGATCGAACGCGAGCTGCGGGTCGGCCCGACGGTGTTCCGCTATCGCTACGATGACGGGCTGCCCGGGCTCGAGGGCGGATTCCACATCTGTACGACCTGGCTCATCGAAGCCTTCATCAAGGTCGGTCGCATCGACGACGCCTGGGATCTATTCCGGCAGGTCGACAACTTGCTCGGGCCCACCGGGCTGCTGTCAGAGGAATACGACCCCGTCGCCGAGATGCACCTGGGCAACCACCCGCAGGCGTACTCACACCTCGGCTACATCCGCGTCGTCCAACAGCTCGACGCCCACCGCCCGAGCTGAGGCAACGCTGCCTGCCGCGGCGGACCCTGTCCGCGCGATAAATGTGCGCAGATTGCCAACTCCGAGCTGGAAATGGGCAATCTGCGCACACTTATCCTGCCGTCAGACGGCGGACGCTCAGTGGTGCCAGCTGTCCTGTCGCGCTCAGCTCACTCGACGAGGAGGGTGACCACCTCGGCGACGCAGGCGGGGCGATCCTGGCCGTCGATCTCGATCGTGTGTTCGAGGATGACTTGCGTGCCCTTCTCCCCGCGGATGACGTCCTTGACGGTGATGGTTCCGCGCAGTCGGGAGCCGACGACGACGGGCTGGAGGAAGCGGACCTTGTTCAGGCCATAGTTGACGCGGATCGACACGCCTTCGATCGTGAAGACCTCCGTGGAGAACTTCGGAATGAGCGAGAGGGTGAAGAATCCGTGGACGATCGTCGCACCGTAGGGGCCTTCGGCCGCGCGAGCTTCGTCCACGTGGATCCACTGGTGGTCGCCGGTGACATCGGCGAAGGTGTTGATGGCGTCCTGATCCATCGTCATCCATTCGGAGGAGCCGAGCTCCTGGCCGATGAGCGATTCGATCTCGTCGATGCCGTTGATTGTGCGCACGTGGTTCTCCTTTGATCCTGGCTCAGATGCTGAGCGGACATTCGATTGAAGTCTGCTGTTCTTGGCATCATACGTGGCCGTCCGGTCGACGCCACACAGCCGTCCGGACTGTGAGTCCCAAAATCCGAGTCCGTTAGGTTGACGGTTCAAGTCCGTTAGGTTGGAGGCATGGCCGAACAATCACAGGAGCGCCCGGAGACGCTGACGCATCCCCTCTCGCCGAGGTGGCTGGAACGTCCCGACGGCTATCGTCACTTCGAATCCGCGTACTTCGTCGGCCACGGGACAGACACGTTCGAGCGCTGCGCCGAGGAGCTACTGCACTGGGAGGTCAAGATCCGCAGCGGCTTCGACATCGAGGTGGACGTCGGCGACGTCCTCGTCGGAAGTGCGGACACGGTCAGTCGAGCGGCTGGAGCGGAGTCGACGGCCGATGTCGACGCTCGCGCGGACGGAGTGAGACCTGGTAGGCCGCCTCGTGTGGAGCCGGGGCAGGAGCCGACGATCCGCGTGCGCCTCGGGCCCTTCCGCCTGCCTGAGCCCTCACGAGTCATCGACGTCTTCGAAGCGGAGGACCGATGCGGATTCACCTATGGCACGAAGCCGGGACATCCGATCACCGGAGAGGAGTCATTCATCCTCATCCGCACGGCCGAGGACCGGGTCTTCCTCGTCCTGAGGTCGGTCTCGCGGGCGGGGCTGGGCATCTGGAGACTCGGCGAACCGTTCGTCCGGCTCGCTCAGATCATCTACCGCCGCCGTTACGGACTAGCCTTGCGCCGCTGATCGATCACTTGCCGGGAATCGAGTCGCGGGCGGGGGTGTATTCCCAGT
The DNA here is from genome assembly GCF_024895295.1 of Brevibacterium sediminis. NCBI lineage: Bacteria > Bacillati > Actinomycetota > Actinomycetes > Micrococcales > Brevibacteriaceae > Brevibacterium > Brevibacterium sediminis. The sequence continues at coordinate 208,182 of NZ_JAHQRN010000007.1, read as the reverse complement.
GCCACGGCTCGTACATGCTCGCCTTGGCCCAGTCGGGGTTCTCCCAGCCGTATTCGTCTCCGTGCTCGACGAGCCAGTTCCAGGCTCCGGTCTTGTTGGCGACTCCGCCGCCGAGGTCGAGTGCGATTCCCCAACCATGCAGTGAGGTGCCCGGCTTGGCGGCCAGCCCCGGCTTCCGGCCGGCGACCGAGAGCTGTCCGGCCATGTCGCGGTAGGAGTCCGTGATCTCGAGCTCCTTGCCGGTGTCCTTCTTGTACGCGGCATTCATCTTCGCGAAGGAGACAGCGGCGTCGGCGCGGAGTCGGTGGTCTTCCTTGCCGAGGTCGCACAGCCACTCGTCGGGCAGTTCGCCGTTGCCGGCGGACTGGTCGAAGTTCTGCTTCGCATCGCAGCCGGGCAGGGCGCTCTTCTCAACAGCGCGGGACGCGGCTTCGACCTTCTTCTGCTTGGCGCTCGGCACGCCGATCTCCATCGATGACTTTCCCTTGACTTCCGGGACGTCGGCGTTGACCTTCTCAGCATTGATGGCGGCGGGCTCACCGGCGGCGGTCGGGTCGGTCTTGACCTCGGCACCTCCGCTGAGGTTGTTGACCAGCATGGTCACGGCAGTGGCGGCACCCGCCACTGAGACGGCTGCCAGAGTCGAGACGGTCCGCACTTTCTTCTTTCGCACGGACTTGAGCAGCGCACCATCGGACCCGCGGCTCTCGGCGGCTCCTGCGCTGACCCGACGGGCAGACGAGGCAGACGGTGAGCCGAAGGTCGTGGGGACCGCGGCTGCTTCACGCGCCATTGCGGCACGACGCGGAGACGCCTGAGCGGCCCGCGCCTCGTCGGCCATTGCTGCGCGCCTGGGCGACAGGGACTCGGCAGAAGAGTCAGTGGATGCAGGCGCGGTCGGTGCCCCGGTGCTGCGCGACGAGGTGCGTGCGCGTGAGAACGGGGACGATGAGCGACGCCTGTGCAGATCCCGTCGACGCACCGTTGGTTCTGTGGTCGATGATGACTCTGACATAACTCTCCGTGTGACTGTGACTCGTCGAAGACCGCCGAGGTTTCGACGACTTCAATACAACATCACAAAAGTGTAACGGGAATATATAGAACCTGTCATATTTTGGTGACGAGTTGCACTCGCGGTCGGTCAGCTGTTGTCCAGGCTGGGTCCAGCGAAACCTCGGAGTCCGGGCATCAGACCAGGTCAGCACCCTGAATGGAGTTGAGGGGCCGCCTCGGCGAAATCATTCGGATCGGCTCTCGATGTACTCCCGGAGCGCGCGATCCTGGGCCTCCTCGTCAGGGAAGATCACCTCGGTTCGCGCGCCTCCCGTTACGGGGTCGTTACTGAAGATCAGCGTGATGCCGAGCAGCCGAGCCTGCCCCTGAGCGATGACGAGACCGAGGCCCATTCCGCCGCCGCCGGCGGAGACGAAGCGGGTCGGGCCGGTGTTGACGATGTCCGGTGGGTAGCCGGAGCCGGAGTCGGTGACGACGATGCTGCGCGTGCTCGTCTCCAGGCGGATGGGATCTCCACCGTGTTTGATCGCGTTGACGAGCAGGTTCGAGACGATGCGCTCGAAACGGCGGACATCGGTGACCAGCGTCGAATTCAGCGCCGCCAGATGGGTGTCGATCTGATGACCGGCGAGGGCACCCGAGGCTTCCATCGTGCCCAGCAGGGACCGGATCGCCTGATCGACGTCGACGCGGGTGAACTCCGGGTTGGCGCGGCCGGCGTCGAGGCGGGAGACCTCGAGGAGATCTTCGACGAGGACCTGCATGCGCACGACCCGGTCCTTGACGAGTTCGGCCGGGCGGGAATCCTCTTCGAGCAGGTTGGCGGCGTTGACCAGACCGGTCAGCGGGGTGCGCATCTCGTGCGCAAGGTCGGCGGTGAAGCGCTGCTCGGAGTCGATGCGTTCGGTCAGTCGGGCTACCGCGGTATCGACGGCCGTGGCGAAGGCCCACACCTCCTGATCGGATTCGTCGATGACATCGGCGATGCGCGTCGTCGTGTCCCCGGCGGCGATCTTCCTGGCAGCCTGAGCGCCGAGGGTGAGCCTGCGGGAGATGCGGCCGGCGACGATCGATCCCACACCGCCGACAACGAGGGCGGAGCCGATCATGCCCACCAGCAGTGCTTGGTCGATGCGGCCGATGAGCTCTTGGCTGTCCTTCGTCGAGGCGCGCACGGAGATCACCTGGGTGTGCGAACCGACCTCGATCGGGGCGGCGGCCCACACGATCTCCTCACCGTCGACCTCGGACCGGATCGTCACACTCTGGCCCTTGAGCGCGGACTTGCGCGCTTCCTTGGGCAGCTCCGGATCGTCGATGCGGGCATTGAGGGTGAGCACTCCGGTTTCGGAGAAGATGGCCGTCGCATTCGTCAGCTGCTCCGTCACGGTCGAACGCATCCGGTCGTCCTCGGCTCGTGCGGCGGATTGGCGCAACACGATCGAGCACGACAGCACGGCGATGATCACCGAGGCGACGATGAGCAGAGAGATCTTCCAGCGCAGCGACATGCGATCAGCCTGCGAAGCGGTAACCGAATCCGCGAACGGTTTCGATCATGTTCGCCCCGATCTTCTTCCGCAGGCGCTGGATGTGAACGTCGACGACGCGGGAGTCACCGGCCCATTCGTATCCCCATACCGTGAACGCGATCTTCTCCCGGGAGTACACATGTTCGGGCTGCTCGGTCAGCAGCAGGAGGACGCGCAGCTCGGTCGGGGTGAGGTGGACTTCCTCTCCGTCGACCTCGACGGTCAGCCGGCCGGTGTCGAGGACGAGGGATCCCAGTCGTGTGCGGAACGGACCCAGCCCGCCGTCGGAGCCGGACGGGTCCTGGGCCACAGTGGGCGTGCCGCTCGGGCGGGGTGGAACCCCGGTGCCGCCGATCGCCTCTTCGTCGTCATCCGTCTCGGGGGCGGTGGTGAATTTCCCACCGGCACCGAGGTAGGTGTCATCGGATTCGAGCTGCGCTCGCAGTCGATCCCGGGTGTCCATTCCGGGGCTGGCGCCGAGGACCTCGGGGATGCCGTCGCCGGTGACCATGCCGCCGGGACCGATGACGGTTTCGTGATGCTCATCCGCCTCGGGGGCGGGGGAGTAGCCGAACCGATCGGTGCCGGTGGTGATGAAGCGGCGGACGACCGCGCGGATGCGGGCGTTGAGCACCTGCATGTCGAAGGGCTTGGTGAGGTAGTCATCGGCTCCCGCCTCGAGAGCCTGGACGATGTCGATGGCATCGGAGCGGGCGGAGATGATGATGATCGGGATCGTCGAACGTTCGCGCACGGCACGGCAGATGGACGCGCCGTTCATCGTCGGCAGCATGAGATCCAGAAGCAGGACGTCGGCGCCGTTGGCGGAGACGAACTCGTACCCCTCGCGGCCGTCGGCAAAGGCCGAGACCGTGTAATCGAAGCGTTCGAGTCCGATCTGCGTCGTTTCGCGGATGACCTCGTCATCCTCGACCAGAACTATGTGCATTACGTTTCTCCATTAAGCCGCGTGAAGCGTTGACCTGGTTCAAACCTACCGTCGTGCAGGCGGAACACCTGCACCGACCAGCCGGACGGGCAGCATGCTTTGTCCCCGTCAGCGAACATGGCCTCCTGCACCACCAGTGTCCCATTTCTGCCGGGACTGACCTTGAGCTGATTGCCTGTGGCGATGAGCTCGAGGCGGGGCTTGCCCCTCTGTTCGCTGATGACAGCGCCGGCGATGATCTCATTCCGCTGTTTGGGGTTGGCCACCGTGACCAGCTGGAACTTCTGTTCACCGCTGAGGAACGGCGACGCGAACTTCAGACAATCCTCGCAGTCGGCAACGACTTTGGCGGTCTCCGTGGCGCTGCCGGTGACGGCGATTCCCGAGGACGATTCGATGGCCTTGCGGACCTCGTCGAGCGAGAACGGTTCGTTCGCCTGGCCGGCTGCCTCGGTGTTGGGGGCGAAGAGTGAGGGGGAGGGGTTGCCCTCGGGGGAGACCTTGAGCCCGCGATCGGGTCCGCACGCTGTGACGGTGAGAGTCATGACCGCCGCGAGGATGAGCGCGGTGAAGGTACGGAGGGTGCGACGGGGGGATGCCGAGTGGGGTATGTCGAGGGGGCCGGGGCCGACGGCTGCGACGCCTGCGGCGGTGGTCGTCGGTGCAGTGGTGTCCGCGCATGATTCACAGCCAGGCGGGGCCTGGCTGGAGTGAAATGAGCGCAGCTCCTCCCCGGAGGCGCGTCTGACAGTGACGGGCACATCCTCATTTTTGCCTGTTCCGAGCCTGTAGTCCACCTGATCATCGGCGCAGAGGGCTCAGCGCCGTCGTCGGATCCACCTGCCGTCGTGTCGTCCGCCGGTTTCAAGGCGTCTTGTGGCCGCCTCGGTGCTTGGGATGGACGGTTGGCGGGGCCCACCTCGGTGCCGGTGGAATCGAAGTTCCAGTTGGGGTCGACCGAGATTTGATCTCGCCCACAGGATGGGACTGCTCTCAGGTCGGACCGGTAGAATGAGAGGCATGGCGCCCACGAACACCCCGAAGAAGAAGTCCACAGGCGGCAAGCCCACCAGCACGGTGTCCTACAAGGACGCGATCAAAGTCGGCGCCGTCTGCGGAATCGTCACTCTCGTCCTCGCGATCATCGTCACTCGAGCTTGGCAGGACGGCCGCGCCTTCGGCTACGCGTTCATCTACGCCGGAGCCGCATTTGTGCTGGTGTCGGGCTTCACGAGCTACCTCAACTGGGTGATGCGCAAGGATACGCAGAACCAGAACCAGTCCTACCCGGTCATGCGGTAAGACGTCCCAGTCCTGCGCCGAGACGCCGGACGCCGGACGCCGTCTTCGTCTTCTGCGCCACCGGCATCGACTTCCCTCTCGCGGCACCACCTCGCGTGACTGTCACTTCCTACAGCTGCTGAGGCATCAGACACCGAAAGCGCCATAACGCCCTGCTCCTGCAGGGTGTTATGGCGCTTTCAGTGGGGGATGCTCGCAGTCCGGGAAGAGGCAGCTTGTCGGTTACCGCTGTGCGGCCGACGTGTGCCCGCCGCAGCTCCGTCGCCGGAGGGCCCCGCCGCAGCTCCGTCGCGGTCCGCCCCGCCGCGCTTACCTGAAGCGCAGCAGGCGGAGGCTGTTGAGGATGACGAACACCGACGAGAACGCCATCGCTGCACCGGCGATCATCGGGTCGAGCAGACCGAACGCCGCGATCGGGATCGCTGCCGTGTTGTAGGCGAAGGCCCAGAACAGGTTGCCCTTGATGAGCCCCAAGGTTCGGCGCGAGAGTCGGATCGCCTGCGGGATCTGCTGTGGATCGGACTTGACCATGGTGACATCCGAAGCCGCCATCGCCGCGTCCGTGCCCGACCCCATCGCGATGCCGAGATCGGCACCGGCCAGAGCGGCGGCGTCATTGACCCCGTCGCCCACCATGGCCACGGCCCGGCCCTGCCCCTGCAGTTCGCTGACCACGGAGACCTTGCCTTCCGGGCGGACATCCGCGCGGACCTCGGTGATCCCGAGAGCCTCGGCGACCACCTCGGCGGCTTGAGCATTGTCCCCGGTCAGGAGCACGGTGCTCAGTCCCAGCGAATGCAGTTCGTCGATCGCCGCCTTGGCCGTCGGTTTGGCTTCATCGGAGACGAAGCTCAACCCGCGGAACTGACCGTCGATCGCCAGTGCGACGATCGTGGCCCCACGCGGAATCGAATCGGTCGGGTAGTCGACCGCTATTCCGCGTTCCCGGAGCAGATCAGGGCGACCGGCGAGCACCTCGGCGCCGTCGATCGTGGCCCGCAGTCCGCCGCCGGCGATGTTCTCGAAATCCGTGACCGATGACCCGGTCGCGGTTTCGACCGACCTCGCCGAGGCGGCCCTGGCCGAATCCTCGGCCGATCCCATTGAATCCGGCTCAGTCGAGGCAGCCCCGGTCGAGACAGACTCGGTCGCGGCGGCTCCCGCTGAACCCGTCCCGACGATCTCGGGCGCGGCGTCGACGATGGCGCGGGCGATCGGATGTTCGCTGCGCGATTCCAATCGGGCCAGGACATCGAAGTCCGCGGGCGAGAGCTCGGTTCCGGTCAGGCGCATCACGCCGGTGGTCAGGGTGCCGGTCTTGTCGAGGACGACCGTATCGATCGACCGCGTCGACTCCAGCGCCTCGGGCCCGGAGACGAGGATGCCCAGTTGGGATCCGCGTCCAGACGAGACCGCGAGAGCCGTCGGCGTGGCCAGACCCAGGGCACAGGGGCAGGCGATGATGAGCACGGTGAGCGCCGCATGCAGCCCCGCCGCCCAGTCCCCGGTGACGAAGCCCCAGATGAGCAGGGTGAGGATGGCGATGCCGAAGGCGATCGGCACGAACACCGCCGAGATCCGATCGGCCAGCCGCTGCACGGCAGGCTTCCCGTTCTGCGCACGGGAGACGAGATCGGCCATGGCCGCCAGCGTCGTATCCGCACCCACTCGGGCGGCGCGGACCTCGAGCACACCGGAGGTGTTGATCGTGGCTCCGGTGACGGAATCTCCGGGGCCGACCTCGACCGGCACGGATTCGCCGGTGAGCATCGCCTCGTCGATGGCCGAATGACCGGTCAGCACCTCGCCGTCGGTGGCGATCTTCTCGCCGGGACGGACGAGGAAGACATCGTCGACGGTCAGCTCGTCGATCGGCACCTGCACTTCGACACGGCCGCCATTCGCAGCAGCCCCGCCCGAAGCGGCCCCACTGTCCGCGGTGGCTCCCTCCCGCAGCACGGTCGCGGACTTCGCGCCGAGGTCGAGCAGCGCCTTGAGCGCTGCCGTCGCCCGGCTCTTCGCCCGGTCCTCGGTGAGCTTGCCGATGAGCAGGAACACCGTGATCGCCGCGGCCGCCTCGAACCACACGTGGTACTCGGCGGGAATCGCCCAGCCGTGACCGTCGGCGACGGCCCGGCCCAGCGTGAAGTACGAGTACAGGCTCGCGACGGTGATGCCGACGCTGACCAGGGTGTCCATGGTCGTCGATCCACCGCGGGCAGCCTTGTACGCCGCCGAGTGGAACGGCCACGCACCCCAGGTGACGACGGGCAGGGCGAGGATCGCGACGATCCACTGCCACCCGGTGAAGTGCCAGCTCATGACCATCGAGATCGCGACGATCGGCACGGCCAGGATGAGGGCGCCTGCGAAGCGCGGTCGCAGGTGGCGGGGATCGTAGTCGACGATCTCCGGACCGGCACCGCCCGCGCCGGGGCTGCGCACCGTGGCACCGTAGCCGGCCTTCTCGACGGCGGCGGTGATGTCGTCGTCGCTGAGTTCGGAGTCGATGACCACATGCGCGGTCTCCAGCGGCAGGTTGACCTCCGCCGTGACCCCGTCGAGGCGGGTGAGCTTCTTCTCGATCCGCGCCGAGCACGACGCGCAGGTCATGCCCGTGATGTCGAGCTCGAGCTCGCGAGGCATCACTTCACCTCGTAGCCGGCCTCATCGACGGCGGCACGGATCGCCGCATCGTCGAGTGCGTCCGACGAGGTGATCGTGACCGGGGAATCGCCCCCGGCGTTGAGGTCGACGGCGACGTCCGAGACGCCCGCAAGTGCGCCGAGCTCTTCCTTGACAGCGGCTTCGCAGTGTCCGCAGGTCATTCCCGAAACGGTGATGGTGGTGGTCGTCATTGTGCTCTCCTATCAGCTGTGAGTGCTTCCCGATGTCAGAGCCTCAGGCGTCGTCGCACCCCAGTCGGGCGGACGCGGCCCTCCGCTCAGCTCTTGATGAGTCGGGAGATGGCGGCTGATGCCTCTTCGACCTTCTTCCGCGCTTCTTCGTCGTCGCCCGATGAGGCGGCGTCGACGACGCAGTGAGCTATGTGCTCTTCGAGGAGGTTGATGGAGACCGCGTGCAGCGCGGCTGTCGCGGCGGAGACCTGGGTGAGGATGTCGATGCAGTACTTGTCCTCATCGATCATCTTCCCGATTCCGCGGACCTGACCTTCGATCCGCTTCATCCTCCGTGCGAGAGCGTCCTTCTGCGGGGTGTATCCATGTTGCTCAGTCATAATCACACCGTATACCCCTATAGGGTATAAATCAAGGTCGATCCTCGCCGAAGCGGCTGTGCGTTTGCTCTCACCCTGACCCTGACGTGTTCTCCGGCTCCTACAATCGAATCATGCGTGCTGCCAGACTGTTCCGGTTCCCGGTCAAGGGATTCCCCGCCGAAGAGCTCACCGAGGCTCGTGTGGTCAAGGACCGCGGAATCCGCGGCGACCGGATCGCGGCGTTCACGAACGGCAGCCTCGACGTCCCCGGCGACGCCTGGCACTCGTACTCCGCCTTCACCGTGCTCAAGAACGACACCGACCTGCAGAAATGGCAGGTCGCAACGACCCTCCCCGAGGCGGTCGGCGCCGAATCCGTGCCCGGACCTGATCCGGATGGCCGGAGTGCCACCGCCGAGGCGGTCGACGATATTCCCGCGACCGTGACCCTCACGGCCCCGACGGGGGAGTCGACGACTTTCTCCACGGATGACGAAGAGGGCAGGGCCGCCTCGGCGATGTTCCTCTCCGAGCGGATACCCCCTCAGGGTACATTTCCGCGCTGCCTGGCCGTCGCGGATCAGGGGATGTTCGACTCGCAGCGCTCGGGAATCTCGCTCATCAACCCCGCCACGGTCGCCGCGATCGCCGATACCGACGAGGGCCGCGCGGCCCTCGGGCTGAGCGCGGAAGCTGCCGGTCGTACGGCGGTCGACCCGGCGGACACGGACGACCCGGTCACTCCCACAGCCGAGCTCGACCCGCTGCGGTTCCGCGGCAACATCCTCGTCGACGGACTCGCCCCGTTCGAGGAGTTCGCGCTCATCGGTTCGATCATCCGCCTCGGCGGCGTGCGCCTGGCGATCCGTTCGACGATCGAACGCTGCCCGGCGACGACCGTCAACCCGACGACCACCGAGGTCGACGTCAACGTCCCACGTCTGCTCAACTCCGCCTGCGGGCATCTGCACTGCGGTATCTACGGGCAGATCCTCGAGACCGGCGATGTCGCGGCCGGCGACGAGATCACGGTCGAAGGCCCGGCCCCGCGGGAACTGGTCAAGGTCGCACGGACTCCGCGGTTCATGACCGTCGTCGGCCGCCGGCAGATCTGCAACGACATCGTCGAGGTGGCCCTGCGCGACGACCTCGGCTGGATCCGCGAATTCGACGAACCGGGCACGAACCTGCGCGTCCATCTCGACCTCGGCGCACCGTTCTGGCGAACCTATACGATCACCGACGTCGACGACGACATCGTCCGCATCGCCGTGCGCACCCAAGGCAAGGGCTCCCGCGCCGTGGCGTCGCTGGACGAGGGGCAGCGGATCCTCACCTCCGGCCCGCACGGAACCATGACCGCCTCCCGCGTCTTCGGCGGCACAACGGCCCTGATCACCGCGGGAATCGGCATCACCCCGAGCCTCGGACTGCTGCGCAGCGATGGGCTGGCCGGCCTGCCCGCCACCGACCGGATCCGCCTCGTCCACGTCGACCGCGACCACCGCACCGCCTGCCTGTGGAACCGGCTGCAGGACCGTGCCCACTCGGGTGCCGTGCCCGTCGAGGCCCACCACCGCGACACCGCGACGGCCGGTCGACCCGGCCACCGGGAGCTCGTGGATTGGGTGGCCGGCTGCGACAACGTCATGGTCTGCGGACCCCGCGACTTCACGGCGGCCGTGCTCGCCGCCGCTGACGAGGCCGGCGTTCCCGCCGTCCACCAGGAGACCTTCGCCTCTCCGAACACGGGGATGAGCGAGGCTATCGCCGCATGCTCGCCCGCCGAGGTGACACTGGAGGAATCGGGCACGAGCTTTGTCTGGCAGCCGCAGGAAGGCACCCTGCTCGAATCCTTGGAAGCGCGCGGATTCCGCTCGCCGAGCTCCTGCCGAGGCGGATCCTGCGGAACCTGTTCGGTGTCCCTGGCCGCCGGGTCCGTGCTCTATCCGATCGAACCCGCCGCCCGCGTCGAGAGCGACGAGGTGCTCGTGTGCTCCGCGGTTCCCGCCGGGCCCATCAGTCTGGCCCTCTGAACCCGGCAGGCCGACCGGCCGGAATGGCGCGGCTGACCGACCAGCCTGGCGCTCTGAACCCGGCAGGCCGACACAGCTGACTGACCAGGCGGACTGAACCAGCCGGCCCTCTGAACCCGCCGAATGACCTTCCGGCCCGATCAGGCAGACGGCGGCTGGGCGGGTGGCACAATGGATTCCATGCCGAAGAAGAAGCGCACCGTGCTGTCGAAGGGGCCCGCCGGACCGGTGGGTCGCCTGAGTCGGTGGGTCCGCCTCTCCGCGGCCGGGCGGATCATGTTCGCTAACTCGATCATGCTCGTGGGCATCATGGTGCTCACGACGAGTCTGCTCTACCTCCAGCTCTCCCAACTCAACACGAAGCGCGAACAGGACCTGCTGCGGTCGGCCGCGGACAACATCTCGATGTCACTGGGCCTCGTCGGAACCGGTGACGTCGGCCAGGACGACTACCTCGATTCCGAATCCCGCGACGACGTTCAGACGCTGCTGGACAACGTCATCAGCCAATACGGCTTCGACATCGCCGCGGTCGTGCCCATCGACTTCCTCCTCACGCCGCCGACCCTGGGCTCACCCGGACGCCAGCAGGCGCTGGAAGCGAAGACCGCCTCGGCGGATTCCGGGAAGATCCCCGAGGACTCCATCGACCAGCTGGCCCAGGCCGTCGACGGACAGGCCCTGCAGAATGGCAGGTCGACCGTGCGCTTCATCAACGACGGCGGCCCGGCCGACGGCACCATGTACGTCGTCACCCCCGTCTACGCCGAGCACGTCGGCGTCGACGGACTGAGATCGGACACCGTGGTCGGCGCCGTCATCGTCGGCAGCTCCGCAGATTCGGTCCGCGAAGGCTTCCTGGCGCAGGGCAAATGGCTCATCGGCATCGCCGTCCTCACCCTCGTCCTCGGCATCGGTTCGTCCTGGGTGACATCGCGGGGACTGCGCAGGGTCACCGGTGACTACGGTGCCGACGAGCTGCGCAGCATGCTCGACTTCTACTCCTCCGTGCTCACGGCCGTCTCCGAAGGACTGCTGCTCGTCGACCGAGCCCGCGGGATCGTGCTCATCAACACCGAGGCCCGGGAACTGCTGGGCATGCCGCCCGCCGGCGACGATGCGGACTCGGGCCCCACCTCGGCGGAGGAGATGCCGCTGCGCGAACTCGACCTGCCCGAGGCGCTGCACGATCTGCTCGCTTCCGGACGGTGGGCTCGTGACGAGATCCACTACACCGACGACCGTGTCCTCGTCGTCAATCAGCAGCCCACCGAGGCGGCCAGCGACACGTGGGTCGTGACCATGCGCGATCACACGGAGCTGGCCGAGCTCTCCGGCGAACTCGTCTCCGTGCGCTCCTTCTCCGATTCCCTGCGCGCGCAGACCCATGAATACGCGAACCGGCTGCACATGGTCGTGTCCCTGCTCGAGACCGGGCACGTCGACGAGGCCATCGACTTCGCGGCCAAGGACATCGACGATCTCAACAGGGTCAACGGTGACGGGTCGATGACCTTCGACCATCCCGTCCTCTCGGCGCTGCTGCTGTCGAAGATCGCCCAAGCCGCCGAGGCGGGCATCGAGATGACGGTGGACACCGCGGACCTCACGGGCAACCTCGGCGGGGACGATCGCGACCTCGCAACGATCCTCGGCAACCTCGTCGACAATGCCTTCGACGCCCTGAGCAGGCAGGACGTACTGCCCGAGGACAAGAGAGTCCATGTCGAACTCTCCGGCTCCGGCGGTCCCGGCGGATTCACGATCGAGGTCAGCGATGACGGCCCGGGAATCGACGAGGAATACCTCGACGCGATCTTCGAGCGCGGCTGGTCGACGAAGCACGATGGCGTCGAGACCGACCAGGGACAGGGTCGCCAGCAGACGGGCACCCGCGGGGTCGGGCTGTCCCTGGTCGTGCAGGCGATCCGCCGCCTCGGGGGAGCCGTCGACGTGCAGGGCCACGGGGAGGACTGCGACCGATTCAAGGGCGCAGTGCTCACGGTGTGGCTGCCCGACCCGGGGAATGTGGGTCAGATCGGGGCGGGTCAGACCGCGGCAGGCAGGTCGGGTTCCGGACAGTCCGGCGACGGGCAGGTCGGATAGGGGCGGGTGATCGCCGGTGATGCCGGCACCGCCCAGGTGGACCGGAACCGGATGTGACGGGACTGCAACACGATCCGGGACGCTGTCAAACGGGTGAAGATAGACTGGCGGCATGTCGGACACAACTGCGCCTGAATCGAGCATCGGTGTGCTCGTCGTCGAGGATGAGGTGGTCGCCGCCCGTGCTCACGCGAAGTACATCGACCGCATCGACGGCTATCACGTCGCCGGAGTGGCGAAGAATGCCACTCAGGCGATGGCTGCTCTCACAGGTCAGATCTACGGCCTCGATCCCTCCGGCGTCCATCTCGTCCTCCTCGATATGAACCTGCCCGACGGGCACGGGCTGCAGGTCTGCCGCGCTATCCGCGGCCAACGCGTCGACGTCGACATCATCGCGGTCACCGCTGCCAGGGATATGCAGATCGTGCAGGAGGCTCTGTCCTACGGCGTCGCCCAGTACATCATCAAGCCCTTCACCTTCCCCGTCTTCAAATCCAAGCTCGAGGCGTATTCGTCCTTCCGCAACCGCCTCGGCGGGGATTCGAACGACGGCGAGGTCACCCAGACCGAGGTCGACAAAGCGATCTCGGCCCTGCGCACGCACACCGTGGCGGCGACCGCGAAGGGAGTGCCCGATGCGGTCCAGGCCGAGGTGAAGTGCCTGCTCGATGAGAATCCCGGCCAGTCCGCAGCAGAGCTGGCCGAAGGGCTCGGGGTCTCCCGAGTCACCGCTCGCCGCTACCTCGAATCCATGGCCGACGCCGGCATGCTCGAACGCCGTCCCCGATACGGTTCGGCCGGTCGTCCCGTCCTCGAATACACCGTCGTCCCCGACGCAGGCTGACCGCGGAGTACGTGCGCGAGCAGCCGACCGTGACCGACGCCGCGGGCTGATCGCTCTGTCACCGCGCCCGTGACCGACGCCGCAAGCATTGTTGGGTCGATCCACGGCGTTCTGAACGCCGAAACCGCCGTGGATCGCCCCAACAATCGGTCGTGGGGCCGACGTTGCGCCGGTCTCGCCGCAGGGCAATGGACATCGGGCGAACCCCGGTAGAGGATGGTTCCATGTCGAAGAAGTCCCGGGTCTGGCTGGCCGTCGCCCTCGTCCTCGTGCTGCTCGCCGGAGCCGGAGTCTTCGCTCTCTTCCGGCTGCCGATGACGAAGTCCTCCGCCGCCGAGGCGGCCGCCCACGACCTCGCCGAAGAGCAGCTGAGCTCGGACATCTGGCATGAGAAGGACCTCGCCCAGGGCCTGTTCGACCGCGTCACGAAGGCATTGGGCACGAGAGTCGACCTGCGGTCGGTCACCGTCGACGACATCACCGAGGCCGACGGTCGGACCCTGGCCACACTCGATTGGACGTGGGCGAACAACGACGGAGAGTCCTGGGAATACAGTTCACAGCTGCCCCTGGAGAAGAACGGGCTCTTCTGGTGGGCGGATCTCACGGAGAAGGCCATCCACCCGAAGCTCGGCAAGGGCGGTCGCTTCGAACTGCGCGCGAACCAGGGAAGGAGGGGGAACATCCTCGGTGCCGATGATGAAGTGCTCATGGAGGAGGAGAAGGTCGTCGACATCGGCGTCCACCCGAATCGACTCGAACCCGACACCATCGGCCGACTCGTCAGCGGACTCAACGACGGTGTCGACTCCCTCGACCTCGACGCCGATGATCTCGAGAAGTCCGTCGATGACGCCGAAGGCAACCAGCTCGTCCCCGTCGTGACGCTGCGCGAAGGCGACTACAAGTCGGTCAAGGACGCCATCCACGATCTGCCGGGAGTGCTGTTCACCGAGGATACCCAGACCCTGACCCGGTCCCGCGGGTTCGCCCAGGCCACCCTCGGTTCCGTGGGGCAGGCCAGCGCCGACGACATCGAGAAATCCCAGGCCACGATCATCCCCGGCGAGATCATCGGCCGCACGGGTCTGCAGAAGACATTCAACAATCGGCTGAGCGGACCCGGCGGCGTCGAAGTCTTCGCGAAAGGCGATGCGAGCGATGACACGGGCGGAACGACGAAGCTGACGAGTCTCCATGCCTTCACAGCCGAAGACGGCGAGAATCTCGAGACCACCCTCGATGTGCGGATCCAAGAAGCCGCGGACAAGGCGGCTGCGACCGGCAGGAAACCGACAGCTCTCGTCGCCATCCGACCGAGCGACGGTCACGTCCTCGCCGTGGCCAACCACGACCCGGAAGGAGCGGCCTGGGACCGAGCGCTGAGCGGCCAGTACGCTCCCGGCTCGGTGTTCAAGATCGCTTCGGGCCTCGCGCTCCTCGAATCCGGAGTGAAGCCGGACGACACGATCGACTGCCCGCAGACAGCGACGGTCGGTGGCAAGAGGTTCAAGAACGCCGAAGATGAAGTGCTCGGCGACGTCAGCTTCGCCAGCGACTTCGCACACTCGTGCAACACCGCTTTCGTCTCCTCCGGGGACGAGGTCACCGGCGACGACCTGACCGCAGCAGCCGAGCAGCTGGGCATGACGGCTGCGACATTGGGCATCGGAGCGAAGACCGCCTCGGTGCCGGCCGACGACGATGAGGTCACGCATGCTGCGCAGATGATCGGTCAGGGCAAGGTGCAGGCGAGCCCGCTGTCCGTGGCGACGATGGCCGCCTCGGTGCAGGCCGGGGAGACCGTGGACCCGCAGCTCGTGCTCGGTGATGCCCTCGACGATGCCGGCGTCGACGAGTCGGGTGCGGAAGGGGCTGACGATCCTCCGGCCCTTGATGGCCAAGCGGCGAAGGAGATCTCGAAGATGATGCGAGCGGTCGTCACCGAGGGCACCGCCACCGATCTCAAGGACGTTCCCGGCGATCCCGTCCACGGCAAAACCGGAACAGCCGAATACGGCAATGACTCCCCGCCGCGCACCCATTCGTGGTTCGCCGGATTCCAGGGCGACCTGGCCGTGGCCGTGCTCGTCGAAGACGGCGGATTCGGCGCCGAGGCGGCCGTGCCGGTGGTGCACGAATTCTTCGACAACGTCAACTGACCCCCACCTATATTCGCCGGCCTACTTCATGCGCAGGGACCGCATGGCCTGCAGCGCCCCGGTCATGGCCTTCGCGAACTTCGCCTGGTCGAGGGGGCCGGCCGGTGCGATCGGGTGGAGGCGCTGCTGCGCGATCGTGTGCGAGTGCATGAACTGAAAGAGGCCCTCAGGGCCGTGCCGGTGGCCCATTCCCGAGGCCTTGACTCCGCCGGCTGGTGCGTCGATGGATCCCCAGCTGGCCGGGTAGACCTCGTTGATGTTGACCATTCCGGCCTCGACCTGCCGCGCGATCTCACGCCCGTGGGAGCGTGAGTACACCGATGCCGAGAGTCCGTAGTCGCTGTCATTGGCCGCAGCGATCGCCGCGGCATCCGACGGCACCGAATAGACGGAGACGACGGGACCGAAGGTCTCCTCGCGATGCAGCTCCGCCTCAGGAGGAACATCCGTGAGCACGGTCGGGGCGTAGAAGTAGGGGCCGAGATCGGGCACCGGGTGTCCACCGGCGAGAACCGTGGCACCGGCGCTGCGCGCCTGCTCGACATGGTTGGTGATCGTCTCGAGCTGCTTCGGTCCCGCCAAGGTGCCCATGTCCGGGCCGTACTCGAACGCGGCGCTGAGACGGTAGGCACGGGCCGCCTCGGCGAAATGGGCGCAGAAGGTCTCATAGAGGTCCTCGTGGACGTAGATGCGCTCGATGGAGATGCACAGCTGCCCGGCCGACGAGAACGATCCGCGCACGGCACCCTCGACGGCCTTCTCCAGATCCGCATCGGCGGCCACGATCAGGGGATTCTTGCCTCCGAGCTCGAGCGCGGCGGGGAGCAGACGCTGCCCCGCCTCGGCGGCGATCGACCGCCCAGCGGCCGTCGACCCGGTGAACGAGATTCCGTCGGCGCCGGCCATGAGCGCGGGTCCGACCTCGGCGGAGGGCCCGGGTACGAGCTGCCAGACCTCGGCAGGCAGGCCGGCGGCGATCGCCAGTCTGCGCATGAACACCGAGGTCAGCGTCGTCGTCGAGTCGGGTTTGTGAACGACGGCATTGCCGGCGGTCAGGGCGGCGAACAGGTCGGTCGCCCCCAGGGTCAGCGGGTAGTTCCATGGTGTGATGAAGCCGATCACGCCCAGCGGGGCGCGGGTGACCTCGGTGCGGGTGAGCACGGGGATGGCTCCGCGCCGTCGTTCGGGGCGCAGATAGCGGGCGGCCATCACCCCGTAGTGGCGGAGCACATTGAAGGTATCGAGGATCTCGTCATAGGCGTGGATGCGGGCCTTGCCGGTCTCGTACTGGATGATGTCGAGGAGCAGATCCTCATTCCGGACCAGTGCGGAATGCAGTCGGGTGAGCACCTTCGCTCGGTGCTCGACCGACTGAGCGGCCCATGCCTCGCCGGCAATGCGCGCGGTGGCGTAAGCGGCTTCGATGTCATCGGGAGTGTTCCGGGCGAACCTGTCGACCTCCTGGCCGGTGAACGGCTCGACTCCGCGCATTACCTCGCCCGAGCCGGAGGCGTCAGCGTACGGATCGGTGTCGAGGAAGTCCCGCAGCGCCGCGGTGACATGCGCGGAAGGGGTCCCGGCAGCGTCTGCTTCGGAGGTGCGTGCGGTGGTCTCTGTACTCATCGGCTTCCTCTTTCTGTGACGTAGGTCATCGCAGGCTAGACTACCGAATATGGTTTCGAGTGATCTGCGGAGGGCGCTGAAGGGGACCGGCGCACCCACCGCCGTCCTTGATCTCGACGCCTTCGACGCGAACCTCGACGCCCTTGCCGAGCGGGCTCGCGGACTGCCGATCCGCCTGGCCACGAAGTCGCTGCGCGTGCCCGCCGCCATCGACCGGGCGCTCGCCCATCCCGCATTTTCCGGGGTGCTCGCCTATTCCGTCCCCGAGGCGCTGTTCCTCCACGCCCGCGGCATCCGCGATATCGTGATCGGCTATCCCAGCCTCGACCGAGCTTCCCTGAGTCGGATGTTCGCCGAGTCGGGAGCGTGCACGAACATCACCCTGATGATCGATTCCGTGGACCACCTCGACATCATCGACGACGTCCGAGAGAACCTCGCCGAGGCGGGGCGGAAGTCCTCCTCGGACGGGACCGGTCCGGCAGGGGAGGGGAAGAACCTCACCGAGGCGGGAGCCGCCTCGGTGCGGGTGTGCATCGACGTCGACTCCTCCTATCGACCGGCCGAATCCTGGTTGGGCGACCGCGTCCATATCGGGGCCAGGCGCTCGCCGATCCGTGACGGGCGAGCGGCCATCGCGCTTGCCCGGCAGGTCGCGGCGCGGCCCGGTTTCGACCTCGTCGGGATGATGTTCTACGAGGGGCAGATCGCCGGCACCGCCGATGCCGGTCGCTCGGTGCGGCAGACGATCGTGCGCGCCATGCAGAAGGCCTCGATCACCGAACTCGCCGAACGGCGAGCAGCCGTCATCGCCGCAGTCCGCGAGGTTGCCGACCTCGAATTCGTCAACGGCGGCGGGACCGGTTCGTTCGAATCCAGCTCCGTCGAGGGCACTCTGACCGAACTCGCCGCCGGATCCGGCCTCTTCTCCCCGGGACTCTTCGACGGCTATACGCACTTTCGGCATCGGCCGGCCGCGTACTTCGTCACGCCCGTCGTGCGCAGACCCGGCCCTGGCTGGGTGACGGTCTTCAAAGGCGGATTCATCGCGTCGGGGGTTCCTGGTTCCGACCGGCTGCCGACCATCGCCTGGCCGCCGGGCCTCGAGTACTCCGGTCTCGAGGGTCCCGGCGAGGTGCAGACTCCGCTGACCGGGCCCGGCACGGAATCGCTGCGCATCGGGGATCTCGTGTGGTTCAGGCATGCGAAAGCAGGCGAACTGGCCGAACATTTCAACGAATTCCTCGTCGTCTCGGGATCGACGATCATCGACACCTGGTCGACATACAGGGGAGAGGGACTGGTGCTGTGAGCACGATGAACAGAGGCCGAAGCACTCAAGCGCGCGCTCGGACCGCGCAGCGACGAGCGTTCCGGAACTGGGCCGGGCACGTCCACGCACATCCGCACACATTCTCGGGTCCCGCCTCGGCGGAGGAGCTATCGGGAATCGTCACGGCCGCTGCAGCGGCCGGGGACCGTCTGCGGGTCGTCGGGGCCGGGCATTCGTTCACTCCCGTGGCCGCCGGCAATGACGTCATGGTCAGCCTCGACGCACTGTCGGGGATCGTCGCCGCCGACGAGGCGGCCGGCCGGGTCCGCTTCCACGCCGGCACCCGGCTGCGGGACATTCCCGCCCTCCTCGCACCCTTCGGCCTGGCCCTGGAGAACCAGGGTGACGTCAATCCGCAAGCCCTTGCCGGTGCGATCTCGACGAGCACACACGGCACCGGGATCGGGTTCACCGGGTTCGCCGGGACCGTCACCGGACTGAGCCTCATGGGCCCCGACGGCGAAGTACGGGAACTGTCGGCCGAGGCGGAACCGGAGATCTTCGACCTCGCACGGGTCAGCCTCGGCGTCCTCGGAGTCATCACCGAGGTCGAACTCCAGTGCGTGCCTGCCTTCGACCTCATCGCCGAGGAGAAGGTCGCCGGATTCGACGAGCTCCTCGATGGGCTCACCGAGCGGATGCGCGGGGCAGACCATTTCGAGTTCTACTGGTTCCCGCACACCGATTCGGTGCTGACGAAGACGAACACCCGGGTCGAACCTGGGCAGGCCGGGCCGGTTCACCTCGCCGAGGCGGGGGTGCGCAACCGGTGGCTCAACCTCCTCGACAAAGAGGTGGTGGAGAACGGGGCGCTGCGGCTGGCCGTCGAGCTCGGTGCCAAGGTCCCGGCCGTGGTGCCCTCGATCAATCGGATCGCTCAGTCCGTCGTGGCAGACCGGACGTATCGGGCGCCTGGTCACGATGTGTTCGTCACCCCACGGCGGGTGCGGTTCAACGAGATGGAATACGCGCTGCCCTTCGACGCTGGGTCCGAGGCGATTCGGGAGATCAGAGACGTCATCGAGGCCAAGGGGTGGGCGATCTCATTCCCCCTCGAGGTTCGGTGCGCCGCCGCCGACGATGTGCCCCTGTCGACGGCATCGGGGCGGGAGACGATGTACATCGCCGTCCACCGCTTCATCAAAGAGGACTTCGCCGAGTACTTCCGCGTCGTCGAGGAGATCCTGTGCCGGCACGGCGGACGACCTCACTGGGGCAAGATCCACACTCGTACGGCCGCTGACCTGCCCGAGCTCTATCCGCGATTCGCGGACTTCTGCGATCTGCGGGCTCGACTGGATCCGGAGGCCATGTTCGGCAATCGCTTCACCGACTCGCTGTTCGGCGTCGCCCGCGGCTGAGGTCGTTCGACGTCATCCGCGGCTGAGAGTGTTCGGCGTCGCCCGCAGTTGAAAGCCGGTCAGCCGAGAAGTGGTCGCAAACGGATACTGGCGGTCGAGAAGTGGTCGCAATCGGATATTTCTGGGCGCGGAAGAGCTCCGGTAGTGACCTATTCTTCGGCTGCTCGCGCGTCGAGCCAGTCGAGGATCTCCGGCCAGGCGGCCTCGGCGGTCGATCTGCGCATCAGGCCGTGATGTCCGATGCTCTTCACCCCGAGCTCCTCCGGGGCGAAGGTGCGACGAGTCACCGGGGCCAGTCGCAGCCGGTCGGTGATCGCATCGATGAACGCCTGCGTCGCCCAAGGATCGTCTGAGGTGCCGATGGCGAGCACAGGTGTGCGCAGTCGGGAGGCTCGCGCCTCGGCATCGAAGCTCGGGTCGTCGAAGAAGAAGTGGGGGCGGCGCAGCCATTTCGTCCACTCGTAGAGAGCGGCAGCGGGAATGTCCTCACCGAGTCCCACTCGGCTGCCTGGCATGTACCCGAACACCCGAGTGATCGCTCTGCCGAAGACGCCGAGGCCGACTTCCACCCGAAATCGCTCGCTGCGGGGTGCGATTTGGCGCGCCGCCACCATCGCTGTGGCGACCGTGGCGATTCCACTCAGGCGCTGACCGCCGTATCCCAGGAGCAGAGCGTGCCCGCCGACGCTGTGGCCCAACGCCGTATGCGGCAGATCAGTAAATCTCTCCTCCGCCCAGGCACCCGCTGCCGCCACATCTTCGGAGATCCAGTCGCGCATGCGGATGTGCCGATGTGCGCGAGCTTCCGTTCGATCGCCGACGCCGCGGAAGCCGTAGGTGATCACGGCGAACCCTCTCGCGGCGGCCGCCTCGGCGAAGGAGAAGTAGAAGCGCTCCGGAGTCGCGGTCGCCGGGTGGATCGTCAGCACCGCACGGGGGTCGGCCGTGGGGAGGAAGAGATGTCCCTCGAGGTCGTTGGATCCGTACCGGCTCGGCACCGGGATGCGTACGTCCTGTTTGAGAAGTGAGTCCATATGCTTCAGCGTAATCACCACGACGCCAGGATGCTACTAGTCGGTAATATAATTCTGGTCGTTGCCCTCCGTGCCGGCGTGTTCGGCGCCCTCCCGCTGCAGCCCCCGGCCCGTCCCCGCCGTAATCCTCGGCAGGATTTCGCCGAAGTCCTTTGCGGGTTCCCATGTCCGAGCGTGCTGGTACGATCGGGGAATGACCGCGTCGGATCGGAACCATCCCGCATCACCCACTCAGGCGACCAGCCGCGAGCGGGAGAGAGGCCGGCGCAGGTCGATGTTCGTCGCCGCATTCGGCACCGTCGTCGAATGGTACGACTTCTCGATCTTCTTCTATGTCGCCACGACCCTGACCAAGGAGTTCTTCGGCGATCAGACGGATTCTCTGCTGCTGACCCTCGGGGTCGGCGCGGCGGGATTCCTCTTCCGGCCCTTGGGCGCGATGGTCTTCGGCCACCTCGGTGATCGGATCGGGCGACGATCGACGCTCATCATCTCCGCGGTCCTCATGGCGATCTCCATGCTCGGGATCGCGGTGATCCCGAACTACGACACGATCGGCATCTGGGCAGGCGTGCTCATGGTCGCCCTGCGCTGCCTGTCCGGATTCTCCGTCGGCGCGGAATACACGGGAATCATGGTCTTCCTCATGGAATCGGCGGGACCGGGAAAGCGCGGATTGGCGGCCAGCTGGGCTGCGGCCAACAGCGAGGTCGGCGCCCTCTTGGCGGTGGGGTCCGGTGCGCTGCTGGCGAATACGCTCAGCCCCGAGGCAATGGACTCCTGGGGTTGGCGGCTGCTGTTCGTCCTCGGTGCTGTGCTCGCCATCCTCATGGTTCCGCTGCGGTCGATGATGGAGGAGACCGAGACCTTCAAACGGCTGCAGCAGGCAGAGAAGGAGAAGAAGGGCACGAAGGACACGGCCCTCGAGCGCTCCCCGCTCATCACTGCGATCCTCGAACAGCCGCGGGCGATCCTCGTGGCCTTCCTCATCTCCTCGATCGGCTCGGTCAGCTACTTCCTCAACATCACCTATGTGCCCACGTACATCGAAGAGGTGGCGAAGGTTCCGAACTCCGGCTCCCTGGCCCTGGGCACGGTCGCGGCCGTCGTCGCCATCGTCGTCACTCCGTTCTTCGGCCTGGCCTCCGACAAGTTCGGGCGCAAACCCGCCCTGGCCGTTCTCATGGCTGTCTTCGTGTTCACGATCATTCCCGCATACGCTCTGCTGGGCGGCAGCTCCTCGAGTGGGGCGGTGTTCGGTGTTGCGTTCCTCGCAATTCCCGCCGCCGGGTGGAGCGCGGTGGCCGCCGCTATGGTGCCCGAGCAGTTCACCGGCACGAGCCGTTTCTCCGGCATGGCGATCGGCTACAACGTCGCCACCGTCCTCTTCGGCGGTCTCTCGCCGCTCATCGCCACGGCACTCATGTCGTCGACCGGCATCACTCTGGCACCGGCGATCTACGCCACCGTCGTCATCGTCGTCGCTGGAGTCCCGACTCTCATCCTCGCCCGCAGCATGGGCAAGAAGACCCTCGCCGAGGTGGACGCGGACAAGCATCTCGTGCCCGCTTGAGAATGTGGCCGGGGAATTCGTGCGACCCGCTCAAAGCGGCACACCGACGCCTCGCGGAGTGAGACTCTTCGGGGGCTGCGGCGGATCGGTGACGGACGTTGCCGTTCTGCCACACTCTGCGCACATCTCGCGCTCGATGAACTCATAGGTTGGTTTCAGAACACGCATTCGGGCGAACGACTCCCGGGTGCGAGAGACCGATCAAGGAGTCATCATGAAACGCATGAAGCGTGCCACCTTCACCGCTGCGGCCCTGCTCAGCTGCACACTCGCCTTCTCGGGCTGCTCGCTCATCAGCCAGGCCGTCCAGCCCGAACAGAGCCAGAGCGGAGAGCAGTCGAATGCCGACGCTCAGGATCAGGGCGACCAGGATCAGAACGCTCAGGGTCAGGGCGACCAGAACGGTCAGGAGTCGAGTGCCGACCAGAACGGCCAGGAACAGGCCGGACAGGACCAGACCGGCGGTCAGGACACGAGTTCCGATCAGTCGACCTCGGGCTCCTCGTCGTCGACCTCGTCGGCTGCCGGGTCCACGGGTTCGGACTCGGGAGCGTCGTCCGGCAGCCAGGGGCAGGTCAGCATCGGCGAAAGCTTCGAGGATCCGGAGATGCAGGACAAGATCGAGGTGCTCTCTGCGGTGCGGAACTTCGAGTCGTCCAAGAGGGCATCGGCGATCGAACTCGGGGGCGAAGTCGTCCTCCTCGAAGTCAAAATCACCCCAGGGCAGAAATACAGCGGACTCATCCAGTCCGGAGCATTCAAGATCTCCGAAGACGGCGGGGCGGACTACCGATACGACCAGACCGACGGCCTCGAAGCCGAAATGCGAGCTGCTGGCTACGAGCCCTTCGAAGACGTCAGACGCCGAGACGGCGGAACCCACCAGGGCTGGCTCGCCTATGTTCCGAACGAGAAGCAGGACGCCTACACGATCCGCTATGAACGCGGACCCGGCAAGGTGCTGGGAACCGACGAGAAGGTCCCGGAGTTCACGACGACCTTCGACATCCCCTCCGTCTGACTCTCGAGGCTGACTCGCGAGGGCGGCTGCGAACCGTGAGTCATGTGGCTGCGACCCGCCAAGCCTGAGTCAGGGCGGCGTCGGCCGACCAGGGAAATGCACATCGAGGCCGGTCTCCGAATTCGGAGACCGGCCTCGAGGCGTTGTCAGGCCCTGAGATCAGCCTTCGCTGAAGGCCTTCCAGTCCGAGACCTCGGACTCGGCGAGCTGAGCCGCGACACCGGTGTAGGTGGCGGGCGTGAGGGCCTTGAGCAGTTCGGCACGCTCCTCGGGCAGTCCGAGACCGTCGACGAACGTCTGCAGATCAGCTTGGTTGATGCGCTTGCCGCGAGTGAGTTCCTTGAGCGTTTCGTACGGGTTGTCCATTCCCGGCACGCCCTGCAGTCCGGCGGCACGCATGACCGACTGGACGGCTTCACCGAGGACCTCCCAGTTGCCGTCGAGGTCGGCGGCCAGAGCCTCCTCGTTGATGGTGAGCGCACCGAGGCCCTTGACCAGGTTGTTGAGCGCGAGGACCGAGTGGCCGTAGGCGACGCCGATATTGCGCTGCGAGGTCGAGTCGGTGAGGTCGCGCTGCATCCGCGAGGTGATCAGCGTTGAGCCGAGGGAGTCGAGCAGGGCGCAGGAGAGTTCGAGGTTCGCTTCGGCGTTCTCGAAGCGGATCGGGTTGACCTTGTGCGGCATCGTCGACGAACCGGTCGCACCGGCGACGGGGATCTGTTTGAAGTAGTTCATCGAGATGTAGGTCCACATATCGGTGGCCAGGTTGTGTGCGATCCGGTTGAACCGAGCGATATCGGCGAACAGCTCGGAGTTCCAGTCGTGGGACTCGATCTGCGTGGTCAGCGAGTTGAAGGTCAGCCCGAGACGGTCTTCGACGAAGGTGCGGGCGATCTGCGGCCAATCCGCTCCCGGCACAGCGGCCAGATGGGCCGAATAGGTGCCCGTGGCGCCGTTGATCTTGCCGAGGAACTCTGTGGCGGCGATGCGTTCGTACTGACGACGCAGGCGGTGGATGAAGACCGCGAGCTCCTTGCCCATCGTCGTCGGAGTGGCCGGCTGACCGTGGGTGTGGGCGAGCATCGGAACTTCGGCCACTTCCGCGGCGGACTCGGCGAGAGCGTCGATGAGGGCCTTCGCTCTCGGCAGCCACACCTGTTCGGTGGCACCCTTGATGCCGAGCGCCCAGGACAGGTTGTTGATGTCTTCGGACGTGCAGCAGAAGTGGACGAGCTCGCCGAGGTCCTCGGCGCCGATCGTCACTAGGGCTTCTTTGATTGTGTATTCGACGGCCTTGACGTCATGGACGGTGACGGCTTCATGAGCGGCCAGCGTGGCGATGGTGTCGGCGTCGAAGTCGGCGGCGAAGGCACGCAGTCCGTCGATCTCATCGGGGGTGAGGGTGCGAACGCCCTCGATCACCGAGTTCTGTGCGAGGTGGATGAACCATTCGATCTCAACGATGATGCGGTTGCGGTTGAGCGCCGCCTCGGAGAGGTGATCGACGAGGTCAGCGGTGTCTTTGCGGTAGCGACCATCAAGCGGTCCGAGAGCGATGGCGGGCGAGATTTCGGCAAGGGAAACAGTCGGCATGCCCTCATTTTCTCATGAGCGGCGAATCGGAGCGGCACCCGTCCGCGCCGACCGATCGCCAGGCGCCGGCGGGACCACGAGACTCGAGCATCGCCCCTTGTGGATTCGGTGGCGACTTCGACGCCTGTGCCCTGTGGATGCTCAAGGCTCTTCCCCAGCCTTGGAATCGAGGCTTCTCTGCTCGAGCCGCTGCCGCCTACGGTCGAGTGATTCGGGCACGGATGCCGAACAGGCAGGCGGGAGGGCAGAGTCATGATCACTGACGAATTGGAGCGCAATCGTGAGCAGTGGAGGCGGCGAGCGGAGGTGCTGCACTCCCTGGCGCAGAGCTGCCGCCAGATCGACGGATGGGATTCCCCGGCGGGAGCGCTGCTCGATGACCGAGTGGCCTCGTGCGCAGAATCGATCGACGAGTTGGGGGAGAGGGCGGAGAAGCTCGCCGAGGCGTATGACCTCCACCTGCAGGTCGTGTCGGTGGGCGGGCGGATCCAGCTGTGAACACTCACCCCACCGAACGTGAGGGCGCCGACATCGACAGTTGGATCGTCGTCGACCTCGACCGGATCAGCAGACTGCCCGAACGGCTGCGTCGTCTTTGGCCGCCCGATCTGCTCCCTCGCCGGGTCGACCGGGACTCCCGAGCCGCCTCGGCGGAGGAGGAAAGATCCAATGCAGCCGCAGGGACTGCGGCCGCAGGTTCGGGGACTGGCGCCGCGCCCTCGGGAATGGGCGAGGGCAGTGGGGGCGCGAAACGGGACCTCGATGTGCTCACCGCATGGCTGCGCGGCTTCGCCTCCGAACTCAACCGGGTGCGCACGCGCATCAGCGTCGTCGTGTCATCGGGAGTCGAAACCCTCCACCTGGCACTGTGCCTGGGGCCGGGGATCGCGCATGCGATCCTCGCGTTGCAGGGGGAGGGACTCGAAGACTTCGCGCGGCACCAGCTGCTGCGCCGGATCGAGCCGGGACGGATCGGGCACGTCGTCGAGGATCTCACCGAGCTCGTCGACCAGGACTGTGTGCTCACGCTCAGCTGGGCGTCCGGACGGGGTGCGACAGGACTGGAATTCCTCCGCCGAGAGGGCGGGGCATGGTTCCGGCCGGTCATCGAGCGCGCCGGCCACTCCGTCACCGTCGACGATGACGTCGACGCCGGCGAATCAGCGGTGCGAAAGCTGCTGAGCGCCGTGCTCACGCGGACGCTGACGGCAGGAGCTCCGAGTTGACGAAGTCAGCACTGACGGCGGCAGCGGCTGACGACCGGGAGTTCGCGGCCCCGTGGGCTCGTGGCACCAGCGACCGGCAGAGACCGGGGCATGAGGGCGGCAGCGACCGGGGCATGAGAGGAGACCCGCGATGATCGACTCGACGACCCGCGGAGGCGGGCGGATCACCGTCGACGAACGCGCCGACGGCAGCGGAGACGCACTGCAGAGCGTCATCGCCGATATCGGCGATCTGTCCATCGACGCCGCTGTCGGAGACTTCGACCTCGCGACCCTGCTCACCCAGGTCCCCGCCCCGGCGACGGCGCTCAACCTCGATGCCTGCCGGATCCGGTTCCACGCCCAGCTGACCGCCTCGGTGCTCGAACTCGAGGCCACACTGCTCGCCGTTCGAGCCGCTGCCTTCGCCTACCGGCAGGCGGAGAAGGGCATCAGCGAAGTCTTCGGCGGACTGCTCGACGCTCTCGGGTACGCGACCGGTCGCATCATCGCGCTCAGCCTGCCCGTCATCATTCCCGTCGCGCTCGTCGTCGGCGCCCAGGTCGTCGTGGTCACGAAGATCCTCGACGTCACCGGACTCGACGATGTCATCACCAAGCAGTTCGGCATCGACCTGGGCAAGACGAAGGCGAAAGCGAAGGAGGCGCTGATCACGTTCGCGTTCGAACAGTCCGACGTCACCGGGGCCGTCATCGAGCATGTGCTGCCGGGCTTCGTCGTCGGATTCTTCGGGCTGCCTCCCTTCATCCTCGACTCCGAAGGCGATCACGCGTTCTGGCCGCACGACTCGACGTCGATGACGATCTGGGTCCTGGCAGGTGCGAACGCGTTCGGACTGCTGCTGCCTTCGGATGTCGAGGTATGGAGGGCGAAAGGGCTGACTGCTCCGCACAAAGAACCGCCGCGTGACGTCGAAGACCTCTTCTCCCGCGAAGCGAACTGCCACCGCGGAGCCGATTCCGGACAGGTCCGCATCGAGGAGGTCGTCGGACCCGATGGGACGACCCGCTATATCGTCTACGTCCCCGCCACCACCGACTGGTCTCCGAAGTCGGGTGACAATACGACGGACCTGACGACCAACGTGCAGGGCATGGCCGGCAACGACACCGTGATGCGCGAAATGGTGCGCCAGGCGATCGCCGATGCCGGGATCGGCCGCGGCGCCGAGGTCATGCTCGTCGGCTATTCGCAGGGAGGAATCACCGCAGGCTCTCTGGCCGCGGACCCCGCGTTCCTCGACGATGTCAACGTCACTGCCCTGATGACGGTCGGTGCTCCGGTCTCCGATTTCGCCATTGATTCGGGAATCGACGTGCTTTCGATCGAGCACGAACAGGACCTCGTCCCCGATCTCGACGGCAATGAGAACCCGGCGACGAAGAACTGGTCGACGATCGCCGTCGACTACGACCCCGACGAACTGCGCAAGGTCCCCGAACTGGCGGACAAGACCGATGCCGAACTCGATGCGATGTTCGCCTCGGCCGGGGCAGCGCACTCCTCCGTCGCCTACGCGGCCTCGATCGGACTGCTGCTGAAGGGCGGGAATTCCGCAATCGACCGCTTCACCTCGAAGAACTCAGGCTTCTTCACCGGAGACCTTGCGAAGACGCGCGACTACCAGGGCAAGCGCAGACGTCATTGAACTCGGTTTCGCGGAACGGCACTCGGCATCGAAACGATGGGACACCCCGGTGTACCAACGGAGCTCATGGGACCTGCACTCGATCTCCCGAGGATGGGCCGCCCCGGCGAGCGATGGGATCGTGCGAATCCTGCACACGTCTTCCCGAAGAAGGGCCGCCTCGGTGCTCGGATGTGCATTGGTCGGACGATGGAGCATCTCTGCCGTGATCGACAATTGTCCACGGAACGCTTTGGAACTCGGCCACATGTGTCGAGCTCGGGCCATAGTCTGTTCCTGACCTGCACTTTTGATACTCGAACCGCATGGGGAGAGTGGCAAGCAGTGAGTGGATTCGGTATTGTGATATCACCTGTGAATCAGATCACTCGAGGGCGAGTTCTCACATCCGAGGGCCTGCCCGACGGACACGGTCCACCGCTGGTCACCTCCGGTGAAGATGGACCTCGAACAAAGGAGAACTGAAATGACCTCCAACATTTCAGTGGGAACCGGCGCTGCCCACAGTCAGTCCTCGGAGCCCAGAATGATCCAGATGCTCACCGAAGACGGAAACCGCGTCGAATCCGGTGAGTACGATGCCTTCGCCGCAGAACTCACCGATGAGGATCTGCGCGGCTTCTACCGGGATATGGTCCTGGTCCGCCGCATCGACGCCGAAGGAGCTGCTCTGCAGCGTCAGGGACAGTTGGGCCTGTGGGCACCTCTGTTCGGACAGGAAGCAGCCCAGATCGGCATGGGACGGGCCGCTCGCCCCCAAGACTTCGTCTTCCCCACCTACCGCGAACACGGCCTCGCCTACACCCGCGGTGTCGAACCCGAAACCCTGCTCAGCATCTTCCGCGGTCAGAACCACGGCGGCTGGGATCCGCAGGAGCACCGCTTCCACACCTACACCATCGTCATCGGCTCGCAGGCCCTGCACGCCACCGGCTACGCCATGGGCATCTCCATGGACGGCGACGTCGGCACCGGCGACATCGAACGCGACACTGTCTCCATCGCCTGCTTCGGCGATGGTGCGACCTCGCAGGGCGACGTCTCCGAAGCACTGACCTTCGCCGGAGCCTTCCACGCCCCAGTTCTGTTCTTCTGCCAGAACAACCAGTGGGCCATCTCCGAACCCACTCACGTCCAGTCCGCAGCCCCGCTGTCGACCCGCGGCGAAGGATTCGGAGTCCCCGGCATCCGCGTCGACGGCAACGACATCATCGCGATGTACTCCGTGGCCCGCGCCAGCCTCGACTCCGTGCGCGCCGGCCACGGCCCGATGCTCATCGAAGCCTTCACCTATCGTCGCGGCGCCCACACCACGGCCGATGATCCGACGAAGTACCGCGACAAGGCCGAAGAGGAGATCTGGGAGGACCGCGACCCGATCACCCGCCTCAAGGCCTACCTGGACAAGCACACCGAGACCAGCGACGAATTCTTCGCCGAGGTGGACGCCGAGGCCGACACACTCGCCGCCCGCATCCGCCACAACTGCATGACCATGGAGAACCCCGACGGCGTCGAGATGTTCGCCCATGTCACCGCGGAACCCCACTCCCTCGTCGACGAGGAACGTGCCGAATTCCTGGCATACCAGGCCTCGTTCGCCGATGCGGGTGAGGCCTGATGGAGAAACTTCCCCTCTCGAAGGCGATCACCGCCGGAATGCGCAAGGCCATGGAGGACGACCCGAAGGTCGTCCTCATCGGCGAGGACATCGGCAAACTCGGCGGCGTCTTCCGCGTCACCGAGGGTCTGCAGAAGGACTTCGGTCCGCAGCGTGTCATCGATGCCCCGCTGGCCGAATCCGGCATCGTCGGCACCTCGATCGGCATGGCCATCCGCGGCTACCGTCCCGTCATCGAGATCCAGTTCGACGCGTTCATCTTCCCGGCCTATGACCAGATCGTCACCCAGGTGGCGAAGCTGTACAACCGCACCCTGGGCAAAGAGAACATCCCGTTGGTCATCCGCGTGCCCTACGGCGGCGGCATCGGCTCACCCGAGCACCATTCGGAGAGCCCCGAGACCGTGTTCGCCCACCATGCGGGACTGCGGCTCATATCCCCGTCGAACGCTCATGACGCGTACTGGATGATCCAGGACGCAATCAAGAGCGAGGATCCGGTGATGTTCTTCGAACCCAAGCGCCGCTACTGGATGCGCGGGGACGTCGACACGTCGGCCCGAGGCGAGCTGGGCATGCATGACGCCCGCGTCGTGTCCGAAGGCACCGACGTCACCCTCGTCGCCTACGGCCCGCTGGTGCCGACCGCGCAGGACGTGGTCACCGCGGCCGCCGAGGAAGGCAAGAGCGTCGAACTCATCGACCTGCGCAGCCTCAACCCGATCGACTTCACCGCGATCGAGAAGTCCGTGACGAAGACCGGCCGACTGGTCGTCGCCCATGAGGCACCGACCTTCCTGGGGCTGGGTTCGGAGATCGCCGCGCGCATCACCGAACGCTGCTTCTTCAACCTCGAAGCCCCGGTCATCCGGGTCGGCGGCTACCACACCCCGTACCCCGGTTCGCGGATGGAAGAGCACTACCTGCCCGACCTCGATCGCATCTTCGATGGTGTCGATCGGGCCCTGTCCTACTGATTTCGAGGAGAGTCAAGAATGTCATTCGAATTTCCTCTTCCCGACGTCGGTGAGGGCCTGACCGAGGCCGACATCGTCGCGTGGAAGGTCGCCCCCGGCGACACTGTCACCGTCAACCAGATTCTCGTTGAGATCGAGACCGCGAAATCGCTCGTCGAGCTGCCCAGTCCGCAGGCCGGCACCGTCGGTGCGCTCCTTGTCGAGGAGGGCCAGACCATCGAGGTCGGCACCCCGATCATCCGGTTCGGCGGAGATGATGCCAACACCGAGGCGGCCCCCGCCTCCGCTGATGCGCCGGCTTCCGGTTCGGCTGAGAAGTCGGTCGATGCCTCCGGTGATGCCGACGGCGGAGCCACTCTCGTCGGTTATGGAGCGAAGGAGACGTCGTCGAAGCGGCGTCCGCGGAAGGGCGCTTCCGTCCCCGCTCCCGCCGCTGGCGCCGCTCCCGCAGCGTCAGCTGCCCCGGTTGCCTCAGCTGCCCAGGCACAGTCGGCGTCGGCACCTGCTCCGGCAGCGCAGTCGCAGTCCGCTTCGGCTCCCGCTTCACCGAGCAAGCCGCTGGCGAAGCCGCCCGTGCGGAAGCTCGCGAAGGATCTGGGGGTCGACCTCTCCCAGGTGACACCGACCGGGCCCCGCGGGGACGTCACGCGCGACGATGTGCACGCCGCCGCCAACCGGACCGCCGCTCCCACGTCGGGTGCGACGGCACCGGCGGCCGCCTCGGCGAGTGATCAGGGAGCGCTGGAAGAGCGTATCCCGTTCAAGGGCGTGACGAAGATGATGGCGAAGGCCATGGTCGATTCGGCATTCACGATGCCGCACGTCACCGAGTTCCTCGACGTCGACGTCACCGAGACGATGGCGATGGTCCGCCGGCTGAAGTCGACGAAGTTCCTGGGCGAGGACGTCAAGGTCTCGCCGCTGCTCATCGTCGCCAAGGCAGTGGCGTGGGCCGTGGGACGCAACCCGCGGATCAACTCGTGCCTCTCCGGCGACGAGATCGTCGTGAAGAAGTACGTCAACCTCGGCATCGCGGCCGCCACTCCGCGCGGGCTGATCGTGCCGAACATCAAGAACGCGCAGGCCATGGGTCTGGGCGAACTGGCGCAGGGCATACAGGATCTCACCGCTCTGGCGCGGTCGGGCAAGACACCGCCGGCCGATCAGGCCGGGGGCACGATCACGATCACGAATGTCGGCGTCTTCGGAGTCGATGCCGGTACGCCGATCATCAATCCGGGTGAGGCCGCGATCCTCGCATTCGGGCAGGTCCGGAAGAAGCCGTGGGTGGTGGGCGACGAGATCGTTCCGCGTGAGGTCACCACGCTGTCGGTCAGCGCCGATCATCGAGTCGTCGACGGCGAGATCATCTCGAAGTTCCTCGCCGACGTCGGCCGGGGTCTGGAGGACCCGACTCTGATGTTGGCCTGATTCTCGTTTTGGCGTCGGCTCCTAGCCGACTCTGGGAACTTGAGCGCCCCGGCTTCGCATAGTGCGAGGCTGGGGCGTTCTGTTCTCTTGGATGGTCGCGGCCCAGTCCGAGGCAGACAGCATATGTTCAAATCTGGGCTATCTGACTCAGACGGGGCCGTGAGCGGTTAGTAGGACGGTGACGATCGCCCTGCGCACGGGCGGAGCCGATTCTCAAACGCCAGGGCCGGTCCGACGGTGCGGTCTACCCGTCGAGGTAGGCGCTGTTGTCCTTGGGGCTGCCGTCTTTGACGAGTCGCTTGGCGATGCAGTGGTTGCGGTCGAGACCCCACGAGCGGCACTGGTCGAGGGCCTGCTCCGGATTGCTGTAGCCGGTGTCGACGACCGTGACCCAGTAGCTGCCGTCCTTGTACGAGGCCCAGTCGCCGCTGTGGATGAGGATTGCGCCCGGGTACTTGACCTTGTTGGCCTCGTACTCGTTGAGGATGTCCTGCGCTGACCAGGTCTTGCCGTCGGCCTTGAGGCCGACGTTCTTCGCGCTCACCTGAGTCACCCACTCACCTTCGAGGTCAGCGGCTTTCTCGGTGCCTTCTTCGGTATAGGCGTCGAGCTGGTCTTCCGGGCTCTTCGTCGGTTGGACAAGGTCATCCGAAGGGCTGGGCGACGAGCTGGCCGGCTCGCTGGATCCGACATCCACAGGGACGGTTCCCGAGGACGGCGCGAGCCACCGGATACCGAAGAATCCCACCAAGGCCAGAACCATGAGTATGGCGATGATGACGACAGCGATCTTCAGACCATTGCGCGAGGAAGAATCGTCTTGGACGGTGGGCGGAAACTGTGGGGAAGGAGGAGTCTGGGCTCCATTCTGTGTCGAGCCGCCGACGCCATTGCCGGCACCACCGCCGGCAGGCTGCTGAGACTGCTGAGAATTCACATACTGGTGGGAACCGGCAGAGTGAGCGTCATCGAAGGGTGAGCGTCCGGCAGGGGCGAAGACATTGCCGCTGCGAG
Organism: Brevibacterium sediminis; assembly: GCF_024895295.1. Classification (NCBI taxonomy): domain Bacteria; kingdom Bacillati; phylum Actinomycetota; class Actinomycetes; order Micrococcales; family Brevibacteriaceae; genus Brevibacterium; species Brevibacterium sediminis. The sequence goes on along the minus strand of NZ_JAHQRN010000007.1, from coordinate 175,556 downwards.
CTTTCGAGATCGACTGTTCCCCCGTGTGCCGTTCGAGGTACTCGTAGTAGGTCGAGTTGTCGAAATCGGCAGACGAACGTTCCGCGTCATTCCCGTACGACGGGGTCTGACCAGCAGATTCACCTGAACCCTTGTGCCAGTCGTCGCTAGTCGCCGGACGAATGCGCGGCCTCTGTGGAACGTCGCTCATCAGTCCTCCTGAATGCCAGATGTGGTGGCAATCATCTACTTACCTTGGCACGAGTCGAGCAGTCGTTCAACAGGATCGCCGACAGGACGCGTTGCCGACGAAAGCCTACTGCGGAAATCACCGAGTTGGCTTGGCCCCAGCTGTGAAAGTCCCTCCGGGCGTCGACAAAGGTCCCTCCGGGCATCGATGACGACCGTACAAGCCCTTCCACGCGGGCGATTTCAGTGACGAAGGCCCCACCGCAGAAACCAGGATGAATTTGCCCTCCGGCCCGGCATCTCAGTAAGATTGATTCTTGTTGTGTCGTAGCGGGCAGGTCACCGATCGATCTGCTAGGACACACATGGTGCTCACCCACCGCTGCACTCCAGCTTCGGCCATCTCTCACAGGCTACGGCTTCAGCGCTGGTGAGACATCTCGCCCGAACGGGCAGACCTGTTTTGGCGTACACAATTTTCACGGTAACAGTCGAGAAAATTTGTTGATGTCTTCCGACATCGGCGCAAGCAAGCGGAGAGGGCACGCAAGTGCAATCCCGCAGGGGCTTGTTTCGAGAGTCGGTAACTTGTGAACTGGAGGAGAGACATGGCAGCAACCTGCCAGGTAACCGGGGCAGTCCCCGGTTTCGGACACAACGTGTCCCACTCGAAGCGCCGCACGAAGCGCCGCTTCAACCCGAACATTCAGAAAAAGCGCTACTACGTTCCGTCGCTGCGCCGCAACGTCACGCTGACCCTGTCCGCTAAGGGCATCAAGGTCATTGACGCTCGCGGAATCGACGCTGTGGTCAACGAACTCATCGCCAAGGGAGTGAAGCTCTGATGGCTAAGGCACAGGATGTTCGTCCCATCATCAAGCTCAAGTCGACGGCCGGCACCGGGTTCACCTACGTGACCCGCAAGAACCGCCGCAACACCCCGGACCGCATCGTGCTCAAGAAGTACGATCCCGTAGTCCGCAAGCACGTCGATTTCCGAGAGGAGCGCTGAGCGCACATGGCTAAGAAGTCAAAGATCGCAAAAGACAAGCAGCGTCGCGTCATCGTTGAACGCTATGCAGAGCGCCGCGCGACTCTCAAGCGTCAGCTGACCCACCCCGATTCCACCGATGAGCAGCGCGAGGAAGCACGCCTCGCACTGCAGAAGCTTCCCCGCGATGCTTCGCCGGTTCGCGTTCGCAACCGCGACCAGGTGGATGGTCGTCCGCGTGGCTACCTCCGGAAGTTCGGACTCTCGCGAGTTCGCTTCCGCGAAATGGCACACAACGGCGAGTTGCCCGGCGTTACCAAGTCGAGCTGGTAATCTCGAGGAAGTTCGTCATCGGAAAAACGGACCGGTGACCTACCGACTTGTCCTAAGGAGGACACTTTTATGGCTAAGAACCGCAGTGAGCTCGTTGCAGAAGTTGCCGAGAAGTCCGGCCTGACCCAGAAGCAGGTCTCGGACGTGCTCGATGGTGTCTTCGATGTCTTCTCCGACGTCGTGGCCAAGGGCGAAAAGCTCACCATCCCCGGCTGGCTCTCCGTTGAGCGCACCGAGCGTGCCGCTCGCAAGGGTCGCAACCCGCAGACCGGTGAAGAGATCCAGATCAAGGCCGGCTACTCCGTGAAGCTGTCCGCTGGTTCGAAGCTGAAGGGTGCCGCTGGCAGCCCGAACTGATCAACGCAGCAGCGTCGAATGGCCCGGATCGTATGATCCGGGCCGTTTGCTGTCTCTGAGCGTCTTCAAGCGTCTCAGACCGCCTTCGAACAGGGACGATCGTCGTCCCGTACGACTGAATACATCCTCGCCGAGGCGGCTCCCCGAGATCTCGACCACGAAGAGATCTCCCGGTTGGCAGTGCGGCGACGCCGAACGATATCCTTGGGTCATGTCAGAAGGGGCGGTCCGCACGCAGTGAGTTCTACAGGTTTCGAGCCGATCACACGGTTCGTGCAACGTGCCACGGTGCCCATCGTCGTCTTCCTCGGGGTGATCGCCGGTCTGGCCGCACTCTTCTTCACCGGAGCAGCCAACCCGACTCTGCTCAACGACCCCGGCTCTGTCGTTCGTTTCGGTCTTCCCGCAGCGAAGTTCGTCTTCAATATTGCGATGTCGCTGACCGTCGGCGCCCTCATGTTCGCCGTCCTCATCCTCCCGCGCACGGCTGGCGGTCGCGCCCGCCGGCACAAGGCCACGGACGATGACGTGCCTCTCGACCCGCTGTGGACGAAGGCCATTCAGATTGCCGAATACTCCTCGGTCGTGTGGACGCTGTCTGCGGTCGCCGTGCTCGTCTTCTCATTCGTCGATACTGTGGGCGCCCAGGCCTATCTCGACTTCTCGAACCAACTCGGCGTGTTCGTCACTCAGATCGCCTACGGGCAGCTGTGGGTGCTCATCGTCGTCCTCATCGCTGTCGCCTCGACCCTGTGCTTCGGCACCCGCTCCCATATCGGCATCGCCGCCGCCGGAGTGCTCAGCGTCGCCGTGATCCTCCCCTTGGCTCTGATGGGCCACTCCGCAGAGGCCTCCGGGCACACGCAGGCCGTCAACAGCCTCGGTCTGCACATCCTCGGCGCGGTCCTCTGGCTCGGTGGGCTCTTCGTCATCGCCCTGTTGGGCACCCGTCTGGCCGCTTCGAAGAACCTCAAGCCGGTCGTCGAACGGTATTCGACGATCGCCCTCATCGCCTTCGGCCTCATCGTCTTCTCCGGAGTCGTCAACTCGCTTCTGCGCGTGCAGGGCTTCGACGACCTCATGACCACGTACGGGCAGGTCATCCTCGCAAAGGCGTTCGCGACGGTCCTGCTCGGTCTGATCGGATTCTGGCACCGTCAGTTCGTCATTTCACGCTTGGGCACAGCCGCCTCGGCGACAGTGGAATTCTGGCGCCTCATCACCGTCGAATTCATCCTCTTCGGGGTCACGATGGGAATGGCCGTGGCCTTGGCCCGGTCACAGCCGCCCGTGCCGCAGGAGCCGGTGGGCGACCCCACCCCGGCCGAGATCCTCACCGGTGATCCGCTGCCGCCGAAGCCGAATCTGTCCCGCTACTTCAGCGAATGGTCGATGGATCCGCTGTGGATCGCGATCGCAGCGGGCGCCTCGATCGCCTACGTCGTGGCGTTCATCAACCTCCGCCGCCGAGGCGACAAATGGCCGGTGCTGCGCCTCATCAGTTGGCTGGTGGGCATGGTCTTCCTCGTCTACGTCACCTCGGGCGGACCCCGGGTCTACGGCGAGGTGCAGTTCTCCGCGCACATGATCGAGCACATGCTCCTGGTCATGGTCGTACCCCTGCCGCTCGTGCTCGGCGCACCGATCACGATGCTCATGCGCGGAACGAAGGCGCGCACGGACGGGTCCGAAGGCCTGCGCGAATGGGTGCTCTGGCTCGTCCATACTCCGTACCTGCGCTTCTTCGCGCACCCGATCGTGGCGAGTGTGAACTTCGCGGGTTCGCTGGTCGTCTTCTACTACTCGGGAATCATGTACTACGCGCTCGATACTCATATCGGGCACGAACTGATGATCGCGCACTTCCTCGGCGCCGGGTACCTGTTCGCCCAAGCCCTCATCGGCATCGATCCGGGCGTCAAGCGCCCTGTCTTCCCGATGCGGCTCGTGATGCTGTTGGTGACGATGGCCTTCCACGCCTTCTTCGGCATTTCGATCATGAGTTCGAACGTCCTGATCGCCGGAGACTGGTTCGGCAACGTCGGCGCAGGATGGGGCTACACGGCGATCGACGACCAGCAGCTCGGCGGTTCCATCGCGTGGGGCATCGGCGAATTCCCGACCCTGTTCATCGCGATCATGGTCTGCGTCCAATGGGCGAAGTCCTCGGACCGGGAGGCCAAGCGCATCGACCGCAGCGAAGACCGCACCGACGACGCCGAGCTGCGCGCCTACAATGCGATGCTCGCCTCGATGGCCGAACGCGATGCGAAGGCGCCTCCGCGCCGACGGTGAGTTTCGGGGTTGTGCTCCATGCGCTGACTGCGGTGGTACCTCGATGGCCGGCGTGGTGATCAGACGCGGGGGAGCTGGCCTGACGCGCAGGGACGATTCGCGCCGCAATGGGCCTTGCGAGCTCGCAGCAGTCTCAGCTGACTGCTGCACAACCGCTGTGCACGAATGTGCACCGGAAATTCTCGGATTATGGCCAGGTCGTTACCAAAAACTCCGTAACGTGGCGCACACTGATCCTTGGATGAGAAATATCCAAGCGCCCGAAACACTGCGCTGAAGCAGGGGTACACCGGCCGCACCGATGCGGTCTGAGTGCCCCGGGCTGTCAGCCGGTCGGCGCCGGAGCAAGCCTATTCGCGCATTCAACGGTGACGCGGATTGTGGAAACGAAGGAGTCCCATGAGTTCTCAGAACAATGCTGAGAGGAAGTCGATCCGCGCTCAGCTGCGCAAGGTCGTCGCTGCCTCGATGGCCGGAACGGTCGTCGAATGGTACGAGTTCTTCCTCTACGGTTCGGCCGCCACGCTGGTGTTCAACCACATTCTGTTCCCGCCTTCCGACAATCCGCTGACGCCGATCCTGGCAGGCTTCGCCACCTACGCAGTCGGATTCATCGCCCGCCCCGTCGGCGGCATCGTCTTCGGTCACTTCGGCGACAAGTACGGACGCAAGAAGCTGCTGCAGCTCTCGATCGTCCTCGTCGGTGTGGCCACGTTCCTCATGGGCTGTCTGCCGACCTTCGACCAGATCGGCTACCTCGCTCCGATCCTGCTCGTGCTGCTGCGTGTGGTCCAGGGCTTCGCAGTCGGCGGCGAATGGGGCGGAGCTGTCCTCCTCGTGGCCGAGCACGCTCCGAACAAGGAGCGCGGTTTCTGGGCATCATTCCCGCAGTCCGGCGTGCCCTTGGGCAACCTGCTGGCCACCGCGGTTCTCTTCGTTCTCACTGCAACGCTGACCGAAGAGCACTTCCTGTCGTGGGGCTGGCGCATTTCGTTCTGGCTCTCGGCCGTCATCGTCCTCATCGGCTACTACATCCGCACCCGAGTCTCCGATGCGCCGATCTTCGACGAGGTTCAGGCCGAGGAGATCGAAGAAGGCGTAGACTACGGCATCAAGGCCGTATTCAAGCGCTACCCGCGTGAGGTCTTCGCCGCGATGGGCCTGCGCTTCGTCGAGAACATCCACTACTACCTCGTGGTGACCTTCTCGATCACCTACCTCGCCACGCAGGTGAAGATCGAATCCGCCGAGATCCTCGGCCTCCTCCTCGGCGCCCATGCGATCCACGCAGTCCTCGTTCCGCTCGTCGGTGCCGCCACCGACCGGATCGGACGCAAGATGCCCTACGCCGTGGGCATCATCCTGACCGCGACCTGGGGCTTCTTCGCCTTCCCGATGTACGACACCGGCAGTGCCGGCATGATCTTCCTCGCCCTCCTCATCGGTCTCGTCTTCCACGCACTGATGTACGCGGGCCAGCCGGCGATCATGTCCGAGATGTTCCCGACCCGCATGCGCAACTCGGGCGTCTCGACCGGCTACCAGGTGACGGCCATCGTCGCTGGATCCTTCGCGCCGATCATCGCCACCGCACTGCTCGACGCCTTCGGCTCCTCGGTGCCGATCGCACTCTACCTGCTGGCCGCTGCGATCATCTCGTTCATCGCACTCATGTTCACCCGCGAGACCAAGGGGATCGACCTGCGCTCGCTCGACCATGCAGACAAGGTGCGCCGCGGAGTCGCCACGGCCAGCTGAGGCCGGATGGTGACCCGGTGAGGGGCGGTGTCGGTGAATATCGGCACCGCCCCTTTGCCTGGCGCCGACCTCACCTGTCGGACTGCGACCTACGCTCGGCAGCCGCCTCGGCGCCCACCTCGATGATTCCTCGGCCTCCGCAGGGTGGAAGATGGACACGTACGACAGACTCGAACCACGAAAGGCACATCTCATGGGAGACCTCACCGGCAAACGCGCCCTCGTCACCGGCGGAGCATCCGGGCTCGGAAAAGCGATCGCTCAGTCGTTCGCACGGGCCGGTGCTTCTGTCATCGTCGCCGATGTCGACGCCGACTCGGCACAGGCCGTCGCCGACGAGTTCGGCGGTGAAGCGTGGGCAGTCAACCTGGCGGACACCTCGGCGCTGGACGGCACCGAGCTCGACGTCGACATCCTCGTCAACAACGCCGGCATCCAGCGGATCCACCCGATCACGGAGTTTCCGCTCGAGGACTGGCGGCTGATCAATACGCTCATGCTCGAAGCGCCGTTCGTGCTCACGAAGGCGGTGCTGCCGAAGATGTACGAACGCGGTTGGGGGCGCATCATCAACCTCTCCTCCGTCCACGGTCTGCGGGCCTCGGCGAACAAGTCCGCGTACGTCGCGGCCAAGCACGGTCTCATGGGACTGACGAAGACGACTGCGCTCGAGGCCGGCCCGCACGGAGTGACGTGCAATGCGATCAACCCCGGCTACGTGCTCACGCCACTGGTGAAGGGACAGATCGCCGATCAGGCGAAGACTCACGGCATCAGCGAGGACGAGGTCCTCGAGCAGGTCTTCCTCGGCCATTCCGCGGTGCCCAAGCTCGCCGAACCCGAGGACGTCGCGGCGATCGCGACCTTCCTGGCAGGGGACCATGCCGCAGTCATCAACGGCAGCGCTCACAGCATCGACGGCGGCTGGGTGGCCGCCTGAACTCTCCAGCATCTCGCTCCCCCTCCCAGAACTACCTGACGGCGGCCCAGCAACCTCGCGCGAGGTAGCTGGGCCGCCGTCAGGTAGCAATTAGAGGGATTCTAGGACTTTGCGGACTCCGGCGTTGCGCAGGGACTCGTGGCGGACCGAGGCCCAATACGACACCTGCTTGGAGAACAGCTCGGGCAGCACCTGCACCAAGCGGGAGTTTCCGTGGGCGAGGAAGTCGGGCAGGATGCCGATCCCGGCACCGTGCGAGGTCGCGAGCACATGCGCATGCACCGAGGTAGACCGGAAGAATCCCTTCCCGCGCGGAAGTGCGTCGGCCGCCTCGTCGAGATCATCGACCCGCAGCGAATTCTCGATGTAGTAGACCATCCGGTGGTCGGCCAGATCATCCAGCGTCTGCGGCATCGGATGCGAGGCGATGTAATCCTGCGAAGCGTAGAGCTGGAGCCGGTAGTCGCGGATGTGCTTGGCGATCGAGCGCGGGGCATCCGGACGTCCCACGACGATTTCGATATCGACGCCCGACCGATACTGCCGGGCCCGCTGCGTAGCGGTGATCAGTTCGATCTGCAGTCCCGGGTGCTGCTCCTGCAGTTCGGTAAGCGCCGGAACGGCGTACTCAAGGGCGAAGGCCTGCGGGCACGCCAGCCGGATCGTTCCGGACAGAGCGGAATTCGAATGCGCATCGATGCGCCCCAGAGCGGCCTCGATGTCCTCGGCGATCGGCAGCAGCTGACGCCCGGCGGCGCTGAGCTCCCACCCGTCGGGCGAGGCCACGAGCACGCGATCGCCGTACGCCTTCTCAAGCGCGGCGATGCGTCTGGACACGGTCGTGTGGTTGAGGCCGAGGCTGTGTGCCGCGGCCGTGAACTTCCCCAGCCGGGCGACGGCGAGCAGAGTCAGCAGATCCTCGGGGGCGATCTGCGGACCGGAACTGCCAGGTGCATAGGAAGCCATAGTGGCCCCATTCTATCTGCGTACGCGCACATAACCGGTGCGGAAGAGGTGAGGCTCCCCGCCGGGCTTCGGCGCGTTCACTGGCGTACTGTGAGAGGGAACACGTAAGAGTTGCTGAACATGATGCGAGGAGGCATATTATGTCGACGATTGGATGGGTTGGCCTGGGAAATATGGGCCGCCCGATGACTGCGAACCTGGTCAAGGCCGGTCACACCGTCAATGGTTTCGATCTCGTCCCCGAGGCCGTGGACGCAGCCGCGAAGAGCGGGGTGAACCCCGTGAGTTCCATCGCCGAGGCGGTCGCCGGTGCCGATATCGTCTTCACGATGCTGCCCAAGGGCGAGCACGCGCGCACCGCATACCTCGAGCCCGACGGAGTCCTGGCCAACGCAGACCGGAAGACCCTCCTCATCGATTCCTCGACGATCGACTTCGATTCGGCCCGCCTCCTCCACTCCGAGGCGAAGAAGGCAGGCTTCCGCCTCATCGACGGTCCCGTCTCCGGCGGCGTCACCGGTGCCGAGGCCGGCACCTTGACGTTCATGCTCGGCGGCGACGACGCCGACATCGAAGAGGCCCGACCCGTCATCGAGGCAATGGCCGGGAACATCTTCCACGCCGGCGGTGACGCCGCAGGTCAGGCCGCGAAGATCGTCAACAACATGATGCTCTCGATCAGCCTTCAGGGTGTCGTCGAAGGCGCTGTGCTGGCCGATCGCTTCGGCCTCGATCCGAAGGTCTTCCACGATATTGCCAAGGTGTCCTCCGGCGACTCCTGGCCGCTGCGGACCTGGTATCCGGTGCCCGGCGTGACCACCACGGCCGCGGCGAACAACGAGTTCAAGCCCGGTTTCGCCACCGCACTCATGCACAAGGACGTCGGCCTGGCCCTCGCCGGCGCCGAGACCCAGGGAGTCGACCTCCCGGCGGCCACCCTCGTCCATGCGCAGCTGCAGAAGCTCATTGACGAAGACCTCGGCGGACTCGACACCTCCGCGCTGATCAAGAACATCGACCCGAACGCCGAGGGCCTGCCGAAGTAAGCACTCAACCGACGCCGATGCGGTTGGAACAACCGACGCCGAGGCGGTTGGAACAAGCACAGCCCGCTCACAACGGCGGCACCGAGCTGCGGACGATCCAGGTCGAGGAAACACGATGATTTCGACCCGGATCGTCCGCATTTCGTTTCTCGGCTGGGCATCCTCGGCGACCTGAAACTTCGCGCGGCTCATGCAAGACTGGAGACATGAGTACGCCTGATTCCCCCTCACTGTCCGCCGACGACATCGCAGCCATCATCGGCAACCTCGACGAGGTGGCTGACCGTGCCCGCGCCGCCGCCGAGTCGAGCGGTCGCAGCGGTGACGATGTGCGCGTGCTGCTGGCCACGAAGACGCAGCCGGCAGAGAAGATCCGCGTCGCCCTCGAGCACGGGTTCACCCTCATCGGCGAGAACAAGGTGCAGGAGATCACCGGCAAGGCCGAGGCTCTCGCCGACCTCAACCCCGAGACCCACCTCATCGGACCCCTGCAGAAGAACAAGGTCAATCACACCCTGCGGCACGCTCACTGCATCCAGTCCGTCGATAACCTCCCGCTGGCCGAGAAGATCAACAACCGTCTCGACGTCCTCGATGAGACCATCGACTACTTCATCCAGGTCAACACCTCCCGCGAAGACTCGAAGTTCGGTGTCGCGCCCGAAGACGCCGAGGAACTCATCACCGCGACCCGGAAGCTCGGCCGGATGCGGCTGCGCGGACTCATGACGATCGGCCTTCCCGGCACCAGTCCCGAAGAGATCCGCCCAAGCTACTCCGACCTGCGCGAACTCAGCGAGAAGCTGCGCGGGGCCGGGGTCATGCCCGCCGAGGCGACCGAGCTGTCGATGGGCATGAGCAACGACTTCGAACTCGCCATCGCCGAAGGCGCCACGATCGTCCGAGTCGGCTCGAGCATCTTCGGCGCCCGCGACTACACCTGAGGCGGGTCCGCGCGGCATGCCCGCACATGGCGCGGCTCTCACACGGCGCGATCAGCACATGACGCGGCCGGCCGCAACTACTTGTCGGACACGGTTGCCGCAGAATCCTGCGCGAACACCTTCCGCAGTCCGTCGATGAGCGCCCCGCGCCAGCAGGCGAAGTCGTGCCCGCCTTCATACACCGACAGTGAGACAGAAAATCCGAGACCGTCGAGCACCTCGGCCAGTCGGCCGGCGCGGTCGACCATGGGTCCCTCCCGACGACCGACGGCGAGGTGGAAATCGCAGGCGCCCACGCCCGCAACGTGTTCGCGGAACCGGCGCGCAGTCCAGTCATCACCATCGATGCTCGCCAGGTCCGCCGGAGTCGCCGTCCCGCCGGGGCTCCACCACAGCGAGGGGGAGTGAGCGAGCACGGCGTCGAATGCGCCGGGGCACGTGCGAGCCATGAGCAGGGACGCGAGCCCGCCGAGGCTCTGCCCGCAGATGATCCGCCGCGCATCGGCCGGCAGTACGGAGCCGTTGACGGCCGCTTCGGCTTCGATATCGGGAACGAGTTCCGAGGCGACGCTGCGAAGGAACTGGTCGTTGCCGGCAAGAGAATGTGTTCGTTCGGCCGTCGTGTGCGTGCCGATGCCGATGATGATGAGCCCGGGCAGCCCGGCAGCTTCCACGGCACGCGCCACGCAGAGGTGGTCGAACCACTGCCGACCGTCGAAGAGCACGAGGAGACCGGCCGGCGGCCCACTCGGCAGAGACACCCGCACAGGGTACTTCTTGCCGCCGATCTCACGGTCGGCAGAGACCATGAGGGCCGGCTCAGAGCGAACCCGTTCAGGGTCCTCGCCGAGGCTGCCCCCATCCGCCTCGGCGGGAATGTCCGCGTCAGCGCCGGCCGTCACCGTCGTCCTCGTCGCAGCGGTCGCACCCTGGGGACGATCGAACAGCCACATGCCGTGATCGGGAGCGAGCGGACCCGAGAACACCGACGCCCCCTCGCCGGCACCCGGCTGATCCGGCCGGGTGACCGGTGGATCGAGGTTGAGCGGGTCGATGAAGGCGGGCGGCCCCGGTCGACCCGGACCGCTCAACGGTGGGGCGACCTCTTCACGGGAGGGGCTGAAGCCGTAGGAACAGCGCAGATCGGCCGGCAGGGTGAGCGTCACGCCCCAGATGTCGGTGCCAGGGACTCGGGCCATGACTCCATCGGCCTGCCTGTGTTTGTCGGTGACCCGGTTCGCCGCGAGCCGGACGCTGCGCACCTCGGGATCGGTGCAGCGATAGAGGAACGTGACGTCGCGCAGGGCCGTGTCAGTGGGGCACGGGTCGACCAGGGGTGTCCCCTGCCGGGCGACCTCATCCCAGAACTGCCGTTCGCGATCGCCTGAACCACCGGATTCCCCAGCGGCAGAAGCGGAGAAGCCGGAACCACCGGATTTCCCAGCAGCAGAAGCGGAGAAGTCAGCCATGATGTCGATGAAGCGCACGTGATTGATCCTTGCAGTTTGGGCAGTAGGGCGACAAGTCGCGCACTCGACAGCACCGGGCCGTCATTGAGGGCCGGTGAGTATCGCATTTCGGACAGTCGACCACATCGATTGGACAAGTCGGCTGACAACGTTGCTAGTCTATCCACTTAGGTTAGGCTTACCAATTGGTAGGCGCCAGCTCCTCCACGCACGCCTCAGACCCAACGACGATTCCGCCCGACACCGCTTCGGCCGCTGCAACGCAGACACAGCCACCACGCCACACCACCCCAAGGAGAGCAATGAGAACTGGACTGACGATCATCGGAGCCGCATGTGCCCTGGCACTCGTCGGATGCGGAGGGTCCACCTCCGGCACCGCTGACGACTCCGCTGCCGATCAGGGCTCCGGCTCCGATCTCTCCGTCCCGCTCCCGGAAGGCTGGAAGCAGATCTCGGGAGAGAGCGACTTCTCCACGATCGAAGCCAAGCCGAAGCTGCCCGTCAAGGTCGAAGACGGCACGGGCACCGACGTCGAGGTCAAGGACATCGACCAGATCATCGTCGCCGGTGACGGCGTCGCATCGACTCTTGGAGCGCTGGGACTGGCCGACAAGATCGCAGCCGCCCCGGAGGACGCTGTCTCTCCCGAGGCAAAGAATGCCCCGGAGCACTTCGAATTCGGCAAGAGCACCGGTGTCGAAGGCTTGTTGGCCATGGACGGCACCCTCTTCATCGGTGACAACACCAAACGCCACGGCGATGTTGCAGGGCAGTTCCGCGACGCCGGCACCGATGCGGTCGTCATGGATGACCAGCAGTCCCAGGGCGACAAGCTCAAGGCCGTTGCCGAGTACGTGGGGGCGAAGGACGCCGGCGAAGAGCTCGCGAAGATCGTCGACGACCAGCTCGCCGATGCCGCGAAGACCGCGAAGGAATCCGACACGACGGATCTCTCGATCATCGAGGTCACGGCCTCGGGCGCCGGCGGGCAGAATGCTGTCGCCGGCACCGGTACGCCGGGCAATGAGATGATCGAAACGCTCGGCTACACGAGCGTCGGAGCCGAATCGAAGCTGCGCGGATACTCCCGCGAATTCAGCAATGAGGGCATCGTCGCCTCGGCGCCGGACGTCGTCGTCATGGCTGAATCGGACTACGAGAAGTGGGGCGGCGAGGACGGCCTGTGGAAGGCGTTCCCGACGCTCGACCAGACGCCCGCAGGCCAGAACTCGGCGATCTTCGTCATGCCCGACGCCCAGCTGAAGTACTCGAGCCCGGAGATCGGCGTCGGTGCGCAGGCCCTCGCCGAGGCGGTCGCGCAGCTCTCGTGAGCGCGAAGGTCCTCAACCGGTCCCAGAAGCCGTCACCGGTGTACAGCAGCGCCGCCGCGAAGGCGGAGAAGCGGCACAGCGTCCGGCGAATCCCGCTGCTGACCTGCGTCCTCATCGGAGTCGCGGTCCTCGCCGTGCTCATGGCAGTCTCGGCTTCGGTCGGACCGCTGCGGATCCCGCTCGACGACGTCGCGCGCATCGTCGGCGCGAAGCTGGGCCTCGTCGACGGCGCAGGGCTGAGCCAGCGCGACGTCTCCGTCGTGTGGCAGCTGCGGATTCCCCGCGTCCTCATGGGCGTCCTCGTGGGAGCCGCGCTTGCGATCTCAGGGGCGGCGCTGCAGAGCCTGTTCAACAACCCGCTGGCCGATCCGGGCATCATCGGCGTCAGCGGCGGCGCCTCGGCCGGAGCCGTCGGCGTCATCGTGCTCGCCGGTGGCAGCATCACCTGGCTCCTGCCGTTGGGCGCGTTCCTTGCGGGCCTGGTGGTGACCGGACTCATCTACGTCCTCGCCCGCCCGGGCCGGAACACGGGGACCTCACGGATGCTGTTGGTCGGCATTGCGGTCGGCTCCGGCTGTCAGGCGCTGACGGGGTTCTTCACCTTCATCGCCGACGATCAGCAGCTCCAGACTCTGACGTTCTGGCAGATGGGGTCGCTGGCGAAGGTGATCTGGCCCCAGTTCTGGGCGACTCTGCCCGTCTTCGTCGCTGGCCTCGTCATCGTCCTGCTCAATTCCCGCACCCTCGACGTGCTCACCCTCGGTGAGCGCGAGGCCCAGCATCTCGGGCTCAACGTCAAACGCAGCCGCCTGACCATCATCATCGCCACCGCACTGCTCACCGGCGCGGCCGTGGCCTTCGCCGGGGCAATCGGCTTCGTCGGCCTCGTCGTCCCGCACATCGTGCGCATCGTCGTCGGCCCCGGCCACCGGGGGCTGCTGCCGATCTCGGCAATCGCCGGTGCGATCCTCATCGTCGCCGCCGACTGTGCCTCCCGCGTGGTCGCTCCGCCCGCCGAGGTCCCGATCGGTCTCTTCACGGCCGCCGTCGGAGCGCCCTTCTTCCTGTTCCTGGTCGTGCGGATGAGGAAAAGCTCATGGTGATTGTGAACAATGCCGCCGAGGCGGTCGTCCGCGCCCGCGACGTCACCTTCGTCGTCGACGGCCGGGAGCTCGTCTCCGGGGTGTCTTTCGATCTGCGTGCCGGTGAGGTCGTCGCCCTCGTCGGTCCCAATGGGGCGGGCAAATCGACGATGCTCTCTCTGCTGGCCGGGGACGTGTCCCCGACGCGAGGGTCGGTGGAGATCACCGGCACCGAGGTGGGGGCGTGGAAGTCGGGACCGCTGGCTCGGGTGCGTGCGGTGATGCTCCAGCACAACAGCTCGAACTTCGCCTTCAGCGTCGAGGAGGCCGTGCACATGGGGCGGCTGCCCTGGGACATCGACGCCGACCGTGATGCCGCGCTCGTCGCCGAAGCGATCGCCGATGCCGACCTCGAGGGCTTCGAGACCCGTGACATCACGACGCTCTCCGGCGGTGAAGCGGCCCGGGTGTCCTTTGCCAGGACGAAGGTGCAGACAACCCCGATCGTCTTCCTCGACGAACCCACAGCCGCCCTCGACCTCAGGCATCAGGAGTCACTGCTGAAGTCAGTGCGGGCACTGCGCGCCGACGGGGCGGCCATCGTCGTCGTCCTCCACGACCTCAACCTCGCACTGCGGTATTCAGACCGTGTTCTCGTGTTCGGGGACGGGCGGCTCGTCGCCGACGGTCGACCCGCCGAGGCGCTGACCGAAGAGCTCGTCGACGAGGTGTACGGACAGTCCGTGCACCGGCTGCAGCCGGAAGGCATCGCCCATCCGATCCTCATCCCCGTTTGACATCGGGGATGAGGAGCCGGTCACATGATGACACCGGGGAGGCCGCCTCGGTGGGGGATCTGCGATCATTGGACTATGAACACCAGGCCGGAAGAATCCACCGTCCCAGCCCCTGCCGCTGACCCGGCGGCCGCACCCACAGCGTCGACGCATGACGCCTCGACGCATGACGCTGCGGCACGGGACGTCAAGGTCCGTGCGCCCGAACTCGTCGGCCGCCGATGGATGAACTCCGGCGGCAAGGATCTGACCCTGGCCGACCTGCGCGGAAAGGTCGTTCTCCTCGACTTCTGGACTTTCTGCTGCATCAACTGCCTCCACGTCCTCGACGAACTGCGCCCGTTGGAGGAGAAGTACGCCAAAGAGCTCGTCATCATCGGCGTGCACTCGCCGAAATTCGAGTTCGAACGCACCGTCGAGGCCGTCGACCAGGCCGTGGAACGCTACCAGGTCGAGCATCTCGTCCTCGACGATCCCGACCTCGTCACCTGGCAGGCCTACACCGCCCGCGCCTGGCCGACCTTGGCCGTCATCGACCCCGAGGGCTACCTCGTAGCGACGATGTCCGGTGAAGGCCACGCGGCCGGCCTCACCGAGATCATCGAGGGCCTCATCGAGGAGCACTCGGCCAAGGGCACCCTTCACTCCGGCGACGGGCCCTACGTTCCGCCGCCGGCCCCGGAGACGGACCTGTTCTACCCCGGAAAGGCCACCCGGCTGCCCTCGGGCCACCTCATGGTCGCCGATTCCGGACACCACAGCCTCGTCGAATACGACGACGATGCGGCCACGATCATCCGCCGTATCGGCACTGGTGAGCGCGGCGCGGACGACGGCGACTTCGCCTCGGCGCGCTTCAGTGAACCCGGCGGAATCACCGTGCTGCCCGCCGACCTGGCGGCCGAAGTCGGCTACCAGCTCGTCGTCGCCGATACCGTCAACCACACCCTGCGCGGGATCGACCTGACGAACGAGACGGTCACGACCATCGCCGGCACCGGTGAGCAGCACATGGTCGGTGCCATCGACAACGTCCGCGGCAAGCCCGGTGAGCTGGGACGATACGATGGACCCGCGGTAGACGTGAAGCTGTCGTCGCCGTGGGATGTCCTCTTCGTCCCCTCCACCGCCGAGGTGGTCGTGGCGATGGCCGGCAACCACACCATCTGGTCTTTCGATCCGAAGGACGGCACGATCCGCATCCTCTCGGGCACGATGAACGAGGGCCTGGTCGACGGCGACGGCGAGTCGGCGTGGTTCGCCCAATCCTCCGGTCTCGACCTCGGGCCAGCGGGCGAGGTGTTCGTCGCCGACTCCGAGACCTCGGCGATCCGCCGCCTCGATCCCGCCACAGGTGAGGTGTCCTCGCTGGTGGGCGTCGGACTCTTCGACTTCGGCTTCCGCGACGGACCGGCCGCCGAAGCCCGCCTGCAGCACCCGCTGGGAGTGCGCAGCCTGCCTGACGGATCGGTCGCGATCGCCGACACCTACAACGGTGCGATCCGCCGCTTCGACCCGAGGACCGAGGAAGTCACGACCCTGGCGCGCGGCCTGCGCGAACCCTCGGACATCGTCCTCATCGACAACGCAGGCACCCCCGATGACGCCGAACTCATCGTCGTCGAGTCCGCCGCACACGCACTCACCCGGGTGAAGCTGCCCAAGGACGCCCAGAAGGTCGACGAGGGCGCACTGACCACGAAGCGCCCTTCGACCGAGATCGCCTCCGGTCCGGTGTCGCTGACCGTGAGTTTCACTGTCCCAGCTGGTCAGAAGCTCGACGACCGGTGGGGTGATCCCACGTTCCTGCAGGTGTCTGCGACGCCGCCGGAACTCATCTCCTCAGGAGAAGGCGGAGCCGAGGGGCTCAGCCGAGATATCGTCATCAATCCCGAGTACACCGAGGGAGTCCTGCACGTGACAGCGCGTGCTGCAGCCTGCGACGGTGAGCCCGGGGGAGAGATCCCGCTGCACGCGGCCTGCCACCTCTACCAGCAGGACTGGGGCATCCCCGTCGAGCTCGTGGATTCGGCTCCGAACGCACTCACCCTCGACCTCCGCGGCGCCTGAGCGCTCGGCCACCAGAGCGAGGGCCGCTGTCGATCAGGCGGACGGTAGTCGCAGAATCGCCCATGCACGGAGATTGCTGGGTCGATCCACGGTGGTTGCGGCGTTCTGAACGCCGTGGATCGACCCAACAATCACTGTGGCAAGGAGAACCGCGAGAGGCGCATCCGTCGGAGGTCCGGACACGGGCCTGTGGAGCGGGACTGGGACCTCAGCAGGAGGAGCGCCCCTCAGGCGATGGTGACGTCGCCGAGGCGGCGCGGTTCGAAGCTCACCTGTGAGGACTTGACGACCACCGAGCCGCCGAGGACGAAGGAGAGCTTCTCGTCGAAGTCGTGTTCGGCAGCGGTGACGATGTCGCGGTAACGTCCCTTGACCCGTACCTCGACCGTCGAGGGAGTGAGTTCGAGATCGCTGCCGGACGAGGTCAGCCCGATCTGCGGACTGCGCTCGAGCGACCAGGAGACATCGCCGATGATCTCGTTGTCCGTGTCGTAGCCGAAGACGCAGCCGGCCGGCATGAGCGTCTTCGACTTCATGCAGTCCTGCAGATGGTCGGTGACCTGCTCCTCCACGGTCTGCTCGAGCTTGGCCGTGGGTTCGGGCGAGAGCTTCACGGTGGGGGAGTCGCCGGGGGCGGTCACCTCGGTGCGTTGGGATCGCGACTTCAGATACGTTGCATCGAAACCAACGAGGTAGCTCGCCGGGAACAGCACGGGCACACTCCCCGTGCTGACCCCGTATCCGTTGACCGTCGCCGTCGACGAACCGGAGACGTCCAGGGTCAAGGTCGGCCATGCTTCCTGTTCGATGGCCCAGCGGTTGAAGAGTCCCGCGCTGGCAGGCAGGCGGACCATGTTGAGATCGACGGTCTGCTCCCGCGAGGACAGGTTGTACCTGAGGCTGACCTTCGCGTGATCGCCGTCGACGGAAACGGTCTCGGCCTCGGGCTCGCGCGGCAGATCGGGAGCCGCGGAGAGCACCTCGTCACTGAGTGCCAAGGTCGATGTCGGAGTCGGCGTGGACAGGTAGGAGAAGGCACTCTGCGCATCGCCGCGTTCGATCGCCGAGATATAGGATTCAGCGGCTCGCGCGGGCGTGTAGACGGTGAAGTTGAGGAGGGGGACCGCTGCCACTGTGAGGACGACGACCGTCAGCGCTGAGATCAGAAGTCTGCGCGACGTTCGCATGGCGCTCCTGATTCGGTTGGGGACTTGAGGGGACTGGGCAGTTCTCAGTCTATCTGCCGCGGATCACTCGACCGGGTAGGCATGCAGGGCAGAGGTGTCGACCTCGACGAAGACATGCGTGCCGACCTTGACGTTGGCTCGCAGTTCGGAGATCGTCGCGCCGAGTCCCGGGTGCAGGACACCGAATCCGATGGTCGGATCCGTCTGCGTTCTCGGCACTCCGGCGAGGTCGGCGAGGTCGACGTCGAGCGCGAGACCCATCTCCGTGTCGACCGGTGAGAGCTTCGCCTGCAGACAGGAACCGCGATCGCGCAGTCCCGTGACGATGGCTTCGAACACCGTCGCCGAGGTGAACGCCGGGTCGTGTTCGTCCAGTGACAGGAGGGCGGCACGCCACCCGAGAGTGACGAACACCTTCCCGTCGAGTTCGGTGCGGGCGCGCACGGCTGAATGGCCGATGGACAGCCATCCCTTCCGGGCCAGCCCGGAATAGACGTTGACCCCGCTGAGCTCGGCCGGCAGCGAACCGCGCGGTTCGGTGACGATCTGCTCCAAGGAGCCGAGCGCGACGAGTTGGTCCTTTTCGATATCGGCCACCCCCGCCTCGGCGATGGTGTGGTCGGTCAGCGAATTCGAGCTGAAGACGACCCCGCGCCCTTCTTGGGCGACGAGTTCGGCGAAGCGACCCCGCAGCCCGGTGCGCAGATGGCCGGGGACCGAACCGAACGGGTCGATGAGAGCCAGCCACTTCGCGCCGCTCGCCCAAGCCGCGGCCAGGGCGAGGCGGGCACGATCGGTCGCGTCGAGGTCGTCGAGGCGCCGACGCAGAACATCGGGGCGCAGTCCGAATGATGTCAATGCAGCCGATGGATCCGCTGCCGATGCCGCCTCCCCAGATCCGGCATCGGCTTCGCGAAGATAGCTCTTCATCCAGCTGCGCACACGCAAGCGACCCGACCGGCGACCGGTCGGGAAGCGTGGTGGTGGTGCGACGTGGGGCAGGGCCGCCGCGGACAGCACCACCGATGTGGTGCTGTCCGGGCTGCCCATGAGTCCGAGCATTGTCCCTGCTCGCAGACGTCCGAGGTCGATCTCGCGTCCGTCGAGCTGCAGCCCCGCGAGGGACAATTCATCGTTCAACGCGGCTTAGAACTCCGCGGGATCGTCGGAGGCGTTCATCCGCCGACGGGTGATGATGACAGCTGCTGCACCGACTGCGAGCAGACCGACACCGAGGGCCAGTCCGGTCATCTCGGCACCGGTGCGCGGCAGGTCGCTGCCCGAATCATTCGAGCCGCTGCCGTTCCCGGCCCCGTTTCCGCCTTCGTCGACGGCGGTGCCGTTGGTGAGCACGGTGAAGCTTCCGCCCTGGGGCTCATCGAAGCTCTCGGCCTGGGCACGCACGTTGTAGGTACCGAGCACGGCCTTGACCTTGGCCTGGACGCCGAACGTGACCTTGCCTTCGGAATCGGCTTCCTTGGTCATCGTGTAGCGGTCGACCTTGCCCTGGGCATGCTCGACCGTGATCGAGACCTTCTCGCCGGGCTGAGCCCCGCTGACGCCGATCTTGATGCCGTCGTTCAGGAAGTCCTCGGAGCTGACCTCGGTGGGGTTGATGAACATGGACGCCTGTGCGGCTGCGGCAGGCTTCTTGTCCTCGGTGCCGGGGCTGGCCGGACCGGTGGACTCGGGAGCCTCGTCCTCGGCCTTCTTGTCGTCTTCGGCCGCGTCTTCGGCACCGTCGGTCTCATCGACCTTGGGCTCGTCGGACTTCGGCGCTTCGTCCTTCGGACCCTCGGCGGGTCCCGGCTTCACACCGTCGGCAGGAGCCTTGTCGTCCTTGTCCTCGCCCTTGTCGGTCTCCGATGGGCTCGGCTTGGGTGCTTCGGTGGTGGGCTCTTCGGTCTTCGTCTCCGACGGACTCGGCTTCGGTGCCTCGGTGGTGGGCTCCTCGGTCTTGGTCTCCGTCGGCTCGGGAGCCTTCGTGGTCGGATCCTCGGTCTTCGTCTCCGACGGGCTGGGCTTCGGTGCCTCGGTGGTGGGCTCCTCGGTCTTCGTCTCAGAGGGCTCCGGGGACTTCGTTTCGCTGGGAGTCTCGTCCGGAGTCTTGATGGGACCGGTGGCCGAATCGCACTTATCGTCGTCGCCCTTGCCCGGTTCGTCGACCTCGGAGGCCTTGGAGACGACCTCGAAGGTCACCTTCGAAGACTTCTTCTCGGACTTGAGATCGGTGAGGTAGAGCGAGTACTCGCCGACAGGCACCTGGGCACCGTCGGTGACGGTGAAGAAGTAGGTGCCGGAGACCTTTCCGTCTTCGTCGACCGTGAGCTTCTTGTCCGGCGAGTATTCGGTGCCATCGGTGCCGACGACGGTCACCGTGGCCTTCTGGTCCGGGCTGAATCCGGTGCCGGAGAAGCCGATTCCCTTTTTGTCGTCAGCTATGTCGGCGCGGGTCACCTGCGCCTGCGCAAGGGTCGCCTGCGGATCCGACTCGTCGGGAACCGAAGAATCCGATTCGGAGCTGCTCGATGACTGCTGATCACCCTGGGCGCACAGCGGTTGCTGAGGGACCGAAGCGGTGGACTCTGTCGCTGCGAACGCCGGGGCGCCAGCAAGACCTGTCAATGCAACGGCTACTGCGGGGGCAAGCACAAGACGCGAGGTCTTCACAGTAATGCCTTTCGATTGTTGTCTACCCACGAAAGACGATGGACTCCCGGCATTCCTTGGCTTAAGAAGGGGAAGGCACCATCGTGCGCGGGTCCGTACAGCTCATTACCCTAAAGCATTCATCCGCCGCTATGGGGAGACACACGGGTAAAAATCAGGAGAATTCCCGAGAATCGTTACCGTTTTGTGACATAGTTTCGGCGTGTCGGTAGATTTTGCCGGCCGGTTATGCGTATTCGACCCATGGTTCGGCAGAGGGGAGAGGAGAGAAGGCTTAAGCGTGCGGGGCTTGCAGCGACTACCATCGGAAGCGTGACTCTCCTTTCCGACCGCGACATCCGCGCCGAGCTCGACTCCGGACGCATCGCCCTCGACCCCTACGACCCGTCGCTGATCCAGCCGGCCAGCGTCGACGTGTGTCTCGACCGCTACTTCCGGCTCTTCGACAACCACAAATACGCGGTCATCGACCCGAGCCTCGAGCAGCCCGAACTCACCCGTTTCGTCGAAGCCGCTCCGGGGGAGCCCTTCGTCCTCCACCCGGGGGAGTTCGTCCTCGCATCCACTCATGAGCTCGTGACTCTGCCCGTCGATGTCGCGGCTCGGCTCGAGGGCAAGTCCTCGCTCGGACGTCTCGGTCTCCTGACCCATTCGACGGCCGGTTTCATCGACCCCGGTTTCAGCGGCCACGTCACCCTGGAGCTGTCGAACGTCGCGACCCTGCCGATCACCCTGTGGCCGGGGATGAAGATCGGCCAGCTCTGCTTCTTCCGACTCAGCTCGGCGGCGGAGAACCCCTACGGTTCCCAGGCCACGGGCAACCGCTACCAGGGCCAGCGCGGCCCGACCGCTTCCCGTTCGCACCTCAATTTCTATCGGAGGGACATGTGATCACCCGCCGCGAACTGCGGCTGCAACGCGAAGCCGCTGAACGCGCCGCCCGGGAACAGGCCGACGCTGCGCGCTACCAGGCCCCCGACGCCGAGGTTTCGGGCGTCCCGAATGCGACCGGAGACCGGGTCGGCCCTGACGCCGGTGGCTCCGTCTCGCCGGCCTCAGTCACGCCTGGAGCGCCCACTGCCGCCCCCGTGCCCCCTGCCTCCGACGCTCAGGCCGCGAGCAGGCGGCGGACCGGGATGCCGTCGACGGGACGGCCCGGATACGGCGGTGACACGTCCGCGCCCGAGGACACGGCCACCTCGGCGGATCTGCGCGGTTTCCACCTCATCCTCCTCGATGACGCGGTCGAGGTCTCCGACGTCCTCGCGCTCATCCACAACAAGCTGCCCGATCTGCGCCCCGTGCTCGACGAGCACGGGCAGCTGCGCCTGAGCCGGCACTCCCGACTGAGCTCCGGGGCTGCCCTCGACCCGGCCGATGCCGCCGCGCTCGAAGTCCCCGACTGGGCTCGGCATGCCATCGTCATCGACTGCCCCCGGGATCGGCAGCCGACCCCGCCGCCGGACTGGTTCGCCGACGCCGACGGACTCCACGAGGCCTTCCCCAACGGAATGCCGGATCGGGAGGAGGAGCGGATGCTCAGCCTCATGCTCTCCGTCGCCTCCCGCCTCCACACGGGCGTGCGCCTGGCCGACGAGCCCGGACTGCCGACGCGGGTGATCATCCCCGACCCGGAGGCGAAGGTCGACCTCTACATCTACTCCTCGTACTGGATGGAGCCGTCGGTCGCGCTCGACTTCGTCCGCCGCCATGCCCCGCACGCCTTCCAGCAGTCCCTGCCCACCCCAGACGAGGATGTGCTGGCCCAAGCGAGCATCGACGATCCGCTCTTCGACCCTTCCGCCCCGGTCATCCTCGACGGCTATGCCCTGCTCGTTCCGCTCGGCGAGATCGATGAATCCGCCGGCAGCCTCGAGATCCGAGTGATGGAAGCCGAGTGGGTTCCGCCGATCGTCGCCGCCCACACCGTCGCCCCGCAGATCGAATACCACGTGCACTGGATGGACACCGAGTCGAAGCGCTATCAGCCGAACCAGGGCCGCCGCTTCCGACGGATGCGCGGTCGGGTGGCCGAACTCACAGATGCGATCGGAGCCGAGCTGCTCGTCGGCTCGGACGGCATCGGTCTCGACGAGAACGGCTTCCTCGTGACCAGCAGACAGCTGCGCGCGTGACCAGCTGTCGGATGCGCGCGTGAGCGGTGTCGTGTCGGGGCAGAGCCTGTCTCAGCTCACACCCAGCAATTGGGGAAACGACACCTGTTCGTGCGAAAATGACATGACGAACCTTTCTCACAAACAGGCATATGACGGAGGTGGCCGCCGGTGATAGTCATGACAGGGGCCTTCTTCGGGGCATCTGTCATCGCCTACCCTCTGGTTCGCCTGCTCGGTCGCAACGCTTTCTTCTTCCTCGCTCTCGTCCCCTTCGCGGGACTGCTGTGGAGCCTGTCGACGATCCCAGAGATCTTCGGCCCCGCCGCCCAGCCGGTCGTGGAGAATCTCGACTGGCTGCCCGAGCTCGGTCTCGCCGGGATCTTCCGCCTCGACGTGCTCTCCTGGATCATGACGCTGCTGGTGACCGGGGTCGGTGCCCTCGTCTTCGTCTACTGTGCACGCTACTTCCCGCCCGACGAGCCGGGACTGGCCCGGTTCGCGGGAATCTTCATGGCCTTCGCCGGAATGATGTACGGGCTCGTCATCGCCGACGAACTGCTCATGCTCTACCTGTTCTGGGAAGGCACGACCGTCTTCTCCTACCTGCTCATCGGGCACAGTCAGTCCCGCCGCCGCTCCAGGCAGGCGGCACTGCAGGCCCTCATCGTCACCACCGCAGGCGGACTGGCCATGCTCGTGGGCATGATCCTGCTCATCACCGCCACCGGCACCGGGCAGATCTCGACCCTGGTCGACCGAGCCCAGTCGGGCATGGACACCGGCGGAATCATCATCTCCGCCGTCATCCTCATCCTCGTCGGCGCGATCTCGAAGTCCGCGCTCATGCCGTTCCACTTCTGGCTGCCCGGCGCCATGGCCGCTCCCACTCCGGTGAGCGCCTATCTGCACGCCGCGGCCATGGTCAAGGCGGGAATCTACCTCGTCCTGCGCCTGGCGCCTGGCTACAACAACATCCCCGGCTGGTCCGAGGTGCTGCTCACCCTGGGTCTGCTGACGATGTTCATCGGCGGTTGGCAGGCGCTGAAGCAGACCGACCTCAAACTGCTGCTGGCCTTCGGTACGGTCTCGCAGCTCGGATTCCTCACCACCATGGCCTCGTTCGGCACTCCGGACATCACGAAGGCAGCCTTGGGTCTGCTCATCGCCCACGCCCTGTTCAAGTCGTGTCTGTTCCTGTGCGTCGGAATCATCGACCACCGTGCCGGCACCCGTGACCTGACGAAGCTCTCCGGCGGCTGGAAGGCCTTCCCTGTCGTCGCCGTGTGCGCGACGATCGCCGCCGCCTCGATGGCCGGACTGCCCCCTCTGCTCGGCTTCGCGGCGAAGGAAGCCGCGTACTCGACCCTTCTGTCCTCGCCGGACAAGGCCTCGGTCATCGCCTTCATCGGCATCATGATCGGCTCGATCCTCACCGTCGCCTACTCGGCCCGTTTCGTCTGGGGCGCGTTCTCCTCGAAGCCCGGAGTCGACGACATCGCCCGCCGCGACGAGAAGCTCACCCTCGTCGTTTCCCCGCTCATCCTCACCGCCCTGACTCTGGCGCTCGGCCCGGGAGTCGGCCTGCTCGACGGCTACTTCTCCGCGTGGACCTCCGGGCTGCCGGCAGTGGCCGAAGGCGATGGGCACTACCACCTCGCGCTGTGGCACGGATTCGAACCGGCGCTAGCCTTCACCGCCGTCACCGTCGCCGCAGGCCTCGCTCTGTTCATCTACCGCCGTCCCTTCGCGAAGGTCCAGGCGACGCTGCCGTCGGGACTGGACTTCCATGAGCTCTACCGAATGCTCATCGGCTGGATGGAGGCCCTGGCGCTGTGGGTCACCGCCCGCACCCAGCGCGGTTCGCTGCCGTTCTACCAAGGCGTGGTCTACCTCGTCCTCGTCGCCGGACTGGGACTGGCGATCATCTCCAACGACACGTGGAACATCACGTTCCGGCTCTGGGACACCCCGCTGGACCTCATCGTCGCTGCCGTGCTCGTCATCGTCGCGATCGGTGCCACCCGAGCCAAGAAGCGGTTCACCGCCGTCGTCGTCACCGGCATCTCCGGCTACGCCATGGTCGCCTACTTCGCTTTCGTCGGCGCTCCCGACTTGGCCCTGACCCAGGTGCTCGTCGAGACCATCACGATCGTCGTGTTCGTCCTCGTCCTCCGCCGGCTGCCGGCGCGCATCGGCGAGTCGACCGGTCGACTCACCCCCGCCTGGCGGGCGATCATCGGCGGTGCCGTGGGCATCACCATGATGCTCGTGGTCCTCATCGCCTCCGGTGTGCGCATGGCCGATCCGATCTCCATCGACTTCGGTCAGCTCGCCTACGAGCTCGGTCACGGCAAGAACATCGTCAATGTCACCCTCGTCGATATCCGCGCGTGGGACACGATGGGCGAGATCTCGGTGCTCGTGGCCGCCGGAACCGGTATCGCAGGCCTCATCTTCGTCCGTGGTCGCGAAGGACACCTGCATCGGTTCGAACGAAAGAAAGACGGCACCGAGGCGGCCGGCCGTATTCGCTTCCAACCCGTGGCCGAGGACGTCGTCGACCTCCACCACGCCGGCCGCGGGGAAGGGCTGTCGCAGAAGCGTGCGTCCTGGCTCATCGCCGGACGGACCCTGGCTCCGCGCAATCGGTCGATCATCCTCGAGGTCACTGCCCGCCTGATCTTCCACGCCGTCATCGTCTTCTCCGTCTACCTGCTCTTCGCCGGCCACAACGATCCGGGCGGCGGATTCGCCGGCGGCCTCGTCGCCGGGCTCGCGCTCGTCGTGCGCTACCTTGCCGGAGGCAAGTACGAACTCGCCGAAGCGGCCCCCTTCACCCCCTCGGGAATGCTGGGCACCGGTCTGGTCACCGCGATCCTCACCGTCATCGGCGGGTGGATCTGGGGTGGGACGGTCTTCGAATCCGTCTACATCGAGGGTGATCTGCCGGTGCTGGGCCACCTGTCCTTCGGTACGTCGACGTTCTTCGACATCGGCGTCTACCTCATCGTCGTCGGCCTCATGCTCGACATCCTCCGCTCGCTGGGAGCCGAGGTCGATCTGCACCAGGAGCGCGACGAGGCGATGCTGACCAACCGCATCCACGACAATGTGAACTTCTCCGAGGACATGGGCGCCACAGCCGAACACCGGGCCGTGTCCGAGATCATCGACCGCGTCAACGAACTCGACGTCGACAACGGTGCGGAAGGAGGCCGCCTATGAGCGTCCCCTTCATCATGGTCCTGGCCATGGGCGTCCTCTTCGCCGCCGGAATCTACCTCATGCTCGAACGCTCCCTGACCCGAGTCCTGCTCGGCTTCATCCTGCTCGGCAACGGAGCGAACCTGCTCATCATCCTCACCGCCGGCCGCGGTTCCCCACCCCTGACCGACGGAGAGAACCTGTCGACCGAAGGCATGTCCGATCCGCTGCCGCATGCCCTCGTCCTCACCGCCATCGTCATCACCTTCTCCGTGACGGCGTTCCTGCTGGCGATGATCTACCGCTCTTGGAGGCTCATGCGCGCCGATTCGCTGCAGGACGACGACACCGACCTCCAAGTGGCGATCACGAAGCTCATCGACTCCGAGGCGGAGGCGAGCACCGACTACGACGACACCGAGTTCGGTGACGAAGCGGAGTCCCCGATCACCGGTGCCATCGACCTCGACGACGACGGCACGCCCGCAGAGCGGGAGGACCTCGCCGACGACATCGAGGACGCGTCGACCCCGGCCGAGGCCGATGCCATCGCCGAGGAGGCCGCAGACTCGCAGACGGAAGCGCACAGCGCCGAGGAGGCCGAGGTCACCGAAGAGGCCAAAGACGCGAAACAGCAGGGAGACGACGCATGATCGATCTTCTGCCCGTGCTCGTTCCCCTGCCGGTTCTGCTGCCGCTCATCGGCGCCGGAATCGCGCTCATCCTGTCGAAGCACACGCGGGCGCAGAACATCGTGTCGATCGCGATCCTGGTCGCGGTCATGGTCATCGCCACGATGATCCTCTTCGGAGTCGATGCGCATGGGCCGCAGGTCGTGGCGATCGGCGGGTGGCAGCCTCCTGCGGGCATCGTGCTCGTCGCCGACCGGCTGTCAGCTCTCATGCTCATCGTGTCTGCACTGGTCACACTGTGCGTGCTCGTCTACGCCCTGAGTCAGGACGCCAACGACGATTCGAACGAGACTCCGATCTCCGTGTTCAACCCCAGCTATCTGGTGCTGTGCGCGGGCATTGCGAACTCGTTCCTCGCCGGAGACCTGTTCAATCTCTACGTCGGCTTCGAGATGTTCCTCGTCGCTTCCTATGTGCTGCTCACCCTCGGTGCCACGGCGGAGCGGATCCGGGCGGGAGTCACCTATGTGATCATCTCGCTTGTGTCCTCGGTGATCTTCCTCGCCGCCATCGGTGTCATCTACGCCGCGTGCGGCACCGTGAACATGGCGCAGCTGTCCGAGAGGCTCTCGGATCTGCCGGCCGATGTGCAGATGATCCTCCACGTCCTCCTGCTGCTGGGCTTCGGCATCAAGGCCGCGATCTTCCCGCTGTCGTTCTGGCTGCCCGACTCCTATCCGACGGCACCGGCCCCGGTGACAGCGGTCTTCGCGGGACTGCTGACCAAGGTCGGCATCTATGCGATCATCCGCACGGAGACCCTGCTGTTCGCCGAGTCCTCCCTGCGGGTGCCGCTGCTCATCGCGGCCGGGCTGACGATGCTCGTGGGCATCTTCGGCGCCATCGCACAGTCGGAGATCAAGAGGATCGTGTCCTTCACCCTGGTCTCCCATATCGGCTATATGCTCTTCGGCGTGGCGCTGGGCACGAGTGTCGGCCTGTCTGCGGCGATCTACTACACGGTTCACCACATCATCGTCCAGACCGCGCTGTTCCTGGCCATCGGCCTCGTCGAAATGCGCGGCGGGTCCACCTCGACGAGGTCGCTCGGCGGTCTCATGGTGCTCTCGCCGGTGATCACGATCATCTTCTTCATCCCGGCTCTCAACCTCTCCGGCATCCCGCCGTTCTCCGGGTTCATCGGCAAGGTCGCACTCTTCCTCGCCGGCTTCGACGACCACGCGTGGCTGCCGACCGTCCTCATCGTCGCCGGCACCGTGACGAGTCTGCTCACTCTCTACGTCATCGGACGTACCTTCAACCTCGCATTCTGGCGTGATCCGGCCGATGCGGAGGAGCCGAACGAGGACCTCGTCGAGGAGTTCACGGAGCGGAAGAAGACGCTGCTGGCGGGGAAGAAGTGGAAATCTCAGATCGGCGTTCCCCCCGCCATGGTGGCGGCCACCTCGGTGGTGGTGATCGCCTCCATCGTTCTCACCGTCGCAGCCGAACCTTTGTGGGACATGTCGAACCGGGCAGCCGAGAACCTCTCGACGCCGATCGACTACGTCACGAATGTGCTCGGAGGTGATGAGTGATGAGCCCCGACCGAGACCAGGGACAGACCCGAGCTGACGGCCAGGACCGAGTCCGCGGCCGGGACCGGGCGATGGGTCAGGACCGGGTGCCGGCGAACCGGGCGCGGATGAGCCGGGGCCGCGGATTCATCCAGCAGCTCGTGCTGCTGGTCTCGCTGGTTCTGCTGTGGCTGATGCTGTGGGATTCGATCACAGTGGTCACCGTGGTCACCGGAATCGTGCTGGCCTTCGTCATCACGCGCGTCTTCTACCTCCCGCCCGTTGTGCTCTCCGGACGGTTCAACGTCTGGCATGCGTTGGTGTTCGGTCTGTGGTTCCTCTATTCGGTTCTCCACGCCTCCATCGAAGTCGCCTGGTATGCGTTCCGTCGCAAAGCGGTCGGCGCCGGGTCCGTCGTCGCATGCGATCTGCGCACGAGCTCGGACCTCGTGCTCACCCTCATAGCCGATACCGCCAGCCTCATCCCCGGGTCGATCATCATCGACAGCGATCGCGCCATGGGCATGCTCTACCTGCACTTCCTCGACTGCGATTCCGAGGAGAAGGTGCGCAAGGCGAAAGCGCAGGTCTACTACATCGAAGAGCTGCTCATCCGCACTCTCGGTTCCCACCGTGATCTCGCCGCCCTGCGGGCCAGACCGGATCCGCTGGCCGAAACCGAAGGAGGCCGCTCATGAGTGAGATCGTCCTCCACTCCCTCGTCGTCGCCGGTTCGGTGCTGTTGGCCGCCTCGGTGGTCATTGCGCTCTTCCGGATCGTCCGCGGTCCGTCGATCCTCGACCGCATGATCGGCACCGACGTCGTGCTGGCGGCGATCATGTGCGGCCTCGGCGGGTATATGGCTCTGTCCGACCGGACGGATCTGCTGCCCGTGCTCATCGTGCTCGCGATGCTCGGCTTCGTCGGTTCGGTGAGCGTGTCGCGGTATGTGTCGAAGTCCGATTCGATGACTCCGGGCGCCGAGGCGGGGGCCCTGTCCGAGTTCAGTGCCTCTGACTGGCACATGCCCCGTGATGCGGACGAGCAGTGCGCCGGGCCCGGATCGACCTCTGTGCCCCAGGCTCGACCCGGCGATGACGTCACCGAGATCGCGGATGCCACCTACGACGCCCACGCCGACAGCGGCGGAGAGGGCGAGGGCACCGGACCCGACCCGGGACCCGATGACGCCGAGCACGTGTCGGATGGCGACGGGCAGGAGAGCAATCGTGGTTCTTGACATCATCTCGGCCGTGCTCATCTTCCTCGGCGCGGTCCTGTCCCTGGCCGCCGCGGTCGGTCTCGTCCGCTTCGGCGACCTTCTCTCGCGAATGCACGCGAGCGCGAAACCCCAGGTGCTGGGCCTGGTGCTCGTCGCCGTGGCGATCGCGATCCAGTTCCCGACTTGGGCGACGGTGACGACTCTGGCGATCATCATCTCCTTCCAGCTCGTGACGATTCCCGTCGCCACCCATATGGTCGGCCGCGCCGGCTATCGCACCAAGCACCTGCGTCGATCTATGCTGTACCGAGATGAACTCGCCGAGGCGGTCGACCGTGCCGAGGCCCGAGAGATCGCCTGGGAACGCCAGAGAGGAACCGGAACAGACCACCATGACGGCTGACAATCACACCGAGCCCCAACCACTCGTCTTAGTCGCCGATGATGAGCCCGACGTCCTCGGGGCGGTCGTACCGTTCCTCGAGCGCTCCGGTTTCCGGGTGTTGCCTGCCAGCGACGGACTGCTCGCTCTCGACGAGATCCATCGTCACAAACCCGATGTGTGCGTCCTCGACGTGCTCATGCCCGGAGCCGACGGTCGGCAGGTGCTGCGCCGCCTGCGCGAAGAGGAGAACTGGGTTCCGGTGCTGCTGCTGACCCAGGTCGGCGAGGGCGTCGAGCGGGCGATGGCGCTCGAAGAGGGCGCCGACGACTACCTCAACAAACCCTTCGATCCGCACGAGCTCGTCGCGCGCATCCGTGCCGTGCTGCGCAGGACCCGCAATGACGGTCCGCCCTTGGCCACGGCACCGGTGCTCGTGTCCAGCTTCGGCCTGCGCGTCGACCGTGTCGGACGCCGGGCGTGGTTGGGGCAGCGTGAACTCGTCATCACCCCGAAGGGCTTCACCCTGCTCGAGTACCTCATGGTGCACAAGGACGAACTCATCGAACGCTCCCGCCTGCTCGAAGTGCTGTGGGGATTCGAAGAGGCCGTGGGCACCCGCGCCGTGGACTCCCGGGTCGCCGAGCTGCGTCGTGTGCTCGGCGAGGACGCCGCAGAACCGCGGTGGATCGCCACCGTGCAGGGGCGCGGCTATCGTTTCGTCGGTGAGGTCCGCGGCGAGGACGGACAGAGCCGTCTATGACGAACTTCCTTGTCTTCGAGATCCAGGTCTGGCTGTTCCTGCTGCTGCTCGTCATCGTGCTCGGCGGTCTCGCCGTCGGTGCCTGGTTCGGCTGCCGGTATCTGCAGAGGCGTGAGGCCGCGCTGCGGGAATCCATCGAGACGGCCGCGGCCGAGGATTCGATGACGAAGCGCAATCGGATGCTCATCCGACTCGATCATGAGCTCAAGAATCCGCTGACGGCGCTGCGCACCTCGGCGGCGAGCATCCGGGAGGTCGTCCGCGACGGCGGCACGCTGAGCGAGGTTGAGCCGGCCGCCAAGCAGGTCGACGTGTCCTCGCGCCGGGTCGCCCGACTGCTGGCCGATCTGCGCAAGCTCGCCGACGTCGAGACCCGCATCATCGAATACGCCCGCGTCGATCTCGATGCGCTCATCCATCAGGCCGTCGAAGATGCATCGACGGCGCCGGGAGCCGAGGACCGGATGATCGTGGCGACTGTCGCCCGTGCTCCGTGGCGGCTGCCCGATGTCGCCGGTGAAGAGGATCTGCTGCTCACCGCGATCCTCAACCTGCTGGGCAATGCTCTCAAATACTCGTCGCAGGCCGAAGTCGTCGAGCTGCGTGCCAATGAGCAGATCATCGACGGGCACCGCTGGGTCGTCGTCGAGGTCGCGGATACGGGCAGCGGCATCCCGCTGGCCGAACAGGAGAACGTCTGGGACGAGCTCTCTCGCGGTTCACGTGTACGCGCGGTCGCCGGTTCGGGCATGGGACTCTCGCTCGTGCGCGCCATCGTCACTCGGCACGGCGGATCCGTGCAGCTCTTCAGCCAGGAGGGTGTGGGCACCTCGGTGCGCATGGTCCTCCCCGTCCTTGCCGATGCCGCGCCCGTGACCGTTCCGCAGATGTCGGATCATATGGATCGGGTCGCTGCCGGTTCGCATGCGGTGCAGCCGGTGCAACAGGCGGATTCGCGGCAGGCGCCCGGATTCCTGCCTCCGCGTCAGCCCAATGAGGCCGAACTGCAGGGACGGATCCTCGGCACTCCGCGGCGGACGTCGAAGCGTCGTCTCGAGAGGGTCGACGGGAACCTGGTCAATCGTCGGACGGGCGAATCCGTCTCCGGTGGGTTCCCGCCGGATTCCGGTCAGCATTCGCAGTTCAAACCGCCGCGTCAGGCCTCGAACGCCGGCAGACAGAACCCGGGCTATGGGCAGCCGCCTGCCGGCAGCCAGCCGAACTCGGGTCCTCAGAGATCCGGCCCGCAACAGCCCGGACAGCCTTCGGTCGGAAGTCAGCCGCACTCGGGTCAGCAGAGCTTCGGGCAGCCACCTGTGGGCAGTCAGCCCAATTCCGGTCCGCAGAGCTTCGGCCAGCCCTACGCGGGAAGTCAGCCCAATTCGGGACCCCAGAACTTCGGCCAGCAGCCCGTCGGCAGCCAGCCCGGTGCTCCGTACAACGGTCAGCCGCCTGCAGGCAGTCAGCCCGCCGGCGGCCCCCAGTCCACCGGACAACCACCTGTCGGAAGCCAGTCCGGATCCGGTCCGCAAATGCCTCAGCACGGGTACGGGCCGGCTCAGCCGAATCAGAACGGTCCGGAAGCGGGGTACCCAGACCGTCGCCGCCGAGGTGACCAGCAGTGAGACCAGTGACTGGGCGCACGGCATCGGATACCTCATCCGTGGGGATCTTCGCAGCGAAGAGACCCGTTTCGGGGAGTCGTACCGCGGGGAGTCCCGACGCGGGCAGACCCGCCTCGGCGCGACGAGCCGCGGCCGCCGGCACACTCGCACTGACCGTCCTCCTCAGCGGATGCTCGGTCCTCCAGATCCGCACGGAAGACAAGTCCGCAGGGCCGGTGCGGATCGGCGTGGAGGAGACCGCCGGTCCCGAGCCTACGGGCAAGCCCACCGAAGCCGGCATCCCCGAGGGGATGACGAAGACTTCAGTGACGTTCGGCAGCAGCTGCCCGGTCGAACTCACCTTCGCAATCGGTGATGACTGGAGAGACAGCACCGGGAGCACCGAGCAGTTCCATGTATTCAACCATGGCGAAGACACCACTCGCGGCGATACCATCCTCGTCAACTGCACCGACGAATACGGTGACAGTGCTCAGGAAGTCGTTGATCAGAAGAGGCGGTACAACTTCTCCGAACAGGACTCACAGGTGTTGGCCGAGCAGACAGGGTCTCTGGCCGCGGGCGAGTTCTGGAGCTATCAGGGTGAACTCGGTCCGACCGAGATCCTCGCTATCAACAACGAACCGACTTATGCCTTTGGGGTGCAGACGGGGTATAAGATCAACGGGCGCCTGGTGAATCTGTCCATCGAGATGCGCACACCGAAGACGAACACCGAAGTGGCGGAGGACTTCAAGAAGATGCTTCCGACGGTTACGATCGATGGTGAGAAAGTCCCGTCACCGAGCTTCCACTGACGTGCCAGTGAGCACCGAACGACGTGGCGATCAGGTGCCCGCGAAGATAGTGCGCCCGCGAAGTTAATGCGCCCGCGATCCGGTCGACCGCCTCGGTGACTCCGGTCGGTCATCACAGTGGCCGGTCGCCTCGGCGATCTCGGGTTTCTCTGGATTTCGCCCCGGAATCTGCGCGGGGATCTAGGATGGGAAGATGACGACCCACGACGCAGTGACCCGACTCCTCGACGCCCGCCGCCTGCAAGGCCTCTTGACGAATCAGAGCGGCCGCGTCATCGCCCAGTACTCGTTCCTCAATTCCGAAGGGAATTCCTCCCTCAGCCACCTCGCCGATATCAGCGGGGAGACGCCCCGACGCATTACTCGCGGCGATCAGTCCGTGGGACCGGCCGCACTGAGCGAGAACGGCACGATCGTCTTCGCCTCCAAACGCAAGGCCGAGGACGGCAAGGATGCCGAGTCCCCGAGCCTGTGGGCCCTGCCGGACAACGGTGAGGCCCGCAAGCTTACCGATCATGAGGGCGGTTTCTCCCGCATCGAGGTCAAGGGCGAGACCATCATCGTCGAGTTCCCCGTCCATACATGGGCCGCCGACGAGAACGACCATCAGGAATTCAGCTCCGAGCGCAGCGACGCGAAGGTCAGCGGAATCCTCCACACCGGTTTCCCCGTCCGTCGCTGGGATCATGATCTGGGGCCGGGCCGGCAGACCCTGGCTGTGGCCACCCTCGATGAGGCGGCGGCCGACTTCCCCGAAGTCGGTGACGAGCTGAGTGCACCGGCGGGCTCGGACTTCCGGTACCTGTCCCTGCCGTCTGGGCGACTTGTCGATTGGGCCGTCGACGATGGGGCGCGCTTCGCCCTCGTCCAGCTCGAGAAGCCGATCCCCGGACAGCTCGAGGCCAGTGAGATCTGGCGCGTGGACCTCGACGGGGAACCCGAACTGCATCGTCTGACGAAACCGGCTGCCGATCACAGCTTCGACATCGAGGCGATCAGCCCGGACGGGACGAAAGCACTGGTCACTCGCGTACAGAACTGGACTCCGCAGACCAACCTCGCGGCCGAACTCATGGTCCTCGATCTCGAGACCGCGGAACTGAATCCTGTGTGGCCGGATGGTGATTTCTGGTTCTCCCCGATCTGGGCAGACGATTCGACCATCGTGGCCACCGCGGATGATCACGGTCGCGGCAGCATCTTCATCGGTGACATCAATGATGCTCAGCCTCGGCGGCTCGTCGGGGGCGCCAATCAGAAGTATTCGTTCTCGGGGCTGGCCCTGCGCGAGGACACGGTCGTGGCGACCGCCTCGGCGATCGATGTCGCGCCGCTGCCGATCTCCGTCGACCTCCGCACCGGGGTCATCAGCGAGCTCGCGAACCCCGCGACGGTGCTCGACGAGGAAGGCACCCTCACCGAGGTCGAGGTCCGTGCCGAGGACGGCACGCCGATCCGTGCGTGGCTGGTGCTTCCGGAAGGGGAGGGGCCGCATCCGCTCGTCGTCTTCGCCCACGGCGGACCGTGGGGGTCGTGGAATGCGTGGACCTACCGGTGGAATCCGGGTCCCTTCGCGGCTGCCGGCTATGCGGTGCTGCTGCCGGACCCGGCGATCTCCACCGGCTACGGGCAGGCGATGATCGATCGCGGTCAGCAGCAGCTCGGCGGCACTCCTTTCACCGACATCATGGCGCTGACCGAGGCCGCAGGGGAGAGGGCGGACATCGATTTCGAACGTGTCGCCCTGGCCGGCGGGTCCTACGGCGGATACATGGCCAACTGGGTGGCCGGGCATACCGGCAGCGCGTTCAAGTGCATCGTCACCCACGCCTCTCTGTGGAACACCACGTCGATGGGGCGGACGACGGACAATTCGTCGTGGGATCAGGCGATGCGGGAGCAGTCGACTCAGTATTCGCCGCACCTGTTCGCCGATGACATCGAGGTGCCGATGCTCGTCATCCATGGCGACAAAGACTACCGGGTACCGATCGGTCAGGGTCAGGAGCTGTGGCTGGATCTTCTCACTCGGGCGAAGACTCCCCTCGACGCCGATGGCGACACTCAGCATCGGTTCCTCTACTTCCCCGACGAGGGGCATTGGATCCTCGGCCGCGGGAACGCCGAGGTCTGGTACCGCACCGTGCTCGCGTTCCTCGATACGCATGTGCTCGGCATCGACGCGAACCGAGTTCGCACACTGGGGTGAGCCGGCAGTCGGTTCGTCGGTTTCCTGAGGTGGGCGCGGCAACCGGTTCGTCCGCGCCGCGCGGTGGGGCGGTAGCTGCCTCGTCTGCGCCCCGCGCTGGGGCGGCTACCGGTTTGTCGGCGCCCCCGGGGCGAGGCAGCAAGCGGTTCGTTCGCACCCTGGCGCGAGGCGGCAAGCGGTTCGTTCGCACCTTGGGGCGAGCCGACAGCCGATCTGTCGGCACAACACCCGTCGACACCTTGCCCGACGAGACCCTACTCGCCAAGACCCTGCTGCGGGGTAAATTCACCAACTGATTCCGTACCCTGAATGAGGCGTTCGCAGAACGATGGAAGGACCCTGATGACACAGACCGAACAGATCCCCGCCGAGGCGGTCATCCACAATGCGTGCATCCTCGACGGCGATCGGGTGACGTTCACCGAGGGGACCGCGGACACGTGGATCGCGGTCGCCGAGGGAACGGTCACGGCACGGGGCCGCGGGGACGGCTGGAAGGACAGGGCCGCCTCGGCGAGGGGCGAGGTCATCGACGCGGAAGGCGGATACGTGGCTCCCGCGTTCGTCGATATCCACTGTCACGGTGCGGGCGGTGCGAGCGCCGAGGACGGGAGCG
This sequence comes from Brevibacterium sediminis, assembly GCF_024895295.1. Taxonomy (NCBI): domain Bacteria; kingdom Bacillati; phylum Actinomycetota; class Actinomycetes; order Micrococcales; family Brevibacteriaceae; genus Brevibacterium; species Brevibacterium sediminis. The sequence goes on along the minus strand of NZ_JAHQRN010000007.1, from coordinate 140,005 downwards.
AGGGGATCGATGCGATCCTCGATGTGCATCGGGCCCACGGCACCGGCAGGCTCGCTCTGTCCTACGTCTCGGACACGATCGAGGGGCTGTGCGAGTCCCTGCACGCGGGCGCCGGACTCGTCCGTGACCGGGCCATGGTCATGGGCCTGCACGCCGAAGGCCCGTTCCTGTCCCCGGATTTCAAAGGTGCGCATGCGCCCGAAGTGCTCACATCGCCGACCCCGGAGGCGGTCGAAGCGATTCTCGAGGCGGCCGATGGAACTCTGAGCCAGATCACCATCGCGCCCGAACTTCCCGGTGCTCTCGATGCGATCGGTCGGTTCTCTGCGGCAGGGGTGCGTGTGGCCGTCGGTCACACGGCTGCCGATTATGCGCTGGCCGCGCAGGCCTTCGAGGCGGGGGCGAGCATCCTCACCCACGCGTTCAATGCGATGCCCGGAATCCATCACCGTGCTCCGGGGCCGGTCCTCGCCGCGGCCGAGGCCGAGCATGTCACCGTCGAACTCATCAATGACGGCGTCCATGTCGTCGCCCCGGTCGCTCGTATGCTCCACGAACTCGTGCCCGGGCGCATCGCTCTCATCACTGACGCCATGGCGGCGACCGGCCTGCACGATGGGAGCTATCACCTTGGTTCGCTCCCGGTCGAGGTCAAGGATTCGGTAGCGCGCCTGGTTACCGCGGATGGCACTGAAGGCGCCATCGCGGGGTCCACGTTGACGATGGACGAGGCTGTGAAGCGGGCAGTCGCCGAGGTGGGACTCAGCCCGTTCGACGCTGTGAAGTCCGCAGGATTCGTTCCATTGCGTGCGGTGGGCGGAGTGCCGGAGTCGGGTGATTCTCTGCAGGCGGCGGGCGGTGCCCCTGGTGCCGGCAGCCTGTTGGCTCCCGGAATGCCGGCTGATCTCCTGCTCCTCGATGAGGACATGAGCATCCGAGCCTCTTCATTGGGGGACTGAACCCGACTGAACCGGGCCGAATCGGGCCGAACCGGGCCGAACCGGACTGCACCGAGTTGAATCGAGTTGAACCTGGAAAGTGGGCTGAACCCGGCCGAAGCTGGAAAGTGGGCACAGCTGTCCCCTGAAAGGAGGGGCGGCTATTTGTCGAACAGGGAGTCGACGATGTCGTCCGCGATGAAGCGGGCGTGGAGGATCGGCTTACGAGCCGGGTCCTTTGCGGCAGGCGGAATGTAGGCCGGTCGCCCGTCGAAGAGCATCACCGTGTCCCAGGCGGTGCGGTCGAGCAGGTGGTGGTGATAGCTGCAGAGCAGCGCGAGATTGTTGATCTCCGTCTTTCCGCCGAGCGACCATGGAAACACATGGTTGGCATCGCACCAACCGGGAGGGGCGTCACAGCCGGGGAACGTGCAACCTCGGTCACGGGCGGTGATCACTGCCAACTGTTTGCGATTGGCGAAGCGCTGTTCTGTGGCCACCTGCATCGTCTTGGCCCTGTCGCTCATGAGGTGGAAGAACAGCGAGCCGTTGAGGCCGTTTCTCATCAGTTCCTTGATGGGAATGGGATTGTCGGCGCCCGTGGTTCCGTGTCCTGTTCCTTTGGCCAGATCTTCGGCGGTGGCGTTGATGACGAGAGCATAAGGCGCTCCTGCAGCCGTCCGCTGCTTGTCGATCGTCGTGACGAGGCCGGCGAATCGTTCGTAGATCCATTCGCGCGCCGAGGGCTGTTCGGCGCTGACGTCCACGAAACCGCCGTCCTCACGAACGCCGACCCCGGGGACAGCTGCCGAATTTCCGCTCGTGCGAGCTGCGTTGAGATCGGGTGCCGGAACTCGCTTCGCGTCATATCGATCACCGGAGAGCACCGCGTCGACGATCTCAAGCAGCTCTTTGTCCGGCAGCGGCGAGCTCGTCTCCTCAGAAGCAGCGGTTACGGTGGCGGGATTGCCCGCGGCCGCGATCTCAGAGGCGCCGGTCGCCGAGTCGGCGCCTGTCTTGTCGGCTTCTCCCGCAGACTGGATTCGTGAGGTCAGCAGTCCGTTGAGAGTGCCGCCGGTGACGGGGTCGAGCAGTCCACGCAGCTCCCAGTCGCCGTTGGCCTTGGCGCGCATGGACATGTTGTACGCAGAGCGGTCGGCCGAGTCATTCGGCTCTGCGCCGTCCGGGTCGATATAGCCCATGAGCTTGCCGAAGATCTCGCGCAGGTCCTTGAGACGGACCTTGGGTGCGTTGTCGACCAAGCGCGTCTCGACGTCGGTGCGGACCGTCTGACTGACCCACGTGGGCAGTTTGCGCATGCAGTCTTCGATGACAGACGCCTGGGCGGCGGAGATCGTGCCGGCATGGAGCGCATCTGCGACGACAGGGTAGAGAGGCGGCAGAGCCTGTCCGGCCATGTCGACGCGTCCGCCGAGGTTCTTGGCCATATCGGTGCGGCGATTCGCCTCGGCGCCGGTGAGGTTGAATCGGTTCTCGATGAGCGACTTCGTCGACTTGGCGCCGAAATCGCTGGGTGTTCCGACACGTTCGCAGACGGAGAGCGCGAGCGTCGACAATGCATCGTTGATGCGTGTGATCGCCTCGACCCCATCGGCGAGCATGATGGCCTGATCCGGTCCCATGGGGCGATCGAACGAGCGCAGCTCATCTTTGAGGCTCATCAGCTGAGTGATCGAAGAGGTGACCTCGGGCGCAAAGCGGCTGAGATCTGCCCACTCCTCGTCGGCCAGCAGCGGGTGTCCGCTGGTCTGCGAGGAGTTGTCGGCGTTCCGATCGGAATGATCGGAGCTGCGTTCGGGAGTGAGGGTCATGGGGATGAATTCCGTTCACCAACATCGTTGTTGTTGGAATCCAGTGTACGCTCATAATGCGTGGAACGCCATAGATGATCGAAAAACGTTTCGAACATAAATTCAGTGTTCGTCACAGTTCGAGGATGCTCACAGGATTCTTTGTGTCCATGCAGGTCAGGGGTGGTGTCGGCTGTGGCCGAGGTGAACCGGCTTCGAATGTGTCAGTCGGTCGTGGCACGATTGGAGTATGGATGCCCTGCTCCTCATTGACACCGACGACGCCAGCTACCCCAGCGATGACGCCATGGAGACCCTCGGCGATATCGTCACCCGCACCCGCGCTGTGGGCGGTGTGCTCATCTTCGCGTCGACGAAGGCCGACCTCGCCGACACTCCCGATGAGGAGCTGAGCATCTTCGTCCCCGATGAGGAGGATCTCGTGCTCCGATCCGAGAGTCCGGATGTGTTCGAGGGCGTCGATGATCTGGCCGCAGGTCTGCATGACCTCTCCGTCGACCGGATCATCATCGCCGGCGCCGACGCCACCGCGGGCGAGCCAGGCACTGGAGCTGGCGAAGTCACCACTGACCCCGCCGCCCAGGCAGAGGGCGATGCCGACGCCGGCGCCGACGCGTCCTCGGCGGGCACCCCCGGAGCCGTCTACGCCTCGGCGATGGCGGGTCTTGTGTGCAACTTCGACGTCGTCGTCCTTTCCGACTCCACCACTGACCCCGATGGCAACCTCGTCGCCTGGGGGGATGCTGCCGCTGATGCCGGTGCCATGGTCAAGAAGACCGCCGATACCTGGCTGCGGATGTAGGCTCAGTCGCCTTCCCGAAATTGTTCTACATTGAGTAGAATGTGGGAGCGAGCTGAGAGGAGGGCCCATGACCGGATGGACGAAATCCGTACGTGCGCTCTTCGCTGCCCTCTTCACGACTCTCCTCGCCCTGCTCATGCACCTCGGTGCTGGTGGCGGCGTCTCGATTCCGGGCACTGTGGTCGTCTTCGTTCTCGTCCTCTGGGCGTCGATGATCGTCGCCGGCAGGCGCCTGGGCTACCTGACTCTGGCGGGCCTGCTCGGCCTCGGACAGGTGCTCATGCACCTGACGATGAGCTGGTCTGCACACACCTTCGCCCATGCGGGGGCCCACGCGGGAACCGCTCAATCCGGAAGCGGGCAGGCCGGAGCTGCAGGTGCCGGATCCACTTCCGCCGAGGCGGCCCTCCACGCCCACGCCGGACACATCGTCCCAGCCTCCGGCTCCCTTGATCTCGGTCCTGCCGCAACCGCGCTCGGACATGCGAGCCACGGGGCAACCTCGGCGGGGATGGTCATCGCCCACGTCGTCGCCGTCCTCGTCACCGCCGTGATCCTCAAACGCGGTGAGGACATCGTCCTCAGCATTCTGCAGCTGGCCCTGGGCCCGGTGATCGGCGCACTGCGAGCCCTCGCCGAGGCGGCCGGAGTCCTGGCCGACGAACCGTTCCGCAAGCTCTGCGCTTCGTTCCGGGTGCCGCAGCCGGTCACATCGGCGGTGGTCGGCCCGAACTACCGCCGCGGCCCTCCCGCGTTCGGCTGACATCCCAATCGGCGTTTGCAGCGCCGACCCACACCTGGTTTCCCGGGTGACCATCCATCTTCGGGCGACCGCCCAGACAGCGGCGGGCCGCCCCTCGGTGACAGTCGAACACGTCCGCGCACACCACTGCGCGCAGAAGACACGTACCCGCACCCTGGCCAGCACATGCCCTGCGCACTTGCACTCGCACGAGCTGCGCGCAGGCAACTGTGACCTACGCAAAGGCTCACGAAAGCGCTGCCGGTCAGCCGCGTTCCCTGCATACAGGCGGACGAACGCGATGCGGCTCAGCGCCCGCAGCTTCGGGCAGCAGAGACTCTGCGACCGAAGATCCTCGTCGTCTGACGGTGGGGGACACGCGGGACTGCCTGTGCCAACAGGTGACCGCGGCGCGCGCCGACATGTGCTCGACAGCACCTGAATGACGAAAGTGCAGACATCATGCGAAAGAACATCACCCTGGCCCTTGCCCTGCCCATCGCCGTCGCCATCGGCCTGGCAGGCTGCGGCCAAGACGACAGCAAGGCCGCCGGTTCGACACAGACCGACGGCGGCAGCTCCACCTCGGCGGAATCCTCGGAAAGCGCGGTCGACGCCGAAGCGCTCAGCTTCGACGGCGCATGGGTCAAGGCCGCCGACGACGGAATGACCGCGGTCTTCGGGGAGCTGAAGAACAACACCGACGCCGACATCAACCTCGTCGAGGCGAAATACGCGGACGCGGAGATGGTGGAACTCCACGAAACCGTAGGCGACAGCTCGGGCGGAATGTCCATGCAGGAGAAGAAGGGCGGCTTCACCATCCCGGCCGGGGAGAGCCTCCGCCTCGAGCCCGGAGGCGATCACATCATGATCATGGGACTGAAGAAGGCGATCAAGCCGGGCGAGCAGATCAAGCTCGATCTCGTCACCGCCGATGACGAGACCGTCGAGGTCACGGCCGTGGCCAAGGAGTACTCCGGAGCCCAGGAAGACTACGCGCCCGATGAGGCCGAAGGTTCCAGCGACGACCACGGCGACCATGGTGAGCACGGCGACGAGGGCAAACACATCGGCGCCGACAGCGAAGAGCACGAGGACTCCGATCACGGAGACCACAGTGACCACTGAGCCCGGTCGCACCGGCTTCAGCCGCCGAGGTCTCCTGACCTCGGCGGCCGCGGCCGGCGGTGCAGGTGTCGTCGGTGCCACGGCCGGATTTGCGCTCGGCCGCGGTCCCAGATCACAGGGCACGAGCGCCGGTGACGGTGGGCCGCCTCGGCGAGATCTGGATGGCGCGAACGGGCCGCAGACCGAGCCGTTCTACGGCGCTCATCAATCCGGGGTCGAGACCCCGCCGCAGGCCTTCGCGCACTTCATCGCGTTCACGCTGGGGCCCGGGATCAAGGCCGCCGAGGCGGTGCGCTGGCTACGGCTGCTCACCGCGGATGCAGCCGCGCTGACGCAGGGGCAGGCCCCGTTGGCCGACTCCGAATCCGAGCTCGCCGTCGACCCTGCCCGACTGACGGTGACCTTCGGGTTCGGATCCGAGCTGGTGGCGCTGGCCGGAAAGGAGCACGTCCCGGATTGGCTGAAGCCCTTGGAGGCCTTCTCGATCGATCGCCTCGATCGGGACCGCTGCAAGGGCGACCTGCTCCTGCAGATCTGCGGCGACGACCCGCTGACCTTGGCACATGCCAGGCGCATGCTGTTCAAGGATTCGCGATCGTTCGCCGAGGTGGCCTGGCAGCGGGACGGATTCCGACGTGCCTACGGCAGCGCGGGGGAGGGGAAGACTCAGCGGAACCTCTTCGGTCAGCTCGACGGCACGGCGAATCCGGGACCCGGATCCGAGGACTTCGCGCGGATCATATGGGGGCAGGCCACCGAGGCCGCGAACCCGGTGTTCTCCGCCCGCGGGGAGCCGCCGGCCGACCTCGGTGCGCATCTGCCGGTGTGGATGCGCGGGGGAACGACGCTGGTTCTGCGCGATATCGCGATGAACCTCGACACCTGGGATCAGGCCGACCGACCCGCACGGGAGTTCTCGGTCGGGCGGACCATGGATTCCGGGGCACCGCTGTCGGGTGAGGACGAGTTCGACGATCCGGACTTCACCGCTGTCGATCAGCGCGGACTGACGAAGATCTCGCAGGTCGCACATATCGCCCGGGCCCGCGACGGACTGGGTCCGGAGGTGCAGATCCACCGGCGCACGTTCAACTACGAGACCGGTGCGGGTGGGGATTCGGGACTGTTGTTCGCGTCTTTCCAGGCCGATATCGAACGGCAGTTCCTGCCGATCCAGCGCCGCCTCGCTGAGGTGGACCTGCTCAACGAATGGACGACCCCGATCGGGTCGACCGTGTGGGCGATCCCGCCCGGAGCGACCGAGGACGGGTACGTCGGGCAGGAATTGTTCGACGGCTGAGAAAGCGGCGCGGCCGCCGGACCCGCAGAAGCGGGGGCGGCGGCCGCACCGTATGTTCGCGCAGCGGCTCAGTCGGTGATCTCGGAGTCGAAGGCCTTCGGATTGTCCTTGACCCACTGGTCGACGGCGTCACCTTCCTGGCCCTCTTTGTATTCGTTGACGATGAGGTCCTCGAGCTCTCCGTACGTCTTGTCGTCGAGCTTGATCCCCTTGATGAGCTCCGACGCCTCAGGGAACTCGTCGCTGAAGCCCTCGGTGCCGAGGAAGTGCATCTTCTCCGGATCGCCCATGGCGTTCTTCGGATCCTTGAGCTCCTTGACGTCGTAGGCGTTGTTCGCCCAGAACGGACGCCACAGGGTGACGACGATGTCGTCCTGCGCCTCGATGGCATTGCCCAGCTCGGTGAGCATGGCCGGGGTCGAGGAGGTGACGAGTTCGAAGTCCTTCTCGAGGTCGTAGGCAGGCATCATCGAATCCTTCGTCACCTTGGTGAGACCGGCCCCGGGCTCGATGCCGACGATCTTGCCGTCGAACTCGTCGGCATTGTCTTTGAGTTCATCTATCGAATCGATGTCGACATAGTCGGGCACGACGATCGTGTTCTGCGCCTTGTCGTAATAGGTGCTGATGTCCTCGATCTTGTCGCCGTACTCATCCATGTACTGCTTGTGGGTCTTCTCCGGCCAGGCGGAGGGGTAGATGTCGATGTCGCCGTTCGCCACTCCCGCATAGAGGATCGCGGCCTCGGAGATCGTCTCCAGCTCGGGCTCGTATCCCAGCTTCTCGAGCTGGTCCTCGAGCAGGAACGCGGTGCTGCGGCTGTCGGACCACGAAGAGATGTAGCCGATCTTGATTGTGCCCTTGTCGCCGTCGGAGCCGGAGTCCTTACCGGCCTCCTGGGAGCACCCGGTCAGGGCGAGGCCCAGCGTCGCGCAGGCGGCGACAACGGAGGTGAGTGTGCGTGACTTCATCAGTCTCCTCTTCGTGGTGGCTGCTCGAGTGCGGTGAAACCGCCGACTCTGGCAATTCCGATCGTCCGAGCAGGAACATGTGAATGCAGGATCATTTGTGATCACAAAAGTTGGTATGGCAATGTAATCACATTATTCGCGTAACTTCCAGTGGCGTCCTCCAGATTTGCCGTGGCCCCCGACCGGTGTCCGGAGAGCTCCGCCCGGCGGACAGCTGAATGCGGCAGACTACCGGCACGGAACGGGACCAAAACGAGCCCGGTGCGGGACCGAAGCGAGCCAGACGCGGTACCGAAGCGAGCCAGACGCGGGCCGAGAACGCTTCGGCAGCGTCAGCGTCAGAACAGGGGCTGCGGCAGGGCGTCTTCGAACTCGAGGAGGCGTCGCTTGGTCTCGAGCTCTTGCCCGGGCAGCCCGCCCGAATACCCGCCGAGCCCGTCACCGGCGACAACACGATGGCAGGGGACGATGATCGGGATCGGATTGAGTCCCATGATCCCGCCGACGGCACGCGCCGGAATCCCGGTTCCGCTGGCTTCGGCGAGCTGTCCGTAGGTGACCGTGGTCCCTGCCGGGACCTCTTCGGCCAAGGTCGTCAAAACGGTCCTCGCGACGTCCGAGATCTGACCGAAGTCCACGGGCAGGTCGAAATCGCCGAGGCGGCCGTCGAAGTACGCTCGCAACTGGGCGACCGCCTCGACGAGAGTCGGATCCGAGGCGGCCGCCGCCTCGGCGGGGATCGAAACAGAGGGTCCCGAGGCGGCGGCCGCCTCGGTGGGGATCGGATCGGCGGCGTCGGTCGCCTCGGCGGAAATGTGCCATTCGAGTCGGACGACGGACCGGCCGTCGCTGGTCACAGTGAGAGGGCCGACGAAGGTGTCGACGGATGCCGAATCGGTCGTCATGGGATGTCCTCCGTTCGGTCCCGCGCACCGAAATCGGTGTCAACGGCGATTCTCAGCCGAGTCTACTCATACAGCTGTGCCCTCCCGACTCGTCCGAGTCGGAAGGGCACAGCATTACATGACCGCACGCCGGGCAATGGGGAAGCCCGCAGCTGAGCCGACGATGTCGTCCTCAGTGCGGCTGCTGCCGCGGCGTCAGGATCACTTCTCGTCCGGCAGCTCACCTTCGTAGGCGTCGGGGTTGGCCTTCAGCCACTCGGCGATGGCCTTTTTGCCATCATCCTTGTACTTGTTGACGACCAGGTCCTCGAGGTCTCCGTACTGCTTGTCATCCATCTTGATCTTCCCGACGTAGTCAGCAGCGTCGGAGAACTCTTCGCCGAAGCCCTTGGTCGCGGTGAAGTGGAGTTTCTCGGGGTCTCCCATCGCACCCTTCGGGTCCTCGAGGTCCTTGACCGGGTACTCGTTATTGGCCCAGAACGGACGCCACAGGGTGACGACGATGTCCTTCTCCGCGTCGGTCGCATTGCCGAGCTCGGTGAGCATGGCAGCGGTCGACGAGGTGACGAGCTCGTATTCGTCGTCGAGACCGTATTCGGGAATCATCGCCTTGGTGGCCTTCGTCAGACCGGCTCCGGGCTCGATTCCGATGATCTCGCCGCCGAAGTCCTTGCCCTTGCCCTTGAGGTCCTCGATCGAGTTGATGTCCTTCATGTACTTCGGGACGGCGATCGTGAGGACGGCGTTGTCGTAGTAGGCGCCGAGGTCTTCGAGGTCGTCACCGTATTCGTCGATGTACTGCTTGTGCGTGACCTCGGGCCACGAGGACGGATACATGTCGATATCGCCGTTGGCGACACCGGCGTAGAGGACGGCGGCGTCGTTGAAGGTCTCGGTCTCGACGTTGTAGCCCATCTTGCCCAGCTGATCTTCGAGCAGGAGCGAGATGCTCTGGCCGTCGGTCCAGCCGGTGACGTAGCCGAGTTTGATGTCGCCCTTGTCGCCGCCTTCGCCACCGTCCTTCGATGCTTCCTGTGAGCAACCGGTCAGGGCAAGGCCGAGGGCTGCGACCGCAGCGACGATCGGGGTGAGGAATCTTCTCTTCATTGTGTGTTCCTTTTCTCTAGTGATCGACTATTCAGACTGTGTGGTCCATCGACTCAGGCGGCTGCCGCAGCCGCCTTGTTCTTCGCGCTGCGACGACGCATCCCCGCAACCAGCGAGTGCGGGTAGTCCTTCGCGTTGCCCAGGGCTGCGGTGACGCGATCGAGGTAGACCGCGATGATCACGACACCGAGTCCGGCTTCGACACCGAGCGGCAGGTTCTGGGTGGCGATCGCTTCAACGACGTTCTTTCCGAGTCCGTCGGCGCCGACCATGCCGGCGATGACGGCCATCGCCAGTGCGAGCATGATGACCTGGTTGATGCCGGCCATGATCGTCGGGGTGGCCAAGGGCAGCTGGACTCCGCGGAGGATCTGGCCGGGAGTCGCACCGAAGGACTGTCCGGCTTCGACCGTCTCCGAATCGACCCCGCGGATGCCGAGCTCGGTGAACCGCACACCCGGGGGCAGAGCGAAGATCACCGTGGCCACGAGGCCGGGAACGACGCCGATGCCGAAGAAGGTGACTGCCGGGATGAGGTAGACGAATGCCGGCATCGTCTGCATGAAGTCGAGGATCGGTTTGATGACCGCCGAGGCTCTGTTGCTGCGCGCGGCCAGAATGCCGACCGGGACGGCGATGATGATGGCGATGACAGCGGCGATGATGATCAGCGCCAGGGTCTGCATCGCGGCCACCCATTGGTCCATCGTCATGATGAAGAACAGAGTGATGAGCGTGCCCACGGCCATCTGCCACGAGCGGAAGATCCAGCCGATGAGCGCCAGCAGAATGATGATGACGAGCGGGTGGAGGTCGACGAGCACGTCGGTGAGGACCTCGATGAGGAAGTTGAACAGCCAAGTGACGGCGTCGAAGAACCACGCGACGTTGTCTTTGAGCCAGTCGAAGACGGTGTCGACCCAGGCTCCGATCGGAATTCGGATGTTCTCCATCAGCGCTCACTCCTTTCGCCGGTGGCCTGCGGTGCGACGGCATCATCACCTTCGGCCAGAACCTGGTCGATGATTCCGGTGTCGACCGGCTCGGGCCAGTCTTCGACAGCGGCTTCCGTCGAGGCCTCGTCATTGCCGTTCTGCGTGCCGAGCGCGGCGAGCAGCGTGGCTCGGGGGACGACGCCGACGAGCTCGCCGTCCGCGTCGGTGACGGGCACCGGCAGAGGCATCTCCGCGGTCGGGAGGAAGAGATCGATGAGCAGGTCGTCCGGAGATGCGGGGTGGGCGACCGGTTTGATGATCTCATCGAGAGTCGTGGCACCTGTCCGGATGTGTTCGATGCAGTCGCGGTCGCTGACGAGGCCGAGGAACTTCCTGTCCCTGTCCGTGACGTACACGCCTGAGGCGCCGTTGTCGCGCATGGTGCGCAGTGCAACTCGGGGACCGTTCTGATTGCTCACGGTCTGCCGAGCCTTCTCCATGACGTTGTTGGCAGTCAGCACGCGGGCCCGGTCGACGTCGTGGACGAACTGTGCCACGTAGTCGTTGGCAGGGTCGGTGAGGATGTCCTCCGGGGTGCCGACCTGGACGATGCGTCCGTTGCGCATCACCGCGATCCGGTCACCGAGGAACATCGCCTCATTGAGGTCGTGGGTGATGAAGATGATGGTCTTCTTCAGCTCCCGCTGCAGTTCGACGAGCTGTTCCTGCATCTCGCGCCGGATCAGCGGGTCGAGGGCGGAGAAAGCTTCGTCCATGAGGAGGATGTCGGTCTCAGCGGCAAGCGCGCGGGCCAGGCCGACGCGCTGCTGCATACCGCCGGAGAGCTGCTCGGGAAACTTGTCGCCCCAGCCTTCGAGGCCGACGGCCTTGAGCCAGCGGTCGGCAGCCTTGTCCCGCTCCGCCTTCGCTACTCCGCGGATCTCGAGCGCATAGGCGGCGTTGTCGCGGACGGTGCGGTGCGGGAGCAGTGCGAAGTGCTGGAACACCATCGAGATGTGTTCGCTGCGGACCTTGCGCAGTGCGGCCGAGTCGATCTTCGCGATGTCGGTGCCCAGCACCTCGACGGATCCGGCGGTGGGTGCCCAGAGTCCGTTGAGAGTGCGGATCAGGGTCGACTTGCCCGAGCCTGACAGGCCCATGACGACGAAGATCTCGCCGGCCTCGACTTCGAAGCTCGCATCGATGACGGCGGCGGTTCCGAGTTTTGTCAGATCATCTCGGTCGGCGCCCTCTTCGAGTCGTTTGACGACTTCGTTTTCGCGCTTTCCGAAAACTTTGTAGACGTGTGACGCTTTGACAACGCTCACGTGCTTCCTCCTTGCATTCTTGGCAGTCCGCAAGAACGAGAGGCTTCACCCCCGTTTGCACGGTTCGGTGCTCGCAGATCAGATCCGAATAGCTCAATTGCGCACGCGCCTCACCGCACACGGATATCTGATCCACCATTGTAGTTTTGTTCAGGGTTTTCGGTAGAGATCTTGTTGGGATTATGCGGCGCGTCGCCCTTGACTAGCGCTCTGACCTGGGCAAACAGATGTTCGTGCGTTACTTGATTGTTATAATCATCGATTGGAGCATGTAGGTATGCCGTTAATGGATTTGATACCGGATATGGGATTTTGATGCAGTAGGCGGCCTTGCCTCCGGAAATTCTGCCTTCAGGAATTCTGCAGCGATTCCGTGAGGAATCGGACCACGGCCGGAGTGACCACCTCGGCGAATTCTTCGAAGAATCCGTGTCGGCCTTCCGGCAGAATGCGCAGCTGAGATCCGGGGATGCGCTCGTGGAGGATGCGGGCGTTCCCGACCGGGTTCATCCGATCGGCATCGCCGTGCATGATCAGCGTCGGGGCGGAGATCTCGGGCAGCCGGTCCCAGGCATTGTGATTGGCGCTCACGCGCAGATGGGCGGATGACTCGGCCGCCGTCATCGTGTCGTCGCCGAGCATCTTGCTGTACTCCGCCGATACCGTCCATTCGGGGGTGTAGAAGAGGTCGAAGAGGTACTGCGTGTGCTCGTCACCACGCAGCCTCGCCAGAGCTTGGCCGACCTCACGCGGACGCTTGACGGCATGCGGCCCGCCGGGCGAGGTGCACCCGAGGACCAGAGCGCTCACCCGCTCCGGATGGTTGAGTGCCAGCATCTGCGAGATCCGCCCGCCCATGGACGTGCCGTAGATCGCGGCCCGATCCGCGCCGAGGTGGTCGAGCACGTCCACGGCATCTTCGGCGAAGCTCGCTGTCGACAGTTCCCCGAGCTCACCCCGGCTGCCGCCCGTTCCGCGATAGTCGAACGTGATTGTGCGGAAGTCCGGTTCGAAGTCCCCGCGCAGATCGTCCCACCACTCGTGCGAATTCGATTGGCCCTGCAGGAGGAGCAGTGCAGGAGCGTCCTCCGGCCCGCTGACCTGGACCTCGAGGGGGAAGCCATCGCGTGCGCTGATCCTGTCCACCTGCATCGTCTCCACCCGTGTCCTCCTGCCCGCGCGCGCCTGGTCACCGCCTACGCTTGAGAAATGAAATTCTTGCCGTTCCTCAATCCTGCCGCAGGATCGCCCGCGGTGCGCAATCCTGGGCGACCTGCCGTCATCGTGCCGACACAGGCAATCGATGCAGATGAGCTCACTGCCGAATGCGCCGCGGCCGCCGCGACCGGAATCGTCGACGCCGTCGAATGGCGCATCGATCCGCTGCTCGTCGTCGCCTCCGGTCCTGCGCAGGGTGGGGTGCGCACGAGTGTGCACAGCCTCGCCGAGGCGCCCCTTCGTCTGCTTCCGAGTGCACTCACAGCGGGGTTGCCGATCCTCCTGACCGTCCGCACCGGATTCGAGGGCGGGCAGGTGGAGATCACCGAGGACGACTACGCCGAGGTGGTGCGGGAACTCATCGCCGGGGTCGCCGACGTCGAGGCGGACGCCGGAACTGCTGCCGGCACCGGTCCCACCGGCACCGCCGCATCGGGAGTTCCCGGCAGCGCATCAAGGGGCGTTCCCGTCGCCGTCGACGTTGAGATCGATCGGGCCGCGTCGGGCTCCCTCATCGCCTCGGCGCGGGAGGCCGGCGTGCCCGTCGTCGCTTCGCACCACAATTTCGAGTCCACGGACTCACCCGAGCGCCTGCTGAAGACGTTCGCTGCGATGGGTGAGGCCGGTGCTGATGTGGCCAAGGTGGCGATGATGCCGCAGGCGCCGGCCGATGTTCTGCGTCTCCTGGAGGCGACTGCCGCGGCGGATGCCTCGCTGCCGGTTCCCGTGCTCGGAATCTCGATGGGATCGTTGGGCCGGACGAGCCGGATCATGGGCGCCGACTTCGGCAGCTGCGCCACATTCGCGCAGATCGGTCAGGCTTCGGCGCCGGGGCAGATCGAGGCATCGGTCCTCGCCGAGATCCTCGACCGCGTCGGACCTAGGTGTGGATGAGCGGCCTCAAAGTTCATACGCAGTGATCTTGATCGGGGCGTATGAATTTCTGACTCGCGTTTGCTGGCGGGCCGGGCTCAACCGGCAGATTTCGCCAGGGAAGCAGACGGCCCGCGAAGCATGAGCTTCGCGGGCCGCTTCGCTGCTGCAGAAGCAGCAGAAGGTCAGCGGAAGATCAGTCAGTGACCTCTTCGATCTGCTTGCGGAACTTCTTCGGCAGGGCCTCATCGCCGAAGTTGTTGCGCACGGTGTTCGCGGCGATGCGCTGAACCACGAGCTGAGCCACGGCCACACCGACACCGGAGACGATCGTCCAGGCCAGGGCCTCGGACATCGAGATCTCGTCATCGACGGGGTTCGACGGCGCCGGGCGCTTCGTCGACTTCTCCCACGCGAAGGTCAGGGTCTTGCGAGCGACGAATGCAGCTGCGATAGGCGCTCCCACGCCGATGATCTGCCAAGCGAGCTTTCCCATGCTCGTGTCCTTTCCTTTGAACATTGAGTCCCACGACTCTTACGAGACGCGGGAACGTATTCCGTCGAAGTCAACACTAACGCAGGACGATGCGCGCGAGGCCACCCGAGATTGAACGAGGTCGAGAAAGTTCGCTCATTTCATACTTTTGGGGGATGTGCCGGGCAGACCGGGGGAGATAGCGTGAGAGCACGCTTCGATCGGGCAAGGGAAGGTCTGGGTCGAAACGTGAAGAGAAAGGCACACGATGCTGAGGAAGTGGAAGACGCGCGTCGTCACCGGACTGTTCGTCTGTGGCGCCCTCGGATTCCTGCTTGCGCTGCTGCCGGGAATGTCCGGAGTCTTCTGGCCGGTGTGGCTGATCAGCTGCGCCGCCTGCATCCTCGGGCTCGTTCTCGCCTTCACTCTCCCCTCGGCGAAACCCGCCGACGCTCTGCCCCGAGCCTGAGGGCTCGGGGCAGCGCATCCCCGAAGGCGCCCAGAGTACGGCCACCCCGGGGCAGCGCATCCCCGAAGGCGCCTGCCGCTCACTCGGATCCGGCGGCTCCCACGGCCTCACCGTCCGCGGATGATCTCCTGGAACCTGTCAGTCAGAGTCTGATCGACTGAGATCGCGTTCCCGTCGAGTTCGCGCAGCGCGACCGCCGTGCGCATCGACGAGACGTACCAAGCCCCATCCGCCGCCTTGACGTCGTCGAGGCTCAGGTCGGCATATTCGGCGCTCAAGCCCAGTTCCTCCGCATGATCGAAGATCAGGCGCTGCGTCGTTCCCGAAAGCAGGCCCGCCTCCGGATTCGGAGTGAGCAGGTGGTCGCCTCGGCGGATGATGAGATTCGCGGTCGGTCCTTCGAGCACGATTCCGTCATGGGAGACGAAAAGCGCCTCATCGGCGTCGTTGGCCGCGGCATAGCGGCCGGCGGCCTGATTGACCGCATAGGACAGAGTCTTCGCGCCGATGAGCAGCCACGGTGCCTTGCTGCCGATATAGGCGTCGAATCCGCGGTCGAGGCTGACGGCGGTGACACCTTGCTCCCGAGCTGTACGGATGTGGTCGTCCACGGGCACGGGAAAGGCCCACCCGCGGCCCCGGAATGCGCCGTTCGCGTCCTGCTCCCCGCGGGAGAGGGCGTAGCGGATCCCGAACTCGACATTCTCGGGATCGGCGGCGGCCACCTCGGCGATGAGGGAATCGATGACCCGATCCCACAGTCCTTGGTCGGGATCGGGCAGATTCAGCGCCGAGGCGGATGCGCGGAACCGGGTGAAGTGCCGTTCCCGTGACACCACGGTGGCACCGTGCGCACCCACGCTCACCAGTACGGTTTCGAAGATCCCGTCCCCGCGATGAGCGGAGAGGTCCGTGACGGGCAGTTGGGCGGAACGCAGGTCGGTGAGTTCGAACGTGCCGGTGGCGGGGTTGACGAGGATGAGCGGATCGGTCATGCGGTACCTCCGAAGAGCAGGCCGAGGGCGTAGGTCACGGCGGCGGCACCGAAGCCGATGCCGAGTTGGCGCAGGGCGCGGGGGCCGGGCGATTTGCCGGAGAGCAGGCCGACGATGCCGCCGGTGAACAGCAGCGCGATGCCGACGAGGCCGGCGGACAGGAACACGGCGGGCAGCCCGGACATGCCGAAGATGTAGGGCAGGATCGGGATGAGCGCGCCGGAGGAGAAGAAGCAGAAGCTCGACAGGGCGGCGCCGAGGCCGGTGCCCAGTTCGTCACGGTCGACGTCGGCGTCGAGGTTCGGCAGCCTCGGCGCCTGTTTGTTCTTCGCGGCCGCGATCGTGCGGTTGGCGCGGGCCTCGGCTTCGAGGGCTTCCATTCCGCGGGCGCGGAAGACGAGGGCGAGCTCGTTGGCGTCGATGTTGAGATCGGCCAGAGCGTGCCGGGACTCGGGGTCCGGGGTGGAGGCGTCGAGGAGTTCACGCTGGGAGCGCACCGAGATGTATTCGCCGGCCCCCATCGACAGGGCTCCGGCGAGCAGCCCGGAGACGCCGGTGAGCAGGATGACGGTGTTCGAGACTCCTGCCGCGCCGACGCCGAGGACGAGGGCGAGGTTCGAGACCAAGCCGTCGTTGGCGCCGAAGACGGCGGCACGGAAGTTCCCCGACAGGCGGGCGCGGGAACGGGCGGCCAGGGCACGGACCACCTCGGCGTGGATGCGTTCGTCGGCGGCCATCTCCGCCGAGGCGGCTTCTTCCTCGTCATACGGCGAACTCGTCTCGGATTGTTGAGCAAGGGCGAGGACGAACACGGAGCCGAACATGCGACCGAGGAACGCCAGGCAGCGGGTGACGAGATCGGCGGAACGGCGCTTCTGGGCGTGTTCGCCGAGGAGGGAGATCCAATGCTCCTGATGCCGGGATTCCGCTGCGGCGAGGCTGAGCAGGATCTCGCGGTCCTCGCCCTTGCGGCGTTCGGCGAGGTTGCGATACACCCGTTCCTCGAGCCGTTCGTTGGCGAGGTAGCGCTGCCAGCGGCGAATGGTCCGCCGGTCGGGGGAGGCGGGCGGAGTCCCTCCTGCGGAGTCATTGGTCGTCACTGGTCCAAGTCTAGTCGTGCGGTCTGATTCCGGCACGGGCGGCCGTGAGGGGGCTGAGAAGACGGGCCGGGTTGCGCGGTGCGATGCGCGGGCAGGCAGCAGGTGAGGCCGGGGCGTCGCGGGAGTGACCGCTGGTGCGGCCGCAGTCGCCGCAGAGAATCCGCATGTGAACCGCAGACAGTCCGCGTGTGCGAAATCAATCAGTGACCGGTTGTTATCAATTCGTAACATGAAAGCCCGCTGGGGTGCGTTAGATTAATGACCAATGTGAGTTGTGTCACCGTTTCGTTATAGAAGCATTTGATTCGTTACCAACGACGAATCATGGCGAAGCGTCAGAATCGAGCTTCCCCGCAAGTGCAGCCGTAGATGGGCCGGCACCGGTATGGCCGAGGAGTCATGCCGCGCCGGTCGCTTCCGGTGCGCCGTCATGTGCGATTCCTCTGGACACAGACAAAGGAGCGAAAGGAACTCCATGAAGTTGCGCACGAAGAGCTGGCTGGCGGTCACCGCCACGGCCGGACTGGTCCTCGGCGGGGTGAGCCCGGCACTGGCGGCGGGCACCGCGGGGCCGACTGAACACACCGATATGGGCGTCAACGGCGACGCCGTGATGGAGCATCTGCAGAAGATCTCCGACATCTCCACCTCGCATGCGGATGAAGGATTCCGCGCGCTGGGCACGCCCGGCTACGAAGAAGCCGTGGAATACGTTGAATCCACCCTCGAGGCGACCGGTGCCTTCGATGTGAAGCGTCAGGCCTTCGAGCACGAACAGCAGAAGGACGGCACGGTCGAGGTTGTCGTCGACGGCGAGAAGGTCGATGTCAACACCGCAAGCTACACCGAGGCGACCGAAGAACCGCTGACTGGCATACCCGTGGTCCTGCCGGTCGATGATGACAACAGCGACCTTGCGGGCGGGCAGCTCGGCTGCTCTGCCGATGATTACGATGAGTCTGCTGAAGGCGCGCTCGTCCTCGCCTCCCGCGGAGAGTGCTCATTCGGCGAGAAGGCGCAGGCCGCCACCGATGCCGGTGCCGCCGCGCTCATCATCTACAACAATGACGCCGACAATCCCGACGAGGAGCTCAACGCCACCCTCGGCGAGCGGATTGAGAACGGCACCCCGACCGTGACGGTGACCTACAAGGTCGGCCAGGATCTCCTTTCCAAGGTCGAGGACGCAGCGGAGGCCGAGGGTGCGACTGAGAACGCCGGCACCGAGGCCGGCAACGGCCTCGCCGGTGGAGGCGAGGCGAGTGAAGCCGACGACGCAGACGAAACGACGGGCGACGAAGCTGAGGCCGGCAACGATGCCGCAGCGGCCGCCGTGCTCACGGCCGACTTCACGCTCGAGACCGAGTATGTGACCTCGACGACATGGAACGTCATCGCCGAGACCAAGGCGGGCGACCACGACAACGTCCAGATGTTCGGCGCCCACCTCGACGGTGTCGCAGAAGGCCCCGGCGTCAACGACAACGGTTCGGGATCTGCGGCGCTGCTCGCTTCCGCCGAGGCGCTCGCGAAACAGCCGACCGATGTCGACAACGCCATCCGATTCGGTTGGTGGGGAGCCGAGGAAGAGGGACTCGTCGGTTCGACACACTACGTGGAGAGCCTCGACGATGCCGAGCTGGGCAAGATCAAGTCGTACATGAACTTCGACATGATCGGGTCCGACAACTACATCGTCGGCACACTCGACTCCGATGGCTCAGATGTGCCGATTCCCGACGGCGTCAACGTCCCCGAAGGCTCGGCCGAACTCGAGAAGGTCTTCACCGACTACTTCGCCGATATCGACCAGCCCAACGTCGGCACCGATTTCTCCGGGCGCTCGGACTATCAGGCGTTTATCGACAACGGCATCCCGGCCAGCGGCCTGTTCTCCGGCGCCGACGGTACGAAGACCGCCGAGGAAGCCGAGATGTTCGGCGGCACCGTCGGTGAGAAGCACGACACGAACTACCACCAGTCCACGGACACGATCGAGAACGTGAGCAAGGAATCCATCGACATCTTCGCTCCCGCCATCGGCTTCGCTGTCCACACGTTGGCCTATGACCTCACCGACGCGCCGACGGATCCTCCCACCGATCCGACGACTCCGCCCACGGATCCCACTGATCCGCCCACGGAGACGCCGACCGAGGCTCCTGATGAGCGGGCTCTGAGCATCGATCCGAAGACGATCGAGGCGCCGGACTTCGTCAGCGAGAAGGGAGTCCAGGTCGCGGTCACCGGCTGCACCGCCGACTCCACCGCGACGATGACGGTGACCCCGAACAACGGGAAGATCGAGACGTTTGAACAGACTGCCGAGGTCGGAGCCGACGGCACCGCTCGATTCGGAGTCCGCGGACTCGATGCGTCGATGGTCGACAGCTACATCGGCACCTACGACGTCACGGTCGACTGTGAAGGCGGGAATCCGCTGACCGGATCCTTCGAGGTCGTCGCCGAGGGTGACGGTCCGGGTGCCGGTGACGGCGGCAACGGTGGCGGCGGAGGAGACCTGCCGCGCACCGGTAACGAAGCCCTGCCGCTGATCCTCTCGGCCGGAGCGCTCATCGTGCTCGGTCTGGCGATGACGCTGGGTTCACGCCGCCGCCGCAGCTGAGCGGCATCCGAGACAACGTGCCCTGAACGGCACGGACGGCCCGACGTGGGCCGGTGACCGGAGACGGTCGCCGGCCCGTATCGGGCCGTTCTCGTCTGCGAAGATGACGATGGCCGCGGTTCGAATCCGGCGCCGATGACGCAGCTGAGTCCGCCCTGAACCAGATCTGAGATCGAGCGACTCACCTGGCGGCGCTCCTCAGGGGGCGTTCACCTTGTCCGGGCACAATGGTCTTCTGTGACTCCCAAACGCTTCTTCACCTTCTTCGCCATCGCCGAGACCGTCACCTGGACTCTGCTGCTGATCGGCATGTTCCTCAAGTACGTCACCCACACCACCGAGGTGGGGGTGCGGATCGGCGGAGGCATCCACGGCTTCATCTTCATCTGCTTCGTCATCGCCGTCATCGGCGTCGGCACCTCGCAGCAGTGGAGCAAGCGACGCATCGCCACCGGCCTCGGGTCAGCGATCATTCCCTACGCCACGATTCCCTTCGAGCGCTCCGTCGAGAAGACCGGATCTCTCGAAGGCGACTGGGGTCTGGGCCGCAACGGCCGCACCCCGCAGACCTGGTTCGAGAAGCTCACCTCGTGGTGCATCCGTTCGCCCTGGCTGGCCATCGGGCTGGGCATCGTCTTCGTCATCCTCGTCTTCTCGGGGCTGCTCCTGGCAGGCCCTCCCGGCGATTGGGGCAAGTGAACCTGATCACTGCCGCGGCGAGGTGAGGGCGGACTTCCACCGCACGGTTGACGGTCGGGAGGGCCGCCTCGGCGAGATTCTGCCCTGTCGCGTGGGGGTTTCTGCCCTGTCGCGTGTCAGAGCGCTCGCATAGGATGGAGGGGATCGGCCGGCGATCGGCCGGTCGGCACACCCCACCGCGATGAAAGGCCCACTGATGGACCTGCTCTTAGGCGCCGGAGGAATCGGCGTCCTCGTCCTCATCATTCTGATCGCCCTGTTCGTGATCCTGCGCTCCTACAAGATCGCTTCACCGTCCGAGGCGCTCATCATCACCGGCCGGAACGCCTCGGGCGCGTCGGGAACCGGGCGCATCGTCATCGGGGGCCGCTCGGTCGTCTACCCGATCGTGCAGAAGGCGTTCATCCTTTCGCTGTCCTCGCGGCAGATCTCCGTCGAGATCGACGGCATCTCCATCAACGGCATCGCCCTGCGTCTGCGCGGTGTCGCCCAGGTCAAGGTCGGCGGCACCGAAGACGATGTGCGCAAGGCCGCACAGCGTTTCCTCGATCAGCAGGACCAGATCGACCACTACTCGAAGGAGATCCTCTCCGGCACCCTGCGCGCAGTGGTCGGCACGCTCACCGTCGAGCAGATCATCCAGGACCGCGCTTCCTTCGCCGCGCAGGTGCAGGAAGAGTCCGCGCACTCGATGAACAATCAGGGCCTCATCATCGACACCTTCCAGATCTCTGCCGTCGAAGACGAAGGCAGCTATCTGCGCGACTGGGGTCGTCCGCAGGCCGCCGAAGTGGCGAAGAACGCAGCCATCGCCGAGGCGAACGCCGGCCGTGCTTCGGCCGTCGAACAGGCGCAGCAGAACGAGGAGACCCAGAAGCAGCAGGCGCTCACCGATCAGGCGATCGCCGAACAGCAGCAGCAGCTGGCGCTGCGCCGGGCCGCGCTGAAGGAAGAGGCCGATCAGCGACAGGCCACGGCCGACAACGCCGGCCCGTTGGCCGCGGCGGCCGAGAAGCAGAAGCTGCTCGAAAAGGATCGGATCGTGGCGAAGGAAGCCGCGGAGCTGCGTGCCGAACAGCTCGACGCCGAAGTGCGCCGCCCGGCCGACGCCGAACGCTACCGGCAGCAGGCCGCGGCCGATGCCCGTGCCTATGAGATCGAGGCGCAGGGCCGGGCCGAGGCCGCCGCCGAGCTCCACCGTCGGTCGAAGGACGCCGAGGCCATCCGCCTCGAAGGTGAAGCCGAGGCCGATGCGATTCGTGCCCGCGGTGAAGCCGAAGCCGAGGCGCTGCGTGCACAGGCCGAGGCCTACAAGCAGTTCAACGACGCGGCCGTGCTGTCGAAGGTGCTCGAGGTGCTGCCCTCGGTCGCCGGGGAGCTGGTGGCGCCGTATGCGAATATCAAGGACCTCTCGATCGTGTCGACCGATGGCGAGTCGAAGCTTGCGAATTCCGTGTCGAACAACCTCTCGCAGGTCCTCGAGGTCGTGCGCGGAACGACCGGTGTCGACCTCACCGACCTCGTGGCCAAGGCGAAGGGCTCCGGCGGAGCCGGTTCGAGTGGTGATGGTTCGGGCGAGCCCGGTGGAAACGGCGGGGCCGGTGGTTCTGGCGGGACTGCTCCCGATGGTTCATCTGGGGCGGACCGCGCCTCGGACGAGATCGTCGACGGGGTCGTCGCAGACGACGCGGCTGCCGGTCCGCGATCGACAGGCACGGGATTCGACCCGAAGGCTTTCCTCGATGACAGCGGCGTCGACCTCGACCGGATCGGCGACGAGGTGAAGAAAGCCACCGGCTTCGATGTGCAGGCCTATATCGACGAGGCGAAGCGTCGCCTCGACGAGAGCGGTTCAGGCGCGTCCGGGTCCGGCTCGGAGGCGGGTCCGGGCTCGGCTTCGAACTCGGGCGACGGCAGCGCCTCGCCCGACGGCGATGAGCCGGGCGACGGTCAGGACGACGGCAAGGGCTCCCAGGGCTGACCGCCGCCCTAGGTGAGGGGCGCCCGGCTCACGCAGGAATCGGCCGTCGAGGACATCCTCGGCGGCCGCTTCTTTCGTCGATTACGCCGAGGTGCCGACCGACCTGGCGGTGAAGTGACCTGCGGGTGGATCCACCTCGATTTCCCGAACGATTTCGAGGTGGATCCACCTGCGGGAGACGCCGCCGGGGTCTGGTGCGCTCCGACTCTTCGTCGAGGTCGATTGGATGCATAAACAAATGTGCATATGTTAATGTGTTGAGTCGAGGAGGTATCAATGGCTCACGATCATGCGCATGGTTCAGGTTCGCGGCGGCAGCTGCGGATCGTCTTCGGCATCGTCGCGACGATCTTCGTGTTTCAGCTCATCGGCTCGGTGGTTACGGGCAGTCTTGCGCTGCTCATCGACACTGGCCACAACGCCGTCGATCTCATCGGCATCGGCATCGCGCTCTTCGCGGCGAGCTTGATCAGCAAACCGACGGGTGGACAGAAGACCTGGGGGTTCCGCCGGGCGGAAGTACTCGCGGCCGGCGCCCAGGCGACTCTGCTGCTGGGGCTCGGCGTCTACAGCCTCATCGAAGGCATCCGGAGGTTCTTTGTCCCGCCGGAAGTGCCCGGCCCGGGCCTGCTGCTCTTCGGTGCCATCGGCCTCGTCGGCAACCTCGTCTCCATTGTCATCCTCAGCTCATCGAAGGAAGACTCCCTCAATCTCAAGGCAGCGTTCCTCGAGGTCATCGCCGATGCGCTCGGCTCGGTGGCCGTGATCTTCGCAGCCCTGGCGATCTGGCTCTTCGGCTGGGACCGGGCCGACGCCGTGGCTGCTCTGGTCATCGCGGCGCTCATCGTCCCCAGAGCGTTCGCCATCCTGCGCGAGACCGGATCGATCCTGCTCGAAGAGGCGCCGAAGGAGCTCGACCTCGACAAGGTCCGCGAGCATCTCGAGTCAGTCGAACACGTGCAGGAAGTCCACGACCTCCACATCACGCGCATCGACTCGAACCTGCCGGTGCTCACCGCTCATGTCGTTCTCGCCGATGAATGCTTCTATGACGGGCATGCTCCGCGCATCCTCAAGGCTCTGCAGGAATGCCTGACGGAGCACCACAAGATCGCGATCGAACACTCGACGTTCCAGTTCGATCGGGCGAAGGACGCCGCCGAGGAGACTCACACCCACGACTGAGGCGGCCCTCCCTGTGTGGGTCGGTGACCGGTGAAGGGAGGGCCGCCTCGGTGGGATTCGGGTCTCTGCCGGGCGCTGCTCAGACGGCTGCGAGATCCTCGGCGTGGATGGCTTCGAGCTGAGCGACGATCGCCTCGGTCATCTCGACGGTATTCGACTCGCCGCCCAAGTCTCGTGGCAGGATCCCGGCTCCGGTGGCATTCTCGATGGCCCGGCGGACGCGGTCGGCCTCTGCTGTCAGTCCGAACTGGTCGAGCATGAGTGCGGCCGACGAGATCGCTCCGATCGGGTTCGAGATCCCCTGCCCGGCGATGTCCGGAGCGGAGCCGTGCACAGGTTCGAACATCGAGGGGAAGCGTCGCTCGGGGTTGAGGTTCGCGCTCGCTGCGAGGCCTAGGCTGCCGGCCAACGCCGAACCGAGATCCGAGAGGATGTCGGCGTGCAGATTGGATGCGACGACAACGGACAGCTGCTCCGGGTGCAGGACGAATTTCGCGCTCATCGCGTCGACGAGGACGCTCTCGGTCTCGACATCGGGGTATTCCTGGGCGACACGGACGAACACTTCGTCCCACAGCACCATTCCGTACTGCTGAGCGTTCGACTTCGTCACGCTGGACACCTTCTTCACGTCCCGAGTGCGCGCAATATCGAAAGCGAAGCGGATGATCCGTTCGCATCCCTTCTCCGTGTGCAGGCTGGTCTGCAGCGCCACCTCGTTGCCGGGGCCGCGTCCGCTGAGGTTGCGGCCGCCCATCCCTGCGTACTCACCTTCGCTGTTCTCCCTGACGACGATCCAGTCGAGCTCGGTATCGTCGGCCTTCCGCAGCGGGGACTCGACGCCGGGCAGGAAAGTGACGGGGCGGATGTTCGCCCACTGGTCGAAGGGCTGTGTGATCGCCAGACGCAGCCCCCACAGGCTGGTGTGGTCAGGGACGTCGGCCGAACCGACCGCACCGAAGTAGATGGCGTCGTGCTTCTCGAGTTCCTCGAGTCCGCCTTCGGGAATGTACCGGCCGTTCTTCAGGTAGTACTCCGAGCTCCAGGGATACTCGGTGACCTCGAACTCGACTGTCCCTTCGGACTGTTTGGCGATGGTGTCGAGCACGCGCAGTCCGGCGGCGACGACCTCGCCGCCGATGCCGTCACCGGGGATGGAGGCGATCGAGAAGGTCTGTGATTCCGTCATGATTCTTTCGTCCTTGGTCGAAGGGAGTGGAGAGCTCGTGGCGCCTGCGGCGCCCGGGCGTATCGCTCTGACTCCATTGAGCACTCGATCCGTTGATAAGTCCAAGATCGGATTGTGATGATTCAGATAGGTGGTGCCTATAGCTGAAGATCGATCGCCAGCTGCAGCAGTCGAGCTGCCGCGGGCGTCAGACCTTCTTGACGTGCGATGGCCGAGACGTGCAGAGACGGTGCGCCGGAGATCGGGGCCAGGCGCACCTGGCCTTCGGCGGCAAAGCTCTGCCAAGAGGCGGGCAGCACCGCTTGGCCGATGCCG
Source organism: Brevibacterium sediminis (assembly GCF_024895295.1). Classification (NCBI taxonomy): domain Bacteria; kingdom Bacillati; phylum Actinomycetota; class Actinomycetes; order Micrococcales; family Brevibacteriaceae; genus Brevibacterium; species Brevibacterium sediminis. The sequence goes on along the minus strand of NZ_JAHQRN010000007.1, from coordinate 114,889 downwards.
GCCCTGACGAGGGGGAGGATCGAATTGCGGTGAGTCACCTCGGCGACGATGTCGATATCGATGCCGCGCCCGATGAGCTCGTCGACGTATGCGCGCATGAGCGAGCCCCTGTGGGAGACGATGAGTCGTGTGCCGGCGAGGGATTCCGGGGTGAACGCCTCGGCATCGAATGAAGCGGACATGGACGGGCCGGTGGCGAGCATGAGGGGCTGGTCCGCCAACGGGACGACCTGAAGGTCGCTGACCAGCAGAGGGCCGCGTCCGCCGAGGAATCCGATCTCGGCGCGACCGTAGCGGACGGCTTCAACCGTCTCGTCGACGGTGAACGTGCCGTTGAGATCGAACGAGACCTGTGGGTGTTCACGCGTGAAAGTCGACAGCAGAGAGGTCAGCGGCTCGATGCTCGGGGTGGGCATCGCCGCGATCTGGATTCGACCCGACCGCAGTCCGCGCAGGCCTCGCACGTGCGCTTCCGCCGTCTCGAGGTCGCGGATGACGAGCCTGGCCGGTCCCTCGAGTTCCCTGCCCGCTTCGCTGAGCGTGATGCGACGTCCGACCCGGTGGAAGAGTGTCACGCCGAGCTCCCTCTCGAGCCCTTTGATCGTCTGCGACAGAGAGGGCTGGGCGACGAGGAGTGACTCCGCAGCTTTCGTGAAGCTGCCGGTGTCGACGACGGCGAGGAAATGGCGGATCTGACGAATATCCATAGGTCAAGACTATCGATTGCATCGAAAAATAGCCTTGGACTATTCGAGCCCGGTCCGTCAGGCTGAAACGACGGCGATGAAAGGACCAATGACGGTGAGTACTTCGCAGAAATACGGCAGCAACGGTTCGTCAGGGCTGATGACCGATGTGCGTGAGGCCCTGCTGGGCGGCAAGACATTTCGAAGTCTGAGCGAGCAGAAGCTCTCTCCGCGGGAGGAGAAGTTCGAACGGGCTCGGATGACTTCGGGTTTCATCCTTGCTCCGCTTGTGACGATCGTCTTCGCACTCATCCCGATGGGGCTGAGCTATCAGCAGCACATGCTGGCGGCGATCCTCCTCGGCGTCATCGTCCTCTGGATCACCGAACCGGTGCCGATCCCCATCGGCGGTCTCATCGGTGTCGGCGCAGTCGTCGTCCTCGGGATCGTGCCGGCCGCAGATGCGGTCGGGCCCTTCGGCTCTTCGACGATCTTCACCTTCATCGGTGCGTTCATCCTCGCCCAAGCGATGCTCCACCACGGAATCGCCCAAAGGCTGGCATTGACCGTTCTCGCACTGCCTGGTGTCGGGAAGTCGGTCTACCGCGTGATCCTCGCCTTCGGCCTCATCACCTGTGTGCTCTCCGCCTTCGTGTCGAACACGGCGACTGTGGCGATGCTCATGCCCACGGCGTTGGGCATCCTCGCCGTGATCGCCGAGCTCATGCAGGAGCGCGGCATCGTGAAGAAGGACTTCGACCCGCTGCGGCTCCGGGTCGGTGCGGCACTGCTGCTCATGCTGGCCTACGGTGCGAGCGTCGGCGGGCTGCTCACTCCCGTCGGTTCGCCTCCGAACCTCATCGGACGCGGACTCATCGAGGAGGCGACGGGGACGAAGATCTCCTTCGGCCAGTGGATGGCTGTGGCCCTGCCGATCTGCGTGGCGATGTTCATCATCCTCGCCGTCGTGCTGTTCCTGCTCAACAAGCCGGAGATCCGGAAGATCGAAGGAGTCGAAGAGTATGTGAAGAAGGAGCTCGCCGACCTCGGTCCCGTGTCCCGTGCGGAGAAGAACACCCTCTTCGCTTTCGGAGTCACCGTGGTGCTGTGGCTGCTGCCGGCATTCGCGGCCCTGTTCACAGGCACCGATTCGGCGATCTACGAGTTCCTCGACTCCCGCCTCGACGAAGGGATCGTCGCCGTCATCGGCGCCTCGCTGCTCTTCATCCTCCCCGTCGACTGGAAGCGTCGCGAGCCCACGCTGACCTGGACCCAGGCGGCGAAGATCGACTGGGGCACGATCATCCTCTTCGGCTGCGGCATCATCTTCGGAGCCCTGCTGGCCGACACCGGTCTGGCCGAGACGATCGGCACCGGATTCGCCGACGGTCTGGGCGTGACGAGTCTGCTCGCCATCACCGCAGTGTCCGTTGTGCTGGCGATCCTCATCTCGGAGACGACGTCGAACACCGCAGCGGCGGCCGTGATCGTGCCGATCGTCATCCCGCTGTGCCAGGCGGCGGGCATCGATCCGTTCGTGCCGGCGATGGCCGCGACCTTCGCAGCGTCGTTCGGTTTCATGCTCCCGGTCTCGACGCCGCAGAACGCGATCGTCTACGGCACCGGAGCCGTGCCGATCACGAAGATGATCCGTACCGGATTCTCCTTCGACATCGCCGGAGCCATCCTCATCGTGGCACTGGTACCGGTGATGATCGGGGTCGTCGGCCTCGGTCAGTGAGGTCGCGCCGGCGGGATCCTGCAGTGAAGGCGGCCCAACCTGCCGGTCGGTGACCGGTGAGGGGAGGGCCGCCTCGGCGGATCTTGTCCTACTAGGCGGGCAGGATCTCCACGGATTCGGTGCGGAAGCGTTCGAGCTTGGCCGGGTCGATGGAGACGCCGAAGCCGATGCCGGTGGGCACATCGACCTTGCCGTCGTACATGACGATCTCCTCGGTGATGTCCTCGTGGAAGAACCGATTCGAGCCGGAGATGTCGCCGGGCAGGGTGAAGCCCGGCAGTGATGCCAGCGCCGCATTCGCCGCCCGCCCCAGACCGGTCTCGACCATTCCGCCGTGCCAGACGGCGACGCCGTGGGCGGCGGCGAGATCATGGATCTTCTTCGCCTCGACGAACCCGCCGACCCGTCCTGGCTTGATGTTGATCACCGAGGTGGCGCCGAGCATGATCGCGTCCGCGGCAGCCTCGGCGGAGACGATCGACTCGTCGAGGCACATCGGAGTGTCCATGAGCTTGGCGAGCTCGGCGTGCTGGCGGATGTCGGCTTCGCCGAGGGGCTGTTCGATGAGCAGGAGACCGTAGTCGTCGAGGCGACGCAGGTGTGCGGCATCGACGAGGGTGTAGGCGGCGTTCGCGTCGACCTGGAAGCCGAAATCGTCGCCGAAGGCCTTGCGCACGGCGGCCACCGGGGCGATGTCCTTGCCGGGTTTGATCTTCAGCTTGATCCGGGCGTAGCCCTCTTCGAGGTAGCCGCCGATGACCTTGACGGTCTCCTCGACGGAATCCTGAATGCCCACCGAAACTCCTGAAGGCACGGAGTTGACCACTCCGCCGAGGTAGTCCTTGAACGACTGGTTGTTGAGCTTGAGCTGGGCCTCGATGACGGCCATCTCCAGAGCCGACTTCGCCATCGGGTGGCCGATGACATGACGCAGGTGCCAGCCGACGGTCTCCGCAGTGAGGTTGTCGACGTCGAAGAGCAGCGGTGCCAGCCAGCGGCGAGTGACATCGATGCCGGCGGCCACATATTCGGAGGAGTAGAGCGGAGAGATCATCGCCACGGACTCTCCCCACCCGGTGATCTCACCTTGCGGGGTGTCGAAGACAGCCTCGACGAGGTAGCAGTCCTTCTCCGTCTCCCGCATGAACGAGGTCTCGAACGGGGTGACGAGAGGAATCGAGACTTGGTGGAGGGTGACTGACTTGAGCTTCATATGCCGGGCTCCTGCTTTGCAACGGGGCGGATGGGTCTTCGCTTCCACCTTATGCCAGCGGTCCGCGAAGAGGCGGCGAGTATCGCGAATCAGGTCCGGAAGAACCCTGGAGCGGCGGGCCGGCGATTGATAGTGTGAACAAAAGTCTTCCTGTCAGCAAGGGGGCCACCGTCGTGAATGACCACCTGCGCACTTTCACCGCGCGCAGACAGTCCTGGTTCGGCCTCAAGCTGCCGGTCAAGACCGCTCTCGCGCAACCGGCGCTCCACCCGCTGCTGCGAACGATCGCGCCCCGGATCAGAGGGCTGAAGATCGGTCGCCTCCCCGCCCCCATCGAACTCACCGAAATCCGCGGGAGAGCGGGCGGAGCGGACTTCATCCTCGTCGAGCCCTTCCGTTGCGAGATCGCCAAGGAGTTCTACTGGGGAAGGGGCAGACGCACCGAACCCGAAGACGCGTTCGCCCTCGACCTCATGGTCGCGCTCAGCGCCGATGCCGATGTATTCCTCGACATCGGCGCCTACACCGGGGTCTTCACCATGGCCGTCCTCGCCGCGAACGAGCATGTGCGCGCTCACGTCTTCGAGATCATCCCCGCCGTCGTCGCAGGTGTGGAGAAGAACGTCGAACGCAACGGCTTCAACAGCCGCGTGACCGTCCACCCGACCGGGGTCGGCAGCCCCGACACCTGGATGAAGGTGCCCATCGGGGACGGAGGGTCGGCGCTGCCGTCGTTCTACTCCTCCGATATGCATTTCGATTCCGACGCCGAGGTGCGCTTCACTTCCCTCGACGCACTCCTGCCCGAGGTGCTGGCAGAGACGTCGGAGCGGGACTCGCAACCACAGTCGGGCGAAGACGTCACCGACGTTTCAGGTCGGGGAGAGGCACCGCGCGTGACGGTGAAGATCGATGTCGAAGGCGGTGAGAACGACGTCTTCGCGCACGGACAGGACTTCCTCGCCGCGTTGCACCCGGACATTCTGTGCGAAGTCCTCGACGACCGCGCGAAACCGCGGGAGCTCATGGGCCACCTCGGCGAGCACGGCTACCACTACTACCTCGTCGGTGAAGATCGGCTGTACGCGCGGACGGCGATTCGGCCGGATCCGCGACTGCGTGACTGGCTGTTCACGCTGAAATCACCGGATCAGATGCGCGCGGCGGGTTACCCGGTCGACTGAAGTCCTGCTGCCGACAGTCAACTGTGCGCAGATTGCACATTTTCGGCTCGAAACTGGCAATCTGCGCACACTTAACTACGGAGGGAAGGCCCCGGCGCACTGTCGGCGTCTGGGAACTACGGCTGCGGACGGCGGCAGCGAAAGGCAGCAGCTCGCCGCTCCGCTTCAGCCCTTCAGCTGGTCGGCGATGAGGGCGGCGAGCAGTGCCGTGCGGGGTGCGATCTCATCGATGACGGCGTGTTCGTGTTCAGCGTGCGCCCCATCGCCGACGGCGCCCAGCCCGTCGAGAGTGGCGATGCCGTCACCGGCAGTGAAGTTCCCGTCCGAGGCGCCGCCCACAGACACTCCCTGCGGCGCGGGCAGGTCGAGTTCGCCGGCGAGAGCCGTCGCCCGCTCGAAGAGCGCAGCCGACTGCTCCCGTTCGAAAGGAGGCCGGTTGATTCCGCCGAGCACCTCCGTCATCGAGCCCTCCACCTGCGGCTTCGCAGCCAGTTCACGGATCTGCGCATCCACGCGTTCGAGCTCAGCCGCAGTCCGGGCTCGCACATCGATGTCCACCCGGGCCTCGGCCGGCACGGTGTTCGACGTGGTCCCCGCGCTGATCACGGTCGGCACCACCGTCGTCCCCGCCTCGGCGTCGGCCAGGTCAGCCACCAACGGCAGAGTCAGAGCCAGGGCCATTCCCGCGTTGATGCCCTTCTCCGGTTCGAGCCCCGCGTGCGAGGCCTTGCCGGTGAACTTCAGCACGTAGTTGCTCGTGCCCTTCCGCTCGAGTTTGAGCGCCCCGCCCGCGCTCGCCTCCATGACGAACACAGCCTTCGCCTCGGCTGCCTCGGCGCGGATGAGGTCCGACGAGGACACGGATCCGATCTCCTCATCGCCGGTGACGAGGATCGACAGACCGTCCAGCCCGCCCTCGCCGAGGTGGTCGGCCACCATCGCGGTCGCGTGCACGCTCATGATCGCCCCGGTGAGCATGTCGAAGCTGCCGGGACCACGGAGGATGCCGTCCTCGGTGGAGAACGGGATGCGGTCGAGGGTGCCGTGCGGCCACACCGTGTCCTGGTGGTTGAGCAGGACGACGCGGGCCGGCCCGGTGCCGAAGCGCAGACGCAGGTGGGCGGTGCCGTCGACCTCGAGCAGTTCCGCCTCGGCGCCGAGGCGGTCCCCCAGGAGCGCGGCGAAGTCCCGTGCTCCTGCGGCCACGGCCGCCTTGTCGTGTGAGGGGGTCTCGATGGAGATGACCCGTTCGATGTCGGCGAGCATGTCGGGCAGACGTCGCTTCGCCTGTTCGACGAAGTCAGCGGGCTGGGGCGCAGATGATGTGGTCGAAGTCATAGGGCGAGTCTACGGAAGGCCGGTTGCCGACATCGCAGGTGTCCGAATGATGCAGGACGGACCCGATGCGCAGCTTGTCCGCACCGCGGCCGAATCGGTGTGCGGTGCGCCGTGGGAAGGATCGCGGTCTCCGTGCGGAATGGCCTGTGGACCGCGGCCGCGCACAAACCCGGCCGTCTGTGGTTTGCTAGTCCTATGGGTGAGGCAGTCAGCTCGAAGCGGTACACGCCGGAGGAACGCACACTGTATCGGGAGAAGCTCGCGGAGAATCTCGAGCTCTTCGATACCTACCTTCGTCATGCGGATTTCAAATCGGCGGGCACGATCGGGCTCGAACTCGAGCTCAACCTCGTCGGCGAGGGCAATCAGCCGAGCCTGCGCAACAAGGAGGTGCTCGATCGACTCGATGACGAGTACCAGTCCGAGATCGGCGGCTTCAACCTCGAACTCAACCATCCGGTGCTCCAAGTGGCCGGGCGGGGGCTGAAGACCTTGGAAGCCGGTGTCGCCCATCGCTTGGAGAAAGCGCAGAAGGCCGCCGAGGAGGACGGACTCAAGGTGGTGTCGATCGGCACCCTGCCGACCCTGACCACCGAATTCCTCACCGATGAGAAGTGGATGACGGAGGAGAACCGCTACGAGGCGCTGAGCAATTCGGTCATCGACGCCCGCGGCGAGTACGTCCGCATCGAACTCGGTCGTGAAGAGCGGTACAAGGCGGAGTTCGCCGATATCGCTCCGGAATCCTCCTGCACGTCGATGCAGCTGCACCTGCAGGTGGCGCCGAACCGGTTCGCCGACGCGTGGAACGCCTCGCAGGCGATCGCCGGGGCGCAGGTGGCGATGGCAGCGAACTCACCGCTGTTCGTCGGCCGCAAGCTGTGGCACGAATCCCGGATCCCGATCTTCGCGCAGTCCATCGACACCCGCACGCCCGAACTCGTCAACCAGGGTGTGCGTCCCCGCGTATGGTTCGGCGAACGGTGGATCACCAGCGTCTTCGACCTCTTCGAGGAGAACGTCCGCTACTTCCCGCCGCTGCTGCCCGAGATCAAGGACTTCGTCGAATTCCGTGCCGCCGACGCTCCGAAGCTCTTCGAACTCAATCTGCACAACGGCACGGTGTGGCGTTGGAACCGCCCCATCTACAACTCCGGCGACGGCGGCGCGCACATCCGTGTCGAGAACCGCCTGCTTCCGGCCGGTCCGACCCCGGTCGACATGGTTGCCGACGCCGCCTTCTACTACGGCCTGGCCGAGTTCCTCGTCGGGGAGAACCGTCCCGTGTGGTCGCGGATGTCATTCGCCGAGGCGGAGGAGAACTTCAACGCCTGCGCCAAAGACGGGATCGAGGCTCGGGTGACCTGGCCGAAGATCGGACGCATCGGCGTGGCCGACCTCGTCACCGATGTGCTCGCACCGCAGGCCAGGCGCGGACTCTCACGACTGAACATCGACAAGGACGTCATCGACGAATACATGTCGATCATCGAAGGCCGTGCCGAAAGCCGCGTCAACGGTGCGACCTGGCAGCTGAAGGCCCTCGAGAGCCTCACACCAGGCAGCCGCCAGGACTCACCCGAACGCGCCGAGGGCATCACGGCGATGATGGATGCCTACCTCGCGAACCAGGCGACAGGGAAGCCCGTCCACACCTGGGAGATCCCCACCCGCTGAGGCTGATTTCTCGTCGCCTCTGAGGCGCTCGAGTGATGTGACGCGAGCTGAAATGTCTCCTGTGGGTGGATCCACACCGATATCGCGGCAGAAATCGAGGTGGATCCACCCATAGGGAACGTGCTTTATGAACTACTTGGTTCAGAGACGTTCGACCTCGACGAAGACGACGTCGGCGCTGCCTCCGGGGTTCGAGACCTCATGCTCGGATCCTGCCGGACGCGTGTAGGAGACGCCGGCCTCGAGTTCGGCGCGGATCTCGGTGCCATCCGAATTGCGCACGAGCATCGTGTCCGTGACCATCGGCACGACGACGTATTCGTACTCGTGCTTGTGCATCGGGATGACGCCGTCGGGGCGGATCGTCCACTTCGTCACCCGGAACACTCCGTTGTCGAGCTGGACCTCGCCGGTCGAACCGGTGTCTTCTGTATTGTCTGCGGTCATGGTGATCTCCTTCGATACGCGAGCGGCCTGCGGCAGAAGCCGGGACGGACCTGACGCCCTCACTGTATCGCCCTGAGCGGGCTCGACTTGAACCGATCCACCCGGGCTAGCATGAGGGATATGCGATACCCACTTGCTGACATCGACAACGTCGACGATGACATTCGCGCCCAGATCCTCGAGGTCGCCGAGAAGTCGGGGTTCGTGCCCAATGTCTTCCTCGCACTGGCCCGCCGACCGGACGAATTCCGCGCCTTCTTCGCCTACTACGACGCGCTCATGGAGAAGGAGACGGGGAACCTGACCAAGGCCGATCGGGAGATGATCGTCGTGGCCACCTCGGCGATCAATCACTGCCTCTACTGCGTCGTCGCGCACGGAGCGATGCTGCGGATCTTCCAGAAAGACGCGCTCATCGCCGATGTCGTCGCCACGAACTATCGCCAAGCCGATATCAGCCCACGTCAGATGGCTATGCTCGACTTCGCCGTCAAGGTCTGCGAAGAGCCGTGGGCCGTAGGAGACGCCGACCACCAGAGGCTTGCCGACCACGGATTCGACGCCGAAGACGCCTGGGACATCGCCGCGATCACCGGCTTCTTCGGCCTGTCCAACCGCATGGCCCACATCTCCGGAATGCTCCCGAACCCGGAGTTCTACACCCTCGGCCGCCTCCCGCGTGAGAAGAAGTGAACCGATGACCTCATCCACCCCCGCCGAAACCCTCCCGGCCGCCTCCGCCCGATCCGGGCTCGTCAAACCGTTCGCCGCGATGGGCATCGTGGCCACCGTCGGGCAGATGCAGCGCGCCGGTCGTGACACCATCGCCATGTGCCTGGGCGAACCGACCCAGGGTGCGCCCGGTCCCGTGCTCGCCCGTGCCGCAGAGGTCATGAGCGACGGCACTGGACTCGGATACTCGCCGATCTTCGGCATCCCCGAACTGCGCGAAGCCATCGCCTCCCACTACCGCGACTGGTACGGACTCGACATCGCACCCGACCGCATCGCCGTGACGACCGGATCCTCCGGCGCCTTCCAGACGACGTTCCTCACCTGCTTCGACGTCGGTGACCGGGTGGCTCTGGCCCGACCCGGGTATGGGGCGTACAAGAACATCCTCGCGGCACTCGGCTGTGAGGTCGTCGAACTCGACTGTGGTGTCGATGAAGGGTTCCAGCCCACCGTCGACCTCTTGGCCGCCGCCCATGCGGAGGCCCCGCTCAAGGGGCTCATGCTCGCGTCGCCTGCGAACCCGACCGGCACGATGATCGGCCCCGAGGCGCTCGGCCGGATCGTCGACTGGTGCCGGGCCAACGGAGTGCAGGTGATCTCCGATGAGATCTACCACGGCATCAGCTATATCGGCACCCGCGGCGAATGCGCACTCGCCCACGACGACTCTGCCGTCGTCATCTCCTCGTTCTCCAAATACTGGGGCATGACCGGGTGGCGACTCGGCTGGGCGATCCTGCCCGAAGCGCTCGTCGCGCCGGCCCAGAACGTCACGGGCAACCTCTCCCTGTGCGCCCCGGTGCCGGCGCAGTACGCGGCGGTCGCGGCCTTTGCAGACGAGTCCTATGCCGAATGCGAGGCCGCAGTGGCCTCGTTCGCCGGTGCACGCGAACATGTCCTGGGCGCCCGCGCGGACCTCGGCTTCGGCGAGATGGCCCCACCCGACGGTGCCTTCTACATGTACGCCGGAGTCGACGACATCCTCGACCGCGCGGGAATTGCCACTGCCGGCCAGTGGTGCGCGCAGGTGCTCGAGGCCACCGGTGTCGCGCTCGCACCCGGTGATGACTTCGACTCAGTCGACGGCTCCCGTTCGGTGCGCCTGTCGCTGGCCGTCGGAGCGGACCGCACGGCCGAAGCCATCGACCGCATCCTCGACTACATGGGATGAGCCCTGAACGTCGTGAGATGAGCCCTTCCGAGGGGATCCGATGAGCGCCGAAGATGTGCGAGCGGGCGGGCCGCCTCCGCCCCCGAAGGCCCTGCCGGTGCTCGGCATCATCCTGGCCGCAGTCCTGCTCGGATCGGCCGGACTGTTCGTCATCCTCGCCGAGGCGACCGCCCCCACAGCTGCCTTCCTGCGGTGTTGGATAGCGATCATTGTGCTCGCCCCGTTGGCGTGGCTCGAGCTGCGCAGGCACGGTCGTTTCCCGCCGAAGGCGATCCTCATCGCCGCGGTCTCCGGAGCGGCGCTCGGAATCGACTATGTGCTGTGGGCGCAGAGCGTGCTCGACGCCGGTCTGGGCGTGTCCACGGTCCTCATCAGCGTTCAAGTGATCGTGTTCCCGGCGCTGGTGTGGGCGTTCGGCGGTTCCCGGCCGGGATGGCTGTTCATCGGCTGCGTGCCGATCATGATCATCGGCATGCTGCTGACCGGGGGAGTGTTCGGCGCCGACGAGACGGCGGCGAATCCGATGCGGGGAGCGATCTTCGGGGTCCTGTCCGGTGTGCTCTACGGCGTCTACATCTTCGGCATCCACCACAGCCGGAAGGTCGCCGGAGACTTCGTCGTCGCCCCGGTCCAGGTGGGCACGATCGCGGCCGGCGTGATGACCGCCGTCGCCGGGCTGACCCTCGGCGGCCTCGATTTCGACCTCGGCTGGGCCGGTTGGGGCTGGATGATCGCCCTGGCCGTCTGCGGTCAGGCGCTGTCGTGGGTGCTGCTGAGCATCTCCAGCCCGCTGGTGCCGGTGCCGATGACCGCGGCGCTCATGCTGCTCCAACCGCTGTCCGCAGTGGTGCTCGGATCCCTCATCGCCGGGGAACGGCTGCAGGCAGGTCAGTGGATCGGTGCTGTCCTCGTGGCTCTCATCGTCTGGGTCGTCGGTGGAGGACCCGAGGCCCTCACGCGTCGTCGACGTCGGTAGGGATGGGCTGCCTCGGCGAAGGATCGCTGCTGTGGGCTGGGAACGGTGGGCCGCCTCGGCGAAGGAATCGCTGCGGAAGCAGCGCCCCGGGTGGAACTCAGTGTTCGTGGGCCTCGATCGTGTGGGCGATGGCGTCGACGATGATGTGGGCGACGTGGTCGTCCTTGAGCGAATAGTAGGCTTCGCGGCCGATCCGATTGACTCCGACGAGGTGGAGTCCGCGGAGGAACTTCAGGTGCTGGGACACCAGCGGCTGGGACAGTCCGGTCGCCTCGACGATGTGGGTGACAGTGGCCTCGCCGTGGGTGAGGACGAGCAGCATCTTCAGCCGGGAGGGTGTGGCGAGTGCCTTGAAGAGGTCGGCGGTCTCGGTGATGGCTTCGAGATGGTCCTCGGGGTTGAGCAGGAGCTGCTCGACATCGTCATTGACGGGGACGGAATCGGGAATGGAAGCCATGAGTGCAGATTACCGGACAACCGGCGTGGTCATGCGATATCCGGCACCGTGAGGCGGTCGCGGCAGTCGCGGGGTTCGGGCGGTCGGGACCGCCAGCGCCTCAGTCGAGGGCCTCGACGTCGGCCTGCGAGCCGAGGAGGTCATCGGCCAAGGACTCCCACTGACCGTAGGCGTCCGGCAGTGCCGACCGCTGCACGGACTGTGCCGCTTCGGTCGGTGACATCGAATCCCAGCCGTCGATCTGGTTGAGGCCGGGGTTCTCGACCTCGGGGTTGATCCCATAGAACGCCTTGGCCGCGTAGATGGGATCGGTGAGCTGATGGGGTTCGCCCCAGCCTTGTGACGGGCGCTGCTGGAACAGGCCGACCGAATCGCGGTCGCCGGAATCCAGATTGCGCAGCGAGGACTCCTGCAGCGCTGTCATCAGGGCGATCCTGATCGCATGGTCGTCGAAGTTGCCGCCGCGGCCGACGCCGATGATGAGCCGAGCATTGTCGATCTGCTGCTGACTGAGCTGGTTGACCGAAGCCATCTGCATCTGCCTGATCTTCGTGGAACCGAATGAAATGGGGGAATTGAGGATGATGACGGCGCCCACGACCAGTGCCATCACTGCTGCCCCGAGCCCGATGAGGGCACCAGTGAGCACGGACCGGCGGCCCTTGCGAGATGAGGTCAGACGAGGCATGAATATAACGATAATGCAACAAACTTAAGAGTGCATGGGGCAACGCCGAGGTTTTTATCACAGGAAGGTCACGGCCGGGCGGCGGTGAGAGTGTGAGCGGAGCCGATCGCGGACCGGTTTCGGAAGGCCCCGCACAGCTTAGGCTTGAACCATGGTGAGAATCGTTCGGCGCAACAACCGCCCACCTCTGATGACCTGTCTCATTGTGGTCTTCTCCTTCGTCGCTGTCGGCATCCTGACCGTTGCCGGCATCCTCGTCGCCATCATCTTCCTCTCCGCGGAGTCATCGTCGACAGGTTCATCGCCGACCTCGGACTCCTCGTCGATCGGATCCTCATCCTCCGATTCCGATTCGGACGGCGGCCCCGGTCCGAGCACCACTGCCCCGGTGTCCGGAGGCTGGACGAGCGGAGGCTGAGTGTCGGGCCGCGGCTGAGTCCCTGGTAGGACGGGCGAGCAGCATCGTCGGCATCCGTCCAGATCACCGATCCGAATCAGCCTTAGTCGCCCAGCGGGATCACCGGCTGGCGGAGGATCGTGCGCAGCTTCTCCGGCGCGGTCCGGCGAACGTCGCTGAGGTAGATCTCGTGATGTTTCCCCGCCATCGTCATCCCTGCCTCGGGAATGGCATCGGTGTGCATGCGCTCGAGGACGGGCCCTTCGTCGTCGAAGGGTCCGACATGCAGGGTCTGGACGCACGTTCCCTCCCGCAGCGTGTCGAATCGGATCTCGCCGAGGCGGGGCGCCGATCCCTTCGCCCGGACCGTGTCGATGACGCCGTCGACGTGGCCTGCGTCCAGCCAGTCCGGGACGAACAGCATGAGGGTGAAGTCCCACGCTGACTTGTCCCGAGCGCTCGTGAACGCCGCCATATCATCGGCCCACCACAGCCCCTCGAGCGGTGGCACGACATAGTCGCGACCGAGTTCGAGCTTGCTGAGGAACTTCAGCCCATAGGCGATCGGATAGAGGCTCGTCAGCGCCGATGCGAAATCCGGCGAGGTGTTCGGGTCCCCGTGGCCATCGATCATGATGTACTGCGATTCCGGCACCTCGATGAGGTCGAATCGCCCCTGCTTCGCGCGGAAACTCGGCAGCGATCTCTTGAAATCGATCTTGTCCATACGAGGCTCCGCTCCGTGGGTTGGGAAAGGGATGGGTCTGATCTGCTTGACCTTGACACGATGTCAGGGTCTTCACTGGGTGGCAAGGAGGTGGAGACCATGACACATCCACTCAAACACCACCGGACCGACACCGGCGACCCCATGATCGAAGCGCTGAGTGCGTCGACCCCGCAGCAGCGCCTGCAGGCGGCGATGGCCATCGGCACACGAGCCGAGCCCCGTGACCTCGACGCGCTCATCGCCCGGTGCCGCATCGAACCGGACTTCTTCGTCCGCGACATGCTCACCTGGGCGCTCACTCGGCTGCCCGCCGGCGACACCGTTCCCCGCCTCGTCGCCGAACTCGACTCGCCGCTGTCGCAGGCGATCAGCCAATCCCTGCACACCCTGTCGAAGATCGGTGACGTGCGTGCCTGGCCGCCCATGGACCCGGCCCGGATCGGCACCGCGCTCATCGCCCATACCGACACCGAGGTGGCCCGCAGTGCGTGGAGAGCCGCCGTTGCCCTTGTGCCCGGTGAAGATCGTGAAGAACTGGCATCCGCCCTGGTGACACAGTTGGGTCGAGGGGATCTCGAGATGCAGAAGAGCCTCAGTCGAGCGATTGTGTCCCTCGGCGAGGATCTCGTGTCAGTGGTCGATGAGAGGCTTCATGCAGAGGACGACACAGTGCGGGCTCACGCCATGGCGACTCGGGACATGTTCGATGACCCGGATGCCGGCTTCGCCCACGCCTTGGACGCAGCCAAGCGGGTGGTCGCACTGGGGTCCGAGGCCACGGTCTAGATCGGCACAGGGAAGGTCTGATCGTGCGTGTGCCGACGGGTGGGGCAAGCCCGCCGGCGCACGGCCGAGGTCTCGGATCCCTTCCTTCAACGAGCGGCAGTTACGGCATAGAGTGGCTGACAGCAGAGAAGAGGTGGCAATGCTCATCGGCGAAGTGGCCCGGCGCTCCGGTGTGAGCGCACGCATGCTGCGCCACTACGAATCATTGGGCCTCGTCTCGCCCAGCCAGCGGACGCCCGGCGGCTACCGGGAGTACTCCGACGCCGACATCGGGCGCATCTTCCACATCGAAGGTCTGCGCAAACTCGGGATGTCTCTGACCGAAGTCGGTCGGGTGCTGTCCGAGCCGGACTTCGACCCCGGCACAGTGCTCGGGGACCTCATCGACCAGGCACGTGAGCGGATCGCGGCCGAGCAGCGTCTGCTCGACCACCTCCAGTCCGTCGCTCGGCTCGGTCGAGCCGACGGCGAGTCTCTCCTGCACACCATCGATCTCATGCGCTCTCTCGAATCCGGCGATGTCATCCAACGGCACAAAGCCGCACTCGGCAGCGGAGTCGACGGAGGAATGCCGATCGAGGCCTTGGCGCAGGCGGTCCTGCAGGAGACCGTGCTCAACGCGGCCGGGGCCATGCGGTGGGCGCTCGCCCAAGCCGGTGCCGAGGCCGTGCCCCATGTGGTGGTCGGAATGGACGACGCATCGGCCCAAGTGCGTCGCAATGCCCTGCTCGCCCTCGACGAGATCCGCAGAACCACACCGGACGAGAAACTCGACTCACGCTCGATATCGATGATCCGTCAGGCACTGGACAAGGGACTCGACGATGTCGACTCTGATATCCGCAGCATCGCCGCGCTCACCCTCGGCCGCTCAGGTGACGAGAAAGCTGTTCCTGTGCTGCTCGACATGGCGATGAATGGACCGAGGGACATCGAGGCAGCCGAGACCCTCGGCTTCATCGTCGACGCGACCGGACCGACTGCCGACATCGGCGAAAAGGTTCTCATCGAACTGCACCGACAAGCGGACTCGCACGATCCCCAGATACGGTTCCGGGTGCTCCAAGTCCTCCTCGAGATCTCCGGCAACCGCAGCAGTGACCTCATTGCCGAGCTCAGCGACGATGACAGCCCGGAGCTCGCAGCCACCGCGCTCGCCGCACTCGATCGCCGACGACGGGAGCAGACATCGGACAAGGAGTGAACCTGGCCGATTTCGGTCGGGCCGCCTCGGTGAGGGGAAGACGGGAATCCGCGTTCCGACCGCCTCGGTGAAGGGGCGGTGGGAATCTGCGTTCCGGCCGCCTCGGCGAAGGGATGTCGGGTCTTCCTCATTCCGGTGGCTGTTGCCGGATCACTAAACTGGCCCTCATGACAACGGGCGGGACGACGGACGGAACGGATGCGGCCGGTGCGGCGGTCGGGCAGAAGCGGCGGCTGAGGCAGCCGTTCGTCTATCGGCGACACCACTTCACGCCCACCGGAGTGCTCGACTACCTGTTCTTCCTGTTCGCCGGTGCGGCCTCGACTTGGCTGGCGCTGCTCATCCTGCTCAAGGGATTCAGCCTCGGCTGGTGGCAGGTGCTCACGCTGCTCGTGTTCTGGGGAGTCGTGTCCTATCTGGCTCTGCCCAGGCTGCACCGCATCCTGTCCCAGATCTATGTGCCGAACTACTTCATCGGCCGCACACGCACCTCTGACGGTCTGCTCGGCGATCCGGTCAATCTCGCCTGGCGTGGTGAGGAAGCGCAGATCCACCATGCGATGCGCGAAGCCGGATGGATCCTCGCCGACAGCATCACTCCCGCATCGACGTGGGAGATCATCCGGTCGACGGTGACGAAGCGCAGCTACCCGCAGGCGCCGGTGTCCCCGTTGCTGCTGTTCGGCCGCCGTCAGGACTTCGCCTACCAGCAGGAAGTCGATGGAGATCCGGGCCAGCGCCACCATGTGCGGTTCTGGAAATGCCCGCGCGGATGGCTGCTGCCCGGCGGACATCAGGCCGATTGGCTGGCCGCCGGAACCTATGACAAAGCCGTCGGCATCTCCCTGTTCACCCTCCAGTTCACCCACAAGATCGAAGAGAACACCGACGTCGAACGAGACCACATCGTCGATACAGTCACCCGTGCCAATGAAGTGATCGCGGTCGATCGGATCAAGGACTTCTCCACCGGATACCACTCCCGCAACGGCGGCGGCGATGCGATCATCACCGACGGGCACCTGCCGATCGTGGACGTCACCGAGGTGGTCGCCGACGAAGCCGACCATCCCGAACGCCTGGAGCTGGCGCTCGACGCCACCCGCATCTACTCCGATTCACGCAGCGTGTCCGAAGTGACGAAGACGCTGTGGCGACAGCGCCCGCTGCAGACCGTCGTCGGGGCCGCCCTCGTGCTCGTCCTGCTGCTCTTCCAGGCGTGGGATGTGATCAGTATGCTTCTCGATTGGAACGGATTGCGCTCCGAAGTCGTCGGCTACAGCTCGGACATCGCGGCCATCAGCGATGACACGGCCACGCGCATCGTCGCGGGAGTCCTCGTCGGTGTCAGCCTCCTCATCGGGTGTCTGCAGGTCATCGCCTCGACGTCGGTGTTCCGCGGCAGCAACCGGGCCAGGCTGTGGATCCTCACGCTCTCGACGATCTCCGTGATCGTGTCGATGACGAACTACTTCACCGGAGACCGCGACCTGGCGACGAACATGTATGCGCTGACGACCATCGCCATGCAGGTGGCGGTGCTGCTGGCGCTGTCGAGCGACTCCTCCCGGATGTTCACCCGCTTCAGCACCGCAGCCCTGCGTGCCGAACGACAGGACCGCGCCCTCGAGGACTGACTCGGCGGGTTCCCACCCGTGAGGAATGGGGCGGCGGGTTCCCGCCCGCAGGGCCCGGGGTGGCGGGTCCGTGTATTCTGACCGTGTCCGATCCACTCCGGACTCCGCACTTCAGCTCGACGCCGAGGCTGGACCACACACGAAGGCAGGGCTCCATGACCGACCAGACCCCCGATGCTTCCGTCTTCGATTCGATCGATCCGGTCCTCAAGGTCGTCACCGCCGAGATCGAGATCTCAGCTCCCGCCGAGGCGGTCTTCGAACTCATCGCCGACCCGCAGCGTCAGCCGGAATGGGACGGCAATGACAACCTCGGCTCGGCCGTCGAGGGCCAGCGAGTGCAGGGGGCCGGGAGCTCGTTCGTCACGACTCTGACCAAGGGCGTGGACCGGGAGAACCACATCGTCGACTTCGCCGAGGGCAGGCTCATCGCCTGGAAGCCCTCCGAAGTGGGTGGAGAGCCGTTCGGTCAGAAGTGGGTGTGGGAGATCGAATCGACCGGGGATGACTCGGTCTTGGTTCGTCACACCTATGACTGGACCGAGCTGCGCGATCCGAAGCGTCTGTCGCGGGCGCAGTCGACGACCGCGGCGAATCTGCTCGCCTCGCTCAAGAGACTCAAGCAGCTCGCCGAAGGCTGAGATCAGGCGCCTGGCAGACAGCCGCGGCCGAGGCCTGACTGCTCACCGCATCCGAGTGGCCGTCCCGCCGGGACAGCAGTCCGGTCAGAACAGACGGATAGAGGCACTCATTTCGGCCAGGCGTCGGCGAGGCGCGTGAGCAGCGATGCCAGCTGTGCCCGTTCGTCCTCGGTGAATGTGCTCAATGCCTGATCGACGTTGTCACGCTGGGCGCCGCGGAATCTGTTGGTGATCGCGCGGCCCTTGTCCGTCAGCGCGATGAGGGTTCGTCGGGCATCGTCCGGGTCTGCTTCGCGACGCAGTAGTCCGAGCTCGACGCCTTGGGATACGAGCCTGGACGCGCGCGGCTGATCGACGCCGATCGCATCGCCGAGTGCGCTGACTCCCAGCGCCGTGCCTGCCTGGACGAGGGAGACGAGCAGACGGATGAGTGCACGCCCGCGGCCGTGTGCGGAGAACGGCCCACCGGGATGACGCTTGCCGCCGAAGGGGAAATCGTCTGAGTTCCGGCCGCTGCCGAATCCACCACGGTCTCCGAATCCACCGCGTTCACCGAAGCCCCCGCGCTGGCCAGGGCCGCCGTGCTCACCGAGCCCGCCGAAGGGGCCGAATCCACGCGGACCGCCGGGCCCGCGCCGCCACTGCAGGCGGGTGAGCGCCTCGGCGATCGCCTGAATGTCATCGTTCGTGCTCATGATTCGATTTTACATGCCACTTGACATGCAATCGAATTGCATGTCATTCTGCATGTACATGTCAGATGACAACTAAGGAGATGACATGACTGAAAACAAAGACTTCAACGATGACAACGACGACTTCACCACCCCGACCGGAGGAGCCGGCGCAACAGGTGCCGATGGCCGGACAGACTCGCCGAACACCGACGAGAACACCGTCGCCGGCAGCGCCTCGAGTCTCGGCTCCGATCGCGAACAGCCGGGCGAAGCGGGCAAGACCGATGCGGCGGAGAATGATTCGGCCGCACGCACTGAGCCCGTGAACGGTGCCGATTCCGGCGACGGCAAGGGCGATGACACCGACACCGATCTGCCGCAGCTGCTGCGCGAGTTCAGCCACGTGCTGCGTCGCGAATTCCGCTCGGCTGCGGTCGACTCCGGATTCGACCCTCGCGACTTCGGGCGTATGCGGCGAGGACGTCGCCGCTGGGACTCCGATGAGGTCGTCGCCGACGGTGCCGCCTACCCGGAAGAGCCTGTGACCTACGGTCCGCCGCGCGGCCGAGGTGGATGGGGGCCATCGAAGAACATCGATCCCGAAGAGCTGCGCCAGCGCTTCCGCGATATGCGCGACGGAGTCGGCGATCGCATCGAAGAGGTGCTCACCTCCGAAGAATTCGAGAACCTCAAGGCCTCGCTGGCGAAGATCGTCGACAACTTCGGCCCCGATCGCTGCGGCGACGACTCGGCCCGCCATAACGGACCGTACGACCGCGAACACCCCCACGACCATGACGATCACCGAGGCGGCCCTGACCGTCACGAGGCTCATGGACCCCGTGGTGGGAACGGCGACCACGACCGCCGCCGCGGGGGAGGCCGCGGACGGCGCGGATTCGGCCCGAACTTCGGTCCCGGCTTCGGTCCGGGCCGACGAGGATTCGACCCCTTCGGCTGGGCCGATGAGCGCCGCAGCCGCGAACAGGAGGTCCAAGAGGCCTTCGAGCGCGGATTCGCCGCGGGCTTCGAACAGGGACGCAACTCGTAAGCGACGCCGCCGGTGGAGTGCTCTCCGCCGGCGGCCGACCGTTGGGTCGTGCGAAGACACTCTCCCGACCACCCGAGAACGCGATGCCGGCCCGCACATCCGCGCTGTCCATCAACAGAACGGCACCGTGAAACATCGACGCGATCCGGTGCGAACCTCCACGGTTCGCACCGGATCGCGTCTGCGTCTGTGCGCCGAGACTCCCCGCGCGGTGCACAGGCGTATCCACGGCACTTCTGCCGGCGCAGCGATCATGCGGCAGCACGGGCCGCTGAACGCTCAGCTGCGGGAGAGCACCGCCCCGAGGTCATCGAGCACGCTGCGATCCTCGATCGTCGACGGCACTGCCGGGTCGTCGGCGCCATCGGCGATCTGCCGCATCGTCTTGCGCAGGATCTTGCCCGACCGGGTCTTCGGCAGACCCGCGACGATGTCGACGCGTTTGAATGCGGCGACCGGTCCGATCTCTTTGCGGACGAGCGCCACGAGTTCGTCGATGACGGTGTCCGGGTCGGACGCCTCGGCGGAATCCCCGAGCACGACCAGCGCACGTGGGATCTGTCCCTTCATATCATCGTGGACGCCGATGACAGCGGCCTCGGCCACGGCCGGGTGGGAGGCGACGACCGCCTCGATGATGCCGGTGGACAGGCGGTGGCCGGCGACGTTGATGACATCGTCGGTGCGACCCATGACGAAGACGTACCCATCCTCATCGAGATAGCCGGAATCGCCGGTGAGGTAATAGCCGTCGAAGGCGGCGAGGTAGGAGGAGATGAACCGCTCGTCGTCACCCCACACCGTGGCCATGGTGCCCGGAGGCAGCGGCAGCCGGATGACGATGAGTCCTTCCTCCCCGGCCGGAACTGGCTGACCGCCGGGGTCGACGACCTCGACGTGGAAGCCGGGAGTCGGCTTCGTCGAGGATCCCGCCTTGAGCGGGAACCGGGTCAGTCCCAGCGGATTCGCCGTGATCGGCCAGCCGGTCTCCGTCTGCCACCAATTGTCGACGACGGGGACGTCGCGTCCGGTCGCCTCGGCGAGGATCTTCGTCGTCCACTCATATGTGTCGGGATCGAGGCGCTCGCCGGCGAGGAATTCCGCACGCAGACTCGACAGATCGTACTTCTTCATCAGCTCGCCGTTCGGGTCCTCCTTGCGCACCACGCGCATGGCGGTCGGGGCGGTGAAGTGGACGTTGACCTTGTGCTGCTCGATGGCGCGGAAGAAGGCTCCGGCATCGGGTGTGCCCACGGGTTTGCCCTCATAGAGCACCGAGGTGACGCCGGCCAACAGGGGCGCGTAGATGATGTACGTGTGCCCGACGACCCACCCGACGTCGGAGGCGGTGAACATCGTGTCGCCCGGGTGGAGGCCGAAGACGGTCGGCATCGAGAACGCTCCGGCCACCGCATATCCGCCGGAATCGCGGACGATTCCCTTCGGTTTGCCGGTGGTGCCCGAGGTGTAGAGGACGTAGAGCTCGTCGGTGGCCTTCACGGTCACCGGGTCGATGCCCTCGGGCGTCTGGGCGAGCAGTTCGGCGTAGTCGAGGTCGTTCTCGCCGAGTTCGCAGCGATGTTCGTCGTGCTGGACGATGACGGTGAAGTCCGGTTTGTTCTCGGCGATCTCGATGGCCTCATCGAGCATCGGTTTGTATTCGAGGACTCGGCTCTTCTCGACTCCGCAGGAAGTGGAGATGACGGCTTTCGGGGCGGTGTCGTCGATGCGCACGGCGAGCTCGTTCGGAGCAAAGCCGCCGAAGACGACCGAGTGGATCGCGCCGAGGCGGGCGCACGCGAGCATGGCCACGGCCGCCTCGGGGATCATCGGCATGTAGATGACGACGCGATCGCCCTTGGTCACCCCTCTGTCCGCCAGGGCCCGAGCGAAGCGGGAGACCTCGTCGAGAAGCTCGGTGTAGGTGATCGAACGGACGGTGTCGGTGACCGGCGAATCGTAGATGATGGCGGCCTGGTCGCCGCGGCCGTTCGCGACATGTCGGTCGAGCGCGTTGTAACAGACGTTGAGCTCGCCGTCGGGGAACCAGCGATAGATCGGCGCATTCGAATCGTCGACGGCCTTCGTCGGTTCGGTGACCCAGTCGATGTGGTTCTTGGCCTGCTCGAGCCAGAAGACCTCTGGGTCCTCGGCGATGCGGGCCACGACGTCGTCGTAGCTTTCAGCGGAGTTCTCGATGGTGGTATTCATGCTCCCATTGTGACGCATGGCACAGTTGTGTGCCGAGGTGGGGCACATCCTCGGGGATCGCCACCGGCACGAAAGTGGACCCATTTCCCTGCACTCGGACCAGGAGAGGGCACAATGGGGATATGAGATTCCTGGTTGCACTGATCCTCGGCCTCGCCGTCATGTTCGGTCTGAACGCCATCTTCGACTTCTTCGCGATGGCGCGACCGTGGGGTTCGATCCTCATGGGCGTCATCGTCGGGCTGACAATGCTCGTCGTCCTGCTCATCTGGGAGGCCGTGCGCCCGACCCAGCCGAAGGGCGAATCGGCGAAGGCCAAGGCGAAGGCGCAGAAGAGCGAAGACGAGCGGGCGAAGGCCCGTGCCGAACGACGTGCCCGACTCGCCGCCGAGGCGGGAGTGAGCCTCGAAGGCATCGACGGTGCCCTGCCGGGGTCGACCGCCCAATCGTCGGAAGCGGCCTCGTCCGATGGGTCAGCCGAGGAGGCTTCCACCGAGGGGAAGGCAGCAGCCGACGATTCCGCCGAGGCTGCGTCGGGGGAAGCGACACCCGCCGAGGGTGCATCGGCTCAGTCGACACCCACCGAAACGGTTCCGACTGCGAGCGAGTCCGCCGGCAGTGCGACAGCTGAAGGCTCGGACGCGGCTGGGGCCGAGGCGACGACCGAAGGCGAGGAATCGGCTGGGACCAGCGCCGCTGCCGACGGTGCGGCGACCGCTTCGCCGAACGAGGCGACGACCGTTGGGTCGGACGAGGCGCCTGAGACCGACGCGACCGAGCACGCGGCTGAGCAGAACAGTGAGACGGACTCGTCCCTGGAGTCGGACGGAACCGAAGGCGGCGAGGCCTCGAAAGATGAGGAGCGACCCACGGATTCTGCGAAGCCCGCAGTGGTGGTGAAGCCCGCACAGCCGGCAGCACCCGTCGCTCCCGCACAGCCATCCGCCTCTGCGCCGTCCGGTGGCTCCGAAGCCGCCGACGCCAGCGTCGCAGACACCGAAGCGGGAAGCACCCGCGTCGGTGACGCCGAAACCGGCGGCACAGCCGCTGTCGATGATGAACCGGCTCGGCCCGCTGAGAAGCCAGCCGCGCAGTCAGGCGATTCGTCCGAACTGCCGCCGCCTCCGCCGATGCCGCCGGCGTTCCCGGCTCAGCCCACCGCCGCACCACAGGCTGCAGATACGGCTGCGCCACAGGCCGCGGGTGCGACGAACGAGACCATGTCCGCGGCTCCGTCGCTGAACAAGGACGATGTCAGTGACAGCGGATCCGCCTCGGCGTCCGACCCCGAACTCGAGGGACCTGCCGAAGACCCGGCGACGCTCGACCCCGAGGAATTCGACGAATCCGCCAGCGGTTCCTCGCTCGAGGCACCGCCGACCGGTGAACCTGGAATGTCGGCCGACGCGCTCTCCGGCAAGATGCCGGACGAGGCCGAGGAGTCCGCAGAATCGGCCGAGGAAGAGCCTGCCGAAGACGAAACCGAGGAAGCCCAGGCTCCTGAACGCGAGGAACCGTCGGCCGAGGAGAACAACCAGTACCGGCTCTGAGCCGGCGTCGCCTTCGGACAGACACGCCCTCAGGTCACCGGCCCCTCAGGCGAGCAAATCCTCAGGCGTAGTGCGCGGCGAGGATCTGCAGGCCCTCTTCGATGCTGACGCGGGGAGTCCACCCGAGGACTTCCTGCGTCCGCCGCTGATCGAACCAATGCGCGGTCGACAGCTGTTCGGCGAGGAACCTCGTCAACGGCGGTTCGTCGTCATGCTCTCCGAGCTCCCACACCTTTTCGACCACAGACCCTGCTGCCAGCGCCGGCGCCACCGGAATGCGCAGCTTCGGCTCCGCCGCACCGCCGGCGATCGCGATGCGTGACATCAGCTCGCCGATGGGTCGCGGCTGACCGTTCGTCACCACCAGTGCCTCACCATGGGTGGAATCGACCGCGGTCACCGCAGCGGCGATCGCCTCCACCGCATTGTCGACGAACAGGGTGTCGACCAGCGCCGCTCCCGAACCGAGCACCGGCATTCGCCCCGATCGGGCACGGTCGATGACCCGTTCAGTGAGCTGGGTATCACCCGGACCCCACATGAGGTGCGGACGCAGGACGAGCACCCGGAAGTCGGACGAGTCCGCGCCCAGAGCAATCCGCTCGCCGGCCCCCTTCGTCCGCGCATACTCGCCGCGCGCAGACTCCGGAGATGCCGGTTCGGCACCGTCGCCGACGATCGACTCACCGGTATGAGCCACCGACGGCGACGAGATATGGACCAGCCGCTGCACGCCGGCGGCCCGCGCCGCATCGACGAGAGTGCGGGTGCCGCCGATGTTCACGGCCTCGAAATCCTTGGGATCACCCATCATGGACACCTTCGCGGCCAAGTGCACGACCGCCTCGGCGCCGGTGACGGCCTGATCGACGGCGGCCGCATCGGTCACCGAACCGATGACATCGACGGCACCGTCGACCCCTGAGGGGCGACGCTGCAGAGTGGTGACCTCGTGACCGGCGGTGACGAGCGCACGCGCGACGGACGAACCGAGCAGCCCAGAGGCTCCGGTGACGGTGATTCTCATTTCAGCCTCAGACGCTTCCCCGCACCGGCCCACCAGCCAGGACGCTGTCGGCCCAGGCGGCGAGGCGGGAGCGGTCGATCTTCGAATTGTGGCGGATGTCGGTGGGGAACTCGGGTGCCACGAGCACAGCGGTCAGATCATGACCGACCGCCTCGGCGACCTTCTCCCGCAGGCGCGCCGTCAGGTCCAAGGGCGCCAGACCGGGAGACAGCGAGGTGCCCTCGGCATCGAGCACGGCCACAAGCGCCTGGGTGCCGACGGGACCGATGCCGACGACCGAGCTGCGGCTGACTTGCGCATCGGCGTCGATGAGCGCTTCAAGGCCTCCGGGCCCGACCGGCCCGCGCGGGGTCGTGACGACATGCTGCAGACGTCCCTCGAGCCACACACGACCGTTCTCATCGATGTGGCCGATGTCGTTCGTGCGGTGCCAGGCCAGACCGTTCAGATCATCACGCGCCGAATCCGCAGTGGTGCGCCACAGATTGTCGTAGCCGGATTTGATATGGGCGGCACTGACGACGAATTCGCCGAGGCGGCCCTGCGCGGCCGCACCTTGGAGCAGCTCATCGGCCGAACGTCCCGACTCATCGATGGGGGCCAGAGCGAGTTCGACGCCGTCGATCGGCTGCCCCACGCAGACCCCGAGGCTACCGGTGGCATCGGCGGCGGCCACGCCGTCACGGTCGATGTCGGTGAGCAGGAGCCCCTCGGTCATGCCATAGGGGGAGTGGATGGACGCGTTCGGGAACACCTCGGCGATGGCATCCATGAGCTCCAGCGGCACGGGCGCACCCGCCGAGAGCACGAGTTCGACCCCGGCGCACGCTTCCCGCTGCTGCTTGTCGAGCTCGCCGGCGGTCGCGGCGACATTCGTGTATGCGGCCGGGGAGGCGAAGACCATGGTGGCCCGTCCGGCGATGATCGCATCGGCGATCGCAGTGGCCGTGAGCGTCTTCGGTTTCGTCACCGACATGTCCGGTGTCACCGAGGTGGCCCCGATGGCCGGTCCCAACAGGGCGAACGGTGGGAATCCGGCCACCAGACCGGTGCCTTCGGTGACGTTGAAGGTCCTGGTCAGCACGGCCGCCAGCGCGGAGATGTCCGCATGCGTATAGCGCACGCCCTTCGCCGGTCCCGTCGACCCGGAGGTGAAGAGGATCGCCGCATCGGCATCCGGTTCCGGGGTCGGCAGCTCGGCCCGGTGCGGGGTGCGGGAGAGCTCGGTCAGGCTCGTCTCCGCCTTGAACATCCGGGAACGCACAGGCCCGAGCGGACGCACGGAGATGCGTCGTCCCGGCCAGCCGAAGGCGCGGGCCAGAGCGAGTCCGGGAAGTTCGCCGATGATCCACTGCGGATCGGCCGAGGTGATCGCCCGAGTCATTCCCCTCGGGCCGAGTCCGGCATCGGCGACGACGGCGACCGCACCGATCTTCAGGCACGCATAGAGGGCGGCGGTGAGATTGTTGCCCGGAGGCACAAGCATGGACACCCGGTCCCCGGGCTTCACCCCGAGGTCGAGCAGCCCGTTCGCGATCGACGTGGTGACGTGCCACAGGTGGCGCCACGTGATCTGCTGCGCCGGATTCTGCGCGAAGTCGACCGAGGCGATCGCCTCGTCGTCACGGCGGGCATCGAGGATCGCCGTCACCGCGCGGATATCAGCCTCGGACGCTGAGCCGGCGGCGGCAGGGATCGATCCCGTCGCCGAGGCGGCCGTGCCCTTCCGCTCGGACGATCCCTTCGCGGGGGCCGCCTCGGTGGGGGTGTTCGCGGTGGTGGGCGCATCGAACTGGGCGCTCAGCCAGTCGAGGACGAGACCGGGCACATCGTGGTCTTCGCTGACGAGGTGGGAGGCCGTTTCGAACCGGTGGACATCGGCCTGCGGCAGGCGCTGGCGCAGGTCGCGCAGATAGCGTTCGAGGAACACCGGATCCTTCGGGCCCCAGACGAGCAGCGCCGGCTTGTCGAAGGCAGCGATGTCCTGGCCGATGCGCTGGAGTTCGGGATCGGAGGCATGAGTGTCATCGACGGGGATATCGGCGACGAAGTTGCCGATCGCCCACCGGTCCTCTGCCCTCCGGTACGGGGCGTGGAAGGCGTCCTTGATCTCGGCATCGAGGTCACCCAAAGCGAGGGTGACGCGCAGGAAACCGTCGGTGAGAACGGTGGCCGCAGGCAGCATGGGCCCGGCCAGGGTCGCGCGCAGCGGTGCGGGCACCGGGGCGTCCTCGGGCTGGTGGACGGCCGTGTTGAGGCTGATCGCCGCGGACACCAGTTCGGTGTTCCTGGCGGCCCAGCCGAGTGAGAGGACTCCGCCCCAGTCGTGACCGATCGTCACGATCGGGTGGGTGGCGGATCCGGTGGCGGCCACCTCGGCGAACAGGTTTGAGACGACCGCATCGAAATCGTTGATGCGATCGGCGATGCGGCGCACCTCATCGGATTTCGGGGTCGGCATCGACTCGTGGGCGAACCGTTCGGAGAAGCCCATCTCGAGCTGGTCGGGGGCGATGAGCCGCCAGGCGCGTCCGCCGGACTGCGCGGCATCGATGGTGGCCTGCGCCAGCCTGCGCCACAGATACGACCAGGTCGGGTTGCCGTGGAGGGCGACGATCGTGCCCGCCGGCTCCACCCCGGCAGCGGTCAGGGCGGGCAGTGTGTCGAGCACATGGAACGCGTGCGTCCCATCCGAGGTTTCCGCCTCGACGATTCGGGACCAGGCGGGGTCCCACTCGGGCAGCTGCGGGGGAGTCGTGGCCGGCCGTGCAGGAAATCTCATGAAGTCTCTACCACTCGATCTCGGTCATGGCGGTGTTGAGGCCGGAGCCGACGCCCATGCACAGGATGCGGTCGCCGGGTTTGAGGTTCTCGGCCTCACGGGACAGGGTGATGGGAAGGGAGGCGGGGCCGACGTTGCCCAGCTCCGGGTAGCTCACAGGGATCCGGTCGGGGTCGAGGTTCGCGGCCTTCGTGATCGAATTCGTGTGCACATCGGAGACCTGGTGCATGACGTAGCGGTCCATCTCCCGCCAGTTCCAACCGGTCTCGTGGGCTTCCTCCCACGCGGCGACGACGAGTTCCATGCCGCCGGAGAGCAACCCCTTCGTGTCGGTGAACATTCCGTTGTGGTCACCGACGCACAGCTCGTGATGCTGGGTGGCCGCCCGGGTGATGCCGCCGAGGATGCGGTGGCCCTCCGGATGTTTGTCGGCCGGGCCGAGGACGGCGGCGGCAGCGCCGGAACCCAGGGTCAGGGACGCGAATTCGTTGAGGTACTCCTCGCGGGTGATCTCCGGACGGTTGAGGCGGCGGAGCGTCGCGTCTTGGACGCGGGAGGCGTCTTCGCCGGCGACGATGAGGGCGTATTCGATCTGCCCGGCGTCGATCATGTTCGCGGCCAGGGTCATTCCGTTGACGAATCCGAGGCAGGCGTTGGCGATGTCGAAGTTCATCGCCTGCGGGCCGAGCCCGATGCCGGCGTGGACGCCGACGGCCACGGACGGTTCCAGGTGCTCACGGGTCACCGAGGTGTTGACCATCAGTCCGATGGCGTCGGGAGGGACCCCCGCCTCGGCGAGGGCTCTCTTTCCGGCCGCGATCGCCCCATCGGCGAACTGGTGGGGCTCATCCCAGTTGCGGCGGGCGTACACACCGGCGACGCGTTGGAGCAGACCCTGCGGCAGTTTGAGAGATGACAGCGTATCGGCGAGGCGGTCGTCGAATTCCTGCGAGGTCACTTCGTTCGGGGCCAGGGTCTCGGTCAGGCCGAGCAGGGCCACGTTCGAGTGCCGAAATGTTGCATTGCCATTCGCCAATTGAAGTACTCATCCCTTTTCGGGTCGTTCGTCGGTGTCGATATCGGCCGCAGAGGCGCGCTCGTAACGCGTCACGACGGGGGAATTCCGGACCTATCTTACCGCCCGGTTTCTGAGATGTTCATCAGCGTGTGAACCAGGTGAAGCCGTCATAGAGCAATCCTGTGGCGGCGAGCACAGCGATGACGGCGAGAACGAGCGAGGTCACAGTGTGCGAGACCTTCGACGTCTGGAAGCGCACGGCACGCGAATACGACATAGGACGATCGGTGACGTTGTGGCCGAACTGGGCGAAGATCCGCCAATCCATGACGTCGACGAGCGACTTAGCGGCGAGGGTGAAGACGATGATGCAGCCGATGCCCATGAACAGCAGGAACACGAAGCCGAAGAAGCCGAAGTCCTTGAAGAACGTCACCACCCGGTCGCCGATGGCCACGGCGAAGGCGGAGAAGCCGTCGCCGAAGGGCAGGGCGTCGAACGAGTCGGTGATCGTGGACAGGCTGATGTTGTCGCGCACCGTCTGCACGGACCCGATGTACATGAAGATCGACGCGGCCAGGGCGACGAGCAGGTTGATGATCGAGATCGTCGCATTGTCCGGCCAGAAGTCCAGGTGCTTGATCGTGTAGGTCGCCGAGAGAGCCACGCAGATGATCGCGCCTGTCAGCGCGCCGATGGTGGCCGGCAGCAGCAGGTTGTTGAAGAACACGAAGGCGACGACGGCGATGAGAGCGGCGCCGAGTATGTAGGTGAACACTGCGACGGTGTCGCCGTTGGCCGCGGTGGCAGCCCGTCGGTTGGCCTCGATCATCTGGCCGGAGTGCTGGACGTTGGCGGCGAGTTCGTTCTTCGTCGCTCGCGGCAGATCGGCGTCGTCGTAGCCCTGTGCGTTGTAGCCCTGCGCGTTGCTGGGAAGAACGCGGGTCTCATCCTCGCTGCTCCACGGGCGACCGGACTGGTTGTAGCCGGGCTGGCCGTAGGGGTTTTGGCCGTATCCCTGAGTCTGCGGGTAGCCGCCCTGGGCGCCGCCTCCACTGGCGGGGTTCCTGGGCTGCCATCGTCCGAGCTTCGCTCCGATGAAGTAGATGACGAAGACGACGAGAGCCGCGAGGACTCCGATGGAGATGCCGGCGCCGAGCTCGTTCATAAGGGTGACTTCCTGGGGATGGACAACGGTGGTCTTCTTTTCAGTCTATGGACTCATGCCGCTCAGAGCACGTTCCGTGGCCCATGTGCGCGCGGTTCGCAGCGATTTGCTGGTCGATCCACGGTGTTCTGAGCCGCGACATCACCGTGGCTCGACCCAACATCTGTCGCGCTGCAGACCGTCTCGCGGCGCTCGGCCTCGGTGCTGGCGGTTCCTGGGTATGGTGGGGTCAGGATCCGCCCACCGACGTCCGAAGGAGACACGCGATGAGCAACCCACAGGCATTCACCTCCGAGGCTCTGCCACTCGATGAGCAGGTCGTGCTCGTCACCGGGTCCGGACGCGGCCTGGGCGCTGCGATCGCGAAGGCCTTCGCTCCGGAAGGTGCGGCCCTGGTCATCAATTACCGGTACTCTGCCGAGACTGCAGAAGAGCTCGCCGAGGCGGTCCGCGCTCGCGGTGGACGTGCCGTGGCCATCGAGGCCGATGTCACGGACTCCCGCGCCGTCGATGCCATGTTCGAAACCGCGGTCGCCGAGTTCGGTACTCCCGTATCCACTGTGGTCAACAACGCTCTCGCAGACTTCTCGTTCAACGGAGATGAGCGCCAACCGGCCGACGAGATCGACTATTCGGATTTCGCCGACCAGTTCCGCGGTTCGGTCGAGGGTGCGGTCAACACGATCCAAGCCGCGATGCACGGTTTCCGTGAGCTCGGTTCCGGCCGCGTCATCAACATCGGCACCAACCTGTTCCAGGACCCGGTCGTGCCGTACCACGACTACACGGCAGGCAAGGCGGCGCTGCTGTCGCTGACCAGGACGTTCGCGAAGGATCTCGGCCCGGCCGGGGTGCGGGTGAACATGGTCTCCGGCGGACTGCTGCGCACCACCGATGCGTCCTCGGCGACACCCGAAGAGGTCTTCGACCAGATCGCCGCCGCCAGTGCGCTGCGACGGGTGACGACTCCGGAGGACTTCGCCTCGGCGGTGGTGTTCTTCGCCTCTCCCGCCTCGCGTGCGGTGACCGGCCAGAACCTCATCGTCGACAACGGCCTCGTCATGGGGTGAGGCGGCCGACTGTGACATGGGCGGGCCGCGCCCGCCAGCGTGGACGAGGCTGGACAACCGATGGTCTGCGTGTAAGGGCGTCCCGGAGCCGGGAAGTGGACTTCAGAAACGGTCGAGGAAAGCCAAAGCCCGTTCGTAGAGCATTTCTGCGCTGTCTTCGCGGTAGTCCGGGGTGGTCGGGTCGCTGAACAGGTGGGTGCTGCCCGGGTAGAGGAAGTACTCCGCCTGCGCACCCGCCTTCGTCGCGGACTCCATCAGCGTCTCAATCCTTCCCGGGCTGCGCCAGGAGTCATCGACGGCGAAATGAGCCTGCACCGGAACCCCGGCCTGCCAGCGCGTCGGCTTCGGGAAGCCGCCGCCGTGGAAGAGCAGGACGCCGCGGGCGCGCGGATCGTTCTTGCCCATCTGCTGAGCGAGGGCGGCCCCCAGCGAGAATCCGCCGAAGACGAGATCGTCGCCGAGGTCCTCGCAGGCGTCCTTCACCCGGTCGACGAGGGTCGAGAACCCGAGCTCCTGGGAGTGGGCGACTCCCGATTCTGCGTCGTCGAAGGTCCTGCCTGCGTAGACGTCGGGAGTGTGGACGGCATGCCCGGCGAGGGCGAAGCGTTCGGCGATGGCGTCCATCCCGGACGTCCGCCCCAGCGCCGAGTGGAGGAGGACAAGCGTGGTCATAGGAATCCTCTCGCTCAGCGGCTGTGTCCGCGGGGGATCGAGAACGTGTCCGCGCGGGCCGTGGCCCAGTCGTCGGCCCACTCCGATGGGGTGTCATCAAGGAGTTCGCCGGGCTTCAGCCAGTCGTAGAGGCGAGCATAGGACCAGGATTCGGAGGCCGAGACATTGCGTCGCAGCATCGTCGGCTCCAGCTCGTCGGGTGCGGCCGCACCCATCGACGCCATGAGGCGGACCGCCTCGGCGACGACTCCGTCGTGGTAGTTGCGCACACGATCGGCCTTGGTGGGCACGTCGATGGCGCGCGCTCGCCGCGGATCCTGTGTGGCGACGCCGACGGGGCATTTGCCCGTGTGGCAGGCCTGGGCCTGGATGCAGCCGACTGCCATCATCATCGCGCGGGCGGAGTTCGTGAAGTCCGCACCCTGGATGAGGCGTTTGACGATATCGGTGCCGGTGGCGATCTTGCCCGAGGCGCCGACCTTGATCTGCTTCCGCAGGCCCGCGCCGACGAGTGCGTTGTGGACGATCATCAGCCCCTGGGTCAGAGGCAGACCGACATTGTCCTCGAACTCCAATGGTGCAGCACCCGTGCCGCCCTCGGAGCCGTCGACGATGATGAAGTCCGGCAGGATGTTCGTCTCCACCATGGCCTTGACGATCGAGAGGAACTCCGTGCGCGAGCCGATGCACAGTTTGAATCCGGCGGGTTTGCCGCCGGAGAGCTCACGCATCTGCCGGATGAACTCGAGCAGCTCGATCGGAGTCGAGAACACCGTGTGTCCGGGAGGGCTGATGCAGGTCTGGCCGACGGGGATGCCGCGGATCTCGGAGATCTCCTCGGTGACCTTCGGCCCTGGCAGCACGCCGCCGATGCCCGGCTTCGCACCCTGGGAGAGCTTGAGCGAGACCATCTTCACCTGCGGGTCCTGCGCTTTCTCGGCGAAGATCTCGGGGGAGAATTCTCCTTCGGGGGTGCGGGCGCCGAAGTATCCGGTGCCGAGCTCCCAGATGAGGTCGCCGCCGTGCTCACGGTGATACGGCGAGATCGATCCCTCACCGGTGTCGTGGGCGAATCCGCCCAGCGCCGCACCCTTGTTCAGGGCCCGGATGGCGTTGTTGCTCAGCGAGCCGAAGCTCATCGCCGAGACGTTGAGCAGCGAGATGTCGTAGGGCTGAGTGCACTCGTCACCGCCGATGCGCACGCGTGGTGGCCTGGGCGGATTGGGGATCGGCATGTTCGAGTGCATGAGCGCCTCGTAGCCGGCGCGGTCGACATCGTGCTCGGTGCCGAACGCGTGTTCCGAGTGGGTGCCTTTGGCTCGTTCGTAGATGGTGGTGCGGGTGTCGCGATTGAACGGGCGCCCGTCCCAATTGCGTTCGATGAAGTACTGCTGGATCTCCGGTCGGATCGACTCCAACAGGAACCGGGCGTGCCCGGCGATCGGATAGTTGCGCAGGATCGAGTGCTTCTTCTGCGTGAGATCCCATGCGGCGAGTGCGCCGAGTCCGAGCGCCGAGGCGGCCGCCGCCGCTCCGGCGATCTGCTTGCCTGCCGATTCGCCGGTGACCATCCGGACAATGGGGAATTGCCGTTTCATTGTGCCTCCTTGAACTGTCCTGATCTCGAGCCTAGACCGAGAACGTGCAGTTTTCAGGAAAGGCAGACCTGAGACAGTCGTGAACTGTCGGCGAACCGTCTCAGAACAGGCTGCCGAGACGCATCAGAACCGGAGGCTGGATCGTCTCAGAAGAGGCTGCCGAGCAGCGTTGTCACGAGCTCGTCGACCTGCATCGAATAGGCGACGATGAGGGTGAATCCGGTGGCGATCCACGCTATCTCCTTGTCCTGCGCGTAACCGCGCAGCGGCTCCCGCCGATAACGCAGGCCGCCGGCGAGAACGATGCCGAGATCGATGAGCCACCAGATCCCCAACCCGCCGAGGCTGAGCAGCTTGAGCGCGCCCGTGAGGTATCGGCCGGTGTAGAACCGATCAAGACCGAGGACCCCGAAGAGCATCGACAGCAGCCAGGTGATGACGAAGGAGCGGTTGCCGGGCACGTCCGCGGGCTGGCTTTCGGAAGGCGCAAGCGATTCCAGGGACGAGGTGGGGACACAGGGGGAGGGCGCGGCTGGGTTCTGTGGAGCAAAGGGTGAGTCAGAGGGTGCGGCAGAGCGGTTCGCGGGGTCTGCGCTGAGTGCGGGAATCTCGCTGGTCGCCGTCATCGCTGGCACGTCCATTCACTGCTCGTCGAACTTATGGTCTTCAGCCTAGAAGTCGCAGGGCCGCCTCCGCGATGGGGTTATCCTCCGCATCCCCGCGGTGCTGTGCGATCCCGCAGGTACACGCGGGGCACACCGGCGTCGGGTGCCCACAGCCACCCGCGGTGTCCGGACTCACACGGTCCGGGACCCGGAATCGTTTGAGCCGCGAATGCCGGAGGCATAGCGTAGGGCTCATGAGCACAGGTGAGCCGAGTCCGACGAGCACTCGGCGTACCGTAGCCGCGGTCTTCCTCGCGGGAGTCTCCGTCTTCCTCGTCCTCTACGAGACCCAGGGCCTGCTGCCGGCGATCCGCGACGCCTACGGAATCGACGGTCCGACGGCGAGCCTGACCGTGTCCGCGACGAACGTGGCCATGGCCTGTTTCCTCATTCCCTTCTCCATGCTCGCCCCGCGGATCGGCCACGCCCGCCAGATCGGTGCTGGAGTGATCGTCGCGGCGATCCTCGCGCTCGTCCTTCCCTTCACTCCGACCCCGGAGCTGCTCATCGTCGTCCGGTTCCTCCAGGGACTGGCGATCGCCTCGGTGCCGGCCACGGCCATGGCCTATCTGTCGCTTCGTCTGCCGCCGGCCGCGCTGCCCGGGGCGATCGGGGTCTACATCGCCGGCAACACGATCGGCGGGCTCTGCTCGAGGTTGCTCACCGGGCTGGCGTCGGAATTCCTCGGCTGGCACGGTGGGCTTGCGTTCACCGCGGTCGTGTCGCTGATCTTCGGGCTCATCGTCGTCTGGCTGCTGCGCCACGATCTCTTCTCCACCGCCCGCAGCCGGGCCGTTCTCGACACGGACGACTCCATTCCGTCCGACACGAATCCCGCCCTCGCCGAGGCGGCCGACCCTGACGCTGTCACCGCAGGTGACGACAGCGCCAGCAATGCTCTCGCCGACGGTGACGGCGTCCCGGCCGCCACCGATGGGTCCGTCGACGGCGATGCCGACTCTTCCGGCGACGCCGCCGACGACGGTGGGGCTGGGAGCGCGCAGCCGCCTCGGCGAGCGATTCCGCTGCGCGGAGGTCTGTGGAGGATCTACCTCACCGGGTTCCTGTGCATGATCGTCTTCGGCGGATCGTTCACGATGCTCGGCACCCGCCTCCAGCAGGATCCGTGGCACCTGAGCGAGGGCGCAGTCGCGCTGTTCTTCCTCATCTACCTCGTCGGCACCGTCGTCACCACGTATTACGGCCGCTTGGCCACGAAGTACTCACGCACTCGGATCACCCTGGCGGGAATGGTCATCGCGCTCGCCGGTGCGGGGCTGACTCTGGTCGATTCGCTCGTAGCGATCATCATCGGCATGTCGCTGCTCACCGCCGGATTCTTCCTTGGGCATACGGGTGCCTCCGCGGCGGCCAGCGCCGCCCGGCCGGGAGTCGACTCGACCCGTTCTGCGGCCATCTACCTCACCGTCTACTACCTGGGCACGAGCCTCGGCGCCTGGCTCTCGGCGGTCCTCTTCGCCGACTTCGCTTGGCCGGGAGTCGTCGCCATGTGCGCGAGCTCCCTCATCGTGGTCTTCGTCTTGACCCTGACCGGTGCTCCGATAGGCTTCAGGAAACGCAGCTGATCGCTCGTTCAGTGTCGCCGGCGTCGGTGGCCTGTCGCCTGCGGCTGCGTCATGTTCCCTATCCGCCGGTGGCTTCCGCGCCGGCATCGTCGTCGAAAGGCCAGATCATGTCCGAGACCACCAACTCGACCGTCGTCTACGCGATCACCGACGGCGTCGCCCACGTCGAGATCGACCGTGCCGACAAGCTCAATTCGCTCACCCGCGAGGTCTTCGAAGACCTCGTCGAGGCGGGGCTGGCACTTAAAGGTTCGAGCGAAGTCAAGGCCGTGGTCCTGTCCGGTCGCGGTCGTGCCTTCAGCGCCGGTCTCGACTTCACCGAGATGGCCCGGATCGCCGAGGCCGGAGCAGCGACCCGCTCATCCGCTGAGGAAGCAGCCGAGCAGGCCGCCGGTGCCGGTGAATCGGAAGCGGCGGACTCCGTGGCCACCGCCGTCGATATCGGCGAGCGGCTCGGTTCGGCCCGGGCCCTGGCGCAGAAAGCCGTGCACGTGTGGTCACTCGTCGAGGTTCCGGTCATCGCTGCCGTGCGCGGACCGGCGCTCGGCGGCGGGCTGCAGATCGCTCTCGGTGCGGACATGCGTGTGGCCGGACCAGACGCGAAGCTCTCACTCATGGAACTCAATTGGGGAATCATCCCCGATATGTGCGGCACCCAGCTGTTGCCGCGACTCGTGGGACCCGCTCAGGCGAAGAAGCTCATCGTCACCGCCGTCACGATCGGTGCCGAAGAAGCTCTGCGCATCGGCCTCGTCGAAGAGATCGCCGAGGACCCTCTGGCTCGTGCTCTCGAACTGGCAAGGCAGATCGCGGGCCAGTCACGGTCGGCGCTGGTGTGGGCGAAGCGGCTCGTTGACCTGTCCTATGACTCCGACTTCAGCACCGGACTCGACGCCGAACAGGAAGCGCTCGCCGCGCTGTTGGGCACCGACGAGCAGAAGCAGGTCGTCGCCACTCGCCTGGCCGCGATGAAGGCCCGCGCCAAGGGCTGAGTCAGGACCCGCGGTTGGAGGGGAACTCCGGGCGGACTGGATCGATGAGCCTCTCTGCGGTGATCGCCTCGGCGACGGTGGAGAACTCCGCGAGCTCACGCAGCAGCACGAACGTCGGACGCATGAGCTTCAGCCGTCCGGCTCCCTCATCTGCGAGGATCCCGGTCACCGAGCGCCACTCGCTCGTGTGCGCCTCCGTCGTCTGATGCTGGGCGGCGGCGAGCTCGGGAGCCGCGATCGTATAGAAGTACGTATCGAAGCGTTTGGGCCGCCCCAAGGGAGTCACCCAGTTCGCCCAAGGCTTGAGCCCGGCCGGGTCGAGGACCGCGCCCGTCTCCTCCTCGACCTCGCGCACAGCGGTGGCCAGCAGGACGCGCCAACCTTCGGCATCCTCGGCGATGGTCGAATCGGACCATGCGGAGGTGTGCACCTGCGGATCGGGGACGGCGATGGTCGGTGCGATCGTCGCATCGACAGGGTCGACGCGACCGCCGGGGAAGACGACGACGCCGGCGGCGAAATCCATCGTCGACACCCGGTGCTGGACGAACACCTCGACACCCTCTTCCCCGTCGCGGAGCATGAGCACGCTGACGGCGGGCCTGATCGGGACCGCCTCGGCGTCGGCGATATCGGGACCGCGGCTCGCGCTGTCGGCGGTATCCGAACGGTCGGAACCCTCGGGGTTGATGTCTCGAATCACATTCAGCACCTTCGCTCTCAGCAATTGATGTCTGCTTCCAGTATGCCCGGGCTCGGGCAGAGGGCCGACGGCGGGGTGGGGCGAGTGCGCGCGGGGCGGGCAGGATACGATGGATGGCAATCTGACATCCTCCATCTGAGGCCGATAACCCAACCGGTGACGAACAGGGCGGGGCTGAACGGGCACTATATGAGCAGTTTCGGGATCTATCCGTTCTTCAACATCAATCAGGCTTGGCCGAACTGGCTGATCGTCATCCTGCTGTTGGTCGACATGATCATCCGCATCATCGCGCTCGGGTGGATTCCGCACAATCGCAGGCCGTCGGTCGCGCTGGGCTGGCTGCTTGCGATCTTCCTCATCCCGTATGTGGGCATTGCGGCGTTCCTGCTGCTGGGATCGTCGAAGCTGCCGAAGCGGCGGCGGGACAAACAGTCGAAGATGAATGACCTCTTCCGCGATCAGATCCGCCACCAGGCGATCGTCGGACGCCAGGACCATATGCCCGAACCGCTGAGCACCGCAGCGCAGCTCAACTTCGATCTCGGTGCCCTGCCGATGACCCACGGCAACTCCTTCGACCTCCACGTCGACAACCACGCCTGCATGGAGGCGATGGCCGATGCCGTCGACCGAGCACAGCGGTTCGTCCACTTCGAGTTCTACATCGTCGCCATCGATGACACGACGAGGCGGCTGCTCGAATCGCTGCTGGCCGCGCACCGGCGCGGTGTGAGTGTGCGGGTCCTCATCGACCATGTGGGATCGCTGGGCTACCCGGGCTACTCGGAACTGGTGAAGAAGCTCGACGGTTCGGGCATCAGCTGGCGCCGTGCCCTGCCGATCCGCCCCTGGAGGGGCGAATACCAGCGGCCCGACCTGCGCAATCACCGCAAGATCCTCGTCGTCGACGGGGAGGTCGCGTTCACCGGTTCGCAGAACATCATCGACCGCACCTACAACAAGGCCCGCAACCGCAGGAAGGGCTTCCAGTGGAAGGACCTGTCGGTGGAATGCCGTGGGCCGGTCGTCGAAGAGCTCGATGCCGTGTTCATCACCGACTGGTATTCGGAGACCGACGAGATCCTCGACGAACCCGACAGCTTCGAGCTCGAGGCCCCCGAATTCGGCGGCGTCCAGGCGCAGATCGTGCCGTCGGGTCCCGGCTTCGAGGACGAGAACAATCTGCGCCTGTTCAACCACCTCATCTACAACGCGAATCGTCGCGTCGTCGTCTGCTCACCGTATTTCGTGCCCGACGAGTCCCTGCTGCACGCGCTGACGACCGAGGCCAGATCGGGAGTCGATGTGCGTCTGTACGTCGGTGAGACGAGCGACCACTGGCTGACCCACAAGGCGCAGCAGTCGTACTATGACGAGTTGGTGCGCGCCGGGGTGCGGATCTTCATGTACCACGCTCCGACGGTGCTGCACTCGAAGTTCCTCATGATCGACGACGAGGTCTCGATCATCGGCTCGTCGAATATGGACGAGAGGTCCTTCGCAATGAACCTCGAGGTCACGCTCTTCATCGTCAACAAGGAATTCACGCAGCGCATGTACGACCTCGAGGCCGAACGCTATGCACCGAATTCGGTCGAGCTCAATGCCGAGGAATGGCAGGCGCGGCCGCTGCTGAAGAAGTATCTGGAGAACGTGGCCCGCCTGACGAGCTCGCTGCTGTAGGCGCCGGCCCACCAGCGGCGGATTCTGCGAACAGCCCAGAAAAAGGTGAACAGCCCTGTTTCAAACATGGGCTGTTCACCTTTTCCTGGGCTGTTGCCGACTGACTCAGCCAGTCTGCCGTTGCTCAGTCGTCGTCGGCGACTCCGGCCGGTCCTTCGTCGTCGAGGTGACGCTCGGGATCGGTGATCGAGTCCTGGGCCTTCGGCGACGGCTTGTGCTTCGCCGTGGTGTTCGACTTCGCTGTTTCCTGCGCGGCCGTGGTGCTCTTCGCCGCAGTGTCTGCCTTCGCGCCAGTCGAGTCCTCGTCGCCGTCGAATTCGGAGACGGGAGTGTTCGTGGCAGCGGCGGCGTTGACCTTGTCGGCCGCGGTCTGAACGGCATCGGCGACTGCCGGCGACTTCTCGCGGATAGACTGGTTGGCCTTCTCGACGGTGTCTTGGACGCGCGGGTCGGTCCACAGATCCTGAGCCTGGGCCTTCAGCCGTTCGTAGCTCTGGCGCCCGGTGCGTGATCCCAGAATGAATCCGACTCCGAGACCGGCCAGGAGAATCAATCTCTTCTTCATGGTCGTGCTCCTCTTCGCAACTTGACGTCACCGTATTCGGCTCTGCTGTGCGACACAGGTCCGGGCAACGATGTGGCAGCGCACGGGCACTGTGCCCTCAAGATCCAGCTTATACCGAGTCGTGCTCGTACGGGTATGGATTCACCCGCGCCGTCATCGCAGATTCTCGACGATCCCGGGTTCGGCACGCGGGATCCCGGCTCGGCACGCGCGGCCCGGGGGTTGGAAGCCGGGACCTGCAGCAGGTT
The DNA here is from genome assembly GCF_024895295.1 of Brevibacterium sediminis. Classification (NCBI taxonomy): domain Bacteria; kingdom Bacillati; phylum Actinomycetota; class Actinomycetes; order Micrococcales; family Brevibacteriaceae; genus Brevibacterium; species Brevibacterium sediminis. The sequence goes on along the minus strand of NZ_JAHQRN010000007.1, from coordinate 75,912 downwards.
CCGGCTCGACTCAGCCGAGGCTCGGCTGTTGCTGGGTGATGCAGTGGATTCCGCCGCCGCGGGCGAAGAGTTCGCGTGCATCGACCCCGACGACCTTCCGCCCCGGGTAGACGCGCTCGAGCACGGCTGCCGCCTCGGCGTCCATCGGATCGTCGAAGGTGCAGGCGATGACCCCGCCGTTGGTGACGAGGTGATTGACATACGAATAGTCGACCCACCCTTCTTCGTCGCGCAGCACCTCCGGAGCCGGGATCGGCACCACCTCGAAGGGTGTGCCGTCGGCGGTGGTCTCGGCCGCGAACTGCTCCTTGAGTGCGCGACTGAATTCGAAGTCCGGATGTTCGGGATTGCGCTGATCGTGGACGAGGACGACGCCGGGGCTGGGCATCGCGGCGACGATGTCGACGTGTCCACGGGTGCCGAAGGTCTGATTGTCCCGGTGGAGTCCGCGGTCGAGCCAGATGACCTTCTTGGCCCCGATCGTGCGCGCGAATTCGGCTTCCACATCGGCTTCGGTCAGTCCCGGATTGCGGCCGGGGTCGAGCTGGACGCTGCGCGTGGCGAGCACCGTGCCCTGACCGTCGACGTGGAATCCGCCGCCTTCGTTGCGCAGATCGGAGGACACCACGGGAGTCCCGGCGAGGCCCGCGACGAATTCTCCGATGTGCTCATCGTGATCCCAGCTCGCCCACTCCTGCGCGCCCCACCCGTTGAACACCCAGTCCACCGCGTGCAGCGCACCCGCCTCGTCGACGACGAAGCTCGGTCCGATATCGCGCATCCACGCATCGTCGAGTTCGGCGTTGACGATCGTGATCTCGTGGTTGATCCCCTCGCCGAGGTGGCGCTTGGCATGATCTGTCTGTGCGCTGGTCACGACGACCGTGACTGGGGTGAATTCGCTGGTGGCGCGGGCAACGGCGGCCCACGTGGCGCGTGCCGCGTCGGCCTCGGCTTCGGTGTCGCCGAGCGCGTAGCCAGAAGATGGGAACGCCATCCAGACTCGGTCCTGGGCGGCGGTCTCCGCCGGCATGTGCAACGTCATCGTTCGTCCCTTCGCTGGTGGACTGTCGCTGAGCCGAGTGTAGCCAGAATCTCGCCGAGGCGGTCGACGGATTTCGCAGGTCCGTCGCCGCATCTGCACACCGGCCAGCCGAAGGAGTCCACGTAGCCATCTGGGACAGTCGGCGGCCACGGGAGTCCGTATAGTCTGGCAGGGAGTCACAGAGCTGGCCCGAAACCGGACGCACGACACCGGACACGGAACCAGCATTCGATCGCGGGCGAAGGAGGCAGGAAGTGGAAGATCAGGATCTGCAGGAGATGTTCGGCAGGCGAGGGACGGGGCCTCTGGCCGGAACCATCGTGGCCGATTTCTCCCGAGTCCTCGCCGGCCCCTACGCGACGATGATGCTTGCGGATCTGGGTGCCACGGTCATCAAGGTGGAGGGGCGAACCGGGGACGATACACGTCACTGGGCGCCGCCTCGGCGAGGGGATGATGCGACGTATTTCCTCACGGCGAACCGGAACAAGCACTCCGTCGTCCTCGATTTCAAGGACTCCGACGACCTCTCCTTCGCCCAGCAGCTCGCTGCTCGCGCGGATGTGCTCGTGGAGAACTTCAAGGCCGGGGGACTGGCGAAGTACGGCCTCGACTATGAGTCGGTCAGCGCGGTCAATCCGGGCATCGTCTACGCCTCGGTGACGGGTTTCGGTCGCGACAATCCTCAGCCGGGCTACGATCTGCTCATCCAGGGTCTGTCCGGATTCATGTCGGTCACCGGCTCCGAAGAGTCGGGCCCGGTCAAGGCGGGTGTCGCTGTCGTCGACGTGATCACGGGACTGCATACGGCGCTCGGCATCCTCGGCGCGCTCAACCACCGCAAGGACACCGGGACCGGTCAGCTGGTCGAGACGAATCTGCTGTCCTCGGCGCTGTCCGGGCTGGCGAACCAGACCTCGGCATATGTGGCCGGCGGCGTGACTCCGCAGGCGATGGGCAACAAGCACCCGAGCCTCTACCCGTACCAGCCGATGCCCACGGCGGAGGGCCAGATCATCATCGCGTGCGGCAACGACAAGCAGTTCGCCCGGCTCGCCGAGGTGCTCGGCCACCCCGAATGGGCGACCGATGAACGGTTCGCGAACTTCGCCGACCGCAACGTCAACCGCGATGACCTCGAGCCCGAGCTCATCGCCGCGTTGAGCGAGAAGACGAACCAGGAATGGTTCGACATCCTCACCGAGGCGGGGCTGCCCTGCGCGCCGATCAACTCGATCGCCCAAGGTGTGGACCTGGCATCGTCGCTGGGACTCGAGCCCGTCGCCGAGGCGGGTCAGGGCGATCGCGTCATCCCCACCGTCCGCAACCCGATCCGGTTGTCCGAGACCCCGCCGAGCTACGAACTGGCTCCGCCGACGCTCGGCGATTCCACGGAAGCGGTCAAGGCGTGGCTGAGGGCGGCCGAATAGACTTCGGGCGTGCGCCGCGAATCGGCAAGTCATCGTGAGGAAGTCATCTTGCGCCTGATGACCGCGAATGATTCTGCCGCTGCCCGGGCGGGCAGTGCCACAGCTGAAGTACCCTATTGACTGTGTGTTGTCACCGAGAGATCTGCCAAGCGACCGATGAGGCGCGGGACCTCCGGTGACGGCAGTCGTATTCCCAAGAGAATTCCGGAACCGAGATGGACAATGAGTCGACCGAGGTCACACCTCGGAGACGTTCGGCGGTGAAATGGACCCTGATGGTCATCGCGATGGCGATCACAGGGTTCCATATCTTCGCCAGCTTCCTGTGGATCGCCCCTGCCTCGACGGCGAGGGAGGTGATTCCCGGTGACCTGCTCTCCAAATACATGATCCCGCTGTGGGGACAGTCGTGGAGCGTGTTCGCCCCCGAGCCGATCAACGGCGACTACTACTTCGATGTGCGCGCGGTGATCAAGACCGACAGCGGCGAAGAGATCACTCAATGGGTGCGGGCCACCGATGTCGAACTCGACCACTCGACATACAAGCTGTTCCCGCCGCGGTCGGCGGGGCTGGGCATCGGAGTGGCCTCGGACATCAAAGGTTCGTGGGAAGATCTGCCCGACGATCAGAAGGCGATCGTCAAACTCGACTACTTCAAGGGCGACGATTCCGTCGACCGGCTGGAGACGAAGCTGGGGGAATACGACGACCCGGAGAACGCGATTCCCGCCTACCTGGAGAGCGAACATCTGGCCACCGCGTATGCGACGCAGGTGGCGAAGGCCATCTGGGGCGACGACGTCCAGCGCGTCCAATACCAGGCCGCCCGTCAGAACGTCGTGCCTTTCGCCGAACGCAACGACAAAGACGCGAAGCGTCCGAACATCCAACCCGTCCCCGTGGGATGGCGCGCACTCGTCGTCGAAGACCATCAGTCCCAAGAGGAATTCACGAAGTACTTCTGTGCCTCGGACGAAGTGAGGTGCGTCGGTGAACAGTGATGACACGACCCGCACAGGCGGGGACGACCACGATGCAGAGGTCACTGACCAGCGGACCGGCACGGCCGCCTCGGCGCAGGGCCGGGTGAAGGACTCCGCGGGCCACGCGAACGCCGGCACCGCCTCGGCGCGGAAACCGGAGAAGGACCACGGTTCGGACTCCGCCGGCCGCGGAAACGATGGGACCGCCTCGGCGAGTGATTCGGCTCCTGAATTCGGGCTGGTCCCGGTGACGACCCTCGTGCGGACGAAGCTCGCGCAGGGGTGGAACTGGCTCGAGGAGATGCTCACCGGCCGGTACCACGCGACATACGGGCTGGCGGTGACACGGATCCTCATCGGATTCGCCGGTCTCGGCCTCATCCTCACGAACTTCAGCGCTCGGCATTACACCTTCGGTGTGGGATCGGCCTGGAACGGGGAGATCGCCGAACCCAAGAGCGATTTCCCGACCATCTGGCTCTTCTCCCTCTTCCACCGAGCGGTGACGACGCCGCCGCTGTTCACGGCGATGATGATCGGGCTCGCGCTGCTGGCGATCGTCATCATCCTCGGGTGGCGCACAAGGATCGTCCTGCCGATCTACCTCGTGCTGTGGGTGAGCTTCATCGAGCTCAACGACGGGGCAGGGGATCAGGGCGACAACGCCTACCGGATGTTCATGATCGCCATGCTCTTCGCCGATACGACCCGCAGATGGTCCCTCGACGCCAGGCGGCGCGCGCGGAACCCGGAATTCCCGGACAACGACGGCGGCTCGTGGCGCTGGGCGCTCATCATGGCCAACAACCTCGCGATCGTCGTACTCGCGTTCCAGGTGTGCGCAATCTACATGTCCGGCGGTCTGTACAAGGCCGGAGGCGAGGCCTGGCAGCACGGATTCGCCGTGTACAACCCGCTGCACACTCAGCAGTTCGGCACGTGGCCGGTGCTGTCGGACCTGATGACGGCGTGGGGGCCGATGGTCGTAGCGATCTCGTGGGGATCGATCCTCTTCCAGTGCGCCTTCCCGTTCATGCTCTTCAACCGCTACACCCGCATCATCGCGCTGCTGGGCATCCTGTCCTTCCACTTGGGCATCGCGCTGCTCATGGGCCTGCCGTGGTTCTCGCTGACGATGATCGCCGTCGATGCGATCTTCATCCGCGATCGTTCATTCGCGAAGGTCAGCGCCTACCTGCGGCATTGGTGGACGTCATCGGCTCCGCGGGGTGCTGGTGGGGCTGGTGGCGGTTCCGCCGGTGGCCGCGGCGGTTCGGGTGCTCGCGGTGGTTCGGGTGCTGCCAAGGGCGGGTCTGCGAAGACTCGTACGCGGTCGTCCGCAGGCTCTCGCGGCAAGTAACCGTCGCGCATAGCGCTCAGCAACCGGCAGATGCTGAAATGGGAGACCCTGCGGTCAGCGAAACAGCCCAGTTTGAGTTGAATAGCCCATGTTCGAATAGGTGCTATTCAACTCAAACTGGGCCGAATCCGCGCAGCACGCCCCAGCCGGGAGCCTTACCGCTTGGGGCGCAGCTCCAGGCCGGTGGCCTCGGGGTCTTCGGGCAGGTCGACGACCACGGTGTCCCCGTCGACGATGTCGCCGGCGAGCAGAGCGCGGGCCAGCTTGTCGCCGATCTCGCGCTGGACCAGCCTGCGCAGCGGCCGGGCACCGAACGCCGGATCGTAGCCTTCGAGCGCCAACCAGTCCTCGGCTCCCTGAGTGACCTCGAGCGAGACACGACGGTCGGAGAGCCGGCGCGACATGTGCGAGATCTGCAGATCGACGATCGACGCGAGCTCGGTCTGGCTGAGCGCGTCGAAGAGCACGATGTCATCGAGACGGTTGAGGAACTCGGGCTTGAACGTCGCATGCACGACATCGAGCACCTTGCTCCGCTGCTCCTCGGTCGACAGGCTCTTGTCGACGAGGAACTGTGAACCGAGGTTCGAGGTCAGGATCAGGATGGTGTTCCTGAAGTCGACCGTGCGTCCCTGACCGTCGGTGAGCCGACCGTCATCGAGGACCTGCAGCAGGATGTCGAACACGGACGGGTGCGCCTTCTCGACCTCGTCGAGCAGCACGACAGAGTACGGGCGACGGCGGACCGCCTCGGTGAGTTGGCCGCCCTCGTCGTATCCGACGTAACCCGGAGGTGCACCGACGAGGCGGGACACGGTGTGCTTCTCACCGTATTCGCTCATATCGATCCTGATCAGGGCTTTCTCGTCGTCGAAGAGGAAGTCCGCGAGAGATTTCGCGAGCTCCGTCTTGCCGACGCCGGTGGGTCCGAGGAACAGGAACGAACCGGTCGGGCGATCCGGGTCGGCGACCCCGGCCCGCGAACGGCGGATGGCGTCGGAGACCGCGGCGACGGCGTTCTTCTGCCCGATGAGACGCTCACCGAGGATGCCCTCGGCTCCCAGCAGCTTCTCGACCTCGCCCTGGACGAGGCGTCCGGCGGGGATGCCCGTCCACGAGGAGACCACCTCGGCGATGTCGTTGCTCGAGACCTTGTCCGAGACCATCTGATCGGAATTCGCTCCCGCCTCGGCCTGGGCCTCGGCGGCTTCGGCCTCGGCGATCTCCTTCTGCACGGCAGGGATCTCGCCGTAGAGCAGACGGGATGCGGTCTCGAGGTCCGTGTCGCGCTGAGCTTTCTCGGCGGCCGAACGCAGCTCGTCGAGCTTCGTCTTCAACTCACCGACCCGGTTGAGGCCGGCACGCTGGGACTCCCAGGTCGCCTCGAGTCCGCGCAGCTCCTCCTCCTTGTCGGCGAGATCGGCACGCAGGGCGCTCAACCGCTCGATCGACGCGGAGTCGGTCTCCTTAGCCAGGGCCATGTCCTCCATCTTCAGGCGGTCCACGGCGCGGCGGAGCTCATCGATCTCGACCGGAGCCGAATCGATCTCCATCCGCAGGCGGGAAGCCGCCTCGTCGACGAGGTCGATGGCCTTGTCCGGCAGCTGCCTGCCGGTGATGTACCGGTTCGACATCGTTGCGGCCGCGACCAGGGCGCCGTCGTTGATCGAGACCTTGTGGTGAGCTTCGTAGCGTTCCTTGAGCCCGCGCAGAATCGCGATCGTGTCCTCGACGCTGGGCTCACCGACGAAGACCTGCTGGAACCGGCGCTCCAGAGCGGGATCCTTCTCGATGTTCTCGCGGTATTCGTCCAACGTGGTGGCACCGATCATCCGCAGCTCACCGCGGGCGAGCATCGGCTTGAGCATATTGCCTGCGTCCATCGAGGAGTCTCCGCCGGCACCGGCACCGACGATCGTGTGGAGCTCGTCGATGAAGGTGATGATCCGACCGTCGGCGTTCTTGATCTCCTCGAGCACGGCCTTGAACCGCTCCTCGAACTCACCGCGGTACTTCGCGCCGGCGACCATGGCGGACAGGTCGAGGCTGATGAGCGTCTTGTCGCGCAGCGATTCGGGCACGTCTCCGGCCACGATCCGCTGGGCCAGGCCTTCGACGACGGAGGTCTTGCCGACGCCGGGTTCACCGATGAGAACGGGGTTGTTCTTCGTCCTCCGCGAGAGCACCTGGACGACGCGGCGAACCTCTTTGTCGCGGCCGATCACCGGGTCGAGCTTGCCTTCCCGGGCGACGGCGGTGAGATCGATGCCGAACTTCTCCAGCGACTGCATCGTCTCCTCGGGGTTCTCCGAAGTGACCTTCTTTCCGGCACGCAGTTCGGGCAGGGCCGCGAGCAGTGCGTCCCTGTTGGCCCCATTCGCGCGCAGCGCCTCACCGGCGCCGTCCTTGCCGGCCGCAGCGGCGAGCAGCAGGTGTTCGGTCGAGACGAACTGGTCGCCGAGGGCCGTCATCTCCTCCTGTGCGAGGTTCATCATCTCCAGGCCGGCGCGGGAGAGTCCCGGCTGGCTGACGGTGGAACCGCTGACGGTGGGGAATCCGCTGATCACGGACTCGATGGACCGCAGCACGGTCTGCGGGTCGGCACCGACCTTCGTCAGCAGGGTCGCGGCGAGCGAATCGGGCTGGCCGAGCAGGGCCGCGACGAGGTGGGCCGGTTCGATCTGATTGTTCTTCCGGGCGACGACGTCGTTGACCGCAGTCTGCAGCGCCTCCCGGGATTTGGTTGTCATCTGTGCGTCCATGTACGCATCTCCTTCTCAAATTCTGTGCTGATTTCAGCTCTCGAAAAGAACAACACCGACAAAGTTGAGTCTATTCCGCTCAACTTTGAAAATCGAGAAGAACTTCGCCGAGGCGGCCCGCCCGGATACGTGTCCCTGTCCAGCCGGGACCGGCCCGGAAACCTGCCCGGCCGGGACCGGCCCGCCCCTACCTCGTGATGACCGATTGGAGGTCGAAGCGGTGGAGCACGCGGTCGGCGATCTCCGGATCGGTGCCGCGTTCGCGCCGGGCCTTGAGCACCTCGGCGCGCGCGGACTGCATGGCCTTCTTCTGCACGGCCAGCATCTGCTCCCGGTGTTCCTTGAACGCCATCGCCTGCTCCGAGCTCGCCTGGTCATCGGTGGTTCCGCTGAGCTGATCGTGCAGGACTTTGAACCTCGCCCGCAGGGGTTCGATGACGTCGTCGGGCAGACTGTCATCGTTCTTGATCTCGCGCATCGCAGCCTTGTAGGCACGCAGAGCGATGTCCCTGGTCGCCTGATGTTCCTTCTCCGCCTCGTCGTCGATGCCGAGGAGAGCGACGACGGTCGGAAAGCTCAGGCCCGCCAGCACCAGAGTGAGCAGCAGGACCACCGCGGCCGCGACGACGACATAGGACCGCCCGGGGAACGGGGCACCGGAACTCGTCGTGGCCGGGATCGACAGCGCCAAGGCGACCGTGGCGAGGCCGCGCATCCCGCCCCAGGTCATCAGCGTGGCATCGCGGACGCTCAAAGGTGCGGCATCCGGATCCTCCTCGCGTCTCTTGCGTTCGATGACAGTGCCGAGCAGCAGCCAGACGAAGCGGACGGCGACGACGATGAGAGCGATGAGCGCGCCGACGAGCAGCGCTCGCCCGAGGTCGGCGTGTTCGGATTCGACGATGAGACGCAGATCGAGGCCGATGAGTCCGAAGGCGATTCCGGTGATGAGCATCTCGAGGACCTGCCACGTCGAGTTCTGCGTCACCCGCTCCGCCGAGTTCCCCTCGACATCGCGGCGCCGCACTTCGAGGGCGGCCACGACGACGGCGATGACCCCGCTGGCGTGGAAGTGCTCGGCCACGAGGTAGACGCCGAAGGGCAGGACGAGCATGAGGGAGGACCGAGCGATCGTGTGATCGATCTTCTCCATCACCCACCAGGCGGCGAAGGACAGCACCAGGCCGACGATGATCGCCACGACGGCGGAGACGACGAACGACACGGCCAGATCTGCGTAGTCCACCTCGGTGCCGGCCAATACTGCGGCCATTGCGGTCTGGAAGATGACCAGGGAGGCGGCATCGTTGAACAGACCTTCGCTCTGCAGGGTCGACATGATGCGGCGGGGGATCGACACGGTGCTGGCCACGGCTTCGACAGCGACCGGGTCGGGTGGGGCGAGCATGGCGCCGAGCGCGATGGCCGCGGCGATGGTGATTCCGGGGACGAGGAAGACCGCGGACCCGGCGACGGCGGCCACGGTCACACCGACGAGAGCCACGGACATGCCGAGGATCGTGCGCCACCGGATCGCGAACAGCGCCCACGATGTCTTCTGTGCGGCGGCGAAGAGCAGGGGCGGCAGGAAGAGAGGGAGGACGAGCTCCGGATCGATGGCCACCTCGGCGAAGGTGGGGATGAACGCACCGGCGATGCCGATGAGGACCATGAGCGCCGGCCACGGGAGCTTGAGCTTCTGCCCCAATCCGACCACCACCGAGGTGGCGGCACCGAATCCGATGATCATCAGCAGTGTGGTCATGCCAGTCCCTCCGAATCGCTCCCACCGGGGCAGATGTGTCCGGAGGCGGGCGGAAATCGTCTGCGCAGATTCCGCGCCGGGCCCGGCGACCTTTGGCAGAATGAGGCTATGTCGGAATCAATTGTATTCGCGCAGCTCGACGACGGAGTCGCCTCCGTGACGATCAACCGGCCGTCCACGCGCAACGCACTGTCGCGTGAGGTCATGGAAGACCTCATCGACACCCTCACCGAGGTGGCCGACCGCACCGATGTGCGCGCGGTCATCCTCATCACCGCCGGTCATGTGTTCAGCTCCGGTCATGACCTCACCGAGATCCGCGGGGCAGATCTGGAGACGCAGCAGACCACGTTCGACGCCTGTGCCCGACTGATGCAGCTCATCCGATCCATCCCACAGCCGGTCATCGCACAGGTGCAGGGTGTGGCCACGGCGGCCGGCTGCCAGCTGGTGGCGACCTGCGATCTGGCCGTTGCCGCCGAGTCCGCCAGATTCGCAACTCCGGGAGTGAAGATCGGTCTGTTCTGTTCGACCCCGATGGTGGCCCTCTCCCGGGCGGTGCCGGCGAAGCAGGCGATGCGGATGCTGCTGACCGGTGATTTCGTGAGTGCACAGGATGCGCTGAAGTTCGGTCTCGTCTCCGATGTCGTCGCCGACGCCGACCTCGAGTCCGCCACCTTGGAATTGGCTCTCAAAGTCGCGTCCGCCTCGTCGGCTACAGTTGCCCTAGGAAAGGCCGCGTTCTACGAACAGCGGGAGCTGCCTGTGGCCGACGCCTACGCGCGGATGTCGCAGGTGATGGCGGACAATGCCGTCGCGGCCGATGCGCAGGAAGGGATCGACGCCTTCCTGACGAAGAGGGAGCCGCAGTGGCAGCACCGCCGCTGAGGCGGTGGGCGTGAAGATGAGAGAGGGAACGTCGTGGCGGTGATAGTGACCGGAGCCAGCGGCTTCATCGGTGGTGCCATTGCACGGGCGCTCGCCGAAAGGGACGAAACGGTCTACGCGCTGTCCCGGCGAGATCCCGAGATCCCCGGGGTGAACTTCCAACACTGGGACATCACCGAACCTGCGTCCGCGTCGGTGACCTCCCTGGCCAAGAATGTGACCGCGGTCTTCCACTGTGCCGGAATCGCCTCCGTCAGCGCCGATGACGACGCTCTCTACAACGTGAAGGTGACGGGCACACGTCATGTCCTCGATGCGTTTCCGAAGGCCCGCATCGTGCACGTGTCCTCGACGACGGTGTACTCCGAGTCCGAACCCCACGCCGAGCTGTGGGAGGAAGCCGGTCCGAAGGACCCCAACGACTTCGCCGACGCGTACTCTCGCACCCATGCTCTCGCCGAGCAGCTCGTCATGAGGCTCCGTCCCGATGCTGCGATCCTGCGTCCCGCGGCCGTCTACGGTCCGGGGGAGACGATGCTCATGCCGTTCCTGTCGCGGATGTCGAAGAAGGGTGTGCTGCGGCTGCCCGGCGGCGGCAGGCAGAAGATCACCCTGACGCATGTCGACAATGTGGTGCGGGCCGCGCTCGCCTGCCTCGACGTGCCTTCGGCGGCGGGTCCCTTCAATATCGGTGATCCGATTCCGTACCGGCTCAAAGAGGCTGTGGTCACTCACTTCGCTCGGATGGGCTATGACCAGGTCGTCATCGAGGGGGTCGCGAAGGACAAGGCGCTGGTGTCGGCGAAGCTCGGACTCAAGATCAAGGGCGTGTTCAAGCGCGGGGACCGAGCGAAGCTCTTCCTCGTCAGATACCTGCAGTCGGATCGGACGTACAATCTGTCCCGGCAGCAGCGGGTGCTCGGCATCTCGACCACCCAACACCTCATCCCGTCCCGCCTGCAGTAGGGCGCTGGGGCCCAGCGACCAGGTTCAGCGCTTCAGCCGGACATCAGCGGTACAGCAATCCGCCGGACCCGGCGACTGAGACGCCTACCGCTTGAGCCCGTGCTGGGCGGCGACGATCTTCGACACGAGTTCGCGGGGAAGCGCACGCCCCAGCAGGAACGGCAGCGGTGCTCTGCTGCCGACGGCGTAGAACTCCCGCGGCCTCGGCGCGATGATCGCATCGACGATCGTGGCCGCAACCTTGGCGGCCGGAATGCCGCCGCGCTCGTTGGCGTCGAGGTGCTCGAGCATCGTCGTCACGTCCTGCGTATAGGGCGACCCCTCTTCGAGGTACTTCGTCCGCCGCAGCCCGATACCCGTGGCGATCGATCCCGGTTCGACGGTGCTCACCCATACGCCGAAGGGGGAGAGCTCCTGCCGAGCCGCCGTGGCGAAAGCGCGCAGAGCCGCCTTCGCCGCAGAGTACGAACTGCGGTGGGCCAAAGGGAAGCTGGCGAGCATCGACCCGACCATGATGATGCGTCCCGCACGCCGCGCACGCATCCCGGGCAGGACGAGTTGGCTCAGTCGAACCGGTCCGAACACGTTCGTACGGAAGAGCCGTTCGACGGCATCGGCCGGCAGCTCTTCGAACGGACCCGACTGGCTCTCACCGGCATTGTTGATGAGCACGTCGATGCCGTCGAGCGGGCCGAGTTCCTCGAGCTCTGTGGCCAGTCGGTCCGGACCATCCGGGTCGGCGAGGTCCAGCGGAAGATACCTGACACCGGGGATCCGGTCGGCAGGGGAGATGCGGTCCGGGTTCCGGCTGGTTGCCAGCACCGTGCAGCCTTTCGCCGCCAGCGCCTCGGCGACGGCTCGACCGATTCCCGAGGTGCCGCCGGTGACCAAGACTGTGAGTTCAGTGCGCTGCATACCACCGGTCACGAGTGCGCTGCTTCGCCTCTAGCAGACCCGCTTTCCGGTCGCAGAGAGGTCACCGCACGGCCGGCCTGCTCGGCGGCAGCGCGTCCGGCGCGGAGGCCGGAGAAGATGCACCCGCCGAGGAACGTTCCCTCGAGCGCGTTGTACCCGTGCATTCCGCCGCCCCCGAAACCGGTGACCTCGCCGGCGGCGTAGAGGCCCGGGATCGGTGTGCGCTCAGCCTCGCGACCTCGCTCCTCACCAGCGCCGGATCCCGCCAGCACCTGCCCGTCGAGGTTCGTCTCCAGCCCGCCGAGGGTCTTGCGTGACAGCAGGCTCAGACGCACCGCGATGAGCGGACCGTGTGCCGGGTCGAGGATCTTGTGCGGTTTGACCGCGCGCACGATCTTATCGCCCAGATAGGACCGCGCATTGTGGATGGCCTGGACCTGCGCGTCCTTCGAAAAAGCGTGCTCGGTCTGCCGGTCCCGCTGCCGGATCTGCTCAACGAGGTGGTCGTGTTCGATGACCGGTCCGCGGGAGCGTTCGTTCATTCCCGCCACCAGTTCCTCGGTGGTCTCGGCCACGACGAAGTCGGAGCCGTACTTCTTGAAGGCCTCGATCGGTCCCGGCGCATCGGAGGAGCGCACCCGATCGAGCGTGATCCGGATGTCCTTCTCCGTGAGGTCCGGGTTCTGCTCCGAACCGGAGAGCGCGAATTCCTTGCGGATGATCGACTCGTTGAGTACGAACCATGAATAGTCGTGCCCGGTCTCAAGGATCGTGCGCATCGTCCGATTCGTATCGAAGCCCGGATAGTTCGGCGCCGGGAAACGATTGCCCTCGGCATCGAACCACATCGACGACGGCCCCGGAATGATGCGGATCCCGTGCCCCGGCCAGATCGGATTCCAGTTCTCGATGCCCTCCGTATACGCCCAGATCCGGTCCCGGTTGATGAGGCTGGCTCCGGCATCCTCGGCGATCTGCAGCATCCGCCCGTCCACATGAGCGGGCACTCCGGCGAGCATCGTGTCCGGGAACTCGCCGAGGCGGTCGACCGGCCAGTACTTCTTCATCAGTTCGAAATTGTGTCCGATGCCGCCGGTGGTGACGATGACGGCGGGTGCCCGGAGTTCGAAGTCGGCGAGTTCGTCGCGGTTCGATTCGACTCCGCGGGCCGTGTGACTGGGGGCGAGCGTCCGCCCGCGGACGCCGACGACGGTCCCATCCTCGGTGATGAGTTCGTCGACGCGGTGACGGAAGGCGAACTCGACGAGTCCGGCGGCCTCCGCGGTCTCGACGGGTTCACGGAAGACCCGGACCACCTCGGGGCCGGTGCCCCAGGTGAGGTGGAAACGGGGCACGGAATTGCCGTGATCAGCCGCACCGGACCCACCGCGTTCGGCCCAACCGACGATCGGGGTCAGGCGTAAGCCGAGGTCACGCAGGTACCGGCGCTTCTCCCCGGCCGCGAACTCGAGGTACGCCTCCGCCCACTTCCGCGGCCAATGATCCTCATCTCGGTCGAAGCCCGCCGAGGTGGCCCAGTCGTCTTTGGCGAGCTCGAGCGAATCGTGGATGCGCAGTCGCCGCTGTTCGGGGGAGTCGATGAGGAAGAGTCCGCCGAGGGACCAGAACGCCTGTCCGCCGAGGTTCGCGCGGTTCTCCTGGTCGAGGATGAGCACGCGTTTGCCGGCCTGGGTGAGTTCGTGGGCGGCGACGAGACCGGCGAGCCCGGCCCCGACGACGATCGCATCGGGAGAGCGGCGATCCGGGGTGGAACGATCACCGGGTTCGGAAATGTCTCCGCCGTCACCAGGTGCGTGGGACGAGCCCGTGCTGTCGAAAGAACTCATCGTCGACTCCTCTGTCGTCTCTGTCGGCTAGTGAACCGACGTCAAGTGTGCGCAGATTGCCCAAAACCGGCCGGATTCTGACAATCTGGACACACTTACCTACCAGTAGGGTTCAGTATTGCAGATTTTCCCGGTGTGAAGAGGCGCAGGCGGTCCGTAGTCACGCGCAATTTCGGTCGGTGTCCATCAGCCTTCGAGGGTGCGTTCCAGCCAGTCGGCGGCTGCGGCGAAGGACTCGTCCGTCGTCGTCGGGTCGACCGGCACCACTGCTCCGTCGGAGCTCGGGTAGCTGCCGAGGAAGTGCAGCTTGAGGGCCGCCCGGTGGACACCCTGCAGAGCCTCGGCCATGCGTGCCTCGTGGATGTGTCCGAGCAGGTCGATGGAGAACTGGTAGAGGCCCAGCCCGTCACCGGTTGGCCGGGATTCGATGCGGGACATATTGATCCCACGGCTGGAGAACTGTTCGAGCAGTTCGAGCAGCGAACCCGCCCGGTCTGAGCGCAGGGCCGCCACGACGGTCGTCTTGTCCGCGCCGGTCGGGGCGGGCAGAGGACCCGGGCGGGTGACCACGACGAATCGGGTGACGGCGTCTTTGCGGTCGCCGATGTCCTCGGCGACGATCTCGAGTCCGTACCGTTGCGCGGCCAGGGCCGGGCAGACGGCGGCCATATGGTCGCCGGCGTCATTGGCCAGGTCCCTGGCGGCCGCGGCAGTCGAGGACGTCGGCAGGTAGACGGCTTCGGGGAAGTTCTCGTTCATGAACGCCCGCACCTGCGCCTCGCCGTGCGGGTGCGAACCGAAGGAGGAGATCTCCTCCCTGGTGGTGCCGGGCTTGACGGCGAGGACGAAGCGGACGGGCACGACCACCTCGGCGATGATCTGCAGACGCCCGTTCTCGGTGAGCGCATCGATCGTGGCGGGCACTCCGCCTTCCAGTGAGTTCTCGATCGGCACGACCGCGGCATCGCAGTCACCCTCGAGCACCGCGTCGAGTGCCGAGGGGGCATTGCGCATCGGATGAGTCGTGGCCTCGGCGCGCAGGTTCCGGGAGTCGAGGAAGCTGAGCAGGGCCGCCTCGGTGAAAGTGGCCTCAGGGCCGAGGTACGCGAAACGGTTGAGGCTCACTTGCCGGTCTCCTTGTGTGGATCGGAGGAATTCTGCGTGGATTCGGACGACCCGGAATCGGCAGGGGTGGAGGAGACGCCGCCGGCCGGCGTCCCGCCATTCCGCTTCGCACGGAGGCGGCGGACGAGGATCGCGCGGGCGACGTCGCGGTACTGGGCGGCACGGTGCAGCTGGGCTTTCAGATCGCGACCGGTGACGCGGTGGTGGAGGTCGCATGCGACCTCTTCCACGCGCAGTCCGGCGTTGACGACATCGATGGTCATGGCCGCTTCGACGCCCCATCCGGCGGCGAACGGCAGGGCCGCGTCGAAGGCCTCCCGCGACAGGCAGCGCATGCCCGACAGGGGCTGGGTGGCGTCGAATCCGGAGAGTTCGGCGATGCCTTTCTTCGCCAGTCCGACGACGAAGCCGAAGCCCCCGCCCTTGCGCTTCTGCGCGGGCACGATCGCGATCGTCATGTCGGCCCGACCAGCGAGTACAGGCTCGGCCAGGGGAGCGGTGTTCATCGCTGAGTCCTCGAGGTCGCCGTCGATGAACAGCAGCGCCCGGTGGTGCGGGTCGACGCCCGGATCGGCGTCGGAGATCTCCCGATTGCGCAGAGCGAAGGCTCCGGTCATCATGGCCGCAGCCTTGCCCTTGTTCTTCGGGTGGGTGATGACCTCGGCGCCGGCCCGGCGGGCCAGGGTTCCCGTGTCGTCAGCCGATCCGTCGTCGACGACGAGGACCATGTCGACCCCGGGGATCTGCTTGGCCGCAGCGACGGTGGCACCGATCCGCTGGGATTCGTTCATCGCGGGGATGATGGCGGCGACTGCCTCGGGGGCGGGGTGCGGCTGTACGCTCATGTCGGTTCTCCTGTCCGTCACCGGCACCGAGGCTGGGCACCCTTTTCGGGTCCCGCCTCGGTGATGGAGTGGTGACGGATATCAGTGGATGGTCAGCTGGCGGGACACGATGCCCGAGCGGACGCGGCGGGCCTCGGTGCTCATCGGCTCGGTCGTGTTCAGCGCATCGTCGAGGCGCTTGCCGAACGCGGCGATGGGCTCTTCGACGTCGTCGACCTGGGTGCCGAACTCGAGTTCCCAGACGGGGACGATGATGCCGTGGGCGCGGAAGTAGCCGAGGAAGGTGCCGATTCCGCCGAGGTCGTTGGCGTTCTCGGCCTGCAGGCGGGCCATCGCATCGACGACGCGGTCCTCACCTTCGGGGCGGGCCCAGCGGACGTAGGTGCGGCCGGACATCTCGGTCCAGTAGGCGGAGGCGACGGAGGCGAGCTTCTCGGTCGGGGCCACGGAGTCGTTGGCCTGCTGAAGGGCGGCGGCGACGTCGGCATCGGACTCGGCTTCGGGCAGGGCCCAGTAGTCGAAGTTCTCGAGCACGCGGACGTCGAACGGGTGCGAGGTGTCGAGGATGTCCTGCAGACGCGGGCCCTCACCGGGTTCGGTGGTCGCCTCGATGGAGGTGCCGGGTTCGGCGTCGACGGCGGCCAGCAGACCGCGGGCGACGTCGCGGGAGGCGTCGGTCGAGGATACGGGCACCTGCATTCCGGCCAGGATCTCACCGTCGTCGCGGCGCCAGGCCTGCCATGCGGCGGGCAGCAGGGACGTGATGGTCACCTCGTGGCCGCCGTATTCCTCGGTGAGCTTCGCGGTCGCGGTGGCCGCGGGCACGAGTTCACGCAGGCAGATGAGGTCGGCTTCGAACGGCAGGTCCGCGAACGGACGCGCGACGAATGCCGTGGCCTGCGCCCTGGCGAGGCGTTTGGCGATGAGTTCTTCCTTGGAGCGCTTCGACTTCTTTCCCATGGGACGCAAGTCTAGTCGGTGGAGTCATCGGTGCATCATCCAGTGCGACGGCCCGCGCAGCACGGTGAGTTGAAGTGGCCCACGCTTGGCAACGGTGGCATCATTTATCCGTGGCTATTCTGCAGACGTCGACCGGGAACCCAGACGACCGGTCCGATACAGCCGGAGCCGCCCGGAAAGAATTGCGCCCTTCATTCGTCGAACGCGACGCCTTTCGCACAGCTCTGTCGTCGGCCTATGCCGACGGGCGCATCGACGATGAAGAGTTCGAGCGCCGCTCCACTCTCATCGAAACCGGGAACCATGCCGCGGACCTGCAGCGAGCCCTGGCCGATCTGCCCCGACCCGAGGTCGAGTTCCCGACCACCCTCACCCGCGCCGAGGCGCTCAAGCGGCGCCGTTCGCTGCGGACTTGCGGCGCCCCGGCGGTCAGCCGCCGCCTCCTGCTCGCCGGTGGTGCCGCTGCCTTGGGCTTCGTCGTCGCCGGCGGAGCCTCTCGGCTCTTCGGCGCGGACTCAAAGGCAGTCGAAACTTCGGGCTCGGACTCGCCTGAGGTCGACTTCATCACTGACCCTGCTGCCCTCGAAGATGTGCTGACAAGGGTGAAGGACAAGGGGTACACGCATTTCCGTGAGATCTCTATCGATCCGGATGTGTTCCAGGCCGGTGCCCGCAGTCTGAAATCGTCTCGCGGCATCGACAGCGTCATCGTCTACGGGCGTGCAGAGCCGGACATCACCCCCAGCAGTCGCTTGGGCGAAGGCGACAGGCTCTTCACACTCGACGACTTCGCTCTCGGCCTCATCCCGGCGATGGCCCAGGCGGCAGCGAAGAAACTCGGCAGCGGGCAGGGCCTGCGAGTGGAGCTGCGGACCGAGAGCGACGCGTCTAACAGCAAAGCGGAACCGGTGATCTCTGTGATGGTGGCAGGCGGCGACTACGGCGATGGCCGAGGAGAACTGCGCTGGACTGCTGACGGGAAAGAGCTCATCTCCATCCATCGCACGGGCGAGGACTGAAGGGGATCGATATGGCCGAGACGAGGAAGAGAGATGACTGGCGTCCCTCCCGTGACGAACGCGCGCCTTATATCTCAGCGCTCAATGAGGCGCTCGCCGACGAACGGCTCAGCGCCGACGAACACGACGAGCGGATCGCTTCCGCCGAGGCGGCCACCCGTTTCACCACCCTCGACGGCCTCGTCGCCGATCTGCCCTTCGAATGGCATGACGAGAAGTTCGAACGGACGCAGACGACCGACCGCCGGCGATTCGTGCTCGGCATCGGGGCATTGGTCGGCATCACTGCCGCATCGTGGGTCGGCACCCGAGCGTGGGTGAAGAGCGGAGACGGCGCCGAGGCGACTGTCCGAGGCGGTGGAGGCGAAGTGGGGTCGAACTCGGCGTCCTCTGAGTCTGATTCTTCCGAGTCTGAGGACGACTATGAGGAGACCGTTCCCACTGATCTCGTGCAGGTGCTGAACTGGCGCAAGGACACTGTGCCCTCAGCAATCGAACATGCGACGGCACTCGGGCTGACCATGGTCGGGCGGATTCAGGGCGGAGGAGACGACGTCACGGTCAAGGGGTCGAACGAGAACGACGAGTGGATCACGGTCCGCTTCCGGAAGGGCTTTCGTCCGACGGTCGACACCGACACGAGCCAGAGTCCGTCAGACAAATGGCTCAGACCCGCCGAGATCCCAGCTGTCGACGTGGCCGCTCTGCACGATGAAGTGAAGTCCGAACTCAGCAAGAACACGCAGTCGCATCAGCTCGATATCGGCTATGATCTGACCGCTGACGAATGGCTGGTGTTGATCTGGGACGGGCCGGATTCCTTCGCCTGGACCCTTGACGGGCTCAAGCGCGTCAAACGCGACTGACCGAACAGCCGCCACTGCCTGTCGCAGGCAGCTCAGCTGACGTGGCTGACTCAGCTGACGTGCTCGACTCAGCGGTCGTGGCCGACGGGGATGAAGTAGCGCGTGTTGTTCGACTCGTCCATGCGCACCTGCAGCTTGTCGCCCGGATGGGGGAACGCGGAGCGCTCCGGGTTGTCGGGGGTCAGCCCGAGCGTCTCCAAGCGGATGATGCCGTGGCGGCCCACCTCGTCGGCGGCGAGGACATAGGAGTGGTTGAGTTCGCGGATCGTGACCTCGATGGCCGGATCGGTCGGTTCGTCCGCCTCGGCGAAGGCGCGGGGCGGGGCGGAATTGCCCATGCCCAGATACGCGCCGACGTCATCGGCGATGTAGCCGGCCACGGAGTCGGCCTGCGCCATCAGACCTGCGAGGATCACCGACAGCCGTTCCTGCTGGGCATCGGATTTCAGGGCCTGCCCGGGTTTGAAGAGGTGCTCCTCGGCGAGCACGCACCACGCGTCCTGCATGATTGTGCGCAGCTGGAGTTCGACGAGGACGGAAGGCTCGGAATCGAAGGGAACCTCGACGATGAGGTGGCGGCCGCGGTATCCAGAGGGCTTCGGGGTCGCGGAATAGTCGCGCACCTCGGCGATGGAGAGGTTCGTATCGTCGCTCACCTCGGTGAGCAGGTCCCACAGGGCCGACTGTTCGCGTTCGGTGCGGCAGATGACGCGGGCGCCGACGACATCGATGACCTGGTTCTCGACCTCGACGGATTCGTGGATCTCGTCGTTGGCATCGGCGAGCTTGCGGCGCAGCTTCTCGCCGGTGCGCAGTCGATCCTTGATCCGACCGTCGACGACGCGCACTCGATCTCCGGAGAGCAGTGCGGATGGAGCGCGGACGGACTCGACCCAGTCATTGACCGTCTCGAGGGCGGCCCTCCAGGTGGACTCACGCCGGTCGTAGGCTTCGTCGACCAATTCGCGGACAGTTGCTGACATCCTCGTCACCTTCCTAGCTCCTGATTCAACTTCACCAGAAGAGAGGGGAGATGTCTATGGCTTCGACGCTGAAGTTGCGCCGGGGTGCCGAAAGGTGAGACGAAGGTGCCTCAGAGGTCGTAGTCGACGACGACGGGAGCGTGATCGGACGCGCCTTTGCCCTTGCGCTCCTCACGGTCGATCTCGCCCGCGGTCGCGGTCTTCGCCAGCGCCTGCGAGGCGAGCTGGAAGTCGATGCGCATTCCCTGCTTCTTCGGGAAGCGCAGCTTCTGGTAGTCCCAGAAGGTGTAGACGCCGGGTCCGGGCGTGAACTGGCGGGTGACTTCGCTCAGGCCCGCGCCGAGGAGATCATCGAAAGCGGCACGTTCGGCATCGGAGACGTGGGTGGCGCCGTCGAACTCGGCCATGTCCCAGACGTCCTCGTCGAGCGGAGCGACGTTGAAGTCACCGCAGAGGACGAGCTTCTTCTCCGGTTCGGCGCTCAGCTGGGCGGCGATATCGGCCGTCAGCGCCTTGTACCACTCCAACTTGTAGCCGTAGTGCGGGTGGTCGAGTTCGCGGCCGTTGGGCACATAGAGCGAGTAGACGCGTACATCGTTGCAGGTCACCGACAGCGACCGGGCTTCGACGACGGGTTCTTCCGAACCGAAGGCAGGGATGTCCTTGAACCCGATCTCGGCGTCGGCCAGTCCGACGCGCGAGGCGATGGCGACACCGTTCCACTGGTTGAGGCCGTGATAGCTGACCTCGTAGCCGCGCTCGGTGAACAGCTCCTCGGGGAACTGCGAGTCCTTGCACTTGAGTTCCTGGATGGCCAGGACATCGACATCCGAACGATCCAGCCAGGCCCCGATGCGGTCATGGCGGGCACGGATCGAGTTCACATTCCACGTAGCGATTCTCACCCTCCCACCCTAAGCCGTCCGCGCCGGAGGAGAAAGCGGGGTCTCGACGGGTCGATAGGATTGGGACCATGCCTGAAGCTCCCAATGAACACCTCGGCCATGACGGTGCCGCCTACCCGGACTCCTACTATGTGCGGCTGTCCGAGGGCCGCCTCGTCTCGACTCTGCACAGCCAGGGCGCTTGGCAGCCCGGCGAGCAGCACCTCGCGCCTGCCTCGGGGATGGTGCTTGCCGAGATCAAACGTCGACTGCCCAGCGACAAGCTCATCTCCCGGGTGACCTTCGACGTCCTCGGCGTCATCCACTCCGGCGAGTTCACCATCGATGTCGACGTCGTCCGCCCCGGCCGCACCATCGAACTCGTCGAAGCGCATATGCGCCACGGTGAGCGCACCAGCGTGACCGCTCGGGTGTGGAGACTGCAGGCCTCCGACACCGAGGCGGTCGCAGGCGACGAATGGTCGGCGATGCCGCCCGTGTCCGAAGTGCCCGAGATTCCTTTCACCAACCGTTGGGGCGGCGGTTACATTGCGTCCCTCGAGGGGCGCCAGGGAGCGGACGCCCACCCCGGCTACGCACGGTCCTGGGTGCGCAGTCCCTATCCTCTCGTCGACGGTGAGATCGACCCGCCGACCGCGGCCTTCGTCAAGTTCGTCGACACCGCCAACGGTCTGGCCGTCCGTGAGGATCCGAAGACGACGTTCTTCCCGAACGTCGACCTCTCCATCCACCTCACTCGCGTGCCCGAAGCCGGCTGGGTCGGCTTCGACACCAAGGTGGCCTTCGGGCCGACCGGACTGGGGCAGACGACGAGCGTGCTCAGCGACGTCGACGGACCCATCGGCACAGCAGTGCAGTCCCTGACCGTTCGTCGAGGTCAAGGCGCGGTATGAATCCGCGGCCGCGTGCCCTCATCACCGGGGCGAGCTCCGGGCTGGGGCGCGGCTATGCCCGCACCCTGGCCGCCGAGGGCTACGACCTCGTCCTGGTCGCCAGGGACGAGGACCGGCTGAATCAGCTGGCCGAGCAGCTGCGAACCACGCAGAATATCCACGCCGAGGCGGCCGTGGCCGATCTGTCGACCCGTGACGGTATCGACGCGGTCAACGAGATCATCGCGACGCAGCCGATCGATGTGCCCATCAACAATGCCGGCTTCGGTCTGTCCGGGACACTGCTGGGTACCGATGCTGCTGAGCTAGAGGTGCTCGATCGGGTGCTGGCCGGGGCGGTGAGAGAGCTGTCGCTGGCAGCGGCCCGGTGCATGCGGGCCCGCGGTCGCGGAGGAATCATCAATGTCTCCTCGCTGGCGGCGGTGACGACGATGGGACAGTATGCCGCGTCGAAAGCCTCGACTCTGGTCTTCACCGAGGCGCTCGCCGGGGAACTCAGGGGCGACCCGGTGACGGTCACCGCCGTTCTGCCTGGCTTCATCCGGACGGAATTCCACAGCCGCCTCGGCGTGGAGCGTCCGGGGCCCGGCCTGATCTGGCTCAGCGTCGATCAGGTGGTGCGGGAGTCGCTGCGTGATGCGCGGGCGGGGAAGGTCGTCTCTGTGCCGGGGTGGGGATATCGCATTGCCGCGCTCGTTGCCCCTGTGGTGCCGCGTCCACTCATGCGATGGGGGTCGGCCGGATTCTCCTTCGCCCGCACCCGCGATCGCTGAGTCGGGATTCGCGAGATGCGCCGGCGGTCATCGAACTGTGGTCGTGTGCTCGCCGCGGGATGTGACCTATATGCAATTTTCGGCAGGGGCGGCACAACTGAGTTGAGGATTGAACTACCGGGGGGGTGAGCCTGTGACCAGGGGTTTTATTCTGATCGCTTCTGTGCTATAGAGCCCGACAGGATTCAAGACGGAGCGTGAGATTCTTTACAAGCGACACGAAAGTGTGGTCAAATTAATGTGTTCGCCCGGTGGGGATCGGGTGGACATAACGGACGTATGGGGATGCGTCCGGGTACTCGAGGGGAGTGCTGCGAGGACCCCGGGATGTCGCGATTACGCGCCCCGGGGTTCTTGTCATTCACAGCAGTGTTTCGCGACCGCCTGCCTGTCTTCAGGTCACTATCGGATGCTTCTGCGTGCGAAAGTATCCGATAGTGACCTGGATTCGGTGGCCGCATCCGATAGTGACCTCGCCGCTGCCTGCTGCTGAAGCAGAAGCTGCCGGCTTCTGCCGACTGCGGCGCTCTTGGATGGCGGCGCTACTGGACGCTGACGCTGCGCTGGCGGCGCGAGCGAGTGCGGGCGATGCCGATCTCCAGGGCCACCGCGCTCAGCGGAGCACCGAGTGCCATTGCCGCATTGCCGGCGGCGCGCTCGGCGACTTCGGCGATGATCGCATCGATGTCGGCGCGTTCATCGGCGTCGACGTGGATGAGCAGCTCCGGACTCCGCGCGGTGCCGCGCAGAATCACCGTGGCGTCGGAGACTCCGTCGGTGGATTCGAGGTCGGCGGCGACCGCCTCGGCGATGACCTCCGCATTCACCGTGGTCAGACCCGTGCGGGCATCGGCCTGCATCCGGAAGGGCTTCGCGAAGTCCTTGCGCGGGACCTGCACGCTCAGCCAGCGGAGCCCGATGATCGCCAGGATGAGGGCCACGACCACGGCGATGAGCGCCGAATAGGGCAGCGCCAGCACCGAGGCGACCGGACCGAGATCCGCTCCCGCCTCCAGGGCAGGGTCGACCGGGGCGGTGAGACCGAACCCGATGGCGAGCACTGCCAATCCGATGATCAGCGCGATGAGGCCGAGGATGATCAGTCCCGTGCGGTTGGCGGCGGCGGCCGTGCGTCTCATGACTGACTCCTTCTGGCCTGGACCTTCACCGTGGGGGTGCGGTCGAATGAGATCGAGGCGAAGCGTTCCCTGACGGCGGCTTCGACTTCGGCACGGATCGGCTCAACGTCGCGGATCGGCGTCGAGAACGTCACGATCGTCGACCTCGCGTTCGACGAGGCCTTGACCCCGCTGACGCCGTCGACCCCATCGGCGGCCGCGGCCGCGATCTGCGACAGCGCCGAGGTGGGCAGGGCGACCTCGAAATCACCGATGTGTTCTGACCCAGCGGCGCTCACGCCGAGGATCCGGCGCGCTCCGGGAGAGATGCCGAGGATGAAGGCGATGAGTCCGAGCAGAGCCAGGACGATGCCGACCGCGATGACGACCGCGGAATTCCAATGCAGGTTCCCGGCCGCCTCGGCGATGGCGGAATCCGGCGCCTCGATCAGTGCGGCTGCGACGGATCCGAAGCTCACGAATGCGGCGATGCCGGCCCAACCGAGTCCCACGGCGAGGAGCAGCAGGATGAGGGCGACGACCACGGCCGGACCGATGCGGGAGGGCCGCTTGCGCAGCAGGCGTGTGCTCATTGCAGGCGATTCCTTCCTCGATTCGCACCGGAGGACTCCGGGGCGAGCCACCGCACGCTGATGTCGACCTGACGGACGGTGACACCGGTGAGGCGTTCGACTTCGTGACTCAGGGTGGAGCGGACGTGTTCGGTCGCCTCGACGATGGGGGTGGGGTAGGCCAGGCCCAGCTGGACGGCGAGCGTGCAGCTGCGCCCGGACAGGGTGACATCCACGGACGGGCGCGTGTCCAGGCTGGAACTCGCTCCGATTCCGAAGAGACCCGAGCTCGTGCCGCCGACGCCGGGCAGGTCTTTCAGCACCTGCCCGGCGGTGCGCTCCACGACCTTGTCCGCGATCGTCAGGCCGCCTCGGCGAGCTGGAGCGTCGTCGAGTATCGGGGCCACGGCGCTACCTCCGCGTGGTCGAGCGTGAGCTCAGCGCGGACAGGTCGAGGCGTCCGTCGAGGACGAGGCCGACGACCAGGCCGAGCCCGCCGCAGATGGCGACGACGAGGAACGCGAGGAAACCGCCGAAGTAGGCGACGATTCCCAGCGTCAGGCCGACGAGGAGTCCGATGAGAGTTTTCGACATGGCATTCCTTCTGCCGAGGTGGTGCAGCGGATGAGGGTCAGTTGAGTTCCGGCGAATCCTTGGCCGGAGCCTCTTCGTCGTCCTCGGGCAGGTGGACGTCGGTGACGTCGATGTTGACCTCGACGACCTGGAGTCCGGTGCCCTGTTCGACGGCGCGCACGACGTTGCGGCGGATCGCCTCGGCGACGTCGACGATGGAGGTGCCGTATTCGACGACGATGGTGAGGTCGATGGCGGTCTGCTTCTCACCCTTCTCCACGGACACTCCGCCCGAGACGTTGGTCTGCGAGCCGGGGATGCGGTCGGTGAGGGTGTCGAAGGCGCGGCGTGCGGCATTGCCCATTCCGTAGACGCCGGGGACCTCGCGGGCGGCGATTCCGGTGAGCTTGGCGACGACGTTCTCGGCGATGGTGGTGGTGCCCATCTCGGTGACGAGCGGGCTGCGCACGTCATCGTTCTGGGTGGTCTGGGCCTTCTGGTTCGAATCGGACTGCTTGGGTTCCGGCATCGTTCTTCCTTTTCGTTGGAGGTGCATGCGGTTCGCAAGTCCTTCGTCTGAAGGATGCTTACACAGGTACAGACGCAGCCTGACGAGAATCCTCACGCGGTGTTCGCAGAAATTTTTCGCCGGAGCGAATTTTTCGCCGAGGCGGCAAGCCGGTTCCGCGGCCGCGTGGCCTACGATGGGAATATGACAAGGGGAGATGATCGTTTCGACATCGTCACCCTGGTTGTGCGCGCTCGCGAGGGCGACATCGCCTCGTTCGAGGCCCTCGTCGACGAATACGAGCGGAAGCTGCTGCGTTTCGCCTGGCGTGCGCTCGGGGATCGACAGGATGCCGAGGACGTCGTTCAGGATACGCTCGTCAAGGCCTGGAGGTCGCTCGACGCCCTGGCCGAACCCGCGGCCTTCGGCACGTGGATCTACCGGATGGCCTCGAACCGCTGCACCGATGTGCTGCGCCGACGCACATCCCGGCCCTCCGACGCATCGGATCCGGAGGACCTTGGCCATCACGTCGACGGTGCCGCCTCGGTCGAACGGTCCGTCGAGGCACGCACGGCGCTTGAGCATTTCTCCGAGATTCTGCAGACTCTGTCCTCCGAGCAGCGTGTAACGTGGGTGCTCCACCAGATGGAAGGTCTCAGCTACGCCGAGGTCGCCGAGACCTTGGGAATCAGCGAAGGCAGTGTGCGCGGACGCATCCACCGCGCCCGAACCGCCATCGCCGAGGGCATGGAAGGATGGGTATGAGCGACGAGTCCGTCGACGCCACGGACGCTCACCTGCGCGGCATCATCGACGAATACATGGGGGCCTTCGAACCGGACCCCGCCGAATCCGTCGGCCTGCGCGAACGCATACTCCAGATCGTGCGCGAGGACGCGGCCCTGGCGCCGGCCACGAAGCTGACGACCGAGCGCGGCAACCCTTTCCGGATGGCGACGGCAGAAGTGCGCGGAATCATCCGCGAGGCCGTCGACTCCGTGCCCGGGATCCGCGCCCGCAGCGTGAATCTGACCCCCGCGGGCGAGCCGGAGGGCAGCGCCGTCGAAGTTTCGCTGACCGTGACGATGAGCGCGGGGACGGCCTTCGTCTCCGCCGCCGAGGATGTCCGCCGCAGCGTCGCCGGTGCCCTGATCGCGCAGGTGGGGATCCCCGCAATGCGAGTCGACGTCACCGTCGAGGACGTCTTCGTCGATGAGGAGGCCGCCGATGACTGAGAAGCCGAGGGTTGAGAAGGCGAGAGTTGAGAAGGCGAGAGTTGAAAAGCCGAGGTTTGAAAGCGGGACCTCACGCGGATTCGACGAGGCGGCGGTCTCGGCCCGCCTGACCGAATCCGTCACCGGAGTCGACGGCGTCACCGGCCTGGCACCGGGGCTGCGCGACATGATCGCCAACGCGGCCGCTCGAGTGATGCGCCGAACCGGGTCCGAACCGCTGCGCGTCGAGGTCTGGCGCACTGGCGAGGATCTCGGCGTCCGGATCGATGCGCATCTCGATGACAGTCGGCCCGTGACCGAGATCGTCGACGAGCTCTTCGCCGTCATCGCCGTCGACCTGCAGGCGGCGGTCGACGGGCCCATTGGGGAGATCGACATCGACGTGCACATCGTCAGCCGCAGCCGCTGAGGTCGTGCGGCGGGCGGCACCCAAGACGCGAACGGCACAGAAAAAGGTGGATAGCCCAGTTTCAAACTTGGGCTGTCCACCTTTTTCTGGGCTGTTGCCGACGCTGCCGTCTGCGGCTGTGTTTGGCCGCAACGGGGTGCCGCCGGGCAGTGGCTCTCTAGATGGCTGCAGTCCCTCAGTCGGCCTTGCTCTTCGAGCGTCCGGTGATGAGGCCCCAGATGATGAGCACGATCAGCGAGCCGCCGATCGCGCACAGCCAGGACGACAGTGAGAAGAACTTATCCATCTGGGCGCCGAAGATCATGCCGCCGAGCCAGCCGCCCAGCATGGCTCCGATGACGCCGAGGATGAGCGTGGCGAAGAAGCCGCCGCCCTGTTTGCCGGGCAGGATCGCTTTAGCGATGGCTCCGGCGATGAGTCCGAGGATGAGGTATGCGATGAAACCCATGTTGCTCACGTCCCTTCTGAGACAGTTGACCGGCCGGGTTGCACGGTGCTGTTGCCACTGTACAACCGAAACGCAAGGTAAGTGCCAAGTCTTGTTGATCCTTTATGACATCTATACAGACGCAGAGCCAGCCGTATCCTCACGCCCGGTGTCAGCACGACCAGCCGGATCCTCACGCGGATCCTCACATCCGATGTCAGCGGGCCGCGGCAAAAGGGCAGCTGGGCTCTGAGGCGGGAGGCCTGAGGGAGGCCTTCTGGACGCTGAAAGGGAGGGCGCCTGGTCACTGAGACGGGGCTGAACGGGCGTGGTCCGACCGCCCAGTAGACTGGAGTTCATGACCGACAGCGCTGACACTCGCCGACAACTGCTCGACCTCATCGACGAACTCGCCGTGGTGCGCGGCAGGGTGACCCTCTCCTCCGGCAAGGAGGCCGACTACTACCTCGATCTGCGTCGGGTCACCCTCGATCACCGCTCGGCACCGCTCGTCGGCGATGTCGTCCTCGACCTCCTCGAGGCTCATGATCTGCTCGACAAAGTCGATGCCGTCGGCGGCCTGACGATGGGCGCCGACCCGGTCGGCACCGCAGTCATGCACCGGTCGGTGGTGCGCGGCACCCCGCTCGACTCCTTCGTCGTGCGCAAAGAGGCGAAGAAGCACGGAATGTCCCGTCGTGTCGAAGGCCCCGACGTCGCCGGCAAGCGCGTCGTCGCCGTCGAGGACACGTCGACCACGGGCGGTTCCGTGCTCACCGCTGTCGAAGCGCTCAAGGAAGCCGGCGCCGAGGTGGTCGCCGTGGCCGTGGTCATGGACCGCGACACCGGCGCCAAGGAACGGGTCGAAGCCACGGGAATTCCGTACCTGACCGCGCTGACGACCGCGGATCTCGGCCTCGACTGAGGCCCGCCTCGGCGAAGTGGGCCTGCGAGGTGCCGCCTCGGCGAACTCGGCTCACCGATCACGACCTGGGACTCGACTGGCAATTCTGTCGAAATCGAGGACGTGGTTTGAAACAAGTCTCCTATTTCAACACGATAGATGAGACACTCCCCAAGAACTGTTTGATGTAAAGGATGACGCGTGCTCACACTGAAAGAGGTTTCCCTGCGCAAAGGGAAGCGGACATATCTGGACGAGGTGAGTTTCACCGCCGAGGCGGGCCGGATCACCGCAATCGTGGGAACCCGCTCGGCGGGCCGCACCGAATTGGTGCGCATCATCATGGGCCTCATCGCCGCTGATGAGGGCACCATCGAACTCGAGGACTTCGAACTCGACTTCGGCGACCGGCAGAATTTCGGCTATCTGCCCGCCGAGCGCGGCGGATACCCGAACATGCGCGTGCTCGACCAGATCGTCTACCTCGCCCGCCTGCACGGGATCACCCTGGGTGCGGCCGAACGGAATGCGCTGACCCTGCTCGGCCATCTCGAGCTCGCCGACCGCGGCTACGCACCGCTGAAGAACCTCTCCGGCGCCGAGATCGCCCGCGTCGACATCGCCGCGACCCTGGCCGCGGACCCGGACGTCGTCGTCATCGACGACGCCTTCGCCGGCCTCGACGCCGCCTCGCTGCGCCTGGTCACGTCCCTGCTGCGGGCCCATGCATCCTCGGGAGTGCCTGTCATCCTGGCCACCGACGACTGGGAGGCCGCACAGACGTTCGCCGATGACGTCGTCATCCTGAACCAGGGCAAGGTGACCACCTCGGGCAGCGTCGAGAAGCTGCTCGGTGATCCGCACTATCGCGTCGAGACGACGGACACCGAGGCGGCCGCCTCGGCGCTGAAATCCCGAACTGGAATCAGCGATGTGAAGACCGTCGGACGCGAGGGCGTGAGCTTCCGCGCGAATGATGCGAAGTCAGCCGCCGCTGCCGTGGCCGAGCTGAAGAATGTGAAGAACTTCGAAAGTGTCCGCCCGACACTGGCCGAGCAGTACAAGGAGGCTCTGTAATGGCGCGCAAAGACAATGGTGCGAATGACGAGTCCCCGGAACCGCTCGTGTCCAAGGGCACGGCCGGCGAAGGCATCGACGACCTCGGTGTGCCTGTCGAAGACGATGTGATCGAAGACGAGACCGCCGCCGAGGAGGTCGACTCGGACGACGAGGCGACCGCCGCCGGTGCGACCACGGGATCGGCCGCCTCGGCGAAGAAGGGCGCGGACGCGAAGGATCCAGCCGCGAAGGGCACCGACGCGAAGGAGACGGACGAGTCCGGCGCCACCGCCGGCCTCGACGACGTTCCCTTCGAACTCGCCGAGGACACCCCCGACCCCGACGAACTGCCGGAGACCGGACTGGTCTCGGAGTTCGTCGATGTCGGCAACCGCCAGGCCGCGTGGCTCGTGTCGAATCGTGAGTCCACCACGGCCATGCGCAGCCCCTACTTCCTGGTCACGGCCGCCGTGATCATCCTCGGCGTGCTGGCCGCGATCATCTCTGGAATCGTCGCCGACGTGCAGAAGGACTCGGGCACCCCGACCATGGCGATGGTCGGAGTCGGCGAGCAGGCGGCGATGTATGAGCAGCAGCTGGGTGTGAAGATCACCGACGCCAAGGACGCCCCCGCCGCCGAGAAGCTCGTGCGTGAGGGCAAGGTCGACGCCGCATTCATCCAGGACCCGAGCGGTCAGGGACAGCCGACGATCATCGCCCTCGACAAGCAGCCCGATGCCCTGCTCGAGAAGCTCGCACCGAAGACCGAGGCGACGCTGCTCGAGACCCCGGCCGTCGACGGTGCCGTAGCCACCCCGCTGCTGTGGGGCATGGTCGCGCTGTCGCTGCTCGTCGTCGCCACACTGGGCACTGCGCTGTACCAGAACCTGCGCCTGGAGAAGCGAAACCGGATCACCGAGATCATCGCAGCCACGATTCCGCCGCGCGCCTCGGCCTCGGGGCGAGTGACGGGCATGCTGACCCTGGTCGTCGTCCACCTCGTTGCGGCCGCCGTCATCACCGAGCTCGGACTCTCGCTGTCGGGCAAGACGTCCCTGGCATTCGCCATGCTGCCGGGCCTGGGCTGGTTCGCGCTGGCCCTGCTCCTCACCGCCTGGTCGGTGTTCGCCCTGCTCGTCTGGGCGTCGACCGTCGTCGGCTCCAAGGCACGCGCCACCTTCCTCACGATCATCAGCGTCATCACCGTGGCGGGCTTCTTCGCTCCGGTCATCATCGGACCCACGGGCACCGTCGCGAAGGTGCTGTCGTGGACGCCGTTCACATCGCCGCTGGGCATCGCCGGCCGCTCCTTCGCCGGTCAGGCCGAGTGGTGGGAAGGCCTCGTCGCCGCCGGCATCGCCCTGGTCCTCGCCGTCGTCCTCCATGCTCTGGCCTCGGGCGCGTACGTGCGCTCGGTGCTGTCCGGTGGCGGTCGCGGCGGCAGGACCGTGAAGATGAGCAAGCGCGCGCAGAAGGTCGGTGCCGCCACCTCGGCGAAGGACGCCGCGAAGTCGGGCTCGAGCGCTGACGACGCGGATGATGCCGATTCGGACGACACGGACGACGTGGACGCGGACAAGGACACGAAGTCGGCGGACGACGAGAAGTCGGCGGCCGCCTCGGCGAAGGAATCCGGCACGAAGAAGTCGGACGTGAAGTCCGGCGGAGAAGACGAAGAGGACGCGAAGTCGGCGGATGATTCCCGCGACGACAAGTGACCGAAAGCGCTGAACCGCAGGTGGGGGTCGGTCCGTGGACCGGCCCCTGGCCTGTGGGCGAGCACTTCGATCCGGAGCTGCTGGCTGAGGGTGATCGGCGCAATGTGGTCGATCAGTATCGGTACTGGAAGCACGATGCGATCGTGGCCGACCTCGATGCCTCGCGGCACGATTTCCACGTCGGAGTCGAGAACTGGCAGCACGACCTCAACATCGGTTCGGTCGTGCGCACCGCCAACGCCTTCAACGCCGCAGCCGTGCACATCGTCGGCAAACGCCGCTGGAACCGGCGCGGAGCGATGGTCACCGACAAGTACCAGCACGTCATCCACCATCCGAGCGTGGACGACCTGCTCAGCTGGTGCGCCGAGAACGACGTGCCCCTGCTGGGCATCGACAACTTCCCGGATTCCGTGCCGCTGGAGACCTACGACCTGCCCAAGCGCTGCCTGCTGCTGTTCGGCCAGGAAGGACCGGGACTGAGCGAGGAAGCGCACCAGGCGAGCCGCGACGTGCTCTCGATCGCGCAGTACGGTTCGACACGGTCGATGAACGCCGCAGCAGCCGCCGCGATCACCATGCATTCGTGGATCCGCCGGCACGTGTACGACCAGCCCGTGAGCTGAGTTCGCTGCCGGCAGCGCAGGCCTCGCAGCGGAGGACTTGGTCTCCCTGAGGAAACCCCGTCCTCCTCGGTGGGCGTTGATAGGCCCCGACGACGCAGCGCCGCACGCTCGGGGTCGAACGTGCGGCGCTGAAGTGCCGGTGCCTCAGCTGAGGTCGGCGGCGTGGGGTTCGATGAGTCCGCCGAGTTCGGCGAGCTCTGCGGTCAGCGAATCCGAGTCGTCGAACGTGCGGGTCATGACCGTCAGGCGCTTGGCGTAGTGACCGATAGGGTACTCCATGGTCATGCCGATGCCGCCGTGCATCTGGATCGACTCCTGGCTGATGTTGCGAGCAGCCCGGTCGACGATGATCTTCGCGGCGATGACGTCGCGGTGACGGTCCTTCTCAGCCCCGGGGACCTCGGAGGTCACGGCCAGGCGAGAGTACAGAGCCATGCTGCGCGCGTACTCGAGTTCGGCGTAGAGGTCGGCGGCGCGGTGCTGCAGAGCCTGGTTCGCACCGATCGGTGCACCGAACTGCTCGCGGGTCTTCAGGTAGTCGGCAGTCATCGTCAGCGAGGCTTCGAGCGCACCGACGGCCTCAGCCATGATTGCGGCGTTGCCCAGGTCGAGGACTTCGGACAGCACGGCGTTGGCATCGGCGGCGTCGAGGCGCTGGGCGGCGACACCTTCGAGCTTGAGGTTCGCGCTGCCCAGACCATCGGCCTGGCGCTGAGCCACACGGCTCAGACCCTCGGCATCGGCGGCGACGAGGTAGAGACCCAGTTCGCCGTTCTGCGTGGCGGTGACGACGAAGTGGTCTGCCACATCTCCGCCGAGCACGTTGTTCTTCTCACCGGTGAGGGTGAAGCTGCCGTCTGCACCGGAGACCTGGGTCTGCGGAGCGTCGACTGCGTAGCGCAGCCCGGGCTCGAGTGCCGCGAGGGCGAGGAAGGTCTGACCCTCTGCCACACCGGGCAGGATGGCCTGCTTCTGCTCCTCGCTGCCGCCGAGCAGAACGGCGTTGGCACCGAGGACTGCGGTAGCCAGGAACGGTTCGAGGACGAGCGAGCGTCCGAACGCCTCGGCGACCACGGCCACCTCGTTGAAGGTCATGTCCGCGCCGCCGTAGGACTCGGGAATCGCAAGTCCGAGCAGTCCCATCTCGGCGAAGGCCTGCCACTTCTCGCGGGAGATACCCTCGTCGCTGCGAAGGATCTCTTCGCGCTTGGCGATGTCGTACTCGCTGCGCAGGTACTTGTTCAGTGTGCTGGCGAGTTCTTGCTGAATGTCGTTGAGTTCAAGATCCATTGTTGTCCTTCTTGGGAGATCGAGTGAGCGTCGGTATCTCAGAGACCGAGCAGTGCCTTCGAGATGATTCCGCGCTGCACCTCGGACGAACCGCCGTAGATGGTGACCTTGCGGGTGTTGAAGTAGCCGGGCAGAGCATCGACAGCGCCGTTGGGCAGGTCGGACAGACCCTGGCCCTGCACGCGGTCGGAGACGAAGTCGAGACCCTGCGGACCGAGTACGTCGACGAGGAGTTCGGAGATGTCCTCCTGCAGCTGGGAGCCCTTGAGCTTGAGCACCGAGGAGCGTGGATCCGGCTTGTCGGACCCGGCGGCCTGGGTCGAGAGGATCCGCAGCTGGGTCATCTCGAGCGCGGTGAGTTCGGCTTCGATCTTCGTCAGACGAGCGGAGAACAGGGGGTCATCCAACAGAGTGCCGCGAGCGGTCTTCGTCACCGCGGCGTAGGCCTTGGCACGGGCGAGGTTGACCTTCGAACCGCCGATGCGGGCGATTCCGGTGCGCTCGTTGCCGAGCAGGAACTTCGCGTAGGTCCAGCCCTTGTTCTCTTCGCCGACGAGGTTTTCGACGGGCACCTCGACATTGTCGAAGAACACTTCGTTGACCTCGTGGCCGCCGTCGATGAGCTGGATCGGACGGACGGTGACGCCGGGGGTCTTCATGTCGATGAGCAGGAAGGAGATGCCTGCCTGCTTCTTCACGTCAGGGTCGGTGCGCACGAGGTTGAAGATCCAGTCGCCGTACTGGCCCAGGGTCGTCCAGGTCTTCTGGCCGTTGACGATGTACTTGTCGCCCTGGCGCACCGCGGTGGTCTTGAGCGAGGCGAGGTCCGAGCCGGCGTTGGGTTCGGAGAATCCCTGCGACCACCAGATGTCGATGTTCGCGGTGGCGGGCAGGAAACGTTCCTTGATCTCCTGCGAGCCGAAGGTGGCGATGACGGGTCCGACCATGGACACGTTGAACGGCAGCGGCTGCGGAACGCAGGCCAGCTGCATCTCTTCGAGCCAGATGTGACGCTGCACGGGGGTCCAGTCCTGGCCGCCCCATTCGACCGGCCAGTTCGGCACGGCGTAGCCGTGCTGGTTGAGGATCCGCTGCGAGGTGACCATGTCTTCCTTGCTCAGCTCCTGGCCGGTGGCGACCTTGAAGCGGAGTTCCTCGGGGATCTCCGTGCGGTAGAACTGACGCATCTGCTGCGCGAACTCGCGCTCTTCTGCATTCAGTAGGGTGTCCATGCGAACTCCTTATAGATCGTTCAGTAACTTTCCTCCAATGGTACGGTTCGGTGTTCGGGCTCACAAGTGGGAGACGGCGAAGATCCTCGCCGAGGCGGCCCTCCGGTGGGATCGGATGTTGATGTCACAATCGCCTAACTTTATTTCAGAGATGTATTACTACACCTATCCCAAGTGGTAATACTGATCCAGGAATTCCAATGGTGATTCCGAGACGTGAGCTTCTCCGGATTGAACCCCGCGCCGCTGGGCTCCGCATTCCCCGCTGCAGAAGATCCCCAGGGGTACGGAAAGCTGAGTGACGTGTCAGGCAGGACCACGCATATCCCCCCGGTCGCACCGTCGCGTCGGCTCTTCGGCTATGAGTCCGAGCTCTCGACGGTCGTCGGCGCGATCTCCGGGCAGGGGCATCTGGGCGCTCTCATCATCGGCGCGGCGGGCATCGGGAAGACCGCGCTGGTGAATGCTGCGCTCTCTCGTCTCGACCCCGATCTTGCGGTCACCCGCCTGCGCGGCTCGGAGAACGCGCGTGTCCGGAACCTCGGAATCTTCGAAATCCTGCTGTCGAGGGAGGGCATCGACACAGACCTTCCGCCCGGTCGGGCGCTGTCGGTGATCGGTGATCTGTTCGAGCGCAGAGCTGAGGGAGGTCGCTCTCTGGTCGTCGTCGACAATGCCGATCTCGTGGACGATCATTCCCTCGCAGTGCTGGCCCAGCTGACGGATGCGCGCAGGATCAAACTTGTCATCGCCGCCGAATCGGCGCGTCCGCCGGTCGATCTCATCGCCGGACTGTGGCTGTCCGGAAGCATTGTCAGGATCGATCTGGACGGTATCGACGAGGCGGATGCGGCTGCGATGATCAACAGCATCGGACTCTCGGAGACCGAGACGAGATCGGTCTCGGAGCTGACTGCACTCGCCCACGGCAATCCGCGGCTGCTCGAGAGGCTGCTGTTCGGGCGGAGCCGGACCAGCGGGGTCGAAACCGCGATCGCCCGGGTCAATCAGTCCAGCCGCGAGGTCATCGAAACCGTCGCTCTCATCGAAGCGGTGCCCTATGACGTGCTCGTCGGGTTCACCAGTCCGCAGACGATCGACTGTTTGGCGGAGGACGGTCTGCTCTCGATCTCGAAGGGCCGAGGGGGAACGGTGAGCATGCACGAACCCGTCACGGCTGAGAACGTCCGAGCCATGGTCACTCCCTCTCGCAGCCTCGAGCTGCTCACCCGATTCGATGCCGGAGCGGATCTTTCGGCACTTCACGGCAGGACGCTCTTCGGCTACGCCGCGTGGTCGATCTCCTTGGGCCGGGTGCCGACTCCCAAACAGGTTCTGGATGCCGCCGGTTGGGCAAACGCGCGGGGCAGATACCGCGAAGCCGCAGAGATCATCCGCACCAGCGGCTATCGCGGTCCCGAACTCGACCTCGAGCACGCCCGCAGCGAATGGGGAGCCGGTAGGCTCCGCCAGGCCCGGGAGATCGTCGACCCGCTTGTCTCCGAGGCGTGTCTGAATCCGGACACCTCAGCACAGGAGTATCTGTCCCGCCTCGCCTCGATGGAACTGAGGCTGATAGACCCAAGGAAGCCCGAGGATCTGCGGCTGGACTGGGTCCGGGACACGCTTTCGCTGCCGATCGACGTCGGTCGGCTCGATGCGACGCGCGCCAGGTTCGACCTCAAAGGAGGTCGTATCGCCGCTGCCTGTGCGCTGGCGGAGAGCGTCTATCTCAACCATGCGAGCTCGGTGCGCCACCGGCTGCGCGCGTGTGCGTTCCTCGGCGTGGCAGAAGTGATGTCCGGGCGGATCGAACTGGGACTGAGTTATATCGCGCAGGCCGGGCTGATGTTCGGACTTCCCGGGCCCGAATCGTTCGAACGGGAAGATGCCATCCCGCAGTTCTTCGTGGCGAATTTCATCGCCGGCAACTGGGCCCAGGCACGAACGGCAATGGATGAACTGACCTCCAGTCGGCGGCTGACCAGGCTGACGAACGCGCTCATCGACCTGCGCACCGGAAACGCGGCGAAAGCCCACTGCATCCTCGGCGAACTCAATCTCGGTGCCGACCCCTGCGACATCGTCGATATCGCTGGGATGGCCAGGTCGGCACTGTCTCTCTCCGCTGTGCTGACAGACCAGCGGACGGAGGTCGTCTCGATCGCTGTCGACGAGGAGGCCGAAGCCAGTCGGCATTCGTGGTGGGCTTCATTCGAAGCCAGACTCTTCGATCTGCAGGCACTGGCGCAGACGTCGCCGGAGCCGGCAGCCCCGCAACTCTATGAGCTCGGGGCCTGGGCAGAAAAACACGGTGCGCACACCCTTGCCTGCCTGGCCTGGCTCGAAGCCGGTCGACTCGGGCACGAACAGGCCATCGGTGGATTGTCCGCGTCGGCCGGCAGGGTCGACGGCTCCCTCGGTCGCCTGCTGCGCGCCGTGGCACATGCCTTCAGCACTGACGATCTGCAGGCGCTCATCACCGCGGCCCGTGAGGCGCTGATCTTCGGCGCGGTCGTGCTCTGCGCCCAGCTGTCCGGCGAGGCCCGCAAACGCGCCGTTGCCTCAGGCAATGCTGCCGCCACCAAGGAAGCCCGGATCCTGCTGGGCCGGAGCCGGCGCGTGCTCGACTTCGATGCCGACGGCAAACGGTTCCACGCGAATCTGGGCGAGCTCGAGCACTCGATCATCACGGGCATCGTCGAGGGTCGAACGAGCGCAGAGATCGGAGAAGAGCTGCACCTTTCGGCCCGAACCGTCGAATGGCACCTCGGACGTCTCTACCGCCGAGTGCATGTGGCCAATCGGCAGGAGCTGCGAGAGGTGGTGACGGAATGGCTGAAGAGCTGACCACATCATCGGGCGAGAGCATCCAGGACGGCACGACGATCTTCGGGCGCAAGGGCGAACTCGAACTGATTCGTCAGTCGCTGCGCTGCTCGGAATGCTCCGGCATCCTCATCGAAGGTGAGATCGGCGTCGGCAAGACCCTTCTGGCGAGAACAGCCTTCGAGGACGGAAACGACGGAATCTGGATCCGCGGGGACCGCGTGCACCAGAACACCGAGTTCGGCGTCTTCGGTCTGCTCATCGACCTCGACGGTGACCCGTCCACACTGCTGGGACGAATCGTGTCCCGGCTCACCTCGACTCGAACCTCGCAGGCGGTCTTCGTCGACGATGCCCACCTGCTCGATTCCCGTTCGCAGGAGGTCCTGACCGACTTGGCCAGCGTTGGCTCGATCAGGCTCATCGCGATGTCGCGGTCCAACCCCGAGAGTGGGGTCATGCCGTTCTCGACTCTGGTCGAAGACCGTGTGCTCCAGCATCTCGTCCTCGGTCCTCTGCCGCGTGAGGACTATCGGTCGATGATCGAACACCGCCTCGGTCACATCGTGTCCCAAGCAGTGGTCGACATCGTCGACTTCCATTCGAAGCGCAATCCGGGAAAGCTCATCGAACTCCTCGAATACACCGCACGACGGTCGCGCTTCCTCCTGCGCCGAGGTGTGTGGATCCTCGACGGACATGACACCGACTATGATGCGCGTGCCCGCGACTACGCACGGATCGGTCTCGCCGACCACTCGCCGCAGGAGACGGAGGCCCTCGAGTTGGTCGTCCTCGCGGGGGAGGTGGAGCTGGCGACACTGCTCGAGGCGGGGCTCGGGGAAGCCGCGGATGCCCTCGTGGCCGCCGGTGAACTGAAGATCGACGCGCAGAGACCCCATATCTATGAGGCAGTGGAGAACCACACCTCGGACACGATCAGGTACACGACCCCGACCGGTCGGAGTCGAGAGTGGTTCGACTTCATCGACTCCAGCGGAGATGCACCTGCGGAGTGGTCGCAGGTGGTCAGGGCCGAGTGGGGACTGATCTGCGGAGCGGAAGTCGGCGAGTCGAGGACCATCGACGCCGCACTCATCGCCGCTCGCCTCGGAGACTGGCATCGGGCCATGCGGCTGATCGCGGAGATCCCGACGGAGAAGTTGAGCCCACACGAGCTGCTCTCGGTCGCTCTGCTCTATTGCGGCTGCAATAAGATTCCCCTCGGACTCGACATCTTGGCCCATGCGGTTCGCACCGCATGCTGTGCTCCGCTGGTCGTCGATGCGCTCGTGGTCTGGATGAACCGCTCTTCCGCCTCCATGTCTCCGGCCCTGCGGCTTGCGGACTTCCGCACCGCTCTCAATCGGCTGCACGAGGAAGGTGACGGACACCCCGGAGGGGGAGTGGACGCAGCGTTCGGACTCGAATTCCTCGACCGAGTCGCTGCCGTTGTGGCCGAAGAACGACCGATCACCGTGGACGTCTTCGACGGACTCACGCCCGAGAGCGGGGCCACGGGCAGCTTCCATCTGCTCGACACGATGCTGCACGCGACCGACATGCTCGACTCAGGATGCGCCTTGGAAGCACTCGCACTCCTCGAATCCGCTCAAGCCGATTTCAGCAACGAAAGCACAGGGTCACTTCACCTGACCATGCTGCAGGGGCGCACACTTCTGCAGCTGGGACGAATCGCTGAGGCGAGAGAGCTGATGACGACACTGTCGACGCATGACATTGCGTACCTGTCAGCCCGGTCCGGGCCGATCGACCTGCTGTGGGCGCAGACTCACCTGCTCGAGGGCAATCTGCCGGGAGCGATGAAGGCGCTTCGCGCCGCGATAGAATCGCTCACCTATTGGAACTTGGGCACGCAGCTGGCCATCGCATTGGGGGAGGCCGAATATGCGGTCTCTCGTGTCGGGACCGCTGCTGACGCCGACGAGCTGCAC
Source organism: Brevibacterium sediminis (assembly GCF_024895295.1). Lineage (NCBI taxonomy): Bacteria > Bacillati > Actinomycetota > Actinomycetes > Micrococcales > Brevibacteriaceae > Brevibacterium > Brevibacterium sediminis. The sequence goes on along the minus strand of NZ_JAHQRN010000007.1, from coordinate 37,121 downwards.
GCCCGCTTCGACGAGCTGCCCGTCACAGCCCTCTACCACGAATATCGTCGAGCTCTCGTTCTGCGAACCACCGCGCGGGCCATACGCACCGGTGAGACCCGGTACGAGCGCGAGCTGCGTCGGATGTTGGACGAAGCCGAAGCCGATGGGGCAGCGGCGATCGTCGTGCTCATCCGCCTGCACCTCTTCCTGCACTTCGACGAGATCGCACCTGAGGCGATGTGTGAAGCGGCCGCGCACGGAACCGGGCGTGAGTTCGTCATCGTCGGCCGCCTCGGCGCTGCACTGCGTGATCATGATCGTGCAGCCTTGACGTCTCTTGCGGAGGAATACGGAGCGTCTATGCCTGACCTGGCGGGTAAGTGCATCGCTCTGGCCGCGCGATTCGGAGCTGGTCAGAGCAACGGACCGGGCAGGCAGAACATAGGACTGACCGCCCGGGAGAAGCAGATCAGCGCGCTCATCGTCGCGGGCCGATCGAATGCGGAGATCGCGCTGGAACTGGGAGTGCGGGTGCGAACGGTCGAGGGCCATACGTACCGGCTGTTCCGCAAGCTCGGTGTCGAACGCAGGGACCAGGTCGCCGAGGCGATGCGGGATGCCGAAGGCCGACTGCGCGCCTGAGCGTGAGCCGAGTATCACCGACTGCGGGATTTCGGGCTCGGGTGAGTACTCACTGCGGTGCTCCGGTGGTGACCTGGTGGTGACTGAGTAGTGACCCGAAGGCGACTCCAGTATCGACCACCTGGTCCGAGACGGCTGCCGGCGAGCAGTATCTGAGTATGGACATCACGCCTCAGCCTCCTCAGCCTCCTCAGTCTCCTCATCGAACCGACCCCCGCGCCGTGCGAACGGCGGCGTCCGTCTCCGGGCCGGAAATCCTTCTCCGAACGAGTTCCCCGGACTCGACGACGGGAGGCGGACCATGCGTCAGGTGATTCGCCGCAAGGAAGTCGGCGAGCTCCGCTCCCTCCTCTCGCGGCACCGTGCCGCAGCCCTCACCGGCGGCTTCGGGTCCGGGCGGCGATCGATCCTGTCGGCACTCGAGTCGGAGTGGGATGGAACGGTGATCAGGGTCGCATCGAGTCCGCTCGATGAGGACACGCCCTGGTCCGGGATAGGCGGTCTGCTCGCCGCAGTCAGCGCATCCGTGAACGGCCCCTCCGATCCGGCGGAGCTCGCCGATGATGAGATCGTGCCGAACATGATGACGGCTCTCCGATCGATTCCAGGAGACGAGGACACGCTCATCCTCGTGCCCAATGCCGACGAGATGGACATGGACTCGCAGCGGGTGCTCGGTCAGGCGCTGCGCCGGTTGAAGTCAGGACGTCTGCACATCGTCATCACGGTTCGGTCGATCGACGATGACGGTCCGTTCGCCTCGGTGCCGGAGATCGAACTTGCGGATCTCAGCATCGCCGAGCTCATCGAGCTCGCCCGGGACCTCGCCTTGGCCCGCTTCGGACACACGAGGATCGCCGAGGAGGCAGCCCAGGTCGCCGCCCATGCCGCCGCGGGTCGTCCCTTGGCGGTCAGCCATATCCTCGAGGAGATGGCACCCAGTGAGATGCGCGGGGAGATCGCGCTGTCGATCCCGGTCAGAGTGGGACCGGCCAGCCGGCCGATGATCGCCGACTATGTCGAAGGGCTGACGCCCAATGCCGAAGCGCTGCTCAGATGTCTGTCTCTGTCCCCACTGACACCGCTGCGGCCTCTGGCCAGGAGGCTGCCCGGATTCTGGGAAGCCGTCGACGAACTCGAATCGCGCGGGACGATCGAACGTCGAGGGGCCTTTCTGCGGATACCCCACGGATTCGTCCGTGCCATGGTGCAGCAGTCGATGGGGGCGAGCGAGAGACGCCGAACCCACCTCGTCCTGGCCGAAGACTGCGCCGACACGTGGCCGCAGGTCGAAGCCTGGCACGTCTCGTTCATCAACCCGGGTGAGGAGACCGCACAGCAGCTGGCGGCACACGCTCTCGGACTGGTGCGACGCGGACTCACCGCCGGAGGGGCCGAATTCGCCGAGCGGGCCATCCGGGTCTGCAACGATCTCGAGGAGCTGCGCGGTCAGCTGGTCGAGATCGCCGAGACGCTGTCCGATCACGGGCAATTCGCCTTCTCCCGCCGCTATGTGCAGATCGCCTCTCGGTCGAACCGGGCCGCGGTCGTGGTCCGCGCTCGGACTCTCGAAGTCCGCAATGTCTTCCTCGAGACGCAGACGCTGCCGTCCTCACTGTTCACGTCGTGGAGCAGGGGCGAATCGGAGCAGGCACCCACCGAAGTGGCGCGCCTGCAGCTGACGCTGGCGCTCTGCCATTGTGAACGAGGCGAATTCGCTCGAGCGCAGGAGCTTCTGGCACTTGCCGAAGCCGCCGATGAGCATTTTCGCGACAGCGAGGCACAGCTTGTCCATGCCGTTCGCATCCTGCTTGACGTCAACTGCGGAAAGGACGGGTCGGCGCTCGCCGGATTCGCGAGCCTGCAGGAACACCAGGATGCGATCAGGCCGAGCTTCGGACTCGCCGTCGCCCAGGGACTGGTGCTCACCGAGCATTATGAAGCCGCCTCGGCTGTGCTCGACCACATCGGTGAGACCTGTGCCGCGACCAAGGTCTGGAAGCGGCAGGTGGACTGTGTCCGTGCTGATCTGGAAATGCGCCTCGGCCGAGTCAGCCAGGCCGTCGACGTCATCGACAGGCTCATCGCGGAATCTGAGGCCGACAAGCGCAGAGGGCTCGTCGCCGTCCGGCAGGATCGGATCCTGCTGCTGCACGCCTGGAAGCTGCTGCTGACCGGACGCGCCGGTGAAGCGGGGCTCGTCGAGGAACAGGCCGCGGTCCGAGCTTCGGCGACGAACAACCACCGTCTGCTGGCCGAGCTGAATGCGCTCCAGGGCAGATACCTGCTGCGCACCGACTGCGCGGCCGAAGCGATCGGACACCTTCGGCGCTGCGAACAGCTGTCCGCGGACGAGACCAACCCGAACGTGCGTCGTTTCGAGGGCGACCTCATCGAAGCCTTGGTGGGTATCGGCAGAAGAGAGCATGCGACTCTTCTGCTTCAGAAGCTGCGTGACCGCGCGAAGGCATGCCCTTCTCGGTGGACCGATCTGTCCGTCAGCCGGAGTGAAGCGCTTCTGGCCGCTGGCGAGACTGCCACCGACCTGTTCGGACGAGTGCTGCGGCAGTCCAGCACCTCAGAGTTCGTCTTCGAGAAGGCGGTCACTCATGCGGCGTTCGCCTCTCGCCTGACCGACAACGGTTCGAACCTGAGAGCACGTGAACAGAGACTCGCCGCTGCGGCGCTGTTTCGCGAAGTCGGGGCCGGTCGTCTCGCCGACCATCTCCGCACCGGGCAGATCGTCGAAGAGCCGAAGGTGCCAACGATGCCTGAGCTGCCGCGCCTCGGCGAACTCAGCGACGAGGAGCTCAAGGTCGTCGAACTGGTTCGTGCGGGAATGAAGAACCGGGAGATCTCCGAACGGATCTTCGTCTCCCTGCGCACCGTCGAACTCCGCCTCACCGCTGTCTATCGCAAGCTCGATGTCGGGTCACGCACAGAGCTCGTATCCAGGCTCGCGGGCAACCCGCGTCTCGCTGCGGTCTGAACCGACAACCTTGGTGAACATGAGCCGCAGACGGTTCGCGCCGTCTGCGGCAGAATGCCCCGCGGAGACCCGCACCGCAGTCGCGGATGACCGCAGTCTCCCCTCCGCAAGCACCAGAACGGAGTCATCGCACTCATAGCGTGAAGTCGACGCATTCCGCAGTTGGAATCGCAGCATCGTCGGCTCTCACCGACGATGCCCGGCCGCCACAGTGACGGGGCCGGGAGAGTCGAACATGGGAGATCACGATGACTGTGTCAGAACATCCGAATCCACTCACCCGGGGGAGGGCCGGCGGTGTGGCTTCGCCGGCTCCGGTGCCCGCAGGTGCACTCTGGTCAGCGCGGCTGGCGATGCGGATCTGGAGGAACAAGACCAGATTCCAGCTGGTCTTCGACGTGGGCGCATGGGCTGTTGCCGGACTGCTCGCATCGGTGGTCATGGGTGCGGGTGTCGTCGGCGCAGCCGAACTCGTCTCCGCGGTCACAGCCGCAGCGGTCCTGCAGCTGCTTCTCGGTCTGCTCATCGGGCTCTATCGCAGTCGCTACCACTACGGCAGCTTCGCCGAATACGGCGGCATCGCGATCATCGCACTGATCAGCGCGTGCGGACTGATGGCTGTCACCTTGGGGGATTCCCCATTCGTTCTGCTCACCGTGTTCTCCGCTGTCATCTTCATGACCGGCAGCCGTTACCTCGTCCGCTGGTCCCACCAGATCGCGACCCGTCCGCTGCAGGGGGAGCGAGTGCTCGTCGTCGGCGCCGGTGCCGCAGCCGAGTCCCTCATTCGGCAGATGCTCTCCGACCCTGACGGCGCCTATCTTCCCGTCGGGCTCATCGACGACGATCCGCACAAACGGCAACTGAGCATCCATGGGGTTCGTGTTCGGGGGACAAGTGAGGACATCGCCGAGGTGGCCGGATGGCTCAACGTCTCCGGAGTCATCGTTGCAATCGCCGATTCCGAAGCGGATTTTCTGCAGATCTGCCGTGATCGTCTGCAGCCGACAGGGAAATGGCTGAGGACGATCCCGCCGCTGGCAGAGATGGTCAATCGAAAGGTCGAGATCGGCGACATCCGCGATATCAAGGTCGAAGACCTCATCGGCCGTGCTCCGGTGCACACCGATCTGGCAGAGATCGCGAAGAAGGTGGCCGGCAAGAGGGTACTCGTCACGGGAGCCGGAGGATCGATCGGCAGCGAACTCTGCCGGCAGCTGTTCGCCCTCCATCCGGAGAGCCTCGTCATGCTCGATCGCGATGAGACCGCGCTGCACGGAGTCGAACTCACGCTCTACGGCTCGGCGCTGCTGATGTCGCAGAACACAGTGCTCGCCGATATCCGCGACAGGAGCGCCCTCGACCACATCTTCGCCGAGGCGAAGCCGCAGATCGTCTTCCACGCGGCGGCGCTCAAACATCTGCCGATGCTGCAGCGGTTCCCCGAGGAGGCGTGGAAGACGAATGTCCACGGCACCCTCAACGTCCTCGAAGCAGCACGCGCAGTCGGAGTCGAAACTTTCGTCAACATCTCGACGGACAAGGCCGCCGCACCGACGAGCGAGCTCGGCCGGAGCAAACGGATCGCCGAAAGACTCGTCAGCGGATTCGCAGCGAAGTCGCCAGGCACCTACCTCTCGGTTCGCTTCGGCAATGTTCTGGGCTCCCGCGGATCGGTGCTCCTGTCCTTCCAGGAACAGATCAGACAGGGCGGTCCGATCACGGTCACCGATCCGGAGGTCCGACGCTTCTTCATGACGATCCCGGAGGCATGCCAGCTGGTGCTGCAGGCGGCGACGATCGGCGAGGACGGCTACGTCATGGTCCTCGATATGGGCGAACCGGTGCGCATCGTCGACATCGCCCGGAGTCTGGTTGCGATGTCGAATCAGAATACCGAGATCGTCTATACCGGCCTGCGCGAGGGTGAGAAGCTCGACGAGGAGCTCTTCGGTGACTACGAAGGCACCGTCATCCGCATCCACGACAAGATCAGCCGTGTTGAGGCACCGGTTCTCTCACCCGTCGATCTCCCGGAATTCACGGCTGACCGCGGCATCATCGACACCTTCTGTGACCGCTCCTGTCGCCCTCATCCGGAAGTCGGCCGCCGAGAACCCGTCGGTGGACCCGCCTACCTGCCGGCGCCGGTCAAGCTGGTGAAGGATGAGGTCAGGCCATGACGATTTCGGATGCGGTGCCGACGAAGCCTCAGATGGCAGCTCCGACTCAGATCATCCCGGCTGCCAAACGGATTCTGCTGTCGGGGCCGGACGTCGGAGATCTCGAAGAAGAATACCTGCTCCGTGCCTTCCGCAGCGGATGGATCGCTCCCGTCGGCCCCGACCTCGAAGCCTTTGAGAAGGAACTGGCAGAAAAGGTCGGAGTCGCCTACGCGGTCGGACTGTCGTCTGGCACAGCCGCTCTGCATCTCGGTCTGCTGGGTCTCGGAGTGAATCCGGGAGACCAGGTGATCACGTCGACGATGACGTTTGCAGCGACGGCGAATGCCATTGCCTACTGCGGGGCCGAACCCGTGTTCGTCGACTGTGTCGACGACGGGAACATGGATCCGATTGAGCTCCATCGGGCGCTGAAAGACTCGATCTTGAGTGGAACGAAGCCTGCAGCTATCGTCCCTGTCGATCTGCTGGGTCGGCCTGCGGACTATGACCGGATTCTTCCGATCGCTGCTGAATTCGACGTCCCCGTCCTCGTCGATGCGGCGGAATCGCTGGGATCCCGTTATCGAGACCGAGCCTGCGGCAGCCTCGGCGAAGGCGCGGCGGTGTCTTTCAACGGGAACAAGATCATGACCACCTCGGGTGGGGGAGCGCTGCTCACGGATGATGAGCATTTGGCTGAGTACGCCAGGTATCTTTCGACTCAGGCCAGAGAGTCGGTGGCACATTATGAACACAGGGAGATCGGCTTCAACTACCGTCTGAGCAATCTGCTTGCTGCGCTCGGGCGGGCGCAGCTGGCGAGACTCGATGGTCTGGTCGAACGGCGTCGAGAGATCCGCCGCCGCTATCGCGACTCGATCGTCGCGGCGACTGACGGGGTCACTCTCTTCGGTGACGACAACGAGCACCATGACAACGCCTGGCTGTCGGCGGTCCTCGTCGATGAGAGTCGTACGGGCTTCACCGCCGGTGAGCTCGGTGCATGGCTGGCCGAGCACGATATCGAGACGCGGCCGCTGTGGAACCCGATGCATCTGCAGCCGGTATTCGCAGGAGCACAGATGTACGGCGGTGAGATCTCCGAAGGCATTTTCAGCACGGGTCTGGCGTTGCCGAGCGGATCGACGATGAGTGATGACGATGTCGAGCGGGTCATCGCGACCGTCGACGTGTTCCTCGACCGGCGAGCTCGTTGAGCCCCGCGATGAGTGTCGAACTGCCGAGCCAACAGTTCAACGCCCACTTCCTGCGTAGACGGCATAGCGAGAGTGGATATCCGCACTCCCTATGCGGGCCTCCGCAGGGCACGGACCGGAATGGGCCGGGCAGGAAATATCGAAGATAGCGTGAGTTCGAACTCGCCTCCGGGCTTCGAACACTGGGCGGGCAGTGCGGCGTCGTTCTGTGAGCCGCCGCAAGGGAATCGCGCGCTTCAGTTCGGATCTGTCGCACGGATTCCATGGTCAAGGAGGGTACAGGCATGGAGAACACCGATCGGGTGGAACCTGCGGTCGTGTATTTAAGTTGCAGGCGGACGGTCAAGAACTGATGTCGGAAGAATTCAATGTCCTCACGGTGTGCACGGGCAATCTCTGCCGGTCGCCCCTGGCAGAGCTCGCGCTTGCGCAGCGATTTGCCGAGGTCTGCGAGATCCGCGTTCATTCAGCCGGCACTCGTGCGGCCTTGGGGCATCGGACGCCGGAAGAAGTGTGGGAGATCGCCGGGTTCATGGGGGTCATCGAGGGGCGGGCCGTACACGCTCGGCAAGTGGACGAAGATCTGCTCGGCGCTGCTGACCTCGTGCTTACGATGACACGCGATCAAAGGCGTGAGGTCGTCGAGCTCAACCCTCGCATCGTTCGCAGAACCTTCACCATCAGAGAGATTTCGAGTCTCGCCGCAGTCACCCGAGATGAGGACATTGTGACTGAAGGTGCAGTTCCGACAGCTGACCGCGCAACCCGCTTGCGTGCTGCAGTCGAAGCAGCCGGTCGGCGCCGGAGCAGGAGGCGGAACCTCACGCTTCCGGCGCACGACGATGTCGTTGACCCCTACGGCTGCTCTCGGGACATCTATGCACTTTCGGCCCTCCAGCTCGCCCCTGCTGTCGAAGGGGTATCGGTTCTGTTTCAAAGAGCGCTGAACCTCGGCGAGGGGGAATGATGTTGAAAGGCAGACGACGGCCGGCGGCAATGAGTACGCGACGTGCGCACCCTTCGGACGGACGGATCTCTTATGACAATGTGAAACGCATTGCCGATATCTGTTTCAGCGTGATCGGACTCATCTTGGCGTCCCCTGTGATCGCCGGAGTGGCCCTGGTCGTCCTGGCCGTCCACGGTCGACCGGTGCTTTTCCGGCAGTCTCGGCCAGGGCTGGGTGGCAAGGTCTTCGACATTCTGAAGTTCCGAACCATGGTGGAGCCCGACGGAGAGCGTGTGACTGACGGACAGCGCCTGACGCGACTCGGCCGGTTCCTACGCGCTTCGAGCCTCGACGAACTCCCTTCGCTGTGGAATGTCGTATGCGGTGATATGAGCTTTGTCGGTCCTCGACCATTGATCGTCGAATATCTCGATCTCTATACGCCTGAGCAGGCTCGACGGCATGAGGTTCGTCCTGGAATCACCGGATTGGCACAGGTCAGGGGCCGCAACGATCTTGAGTGGGCAGACCGTTTCCGTCTCGACGTCGAATACGTCGACGGCAGGTGTCTGCGAATCGACTCCTCCATTCTTCTGCAGACGGTGCGAACAGTCGTCGGTCGGCGGGGAATCAGCAAACACGGACACGACACCATGCCTGTGTTCACTGGACGGGAGAACTCCTGTGATGTCAGCCAGTGACAGTCAGAAGGGCACGAAGATCGCCGCAGCAGTCTTGGTGGCAGCCCAGATCTTGGCGGCCGGTGGTGCAGTGGCAGTCAATCTGCTGGCCGCTGTCGTGTTGAGTCCGGCGGGGCGCGGAGACCTGGCTTTTGCACTGCAGTTGGCATACTTTCTTTCCGTGTTCGCGGTCATGGGGCTCGAACGGCCCTTCATCGCTTCGCGTTCTGGAGGATTCGGCACCGAATATCGTGTCTTTGCGCGCATGGTGACGCCCGGCACGCTCTGCGTTCTGCCCATCGCCTTCATCGCAGCAGCGCTGTCGCCGTTCAGCACCAGATGGATGTGGATGGGTGTGATCGCGATCGCCGCCTACGTTGCGCTCAATTCATTGGTGCATGCTCTGCGCGTCGCCTATGTGTGCAGCCGTGAGTGGAAATGGTTTGCCGTCAATGCGATCGTCACCCAGCTGATCATCGTCGTCGGAGCGGTATTGCTGGTGCTGATCGGTGTCAATGATCCGGTGGTGTGGATGTGGGCCTATGCGGCTTCTGCGGTACCGACAGCGGTCCTCCTGTTCGTCGCACCCCGCCCCTCGAAGCACTTGGAACCCACCCGAACCGAGAAGCGAGGACTCCGCCGGCGGGGCTGGGTGCTTCTCCCATCCGAATTCAGCAATTCCGCCATGCTTCGATCCGATCGTCTGCTTCTGCCGATCTTGAGCAGTTCGGCCGCGCTGGGCCTGTACGTCACAGTAGCCACTGTTCTCGAGATGGCCACCTGGCCGGTGCAGCAGTGGGTTGATGCTTCATTGCGGAATTGGTCTCAGGGCTTCTCTTCCCATTCTTTCCCAGTGGTGCGAATAATCGCCCGAAGCGTTCTGCTGCTGGTGGCTTCTGCCGCGGTACTCGCAGCCGCAGCATACGCCATGATCGTCATTGTTCTGCCGGACTCCTATGCGCCGGCAGCAGCCGCTATCATCCCATTGGCTGTATCCGCCGTCATCTTCGGAGTTACACGCGTCCAACAGGGCCTCCTCATCGCTGCGGACTCCCCGGGAACGGTGTCGGTCGTCGAAATCATCGGCACCGTGGCCTCGCTCATTGCATACATCACTCTGATTCCGCACTACGGAATGTTCGGCGCGGCCTACGGGTCGATCATCGGATATGCCGTCTGCGCCGCTGCCGGAGCCTTCACGCTCGCGCGGGTGATCAGGCGCAAAGCAAAGCAGTCGTATGCAGATGGGCCGAGCGCTGACGTTGCCGATGGTGGCGCGGACTTGTCAGACATCGCACCGTCGGCAGCAGAGCCTGCAGGATCTGCTGCCGAGCTCATAGACCGATATCCGGACCGGACAAGGAAGTGAAGTCATGGACGTATTGATGATCGCCCATTACACAGCAACTGGATGGCTGCCGAACGATCGCTTCGACAGCTTGGCGAGCATTCTTGCTCGCCGCGGTGCAGAAGTCGAGCTGGTCACATCCTCGTTCCAGCACGCGTTCAAGACGCAACGTGACACTTCGGTGGAACGGAACCCGCTGTACTCGACCACCTATGTGCATGAACCGTCGTATCGGAGCAACGTCTCTGCCGGTCGTCTGCGCAGCCACCGGGCCCTCGGGAGGAACCTTGCTGAATACCTGCGGCGGAGGAAGGTCCCGGACATCATCTACTGTTCCATGCCTTCTCTCGAGGTGGCGCATGCCGCAGCCGAATTCGCGGAGAAGAACGATGTGAGATTCATCCTCGACGTGCAGGACCTATGGCCAGAGGCCTTTGAAATGGTCTTGCGACCACGCTGGATGGTGCGCCAGGCTCTGATCCCCATCCGCAGGCGTGCCGAGGCGATCTACCGAGCTGCGGATGCAGTGGTGACCGTCTCCGAAACCTATTCAGAACGAGTGAGTTCGGCACGCAGGGACGGCTCGACTGTCTCCACCGTGTACCTCGGGTCGGATCTGACGAGATTCGACTCCTATCCGGTTCTGCGTCCTCCTCGAACAGGAATCGCGGAGCTCGCATATATCGGAACTCTGGGACACAGCTACGACCTGCCGTCGGTGTTCGGGGCTCTTCGCGAACTGAGAAGGAAAGGCATCCGCATGCGCCTGCACGTCATGGGTACGGGTCCCTTCGAAGATCGCTGGCGTGAGGAAGCAGGGGATCTGGATGAGGACGTGGTGTTCTACGGCAAGCTCGAATACCCGGAGATGGTTTCGCGTCTGCGCGGGTGCGATATCGCCATCAATCCCATTGTTGCGAACTCGGCGGCGAGCATCATCAACAAAGTCTGCGATTATGCAGCCGCAGGACTCCCTGTCGTCAACTCTCAGCAGTGCGCCGAGTACCAAGATCTCCTCACCGAGTATGGAGCGGGTATCAATTGCGAATCGACTCCGGCCGCATTCGCAGAGGCCCTCAAGAAGATGGCCGATGACCGTCGACTGGCAGAGCGCGGCCGAGGATCCAGACGAATGGCCGAAGACCACTTCGACCGGTCAAAGACGTACGAACGCCTCGGAGGGGTGGTCCTCGATGCACATTGATCGTGGAGGCTCCCTGAGTGGTCATGTCCACCCACAGGGGCAATGCCGTGCACTTCTTTCTCACACCTCTCAGCCAACTGAACACTGCCGCGTAGGAAGTGAACGATCATGATTGTTCAGCACTATCTGACGATCCTCCGCGAACGGTGGGTCTACGCACTGTCGACCGCCTTCGTCGTGATAGCTGCGGTAGCCGGGATCACGGCGCTGCAGCCCCCTGTGTACGAGTCGTCCGCAAACGTCTTCGTCCGTACCGATCCCGGCAATTCGGTCACCGACCGTTCGGCCGCGGCTGATTACGCTCGGCAGCAGATCGACACCTATGCGGATCTCGTTACCACTCCTATCGTGCTTGATCCCGCCATCAGATCCCTCGACTTGGATGCCGACGCAGGACAGATCTCTGACAGGGTCTCAGCAGATGTCCCCGAAGACACTCTTCTCATCTCGATCACCGCAAGAGCAGACGGTTCCGAAGTGTCGGCGAAACTTGCGAATGCGGTGGCTGAAAGCCTGCGAGAGCAGGTCGCAGACCTCGAAACCACCAGCGGAAAGGCGACAGTCCAACTGACGGTCGTCACTCCGGCGACGGCGCCGAAAGCGCCGTCCTCGCCGAACCTCACACAGAACCTCGTGCTCGGATTGATCGCCGCGATACTCGCAGGGATGTTGTCCGCCGTGCTCAGAGATCGACTGGACAACAAAGTGCGCAAAGCAGATCACATTGAGCAGCTGACCGACGCCGCGGTGATCGGGACGGTCCCGCTGATCACTGCAGGAGAGAACCACGTCTTCGTTTCAGAGCACGGATCGCAGAACGTTCAGGCTGAACCGTACAGGGAGCTGCGATCGAACCTCCGCTTCCTTGAGCCGCGGGGCAGGAGCCGATCTCTGCTCGTGACTTCTTCCGTGAAAGGCGAAGGAAAATCGGTGACCTCCATCAACCTCGCTTCCGCCCTCGCCCGCGGCGGGGACCGCGTGCTTCTTGTCGATGCTGACCTACGCGATCCCTCTGTGCACCGGTATCTCGGAATAGAAGGGGGCGCAGGTCTGTCGACAGTGCTGATCGGGGATACCGAGTTGAAAGACGTCGTCCAACCTATGGAACTCGTCAACCTCGCCGTTCTTGCGAGCGGGCCGATACCTCCGAACCCGGCTGAACTGCTGGACAGCGAGCAGATGACAGTCTTCCTCGAAGAAGCCACCAAGCAGTACGACGCCGTTGTCCTGGACTCTGCGCCAGTGCTTGCTGCGACAGACGCAATAGCGATGGCTACTCGAGTGTCTGGAACCGTCTTCGTCGCTCGAAACGGGGTTGTGCGTCGAACGCAGATCACTCAGGCGCTGCGAAAGATCCAACTCGTGCGGGCGCGCCTTCTCGGACTCGTGCTCAATGGGGTACCCCGGACCACAGGCACAACATATTCGCAGAGTTATGGCAGCAGCTATGCCGCGCATTCAACTCGGAAAGATCCCGACACTTGGGCGCACCGCGCCGAGCCGGAGAACATCTATTCGAAGCAGCTGGCGGTCCGGCAGGCGGAGGCTCCTCCAGATTCCGACCGTGAGGTCCCCCTCTCAGCCTCTGACAGCTCGCGTCGTCCGGATCTGGGTTGCAGATCTGTATTCCCCGGGACAAGGGTGACCAGCAATGATTGAGTTCTTGCACAGGGATCGAACTGATCGAAGTGGTGAATCGCCGAGGAGGTTCGAAGGGCCGGTTCTGCGCGCGATCTGGAGTCCGGTCAGCTCCGCAGAAGGTGAATGACTGTGCCGTCATCTGTCCGCACTCAGCAGAGCCCGTCCGGGGCCCGGACGGGTGCCCTCATGGACCCTGCTCATTCTCCGATCTTTGTGGCATCACTGACCGCAGTCTGTGCGCTGATCGTCGTCATTGCTCGCATATGCTTCTCCACGGACGTCGAAGCAGCCGCATTCTCGAGCGGGGTCATCGCCGCAATCTCCTTTGCCCACGGCATGACCCTTTTCGTGATCCTCGGACGTGATCGGATCACTATGCCGGGACTGTTCATGGCATCGAGTGCAGCAATCGTCGGAGTAAGCGGATTGCTCGTCATCCCGGATCCGTCTTTCATCGTCGGCTCCCATCCCGAGGCCTACCTCAATACGGCTTTGTTCGGCAGTACGCTGACTCAGATCGGGATCGGAATGCTCTGTCTGAGATCCGATTCAATAGGACGTCCTCATGAGGTGGTGCTGCCTATCCGCTGCGTGCGGTGGGCCCTCGGCGCCGGAGTCATCACGATCGCGGCCACAGTTCTTCTGGGAGATCGGCTGGGCGTGCTGGCGGACGGATTCGGGTCAGCGGCGATTCTGCTCATCTGCATTGCGATTCTGCTCAGCCCGCGCGGTCTGAAGAACCCCTGGAGTACCGTGACCATCGCCGGTGCACTTCTGGTGTATCCGACCGCCATCATCTCGGGGACAGGCCGTTTGCGAGCCATTGCGCTCATCTTGGCCGCTGTCTACATCTTCTTCCTCAGGTACGGGCGTCAATGGCTGAAAGTGGTCGGAGTCTTCCTCGCCCCGATGATTCTTGCGGTGTTGGGTGTATGGCGCAGGGAATACGAAGCCTCGTTGAGCGGCGAGCACGGCAACGACACAGGCCTCTCGTCGATGTTCGTCGGCATCGGCAACTTCGGGTCTCTGATACATGACTTCGACCTCGGAGGTCTCCCGACTCTCGGAGCATCGCTTCTGTCACCATTGCGGGCAGCGCTGCCCGATGGCTTCGCGCCTGACTGGATACCCGACGCTATCGGCTACCAACTCGCTGCTCTGACAGATCCGCAGCTGTACGGAACCGGGTTCTCCACGGTGGCAACCGTCTATGGCGACCTCTGGTGGAATTTCGGAGCGCTGGGCTTGGTGATCGGGGTTCCGCTTCTCGCCGTGATGCTTGATCGCATCGACTCATGGACGCTCCGCATCTACCGACGTGCTGTCCAGGGGCCACGCGACCTTCTGCTCTTGGTGTTCTTCGCAGCCCTATTGGGCGGGGTCGGGGACATAGTCTGGTCCGGATTCCACACATGGATAGTGCGAATGTACGCACGAATTGCAGCACTCGTCGTCCTCTGGCTGCTCACCTTCTACCTTCCGCGCCGAATCATTCCGCAATTCGTCTCCTTCCAGCAGGGGGAGCCGGACCGCTGTGCTGACAATGTAGACTCATCCGCCGACTCCCTCGACCACCGACGCCGGCGAACGGCCCAATACGTGAAGTTCTCAGCCGTCTCGGAACCGCAATGATTCTCGACATCGGCCCGACCTCGGCTGCACAGGGCAATGCCCAAGTGCGTCGGCGCTTGCTGCTGTCTCCGTGCTCAGCCAGTACTGTCTGTTCAGATACCGTGATCTGAGCGGTCGGTGTGAATGTCGAAACGCACTCGAAGGAGGATTCCGGATGAAGAATTCGAACGGGCTCACTGTTGTCATTGCCTCTGCCGCGCACCGGGCGCACTATGTGGAGTGGTTCAAGAGGGCCTTGCGAACCGAGGGAATCCACGGCGAAGTCATCGCGTTCGAGTATCGAGACACGGCCCCGACCCTGTCCCTGGCAGACCGTGGCGTGGTGATGCCGGCATACAACTCTCCTGAGTACCGCGAAGAGGTATTGAACTGGGTTCGGAGAGAATCGCCTGACCTGTTTGTCTCAGTGAATGACTACGAGCTTCAGGTGCTGGCCGGTGGCTTGGCAGAAGAGCTGCGCAGGGGCGGCTGCACGGTCGCAGCACTCGACGCCGATGCGCAGAACATCGTCCTCGACAAACACCTGATGGCTGCGAGACTGCGTGACCGAGGACTTCCCACCCCTGCAACTTGGCTCGGCAGTGAGGCTGACATGGCGCAGGCGACGAACTCGGGCGGCAGCTTCATCGTCAAACACCGTTTCGGAAGCGGATCAGACGGGCTTCGCATTGCCACAGGTGAGACTCTGCAGGAAATGGTCATCGAATCGGCGAAGACGGCAAGAGACGCAGGCGGACGACCGACAACTCACGGCGAAGACGCCGTCATCATCCAGACCCACTTACCCGGAACGGAGTTCGGCGTCGATGGAGTGTTTGCCCTCGATGGAACCGGCCGTCTGAATGGGGCACTTGCGCGACGCAAGGACAGGATGAGAGGCGGAGACACCGATGTCGCCACAACTGTCGCGGCGAAGGGCTTCACCCAGGCGCTGGCCGAACTTGGGGACCTCCTCAAACCGGTGGGTCCGATCGACGTCGACTTCAAAGAAGACACCGAAGGCTCTCCCCAGATCATCGATATCAATCCGCGGTTCGGTGGAGGGTACCCGTTCTGTCACCTTGCGGGAGCGAATGTTCCCGCCTATCTGGTCCGTGAGTTGGCGGGACTGGCCGATGCCCCATCACTGTTGGACTATGAAGTCGGGGTGACGACGGCGAGAAGAGACGAATTCTCCGTTCTCCGTCGATAGTGCCGGCCAACAGCCGGCATGAGCCGCCTCGGAGCGTCAGGATCCTGCTTCAGGTTCTGTCATGAACCAGCTGCGACCGAGGCAGGTACAGATGCCGTGGCATGGAGCCACGAATGTCCGCCCAGATAGTCGTCCACCGAGCCCCTCCGCCTCACCAATTTCAGAGAATCGTCGTCCCGGACGAAGACAGCTGGAGGGAATTCGATGAAGGAAGACTGGTAGGACATCGTGTAGGCACCGACCCGGTAGAAGACGATCCGGTCACCTTCCGACAGCTGCGGCGCGTCTCTCAGGACTGTCAGGCGATCGTCCTCCATACAGGTGAAGCCGCAGATCACCTGTTCGGGAATCGATTCCTCAGAAGCGGCATCGATTCGCACATCGAACTCCCTCTGTCTCCGAAAGAGGGGATCGATATTGGTGCGACTGGCATCAGTGACCACGTACCGGTGATCTCCGACGAATTTGACGTCGACTACTTGTGAATGAAATTCCACAGGCACTGCGATCAGCGAACCGCCCGGTTCGACGATCAATTGAGTTCGATCGATGTCGACCGCTCCCTCGAGTCCTCTGCGAATCGTCGACACATATTGGTCGAATGTCGGAGTTCCGACAGGGCTGCCGAAGAACCCGCCGCCGATATCGATCCATTCGAGATCGAGGTCGAACTCGGAGATGAGCTCGGCAGCGAGCTCTGCCGACGCCGTGTAGACTCCCAAGCTCTGTGTGAGCGAATTCCGGTGCATATGGAGACCAACCACCCTCACCCCTGCGGCCTTCAGCGTGGACATCGCTGCGCCGAGTTCACCGTTCTCCGCATTGAACCCGAAACGGCTGTGCTGTCCCGACGTCGTGCTCTCCCCGGGACATCTCTCTTCGAGGTTCCAATTGACACGCAATCCCACTGAAAGCGTCTGCTCGGGCTGCTCCTTGGCAAACTCGGCGGCCCACCTGACCTCTCGCTTTGAATCCAGGTTGACGACTGACCCGTGGGCGAGGGCTTGGCGCAAGCGCTGCCGACTCTTGACCGGGCCATTGAATACGATGCGATCCGGGCGATACCCCACGGACAGCGCAAGTTGGTACTCGGCATCCGATACCACCTCTGCCCAGACGCCTTGCGTATTCATGAAAGACAGAAGCCATGGCAGTGCATTCGTTTTGAAAGAATACGACAGCACTGAATTCGGCCATTGATTCAGAAGTGCTTGGCGAAATCTATCGATGAATTCTTCGAGGACTGATGAGTCCAAGACAAAAGCCGGCGTTTGGGGCTCGTGCTGCCGGGTCCCGTGCTGCGCCACTTCAATCACTCTCTTCTGTGCTTCATGTCGTGTATTCAAGCAGTCTACGGAGAGCAGTTGGGGTGCGGAGTCGTTTCACTGATTATTGCGGAGAACCGCATGCTGCCATCGGGGTGTCTGACGATAGAAATAGAATCAAACTGACTTGGGCAGAATGGAATCGGAATTTCGCAGTAATATCCTGCGCCCCGATGTGCAAGAAAATGCAATTGACGAATTCGGTCTGGGTGAACTCCATCCGTACAGAGATCGTCTGATGTGACCGGGGAGACTCAGACCAGACCGAGGAGGACGGTATGACAGCTAAGCCAGAGGCGATCATCATCAGCTCAGCCGGGAGGCGTCTGTACCTCATCGACTGGTTTCGCGAGGCTTTCGACGCACTTGGCGTCGAAGGGCGAGTGATCGTTGCCGAAAACGATCCGACAAGCTCCTCCGCTTCCTACGGCGACGTCAGCCGGAGTCTGCCGAAATACGATGATCCGGACTATGGTCCAGAGCTGATGCGCCTGGTTGTCGAATTCGACCCCAGGATCTTCGTTTCGGCGAACGACTACGAGCTCATGCATGTCCATGTGAATAGTAGACTTGCGAACTCTCTTCGGGACAGGGGCGTGCTTGTGCCGGGAGTATCGGCAGCATGGCAGGCCGGCTGCGCAGACAAGCTGCAGATGGCGAAGATGCTCGCCTCCATCGAGGTTCCGACGCCGGCGACCGTCAGCGGCGCGGATGACCAAGGAATCGATGAGCTGAGTGCCCAGACCGACGAGTTCGTCGTCAAGCACAGATTCGGCAGCGGGTCCTCGGGCCTGCGGGTGGTCTCAGCAGATCACGTCCGCCAGGCGGTGACAGAAGCCGCGCTTTCTGCCCCGTCGGCAGGTGGGCATTCGGGTACGCGGGATGATGTTGCAGTGCAGCCGAAGCTCCCGGGAACCGAATACGGTGTCGACATCATCGGGAGCCTCACATGCAGTGGAATGCTCAGCGGCGTGCTGGCGCGCCGCAAGGTTCGCATGAGGGCTGGAGAGACGGACAAAGCCGTGACCGTCGACCCCGCACCATTCACTCGAATCGCTGAGCGGATCGCCGAAGCGTCAGACCTGACAGGCCTCATCGACGTTGACGTGTTCGTCGATGACTTCGGTGGGGCTTCCGTGATCGACATCAACCCTCGATTCGGCGGTGGATATCCATTCGTCCACCTCGCCGGTGCAGATGTGCCTCTCTACTATCTTGCACAGGTCCTCGGGGTTGATATCGGTGAGAGCTGGAACCGATACGAATTGGACGTCGTCTCCGCGAAATATGAGAGCATCCGCGTCACGGGTTGACGAAGAGGACCCAGACGTGAATTCGGTGAGGTTGAGATGACGTCGCCCTCAGCTGCCGACTTTCACGTTCCGGTGCGAATTTTCGCCGAGGCGGGTGGCGAAGTCACGCATCTTGTGCGTGGCATCCGATCGGACCAGGTCCCGAAGCGCCAGCAGGGAAGAGAATGCGGTGTAGATCCGCGGTCGCAGCGGCAGATCCCAGACTCCGATGTATTCGTGCGCATCGGCTCCCATGCCGGCCTTGAAGTGAATCAGACCCGCAGTCGGAACATCGGGATCCAAGGTATCTTGGACCCCGCCGATATCGATGACTTCGACTCCGTCTGCGACGGCACGACGGATGATCTCCCAATAGAGGGCATTCGACGGCCTCACCTCGGGCCGGAGAGTGCTTGTTGCGGCAAAGATGCCCTGCACCCTTCGACCGAGCTGCGCTGTCGCCTCGGCGGCGAGAACCTCGCCATTGTGCCTGGCGACGTCAAATGCGATGCGACCAGGAAAGTCAACAGTCAATGTTGTCAGGACTGCCTCTATGTAGCTTCGAGGCTTTGCATTGAAACGGTTGCGGTCGGCTGTCTCCGCCAATATTCCGAGCACTTCATCGAGATCTGCCAGTTCGCCGGTCTGCGCTTGCACTCCCGCGCGGTCGGCCTTGCGGATATTCTTTCGCCACGTCTTCGACATCCGTGAAGAGACGGCCTGCTCTGAGCCGCCTTCCAGCGAGAGATGGAAATTGAATCTGGGCTGGCTGGCTTCGGCTTCCTTGTTGCCACGGACTTCCTTCCAGCCGAGTCGTGACAACTGTCGCACGATGTCACTTCCGACAGGATTGGTGTCGTCGGGGGCGAGATCGTCGA
Source organism: Brevibacterium sediminis (assembly GCF_024895295.1). NCBI lineage: Bacteria > Bacillati > Actinomycetota > Actinomycetes > Micrococcales > Brevibacteriaceae > Brevibacterium > Brevibacterium sediminis. Next base: position 17,985 of record NZ_JAHQRN010000007.1, on the reverse strand, counting down.
ATCGTGCGACGCCGGGATCCGTGAGACCCTTCTTCACAGTGTCGGCATGCCAGCTTCGCAGCTTCAACGGCGGAGCAATTCTGACGGCGAAGATGTTCTTTGCGCGCAGATGAGAGGTCAGGGCGTGCAGCTGCTCAACCGCATCCGGGGCGGCCCAGTCGATCAGTGGCCCCTGCGGAATATATGCAAATCGGAGCCCAGTCCCAGGCAGATTCTTGTACTTGACGAGCGTCGCAGCGACCAGTGCTCCCGTATTGTCTCGGATACCCAGCAGCTCATAGTCCCAGATCTGGCCGCGTGCGTCTCCCCATTGCGGAGTCTGCTGGTAGCTTGCGGTCTCGAAATTTTCGAGGAACCGGTGGTAATCGGCGCTTTCAAGGGTTTCAACCGTATGCATGGAATCAGGGTAGGGAGGTACGGAGGGGGCAACCGGAGATCACGATGCAGCTTTCGTGCATCCGCACTCCATTGGCGGATGACCGCATATCGCTCCCGTCGGTCGACAATCGCCGACGGATGACAGGCACATTGGGAGTCCGGACAGGTCAGCAAGCTGCGTGCCGGTCATCCGATTGTTGACAGCGGGACGTCTGAGAGGGGAGCTCACGTGTACGTCGATGAGCGTGACGCGGGTGCGATCCGCCGAGATGAAGGATGGGCGACCATGAGCTCGAATGCTGAAGGGAAAGCGCAAGATCCTCGCCGCAGTCTGGGAGACTTCATCATCGAACTCGAATCTTCAGGCGTGGGCCCGGTCGACACCGAGCTCTGCCACCTGCTGTGGACTGAATGCGCCGGTCGTGCTCTCTTCGCCGAGGCGGTCCTCCGTGCCGCAGCCACCGCCGGCGTCACAGTGGAGCCCGAGTCTGCTGCCTTCGCCGATTGGGTCGTCGAACTGTGTCCACGGCTGTCCCTGGAGCTGGGACCCGGTGACACGGCGGCAGCCTCGGTGCTCGCTCAACTCAGCGCTGTGTCAGAGCCGACCGCCGTGCGGGCGCTGACCGCGGTGGCTGATGACCTCCTCGGCGGAATCGGGGTCAACGACCCCGAAGGAGTGCTGATCCGACTCCACTCCAGCGGGATGCTCACTCGTGTTGAGGATTCGGTGCGGGGCTCACTGCTGCAGGTTCCTACCCTCATCGCGGCCAAGCTGCGATATGACCTCACCACCACACCCGATGCGGGGCCGGTGGTCGCCTCACTTCTCGAAGTGCTCATCGAACATATGGAATCGGCAGGCGCCATTGAGCCCGAACTCCTCAGCGACGTGCTGCTCTTGGCCCGACACGGCGGCTGCTGGCCCCAGCTGCTGCGAGTGACCGAGGCAGTGGGCATACCGATGTTCCTGCTCACTCCGCGGACCGCCTGCACCGCGTTTCGTCTTCTGCCGCCCAAGACTCGTGCGAACTGGCCCGGACTCGAATTCTTCGGAACACTCGCCGAGGACATCGACGCTGATTCCGCTGCCGCCGATCCGGCACGCATCCGTGCCGCCGTGATCAGGCATACCGGGCCCGGACTGCTGAGGTCACGACTGCCGGCGATTCTCGGCGACTCGGCACCGGGAGAAGATGGGAGCGGAGAAATCCGGCCGGACGGATTGCCGGTGGATGTCATCGACACCGTTCGTCAACTGATCGGTCTCGCCGATTCCGGCCGGCACCGTGATGCCGCAGAATTGGGCATCCGTGCCGCGGCGAAGATGCCCAGTGTGCGTGGGCGTTCCGTCGTCCGACTCCTCACTGCGATCGCACTCCACCATGCAGCCGAGTCTCGCCGGGCACTGTCCCTGCTCCATGAGATCGAGGGGCCAGCTCGGGCCGGTCACATCGACGGCGACTTCCTGCTGCCGGCAATCATCGCGTGGACAGCTCTCATCTCGGCCGTCAGCGGCGACTGTGAACGAGCCGATATCCATCTCGCATTGGCAGCAGAGTCGTCCGAGCTCAGCCGAGCCTGTGATGGAACCGGCTCTGTCGCAGGTCGTTCAGCAACACGGCCGAGCGGCATCGTCGACGAGCTCGTCACTCCGCCGCTGCGTATCGCGGCGGCGCTGCGGGCTCTCGACCGTCTCGACGTGCAACGCGCTCGGACGGAATTCGACGCGTTGTCCGCTTACCCCGAGCTGCGAACATTGTGGGTCTATCTGCCTCTCATCGCTCGGACCTTGGCAGTGCTGTCCGCAAAGTCCGAATCCGGGTTGCTCTTCGTCAACGATGATGCCGAGCGGTATCGCGATTCCGGAGTTCTATCCGCCGCTGAGAAGGATCTGCTTGCGTTCGGACGCAGCATGGTCTTCATCGCGCTCGGTCAGCTGCGGTGGGCCGAGCTCGACCGAGAAAGGCTTTCGCCGGCGTGTGATGCGCGCATCGTCCTCGACGTCCGCTCAAAGCTCGTGGCCGGTCGCAACGCCGAGGCGATCGCGTGCGCCGATACCTGGTTCTATCACCGTTCGCTCAGCCCGCGCAGCCGCGCAGAACTCGCCGCCATCCGAGCAGCAGCCAAACTGCGTACAGGGGACCAGGCCGCAGCGCAGAGTGATTTCACGACGGCTGTGAGTCTCTCGACCTGGGTGAGCTCACTGCTGCCGCTTGCACTGCTGCCGCTGACCGATCGCAGCCGACTCGTCGACCTCACAGCCGACTCGCCCGTATGGGCGGAAGCCGCGAACGAGTTCGCCGCGACCTTCGCTTCACCGGAGCAGCTTATGGAGCGGCTGCGCCGCATCGGCTCGGTCTCCGTGGAGCTGGCAGAAGCGCCGCAGCTCAACGTCGGCGAAGCCCAACTCATCGACCTGCTGGCACGTGGCCTGTCCGTTGCCGAGATCGCCGGCGAACTGCAGCAGGTGCCCGGAACCGTGAAGAACCGTCTTTCGGCTCTCTACCGCAAATTCGGAGTTTCGAACCGGGCGGACGTCCTCAGCCGCGCCCGGTCCTTGGGGTACCTCACGCCGTGACGAGGTCCCGCCTTCGGAATCCGAGGATCCCAGCCCCGACGAGGACCACAGCGATCCCTGCCAACCACAGCACCGCCTCGGCGGAGAGATCCTGGGCCGGATACTGGCCGATATGGGTGAACAAGGACAGATCGAGGACCGCGTCGTCGAGCTGCATCAGCCCGCCGAAGAGGGCGAGCACCGCCGAGGCGCCGAAGACGATCCAGCTCAGGCTCATCAGCCGCGGGGCGAGGCCGTAGAGCAGGTAGGCGAATCCGAGCAGCGCCCAGATCGACGGCGCCTGCGCGAGATGCCCGAGCAAGGTCGGCCACACCAGGGACCAATCGTCCATCGACATCGCGGCACCCACCCCTTCACCGAGGCCGGCCATGCCCATCAGCCAACCGGCCCCGACCAGAGTCACCATTGCCCAGGAAGCCAACCATCCGCTGCGGGAGACCGCGGTCGCGAGCACCGGTTCGGTGTGGAAAGAGGACTCCTCCGACCGCAGCCCACCAGCGGCGATGACCGCATACGCGGCGACGATGATGGCGAAGTACAGGGCCATGTATCCGAGGTAGCCGTCGACGATTCCGGACCGACCGCCCATGATCGACAGGATCTCCGGCGGCATCCCCGCCGCTCCTTCGTCCATGGGCCCGGTGAACGATCCGAACACCACACCCATGACCAGCATGCTCATCGACCACCAGATCAGGCTCGAGGCCTGCAGGCGCAGCGCCAGACCCAGCGGCGTCGACAGCAGCGGTCCCGCCTGCGACCGGCCCAGCCGTTCTGCGACGATTCCGGCACCCAGGTCACGACGAGACTGCAGCATCGCGGCCGCGACGACGAGGACCGTGAACAGACCAGCCGAGTACAGCAGCGGCCACCAGCGGTCGAGGGTGAACGGTGCCGTCTGCTGCGCCCACCCCAAGGGCGAGAGCCACGACAGCCAATCGAGGCCACCCCCGGACACGTGCGACATATCACCGATCCCGCGGAGGACGAAGCTGAGTGCGAGCACCGCTCCGGCCATCGACGAGGCGGCCCTGGCGAACGCGCTCAGCTGCACAGTGACCGCGGTGACGGCGGCGAAGACACAGCCCACCGCGCCGATTCCGACCGTGAACAGCATCGTCGCCGACCACGAATCCGGTTCGGCCTGAGAGAATCCGAACGCCGCAGCCATGCCCGCGCTGAGCAAGAGATTCATGAACACCGTGAGCGCAAGGGCGGCGATGAGCTGAGTGTGCCGACCGGTGACGCCGGCGCGAACGAGTTCGGCCCGCCCCGTCTGCTCCTCGGCGCGCGTGTGGCGGGAGATGGTGAGGATCGACATCAGAGCCGCCCCGATCATGAGGAACACCCCGTACATGCCGACGATGAACCGCGGAATCGTCACCTGGTCGAGCCCGTAACCTGGCCCCGTGATGAGCGCCATCACCGGATTCTTCGCGAACGCCGTCATCGCCTGCAGCGAATCCGAATCCATGACCACGGCGATCGCATTAGCGAAGTACGCGGTGAGCGCAGAGAGAGCAAGCACCCAGACCGGCAGCCACAGGCGGTCCCGCCGCAGCATGAATCTCAGCAGATTCCCCAACCCTGCCAGGTTTCCCTCGCCGAGGCGGCCACGCCGAACACGTTCATGTGCACCATGATGATGCCCGGTTCGCGGTGAGTTCCCGTGGCCTCCGTGGACAGTGCGATCCCCGTCGTCCGTGTATGCGGCCAGCAGATTCATGACTCCTCCTTGCCGTAGTGACGCAGTAGCAGCTGCTCGAGGGTCGGCGGGGTCGCGGTGAGCGATTCGACATCGTGTTCGCCGAGCGCCCGCATGATACGGGGCAGCTGCGCCGTATCGGCGCTGAAATGCAGTCGCGAACCTTCGCGGACGAGGTCGTGGACTCCGGTCATCTCGGACAGGGCGGGCACATCGTGTTCGAGCCCGACGGTGATCGTCGTCCGCGACAGGTGCCGCAGCTCGGACAGGGTCCCCGTCTCGACGATGCGACCCGAGCGGATGATCGACACCCGATCGGCCAGGGCTTCGACCTGGGCGAGGATGTGGCTGGAGAGCAGCACCGTGCGACCGGCGTCCTTCGCCTCACGGATGCAGTCCTGGAACACCGCTTCCATAAGCGGGTCGAGTCCGGCCGTCGGCTCGTCGAGGAGCAGCAGTTCGACGTCCGAGGCCAGAGCTGAGATGAGTGCGACCTTCTGCCGGTTGCCCTTCGAATAGGTCCGGCCCTTCTTCCGCGGGTCGAGGTCGAACCGCTCGATGAGCTCATCGCGACGACGCCTGTCCACCCCTCCGCGCAACCGGGCGAACAGGTCGATCGCCTCACCGCCGGTCAGTCCCGGCCACAGCTCCACATCGCCGGGAACATAGGCCAGGCGGCGGTGCAGGGTCACCGCCTTCGACCAGGGATCCTCGCCGAGGAGGCGCACCGTACCCGAGTTGTGTCGCAGGATTCCGAGCAGAATCCGGATCGTCGTCGACTTGCCGGCGCCGTTGGGGCCGAGGAAGCCGTGGACCTCGCCGCGGGCGACCTCGAGGTCGAGACCATCGAGGGCGCGGACGCGTCCGTACGATTTCACGACGTCCCGCATCGAGATCGCCGCCGAGGCGGATGCGCGGCCGTCGTCGGTGCGGCGGGGACGGGTCAATGTGCTCATGGTTCCTCATCTCCTGGTTGAGAGTTGTCGGGGACTGACTCGAGGGCACCGTGCAGGTAGAGGTCGAGCAGATGCGGGGCGAGTCGGGTCATCATTGCGGTGGTGTCATCGGTGCCGAGGACCGAATGCAGGCGGTGCTCGAGCAGGGAGGGGGCCAGGGCCATGACCGCGATGGTCGCCGCCTGTCCACGAGAATCCTCGCTCTGTCGAAAGGTGTAGCCGGCGAATCCTTCGGTGATATAGGACTCGACGAGGTCGACGTAGTGGTCGAAGTAGCGCTGGCCATGCTCGCTGGGGTCGAGCAGGGACTTGACGAGGTAGTCCACAGCAGTGGACATCTCGGGGTCGTCGAACATCATCTGCACTGCCATGGTGGCGTAGCCGGCGTTCGCCGCCTTCGACTCAGCGATTCGCTCGAATACGTGTTCATCACACGCACTGCGCAACGCGTCCTTCGACCCGAAATGGTGGATGACCAGGCCGGGGGAGACCTCGGCGGCAGCGGCGATGCCGCGGACCGTCGTCTTCGTGAACCCGCGGCGGGCGAACTCCGCGACGGCGGCAGAGAGGATCTTCTCGGCAGTCTCCGGAGAGGTGTTGGGAGAGCGGCGCGAGTTGGAATCGGGGTTCGTTGAACGCATGTTTAATATTAAACGCGTGTTCAATGTCGAATGTCAACGGGTCGCGAGAATCTTTGCCTGCACCTATTTACATACAACCATTTGGTTGTATGATTGATCGCATGAAAGGACTTCTCGATGACGAGGCGGATGCGCTGTTCCAAGCATTGGCCGACCGCACCCGGCGCGATATCGTACGCCGAGTCGCAGGAGAAGGGCTTTCGGTGACCGATCTGGCCGCCGACTACGACATGAGCTTCGCCGCAGTGCAGAAGCACGTCGCGGTCCTCGAACGTGCAGGACTGGTGACGAAGCGACGAGTCGGAAAGCAGCAGATCGCTCACGCAGAGGTGGGTCCGCTTCGCACCATCAGGAGCATGCTCGCCGAACTCGAAGACCAGTGGGTCGACCGAGTGCACAGAATCGACGACCTTCTGGCCGGGGACGAACAGGCCGGGTCGTGAAGCAAACCACCGCAATGCTTAAGGAGCAGCCATGCCGGTCATCGACACATTTCATGACGAAGAGACACTGACGCTGACGATCGTCGCCGAGTTCGCGGCGCCGCGCGAACGGGTGTGGGAAGTTTATGCCGATCCCCGCCAGCTCGAGCAGATTTGGGGTCCGCCGACGTATCCGGCCACGGTCGTCGACCATTCGCTCGAGCCCGGCGGCAGAGTCACATACTTCATGACGAGCCCGGAGGGCGAGAAGTTCTGCGGATTGTGGGAACTGACCGCCGTCGACCGTCCCGCGCGCCTGGAGTTCCGCGACTACTTCGCCGATGAGGACTTCAGCGTCGTCGAATCGATGCCGGGAAGCAGCTGCATCTACCGCTTCGAAGCGACCGAGACCGGGACTCGTGCCACCTACGAATCGGTCTTCGACTCGGCTGAGGGACTGCGCACCGTGTTGGAGATGGGTGTCATCGAAGGCTCGACCGGAGCGATCAACCAGATCGACGATCTGCTCGCTCGGCAGTGAGCCGGTGCGGCCGGCGCCCGGCCTCTCCGCAATGCTTCAGCTTTCCTCGCGGGCCTGCATGGAGTGGGCCGGGGCGTCGGGTCGGACGGGAATGATGAGCGCCAGGCCGACCGCCAGAACAATGAGGATGCCCAGCGTTCCTGCCCGCTGGAAGCCGAAGACCGTGATCGCCAGGGCGAACATCGCCGGGCCCAGGAAGCTCACGGCCCTTCCGGTCGTGGCGTAGAGGCCGAAGTTCTCCCCGGCCGACTCCGGCGGAGTGATGCGGGCGAGGAACGACCGGCTCGAGGCCTGGACCGGACCGACGCAGAAGCTGAGTATCAGGGCACAGACCCAGAACACGGCCGCCTCGGCGCTGAAGAGGATCGGCAGTCCGCCGAGGATGATGACGATGAGACCGGCGATGATGACGGGTTTCGGTCCGAGCCGATCATCGAACCACCCGGCGATCATCGCCCCGGCACCGGCGGCGACGTTCGCGGCCACGCCGAGGATGATGATCTGGGAGGCGGAGAACCCGTAGCTGCCGGCGGCGAGGACGCCCGCGAACGAGAAGATCGCGGCCAGACCGTCCCGGAAGACCGCCGAGGCGATGAAGAACCGCAGCGTCTGATGCTCGGTCGACCACATCCGGATCAGACGGCGCACGAGTGCGGCGTAGTCGGCGATGAATGCTCGGATTGGGTGCCCACCCGAAGTGCCCTTGACCTTCGCGCCTGGTGCCGAGAACAGAGCGGGGATCGCGAAGATCGCAAACCACACGGCGGACAGGACCGCGACGATGCGGAACCGGAGTCCCTCCTTGTCGCTGGCGCCGAGGAAGCCGACCTCGGGTTGGATGACGAGGACGAGGAGGATGACGAGGAGGACCAGCCCTCCGACGTATCCCATGCCCCAGCCGAATCCGGAGACCTTGCCGACGTTGTCGGGGTTGGTGATCCGGACCATGATACCGTTGTAGGACACCTCGGCGAATTCGAAGAAGACGCTGCCGACGGCCAAGAGCAGAAGACCCAGCCACAGATAGTCGGGGGAGTCGCGGACGAAGAACAGTCCGAACATCGTGAGCACGACGATCGCGGTGTGCACGCCCAGCCACAGGCGATGCCGACCCCCGGCGTCGGCCCGGGTGCCGGCGGCCGGGGCGACGACAGCGATGACGAAGCCGGCCGCAGCCATCGACCAGCCCAATGCCGAGGATCCGGCCTCCTCGGTGGCGGCGACGGACTTCGTCAGATACGGGGCGAAGACGAAGGTGATGATCACGGCGTTGAAGGACGCCGAGCCCCAGTCCCACAGAGCCCAATTGAAGATGCGCAGGCGATTGCCCGAACCGGGCGGAGTCAGCGTCGAGGCCATGAGGCCACTGTACTGAATGCAGCGTCCGAAGCGAGGTCTGAGCTAGGGTCGGGCCTCCTCGGCAGCAGGATCCGAAATTGCGTTCCCGGATTCGTCCACGATCGGTGCCAGGAGAGAGCATCCTCGGTGAGGCCGCCGTTGGGACCTCCTGCCATGGGCGGGGCGGAACGAGTAGGCTGGTGGCAGCAGAAACGGCCGACCCCGACCAAGGAGCATGTATGCCCATCGCCAGCCCCGAAGTGTATGCCGAGATGATCGACCGCGCGAAGACCCAGGGCTTCGCCTACCCCGCGATCAACTGCACCTCCTCGCAGACGATCAACGCCGCCATCCGCGGGTTCGCCGAGGCCGGATCCGACGGCATCGTGCAGATCTCCACGGGCGGTGCCGAATACATGTCCGGCCCGACGGTCAAGGACCGCGTGCGGGGCGCCATCGCGTTCTCCGTCTTCGCCGCCGAAGTGGCCAAGAGCTACGACGTCAACATCGCGCTGCACACCGACCACGCCCCGAAGGACGCCGTCGAAGCCTGGGTCAAGCCCCTGCTGGCCGCGTCGACCGAGCGCGTGAAGAACGGCGGCGATCCCTACTTCCAGTCGCATATGTGGGACGGTTCCGCCGTTCCGCTCGACGAGAACCTCACTCTCGCCGAGGAGCTGCTCGAGCTCTCGACGGCAGCGCACTCGATCCTCGAGATCGAGGTCGGCGTCGTCGGCGGCGAAGAGGACGGCGTCGAGAACGAGATCAACGACAAGCTCTACACCACCGTCGAGGACGGGCTGGCCACCGCACGAGCGCTGGGTACCGGCGAGAAGGGCCGCTACCTCACGGCTCTGACCTTCGGAAACGTCCACGGCGTGTACAAGCCCGGCAATGTGAAGCTGCGTCCCGAACTCCTCGGTGAGATCCAGGAGAAGGTCGGGGCCGAGGTCGGCAAGAAGGCTCCCTTCGACCTTGTCTTCCACGGCGGCTCGGGTTCGAGTGCAGAAGAGATCGCCGAGGCGGTCCGCCACGGAGTCGTGAAGATGAACATCGACACGGATACCCAGTACGCCTTCACCCGCCCCGTCGTCGAGCACATGTTCCGCAACTACGACGGAGTGCTCAAGATCGACGGCGAGGTCGGCGACAAGAAGCTCTACGACCCGCGCTCCTACGGCAAGGCCGCAGAGAAGGGCATGGCCGAACGCATCGTCGAAGCCTGCCAGAACCTCGGCTCGGCAGGCACCAGCCTGAAGAAGTGAGCCGGCTCAGTCGGCTGGGCCAGCGCAGCCAGCTTAGCCAGCGCGGCCAGCTCGGCTGGTGAGCCGGAGGGCAACAGAGTCTGCCCCGCGAACCGACAGCGGCCGTCGCCCGATTCAGGGCGGCGGCCGCTTTGTGGGGGTGCTGCGCATGCTGAACCGTCGAGAAACGGGCTGAGTGTCGAGAAACGCACGCGCACACCCGTGTCTCGACACTCAGCCCGTTTCTCGGCGAGATTCCACTGTGAATGGCACGAGGCCCGGGACGCCATTGTCCCGGGCCTCGCAGTCTGTCCCTCGGTTCGGCGGACGAGGCGTCAGCCGAACGATCTGCCTCCCGATCGGGCTGCTTGCCGTACGGCCGGCAGCCCGATCGGGAGGGGCATCAGCCTTCCGGCACCGCCTCGCCGGCCTTGAGGCGAGCCACGCGCTGATCCCAGAAGTCGGCATTGCGCACGCCGATCTTCTCGGGCTCGAACACCGGATCCAGGCCGAGCTTGGTCTGGCGTTCGAAGTCGCGCAGGAGCTTGAACGCCGGCTGCTGGAGGATGAGGATCGCGATCACATTCAGCCAGGCCATGAGGCCCACTCCGATGTCGCCGAGCGCCCAGGCGCTGCCCGAGGTCGACATCGCGCCCACGGCCACCGCGATGACGATGACTACCTGCAGCACACGAGTGCCGATCGTCAGGGCCAATGTGCTCTTGGCCTTGCCGAGCAGGTAGACGAGGTTCGTCTCCGCCATGTAGTAGTAGGCGACGATCGTCGTCAGGGCGAAGAGGAAGATCGAGATCGCGATGAAGCCAGCACCGAAGCCGGAGATCATCGTGTCGAGTCCGGCCTGAGGCCACTTCTCACCGGGTGTTGCAGCGATGGCTTCGGCCATCTGACCGCGTCCTGTGCCGATGATGGTCTCGCCGTCGGCATCGAAGACCTTGTACATACCGGTGGAGAGGATCATGAAAGCAGTCGCTGAGCACACGAAGAGGGTGTCGATGTAGATCGAACCGGCCTGCACGAGTCCCTGCTTCGACGGGTGCGAGACCTCGGCGGCAGCGGCAGCGTGCGGGCCGGTGCCCTGTCCGGCCTCGTTCGAGTAGATCCCGCGCTGGACGCCCCACTGAACAGCCATGCCGAGAATGCCGCCGAAGGCCGCGTCCGGTCCTGCGTCGACGCCGAATGCGGAGGTGAAGACGAGCTGGAAGACGGGGATGATCTGGTCGGCGTTGACGAGTGTGACAGCGATCGCCGCAATGATGTAGATGACGGCCATGAAGGGCACCGCGAGTGAGGCGAAGTGGGCGATGCGCTTGACTCCGCCGATGACGATGAAGCCCATGATGACCGCGAGGATGACCGCGGTGATCCATGTCGGAGTTCCCCACGCGTTCTCGACCGCACCGGAGATCGCGTTCGACTGGATGCCCGGGAGCATGAAGCTCATCGCGAGAACCGTGACAGCGGCGAAGACGAGACCGTAGACCTTGAACAGGCCCTTGGCCTTCGTGTGCCGGTAGGCCTTCTCGATGTAGAAAGCCGGTCCGCCGCGGTATTCGCCGCTCTTGGGGTCCTGTTCCTTGAAGACCTGGCCGAGAGTCGACTCGACATAGGACGTTGAGGCTCCTAGCAGCGCGGAGATCCACATCCACACCACCGCGCCAGGTCCGCCGAAGCCGATTGCGGTGGCGACACCGGCGATGTTGCCCACGCCGACGCGACCGGCCAACGACATCGCGAGAGCTTGGAAGGAGGAGACGCCCTCGTTCGAGCTCTTCCCGCGGAACATCTGCGTGAAGATCGCTTTGATCTGTCGGATCTGGACGGCTCGGGAGCGGATCGTGAAGTACACGCCGGCACCGAGGCAGAGGTACACGAGGGCGGAGGACCAGATGATTCCGTTGAGCCAATCAAGGACTGCGGACACGCTTTTCCAATCAGAGGGGGGCAGGGGTTTCTGAGCATCGAAACAGTGAAGGACCTGTGTTTTCTCTGTGATGCACCTCATAAGTGAAACCGATTGTCATCGGTGACGCAAATCGAATTCGCCGAGGCGGCTCCCCGGTGCGCCGCCGAAGTCGCGGCCGTTGGATGGGCTGCGGCTGGGAGCGGTTCGCGGCGGTTGTGGGCGTGATGTGGGGTGACGGCGGGGAGTGCCCCGGCTGTCCCGGCAAGGGAAGTTTCGCTGTGGCGAGCAGGGCCGCCTCGGCGAATTGTTGCGAAGTCGTTGCGAACTGGATCACTTCATGTGCGTCAGTTCACTATTTGGGACGGGAACCGTAAGATGTGGTGCGGATCTCTTCGAGCAAAGAAGACACGAAGAGCACTTGTGAAAGACAGGAACACCATGAAACGACGAACTGGCGCAAAGGCCGTGGCCATCGCTGCGGCCGGCGCTCTGCTCCTCTCCGCCTGCTCGACCTCGACGACCGGAGGCGGCGGCGGGGACGACAAAGGCGGAATGCTCACGGTCGGAACCACGGACAAGGTTGTGGCGTTGGATCCGGCCGCCGCGTACGACAACGGAAGCTCCCTCGTCGAGCAGCAGATCTACCCGTACATCCTCGCCTACAAGCCGGGTACGGCCGAGCTCAACCCTTCGATCGCCGAGTCCGCTGACTTCACCGAGCCGACGAAGTACGAGGTCAAGCTCAAGGACGGACTCAAGTACGCCAACGGCAACGAACTGACCTCCTCGGACGTGAAGTTCTCCTTCGATCGTCAGCTGAAGATCCAGGATCCCAACGGGCCCTCTTCGCTGCTCGGCGGCCTGAAGTCCGTGGAGACCCCGGATGAGAAGACCGTCGTCTTCAACCTCAAGCGCAAGAACGACCAGACCTGGCCCGGAGTCCTGGCCAGCGCCGCCGGCCCGATCGTCGATAAAGACGTATTCTCGGCCGACAAGGTCACGAAGGACCAGGAGATCGTCGACGGCAAGGCCTTCGCCGGCCCGTACACGATCGACGGCTTCAAGTTCAACGAGCTGATCACCTACAAGGCGAACCCGGACTACAAGGGCTTCATCGAGCCGGCGAAGACCGAGACCGTGCAGATGAAGTACTACTCGGACGCGAACAACATGAAGCTCGACGTCCAGGAGAACACCATCGACGTCGCGTGGCGTTCGCTCTCGGCCACCGACGTCGAGGACCTCGGCAAGAACGAGGACCTCAAGGTCCACAAGGGTCCCGGTGGCGAGATCCGGTACATCGTGTTCAACTACGACACGATGCCCTTCGGCGCGAAGACCGATGACGCCGACGAGAAGAAGGCGCTCGCTGTCCGCCAGGCCATGGCCGACTCCGTCGACCGTCAGGCGATCGCCAGCCAGGTCTACAAGGACACCTTCACTCCGCTGTACTCGCACGTGCCCGACGGGCTTCCCGGCTCCGACGAACCGCTGAAGTCCGAATACGGCGACGGCAAGGGCGGCGCCGACGTCGAGAAGGCGAAGAAGGCGCTCAAGGACGCCGGAGTCAAGACCCCGGTCGAGCTCAAGCTCCAGTACAACCCTGACCACTACGGCCCCTCCTCAGGCGATGAGTACGCCCTGGTCAAGGACCAGCTGGACAAGACCGGGCTGTTCAACGTCAAGCTGCAGTCGACCGAGTGGGTCCAGTACTCGAAGGACCGCACCGACGACGTCTACCCGATGTACCAGCTGGGCTGGTTCCCGGACTACTCGGATGCCGACAACTACCTCATGCCGTTCTTCTATGACACGGATGAGACTCCGTCGTTCCTCGCCAACCACTACCGTGACGAGGCGATGAACAAGGAGCTCAACGCTCAGTCCTCGATCGCTGATAAGGGCAAGCGCGAAGATGCCCTGAAGAAGATCCAGGGTGAGCTGGCCGACGAACTGCCGACCCTGCCGCTGCTGCAGGGCAACCAGATCGCCGTGTCCGGCAAGGACGTCAAGGGCGTCGACGACACCCTCGACCCCGCTTTCCAGTTCCGTCTGGCACTGCTGAGCAAGTGATCACCCACACGAGGTGCAGGTGAGCCGATCAGGCCGCCTGCACCTCGTGGCGCGTCCGCGGTGAGATCCGTACACCTGCAGTGAACCTCGCCGAGCTGTCTCTTGCCGCTCGCGCATCGAAACACATCCCATAAGGAACACATGTCTGCTGCCATCAGCGAACCAGGGGCTGAGGCCGCCGAGACTTCGGTCGCGGTCAAGAAGCCCTCGGGAGGCGGTCTGGGACGTTATGTCCTCATCCGCTTCCTGCTCATCATTCCCACCATCTTCATTCTCACCACTCTGGTGTTCTTCCTCATGCGCATCACCGGTGACCCGATCACCGCAGCGTTGGGAGGACGCCTGACGAAGGCCCAACTGGCCGAGCGCGTCCACGCCGCCGGCTACGACCGGCCCATCCTCGTCCAGTACTTCGAATACTTGGGCAATCTGCTCAAGGGCGACTTCGGCACAGCGGTCTCCGACGGGCAGCCGGTCTCGTCGATCCTGCTCAACTACGGAGCAGCGACCGTCGAACTCGTCTTCTACGCGCTCATCGTCGCGTTCATCCTCGGCATCCCGCTGGGCATGCTCGCCGCCTACCACCGCGACAAGGCCCCCGACGCGGCACTGCGTGTGCTCGCGATCCTCGGCTATGCGACCCCGGTGTTCTTCGCGGGCATGATCCTCAAGCTCGTCTTCGGCGTCTTCCTGCCGATCCTGCCCGTCGCCGGCCGCGGCACCACAGAGACCGAATACATCATGTCCGGTGTCGTCGGCCCGACGAGGTTCTACCTCATCGACGCCCTGCGCATCGGCAACTTCTCGGTCCTCGGCGATGTGCTCGCCCATGCGGTGCTGCCGGCGATCGCCCTCGGCGTGCTCACCGCCGGAGTGTTCCTCCGGCTCGTGCGCACGAACCTCATCGGCACGCTCGAGCAGCAGTACGTCGACTCCGGTCGATCCCGCGGAATCTCCGAATACCGCCTGGTCACCAAGCATGCGTACCGTCCAGCGCTGATCCCGATCATCACGGTCATGGGTATGCAGATCGCGCTCATGCTCGCCGGCGCCGTGCTCACCGAGACGACGTTCGAGTGGAAGGGACTCGGTTTCAAACTCGCCGAGTACCTGACCGCCCGTGACTTCGTGGCAGTGCAGGGAATCGTCGTGTTCCTCGCCGTCATCGTCGCGGTCACGAACTTCCTCGTCGACGTCATCGCCGCGTTCATCGACCCGAGAGTGAGGTACTGATGTCCACTCCAGACAACCCGCAGAACCAGGGCCCGGCTGAAGAGGCCCAGACCTTCGCCGAGGAGGCTCCCGGCTCCGGAATACCGGCAGTGGCGTTCGACGACCGGGCCAAGAAGTCCTGGTTCTCCCGCCTGCCGATCATCTCGCATCTGCGCCAGTCCGTGGGGCTGCAGCGCGGAATGCTCATCACCGGCCTCGTGCTGTGCGGAATCGTGCTCATCTGCGCGATCTTCGCTCCGCTCATCGCCCCGTACGGTTTCAACCAGCTGGGCACCTCCGAGGGCAACTTCGGGTCGAAGCTGCCACCCGGCGGCACCCATATCTGGGGCACGACCGTCGGCGGCTACGATGTCTTCTCCCGTGTCGTCTGGGGCGCCCAGACCGCAGTGGCCGTCATCGTCGTGGCCGTGGTCATGTCGATCTTCGCCGGTGTCATCCTCGGTCTCGTCTCCGGCTACATCGGCGGATGGCTCGACCGCATCCTCGTCGTCATCGCCGATGCCGTCTACGCCTTCCCGACCCTGCTGCTGGCGCTGGTCATGTCGATTGCGATCTCCGGCGGTCAGTCGAGTGCGTGGGGCGGCATCGCCGCGGCCGCATTCTCGATCACGGTCGTCTTCATCCCGCAGTACTTCCGCGTCGTCCGTGCCGAGACGCTGCGGCTGAAGGCCGAACCGTTCGTCGAATCGGCGATCGTCCTCGGCGCCTCGAAGACGCGGATCATCTCCAAGCACATCTTCCGCAATGCTACTCGGACCCTGCCGCTGATCTTCACACTCAACTCGTCCGAGGCGATTCTGACCTTGGCCGGACTCGGGTTCCTGGGCTTCGGAATCGAACCCACTTCGGCGTCGGAATGGGGATACGACCTCAACAAGGCACTGCCGGACGTCACCTCCGGTGTGTGGTGGACGGCGGTGTTCCCGGGCGTGGCCATCGTGCTCACGGTGCTGGGAATCACCTTGGTCGGTGAGTCGATGAACGACCTCAACGACCCGCGTCTGCGCGTGCGACGCAAAGCCAAGGTCAAGAACGTCAAGCCCGCGGAGGTCACGGCATGAGCAAGCAGAAACACGAGCGGACCGCCTCGGCGACGGGCAGCATCCTCGATGTCGACAGGCTCGACGTCACCTTCTCCACCGACGGCGGGGACGTCCACGCGGTCAAGGACGTGTCGCTGAGCGTCTCGCCCGGTGAGGTGCTGGCGATTGTGGGTGAGTCGGGGTCCGGCAAGACCGTGACCGCCCGATCCATCCTCGGTCTGCTTCCCGAGACGGCGCAGCGAACCGGGGCCATCGTCATCTCCGGCGCGAACGTGCTCAGCGTCTCCGCCGATGAGCTGCGGGCCATGCGCGGCCGGGATGTGGCGATGGTCTTCCAGGAGCCGTCGACGGCGCTCAACCCCGTCTTCACGGTCGGGTGGCAGATTGCCGAAGGTCTGCGCGCGCACGATAGGAAGGCGAACAAGGCCGACCTCAAGGCGCGCGTAGTCAAGGCCATGCGGCAGGTCGGGATCCCCGATGCCGAAAGCCGTTTCGACTACTACCCGCACCAGTTCTCGGGCGGGCAGAAGCAGCGCATCGTCATCGCCATGGCCCTCGCTCTCGGGGCGAAGCTCATCGTCGCCGACGAGCCCACCACCGCACTCGACGTCACCGTGCAGGCAGAGATCCTCGACCTGCTGCGCGATCTGCGAGACGAGACGGGCACTGCCATCGTTCTCATCACCCACAACATGGGCGTCGTCGCCGACCTCGCCGATCGAGTGGCCGTGATGCTGCGCGGCGACCTCGTCGAAGTCTCGACCGTCGAGCAGCTCTTCAACGATCCGCAGGAGCAGTACACGCGCGAACTCCTCGCCGCGGTGCCGCGGATCGGGTCGACCGTGGCCGGAAGCCGCAAGGCGGCCGCCGCCTCAGCGCGCACTGACTCGACGGGGGAGGCCTCGGGTGGGGTCGCCTCGGCGGGGGAGACGTCGGACGGGGGTGCCTCGGCGGGGGAGACGTCGGACGGGGGTGCCTCGGCGAAGGAGGGAGCCGCCTCGGCGAAGGACGGGGACGCACGCGAATCGATCGTGACCGCGCGCGAGCTCGATATCGTCTATCCGGGCGGGATCGGCAAGTCGGACTTCCACGCGGTGAAGAAGGTGAGCTTCGATATCAAGGCCGGCGAAGTCTACGGGCTCGTCGGTGAGTCGGGGTCGGGCAAGACGACGATCGGACGCGCGATTGCGGGCCTGACCAGGGCCAGCGGCGGCAGCCTCTCCGTCCTCGGGCACGAGATGGTCGGGTTCAAGGAGCGTGAGTTCTCGAAGATCCGGCGACGGATCGGGTTCGTGTTCCAGGACCCGGCGGCCTCGTTCAATCCTCATCTGTCGATCGGGGAGTGCATCGCCGAACCGTTCGCGATCCATCGCCGGGAGATGAGTGCGAACGACCGGTCGCAGCGAGTGGCCGAACTCCTCGATTCTGTGCAGCTGCCGAAGGCGTATGCGGCGCGGTATCCGCATGAGCTCTCCGGCGGTCAGCGGCAGAGGGCGTCCCTGGCGCGCGGACTGGCGCTCGATCCGGAGCTGCTCATCGCCGACGAGCCGACCTCGGCGCTCGATGTGTCCGTGCAGGCGAAGGTGCTCGAGCTCTTCGTCGAGCTGCAGAACCGCTTCGACTTCGCGGCCCTGTTTATCAGCCACGACCTCGCCGTGGTCGATATGCTCTCCGACCGCATCGGGGTGCTCTTCCACGGCGAGCTGCTCGAAGAGGGCACGGGTGAGCAGGTGCTCGGTGCGCCGCAGGAGGACTACACGAAACGCCTCATCGCCTCACTGCCGGTCCCGGACCCGAAGGAGCAGGCGAAGCGCCGCGAGCTGGCAAGAACCCTCCGCCCAACCCCCTAATTACTACCTGACGGCGGCGCAGCAACCTCGCGCTGGAGTGGTCCCCAATAGTTGGACTG